>NZ_JBIWJT010000005.1:0-561630 GCF_044765325.1 Embleya sp. NPDC127516 | reverse complement strand
GCCTCGCTCGGGGCTTCGTGTCCCTCCGCTTCGCTCCGGGGCACGAAGCCCAAGCTTGCGGCTCCGCCGCTCTCCGCGCTTCGCGCGTCGATCGCTGGGGTGAGGGTGGGTCGGGGGCGCTGACGCGCCTGGGTGGTTTCGGGTGGAGGTTGGGGGCGTTGGGCGGTCGGTGTGGGCGTGGTCGGGGCTGAGGTGGAGGTGGTCGGTGTGGGTGATCTGACGGGCAAGGTGGCGATTGTCACCGGGGCGGCGCGGGGGCAGGGGGAGGCCGAGGCGCGGCTGTTGGCCGAGCGTGGGGCGAAGGTGGTGCTGACCGACCTGCTGGAGGACGAGGGGACCGCGGTCGCCGCCGGGATCGGGGACGCCGCGCGGTTCGTGCGGCACGACGTGTCGGACGCGGGGGACTGGGCGGCGGTCGTCGAGGTTGCCGTGCGCGAGTTCGGCGGGGTGCACGTCCTGGTCAACAACGCGGGCATCATGTGGACCAAGCCGATCCTGGAGGAGACGCCCGAAGGGCTGGATCGCATCCTCAAGGTCAATCTGTTCGGGACGTTCCACGGTATCCAGGCGGTGGCCCCGCTGATGCGCGCGAACGGCGGCGGCTCGATCGTGAACATCTCCTCGCTCGCCGGGCTCCAGGGCATCCCGGGGCACGCGGCCTACGGGTCCTCCAAGTGGGCGATCCGCGGGCTGACCAAGACCGCCGCGCTGGAGTTGGGCGAGTACGGGATCCGGGTCAACTCGGTGCATCCGGGCGCCGTGGACACCCCGATGGTCGGCAACCGCTTCACCCGCGGCGCGGGCAACTTCCCCACCGTGCCGCTGCGTCGGGTCGGTGAGCCGGAGGACATCGGCGCGTTGGTGGTGTTCCTCGCGTCGGACGAGTCCTCGTGGATCACCGGGACCGAGTTCGTCATCGACGGTGGCTCGACGGCGGGCATCGTGCCCCCGGTCCGGGGGTAACGGCCGCGCCATGCGGCGGCCGATGGGCAACCGTTCGTTTGTCGTCCGATTTGCTTAGTTGTACTATGCAAATTGCGAGCCGAGAAGTCGGCAGGCACAGATCGAAGGAACGCATCATGGCTGAACTCCAGGGCCCCAACCTGACCGACAAGGTCGTCATCGTCACCGGTGGCGCCCGCGGCCTGGGTGCCGCCGCGGCTGAGCAGATCGTCGCGGGCGGCGGGCGGGTGGTCGTCTCCGACCTGCTCGACGACGGCGCCGACACCGCCGCCGCGCTGGGCGCGAACGCGCGCTTCCACAAGCACGACGTGACCAGCGAAGAGCAGTGGAAGACCGTCGTGGACTTCACGATCGCCGAGTTCGGCCGGGTCGACGGGCTGGTCAACAACGCCGGCGTGGCCACCGGCGCGATGTTCGACACCGAGACGCTCGAACACTTCGAGTTCGTGATCAAGGTCAACCTGACCGGCGTCTGGCTTGGCATGCAGGCGGTCATCCCGCACCTGAAGGCGGGTGGCGGCGGCTCGATCGTCAACATCTCCTCCGCGGCCGGACTGATGGGCCTGGCGATGACCGGCTCCTACGGCGCGTCCAAGTGGGCCGTGCGCGGGATGAGCAAGGTCGCCGCGGTCGAGCTGGGCAGCTCCAAAATCCGGGTCAACTCGGTGCACCCCGGCATGGTCTACACACCGATGACCTCGTCCGTGGGCATTCTGCAGGGCGAGGGCAACTACCCGAACACCCCGATGGGCCGGGTCGGCGAGCCGAGCGAGATCGGCTCCGCGGTCGCCTTCCTGCTCTCCGACGCCGCCTCCTACGTGACCGGCGCGGAGCTGGCCGTGGACGGCGGCTGGACCACCGGGCCGACGGTCAAGTACGTCATGGGCGGCTGACCGGGGTGCGGGTCGTCGGGGCGAAGCGTTCACACCCATCGAGGAAAGGTGACCAGTCATGGCGGATCTGACCGGCAAGGTCGCGATAATCACCGGCGCCGCACGCGGCCAAGGCGCGGCCGAGGCACGGCTGTTCGTCGCGAACGGCGCCCGGGTCGTGCTCACCGACCTGTTGGCGGAGGAGGGCACGAGGCTCGCCGCGGAGCTGGGCGAGGCCGCGCGCTTCGTCCGGCACGACGTGTCGGTTCCGGCTGACTGGGCCGAGGTGGTCGCCGTAGCCGTCGCCGAGTTCGGCGGGCTGGACATCCTGGTCAACAACGCCGCGATCTACTGGACCAAGGGCTTCGCGGACGAGACGCCCGAGCGGGTCGAGCGCATCCTCCAGGTCAACTTCTTCGGCGTCTGGCACGGGATGCAGGCGGTGCTGCCCGCGATGAAGGAACGCGGCGGCGGCTCGATCGTCAACATCTCCTCGCAGGCCGGCCTGGAGGGCATGCCGGGACACGCGGCCTACGGCGCGACCAAGTGGGCCGTACGCGGCCTGTCCAAGACGGTCGCGCTGGAGGTCGGTGAGCACGGGATCCGGGTCAACTCGGTGCACCCGGGAACGATCGACACCCCGATGATCGCCGCGGTCGGCCTGGAGCAGGGGCCGGGCAAATTCCCGTCCGTGCCGCTGCGCCGGATCGCCGCGCCGGAGGAGGTCGCCGAGGTGGTCGCCTTCGTGGCCTCGGACGCGGCGTCCTACCTGACCGGTACCGAGCTGGTCGTCGACGGCGGTGCGATGGCCGGGATGATCCGGCCCGTCGGCAGCTTCTGAGTGCGCGTCGGGACTCGCGGAGGCGCTCCGCGGGTCCCGGGTGCCGCGCGAACGGCGCCGGGAAAAGGCGTTTGGATGCGGCGCGGGGGAGCGTGTAAAGTACTCGTGGTCGAGCGGGTGAGCCCGCCGGCCCAGTTGAATAGCGGGGCTGTAGCTCAGTTGGTAGAGCGCTTGCATGGCATGCAAGAGGTCCGGAGTTCAATTCTCCGTAGCTCCACAGACAAGACCGCCTCTCGGATTCGTCCGGGAGGCGGTCTTTTTTGTGCCCGTGGGCCGGTCGGAGTCATCGAGCGTCGGATGTGCGATGGGTCGGGAAAGGTGTGAAAGGCGCGTTCCGGGCATTGTCTTCCCGTGACCCCGACGACGGAGGTGGGCGTGCGATGACGGAGAGTCGGTTCTGGGAGCGGGCGATGGACCGGGCGGTCGTGCCCGGATACAGCCGGTTCGGGTACCGGGTGCGCCGGCGGGCCGGGTTTCCCGCCGACCCCGAGCCGGCCGCGCTCAAGGGGCGGACCGTCGTGGTGACCGGGGCGTCGTCGGGGATCGGCGAGGCGGCCGTGACCGGCCTGGCCAGGCTCGGCGCGACAGTGGTCCTGGTGGGCCGGAACGAGGAGCGCGCCGAGGCGGCCCGCCTGCGGGTGCTGGAGCTGGTACCGGGCGCCGAGGTGACCGTGCGGCGCTGCGACATGGGCAGCCTGCCGGACGTGGCCCGGTTCGCCAAGGAACTGCGCACCGAGCACGGCCCGCTGCACGCCCTGGTGCACAACGCCGGCACGATGCCCGAGGTGCGCACCGAGACCGCCGAGGGGCACGAGTCGTCACTGGCCGTGCACGTGCTCGGGCCGCATCTGCTCAGCCGACTCGTGGCCGCCGACCCCGCGTCCTGCGCCCGGGTGGTGTGGATGAGTTCGGGCGGGATGTACACCCAGCGGCTGCCGGTGGACGACATCGAGTACCAGCGCGGCCCGTACAAGGCGGCCGTCGCGTACGCGCGGACCAAGCGCATGCAGGTGGTGCTGGCCGAGTTGTGGGCCGAGCACCTGGGCGCCGGCGGCCCGGTCGTGCACGCCACCCACCCGGGCTGGGTGGACACCCCGGGCCTGCGCACCTCGATGCCGACCTTCCGCCGGCTCACCGCGCCGCTGCTGCGCACTCCCGAACAGGGCGCGGACACCGCCGTGTGGCTGTGCGCGGCCGACGAACCGGGCCGCAGCACCGGCCTGTTCTGGCAGGACCGGACCCCGCGACCGACCCACTACCGCTCGGCCACCCGGGAGAGCCGGCCGGACCGCGCCTGGTTCTGGCGGCGCTGCCAGGAACTGACCCACCCGTGGGCGGGGGAGTGCGGCGGTCGCGCGGACTGATCCCGAGGCGACCCGGGACCGGAACCCGGTGCGGCCTCGTGCCGACCGCGTTTTCGGCCCCGGGTCGAGACCGAGCCCCGGTCCGAGTCCGCGGCCGTCCCGGGTCTGGCCCGCCCTGGCCCGACCCCCGTACCCGCCCCGGCCCTTTTCGACCGCGCTCAGGCGAGCGGGAACGCGACCCCGTGCTCCTCGATCGGGCGCGGCCCGTGGATGCGGCGGTCGGCCTCGGCGATCACCACGTCGTTGATGCTCGCCTCGCGCCGCCGCATCAGGCCGTTCTCGTCGAACTCCCACAATTCGTTGCCGTAGCTGCGCCGGAAGCCACCCGCGCCGTCGTGCCACTCGTACTGGAAGCGGACCGCGATCCGGTCGGCCGTGTACGACCACAACTCCTTGCGCAGCGCGTAGTCCCGCTCGCGGGCCCACTTCTCGGTCAGGAAGGCGACGATCGCCGCGCGCCCGGTGACGAACCGGTCGCGATTGCGCCACACCGAGTCGGGCGTGTACGCGAGCGCGACGCGTTCGGGATCGCGGGTGTTCCAGGCGTCCTCGGCGGCCTGCACCTTGGCGAGCGCGTCGGCCTCGGTGAACGGGGGCAGCGGCGGCCTCACGCGGACCACCCCGACGCCTCGATCACATCGACGAAGTTCGTGCGCTCGAAGCCCGGCACGAACCGGTCGAGCACATCGGCCTTGACGTTGCCGAACGTGGTCTGCGGGCGGTGCTCGATGCCCTCGGTGAAGGCCCGCAGGATCCGCCGCCGGAAGTCCGGGCGCGGATGCGCGGCGACCACGGCGGCGCGCGCCTCGGCCGGGATGTCGTCGAGGCCGATGCCGAGTACGTCCAGCTCGACGCCGGCGGTTACCAGCGCGACCTCGGGCTCCATCCGGGCGGGGATCCCCGGTGTGGTGTGCAGCGCGATGGCGGTCCACACGATCCGCGCGGAGTCGGCGGGCAGGCCGTGCCGCAGCAGGAAGTCGCGGGCCGCGTCGGCGCCGTCGAGCTCGAAGCGCTGTTGCGAGGCCCGGTACCCGGCGGTCAGCCCCAGGTCGTGGAACATCGCGCCCACGTAGAGCAGTTCGGGGTCGAAGTCCAAGCCCCGGCGGCGGCCCTGAAGCGCCCCGAAGAGGTACACGCGGCGCGAATGGTCGTACAACAACGGGCCGGCGATGTCCCGGACCAGTTCGGTGGCCTCCTTGGCGAGCGCGCTGTCGGGGATGTCGACGTCGGCGATGCGGTCGGACATGAGGGCGGTCCTTTCCGAGGTGGGAGCGGCTGGTGTTCGTGGTTCGAGCCTGGCCCCGGATGCCCCTCCGACGCCATGTCCATCCGGACACCGATCCCTCGGATTCGGACACGGCCGGCGGGTAGCCTCGGAGTCATGCGACCTAGGAACGTGACGGTGCTCGCGTACGACGGAGTCCGGCTGATGGACGTCACCGCGCCCCTGGAGGTGTTCGGGACGGCCGCGCGGATGGGCGGCGCGTACACGCTGACGCTGTGCTCGCCGACCGGTGCGCCGGTGACCACGTCCGCGGGCACCCGGCTGCTGGTCGACGCGGCCGCGACCGAGATCGACGGCACCCACACGCTGGTCGTGCCGGGATCGGTCGACTTTCCGCAACACGCGCCGCCGTTGCCGCTCCTGGACGCGGTGACCGCGCTCGCCGCGACCTCCGAGCGGATCGCGTCGGTGTGCACCGGCGCGTTCCTGCTCGCCCGGGCCGGGCTGCTGGACGGGCGCCGGGCGGTGACGCACTGGCGGCACGCGGCGACCCTGGCCCGGCGACATCCGGGCGTCACCGTCGAGCCGGACGCGATCTTCGTTCGGGACGGCACGGTGTACACGTCCGCGGGGGTGACCGCCGGCATCGACCTTGCGCTCGCCCTGGTCGAGTCCGACGAGGGCGCCGACCTGGCTCGCGAAGTGGCCCGCGACCTGGTGGTGTTCCTGCGCCGGCCGGGCGGCCAGTCGCAGTTTTCGGTACCTTCGCGCGCCCGCGCCGCCGCCGACGACCCGCTGCGACCGGTCCTGGACGCGATCGCCACGGACCCGGCCGCCGACCACTCGCTGCCCGTGCTCGCCCGCCTCGGGGGCTTCAGCCCGCGCCACCTCACCCGCCTGTTCCACGAGCGGGTCGGCTCGACGCCGGCCGTCTACGTCGAGGCCGTCCGGATCGAGGCGGCCCAATCCCTCCTGGCCGCCGGCGCCACCGTCACGGCCGCCGCCACGCACAGCGGCCTCGGCAGCGACGAATCGCTGCGCCGAGCCTTCCTCCGCCGCCTGGGCGTCACCCCCAGCACCTACCGCTCCCGCTTCCGCAGCACCACCCAGCCCGCAGACGCCACCTCCACCACCCCCGGGCGCGTCAGCGCCCCCGACCCGCGCCCACCCGAGTGATCGACGCGCGAAGCGCGGAGAGCGGCGGAGCCGCAGGTTTGGGCTTCGTGGCCCGGAGCGAAGCGGAGGGACACGAAGCCCCGAGCGAGGCGCCGTCGCCTCGCGAGCCGGCGACGAAGTCGCCCAACAAGCAGCCGCCCCCACGACTCCGCCCCGCCACTCCACGCCCCACCCACGACCCACTCCGCCCAGGCGCGTCAGCGCCCCCGACCCGCGCCCACCCCAGTGATCGACGCGCGAAGCGCGGAGAGCGGCGGAGCCGCAGGTTTGGGCTTCGTGGCCCGGAGCGAAGCGGAGGGACACGAAGCCCCGAGCGAGGCGCCGCCTTTTTTCTCGGAGGAGCGAAGCGGGGGAGAGAAAAAAGGTGGTGCCTTGCGAGCCGGCGACGAAGTCGCCCAACAAGCAGCATCGCCTCACCCACGACTCCGACCCGCCACCCCACGCCCCCACCCACGACCCACCCCACCCCACCCCACCCCACCCCCTCGCGAGCCGCCGACAAAGTCGCCCAAAACAGCGTTCACATCGGGCATCACCCGGGCACCCGCCCCGGGTGACCGTCGGAATCGGCCTGGGCCTGGCCATCGCGTGGTACGTACTGCGCGGTCTCGCCCGCCACTGGGCCTGGGCCCGCCGCTGCGTGCGGGTCCTGAGCCCGTGGACCGCGCGGCTGCACGCGTGGGTGCTGTCCGCGCCGGTGACGTTCACCTACATCGCCATCTTCACCGCGTCCACGGTCGTGCAACGCACGTCGCCGCCCCGGCTGATCGACCTGCTCACCAAGCTGAACAGCACCAACCTGTTCCGGCTCGGCGACGATCCGCTGGAGGCGCTGCTCACCAGCGCGTTCTGGGTCGCCGACCACGGCTCGGGACTGGCCGGCTACGTGGTCGTGTTCGGCACGATCGTGGCCTGGGCGGAACGCCGCTACGGCTCGCCCAGGATGTTGCTGATCGGCGCGAGCGGCCACGTGTTCGGGTCGCTGCTGACCGCCGCGGTGGAGAAAGGCGCGATCGAGGCCGGCCGACTCCCGCACAAGATCGCGTTCGCGACGGACGTCGGGGTGAGTTACGTCGAGGTGGGCTCGTGCGCCGCCGCGGTGCTGATCATGTCCGGCTGGATCCGGTTCGCGGGCACGGCGGTGATGTTCTTCTCGGTCGGCCTGCCGGTGATCGTGGACCACACCATCTGGGACTTCGGCCACCTGTTCGCGACGCTGTGCGGCCTCACCGCCGCGGCGCTGCTGCGGGCGGTCGGCCCGCTGCGCGAGCCGCCGCCGCTGCGGACCCCCTTGGTCGTGAGCACGACTACCGACCCGGTAGACTTATGACGTATTCACGCGGGGCTGTAGCTCAGTTGGTAGAGCGCTTGCATGGCATGCAAGAGGTCCGGAGTTCAATTCTCCGTAGCTCCACCGCAATCGCGAAGGCCGCTTCCGTCAGGAAGCGGCCTTCGGTCGTTCCGGGCCCGGTTGCCGGGCGCCGGCTCAGCTCAGGCCCGCGAAGAACTCCCGGACGTCGCCGATCAGCAGTTCCGGCTGCTCCAGCGACAGGAAGTTGCCACCACGCTCGAACTCCGTCCAACGCACCACGTTGTGGTCGCGTTCGGCGAACCGACGGATCGCGACGTCCTGCGGCAACGCGACGGCCACCGCCGTGGGGACCGTGCCGCGGTCCTTCGGCGCCCACGCGCTCGGATCGTGCGCCATCTCGTAGTAGAGGTTGGCCGAGGAACCGGCCGTGCCGGTGAACCAGTACAGGCTGACGTTGGTGAGCAGGGTGTCCCGGTCCACCGCGTCCTCGGGCAACTCGCTCGCGGTGTCCGTCCACTCCTTGAACTTCTCCACGATCCACCCGAGCTGGCCGACGGGGGAGTCGTGCAGCCCGTAGGCGAGCGTCTGCGGCCGGGTCGACTGGATCGCGTTGAAGCCCATCTTGTCGTCCCGGAACTCCTGGAGCCGGGCCAGCCTGGACTGCTCGCTCTCGGTCAACCCGGCGAAGTCGGCGGGGTCCTCGGACGGGAAGGTGACCAGGCCGTTGACGTGGATCCCGATGACCTTCTCCGGTGCGATACGACCCATCTCGGCCGCGATCCACGCGCCGCCGCCATTGCCCTGTACGCCGTAGCGGGCGTGGCCCAGGCGGGCCATCAGCTCGGTGAACGCGCCGGCGATCCGGCCGGTGGTCCAGCCGGGGCCGGACAGCGGCCCGGAGAAGCCGACCCCCGGAGTGTCGGTGACCACGACGTGGAAGTCGCGCGACAGCGGCTCGATCACGTCGACGAACTGCACGAACGAGCCCGGCCAGTCGTGGATCAACAACAGCGCGGGGGCGTCGGCCCGGGCCGAGCGCACGTGGGCGAAGTGGATGTCCTGACCGTCGACCTCGGTGACGAACTGCGGGAACGCGTTCAGCCGCGCCTCCGCCTTGCGCCAGTCGAACCCGTTCGCCCAGTAGTCGGCGAGGCCCCGGAGGTAGTCCGCCGGCACCCCGCGCGTCCAGTCGGGCACGCCCGGGACGTCGGCGGCCCAGCGGGTGCGGGTCAGGCGGTCGCGCAGGTCGTCGACCTCGGCCTGGGCGATCTCGATCCGGAACGGGCGGATCGCGGTGGCATCGGCGTTCGCGGTGACGTTCTCGGCTGCGGTGTTGCTGCTGTTCTCCATGAGAAGAACAGTAGGATGCCAATAGGAACACTCCGCTCCTATAGAGGCATCAGGCTGAAAGAATGTTGGAAACCTCCGCACGCTTGCTGCGCCTGTTGTCCCTGCTCCAGACCCCCCGCGACTGGCCGGGCTCCGAATTGGCCGAACGCCTGGGCGTCACCGGCCGCACGATCCGCAAGGACGTCGAGCGGCTGCGCGACCTCGGCTATCCCGTCGACGCGACCCGAGGTTCCACCGGCGGCTACCGACTCGCCTCCGGCGCCGCGATGCCGCCGCTGTTGCTCACCGACGACGAGGCGGTCGCGGTCACCGTCGGCCTGCGAACCGTCGCCCAGGGCGCGATGGCGGGCATGGAGGAGACCTCCATACAAGCGCTGGCCAAGCTGGAACAGGTGCTGCCGGCGCGACTTCGCCGGCGGGTGCGCACGTTGCAGCGGTACGCGGTGCCGGTGCCCGCGGACCGGCCGAGCGCGAAGGTGGACACCGACGTGCTCACCGTCCTGGTCGCGGCCTGCCGGGACCGCGAGCGGTTGCGGCTGGACTACCTCGACCACGCCGGCGCGTCCACACGGCGCACCGTCGAGCCCCAGCGCGTGGTCAACTGGGGCCGCCGCTGGTATCTGGTCGCGTGGGACGTGGACCGGGGCGACTGGCGCACCTTCCGGGTCGACCGGATCACCCCGCGGACCCCGAGCGGCCCCAGGTTCGCGCCGCGCGAGGACCCGGAGGGCGACGCCGCGAGGTACGTGGCCGGCAAGGTCTCCGCCGCCGCGTGGCGACACCGCGCCCGGGTCCTGGTCCACGCGCCCGCCGCCGAGGTCCTGGAGCGGATCAACCCGGCCGTGGGCACCGTCGAGGCGATCGACGCCGACACCTGCGTCCTGGACACCGGCGCCGACTCCCTCGACACCCTGGCCGTGTACCTGGGCATGCTCGGCCACGACTTCGACGTCACCGACCCCCCGGAACTGATGGCCCACCTACGCGCCTTGGCCACCCGCTACACCCGCTCGACACCGCCGGAGCCGCCCGAGGGCTGAACTCAACGCACCAGCGAGGCCACGTCGATGTCGATCGCGAACGGCACCGGAAGATCGAGACGCACGCGCTCGATCGCCGTGGCCACATACGCGCCTGTGGTCGGCTCCAATTCGAAGACGTGAACCACCGGCAGTTCGTCCCGCGGCCGAGCTGTTCGGCACCGAGGTCGTCGAGCATTCCGCCGACGGCGCCCGGTCCACGCGCCGGCTACGATGCGGCGGTCACCGGCGGGGAGTTGTGCCCAGGCTTCGAGCGAATGCGGGGTCGGCCCGGGTCGGATGCGGACCGTTTCGCGGGCCTTCGGTGATCACGATTAGGGTCTTTCCCGTCACGGTTGCGTGACGGTCGAACGAGTGGGCGAATGGTCCGGTTTCCGGTCAGTAGTGTCGCCGGACGTGAACCTCACCGCAGTACTCGTGCTGGTGCTCGCGAGCCTGCTCGCGGTCGCCGACTGGGTGGCCGTCGCCCGGGAACGCCTCCCGCTCGATCGGCTCCTGAAACCCGCGGTGATCTGTGCCCTGGCCGTCGTCGTCTGGTCGTTCGAGGACGTCGACGGGGCACTGCGCGCGTTGTTCAGCGTCGCGCTCGCGCTGTCGCTGCTGCGCGACGTGCTCGCCCCGCGCTGGTTCGCCGGCGCGGTCGCGGCCTCACTGCTCGCCCACATCGGCTACGTCGCGGGCTTCCAACGCATGGGCTGGTCCTGGCTGTGGGCGGCCGCCGGCATTGTGGTCGTGCTGTTCGCGGCGGGCGCCTACGCGGTGCGCCTGGTCACCGGCGCCCGCGAGACCGCGCCCACGTACATCGGCATGGTGCTGCTCTACATCGGCGTGGTCTCGCTGATGGTGGTCGCCGCGGCGGCCACCGGCCGGCCCAGCGCGGTGGCCGGCGCGTTCCTGTTCTACGTCGCCGACACCCTGGTCGGCTGGAACCGGTTCCGCGCGCCGACGCCGTACGCGCCGGTGTTGATCGCGGTCGCCTATCACCTGGCCCTGATCCTGCTGGTGTTGTCGCTGTCCACGGGCCCCGCCCCGGGGCTGTGACGGTCACCGCCCGAGTGCGGCCCGAGTCGGACCCGGACCACGACCGCATTGAAGTAACCTCAGGCCACCTGCGGTAACCTGAGGCCATGCGTGCCGTACTGCTGCTTACCGGGCCGCGCTGAGCAGGCCGGGTGGAGGACCGCTCCCACCCGACTCGGCGCGGCGACCCCTCCTGAGCGAGGGGTCTTTTCGTTTTCAGAAACGGTCGCCGCGCGCGAGCGACGACACCGGAAGCAGCCGACGGCTGCCCACACCCCGATGGTTGAGGACGATGACCGAGATGACGCAGGGTCCTGCCGGCAACACCGACGCCCCGACCGAGCCCTACCGCTACAACGCCGTCCTGGCCGGCGACATCGAGGCGCGCTGGCAGGACCGCTGGGAGGCCGACGGCACGTTCGAGGCGCCCAACCCGGCCGGCCCACTGGCCGAGCCGGAAAAGGTCGCCGGGCGGCCGAAGATGATGGTGATGGACATGTTCCCGTACCCCTCGGGTGTGGGCCTGCATGTCGGACACCCGCTGGGCTTCATCGCGACCGACGTATTCGCCCGGTTCAAGCGGATGACCGGCCACAACGTACTGCACACGCTGGGCTACGACGCGTTCGGCCTGCCCGCCGAGCAGTACGCCGTACAGACCGGCACGCACCCGCGCGTGACCACCGAGGCGAACATCGCCAACATGCGCCGCCAACTGCGCCGGCTGGGCCTGGGCCACGACCAGCGCCGCTCGGTGGCCACCACCGACCCGGCGTACTACCGCTGGACGCAGTGGATCTTCCTGCAGATCTTCAACTCCTGGTACGACCCCCAGGCGCCCGGCGCGGACGGCGGCACGGGTCGCGCCCGTCCGATCGCCGACCTGGTCGAGCAGTTCGAGAAGGGCGACCGGGCCACCCCGGACGGTCGCGCGTGGGCCGACCTGACCGAGACCGAGCGTGCGGCGGTGCTGGACGAGTACCGCCTGGCGTACGTCTCGCAGGCCCCGGTCAACTGGGCGCCGGGCCTGGGCACCGTGCTGGCCAACGAGGAGGTCACCGCCGACGGCCGCAGCGAGCGCGGCAACTTCCCCGTGTTCAAGTCCAACCTGCGGCAGTGGATGATGCGGATCACCGCGTACTCCGACCGCCTGCTGGGCGACCTGGACAAGCTGGACTGGCCCGAGCCGATCAAGATCATGCAGCGCAACTGGATCGGCCGATCCGAGGGCGCCAAGGTCTCGTTCGCCACCGACGCGACGCCGATCGAGGTGTTCACCACCCGGCCCGACACGCTGTTCGGCGCCACCTACATGGTGCTGGCACCCGAGCACGAACTGGTCGACGCGATCGTCGCGGACGCGTGGCCCGAGGGCATCCCGGCGGTGTGGACCGGCGGCGCGGCCACACCCGCCGAGGCGGTCGCGGCGTACCGCCGGTTCGCCGGCTCCAAGAGCGACGTCGAGCGGCAGAGCGAGGGCAAGGACAAGACCGGCGTCTTCACCGGCGCCTACGCGAGCAACCCGGTGAACGGCGAGCGGGTGCCGATCTTCATCGCCGACTACGTGCTGATGGGCTACGGCACCGGCGCGATCATGGCGGTGCCCGCGCACGACCACCGCGACTTCGAGTTCGCGCGCGCCTTCGAGCTGCCGATCCGCTGCGTGGTCGAGCCCGCCGACGACCGCTCGATCCAGGACACCACCGACTGGGCCGACGCGTTCGTCTCCTACGACGCGAAGCTGGTGAACAGCTCCGGCGAGGGCATCTCGCTGGACGGCCTGGGCGTGGTCGACGCCAAGAAGGCGATCACCGAGTGGCTGGCCGAGCGCGGCATCGGCGAGGGCACGATCAACTTCAAGCTGCGCGACTGGCTGTTCTCCCGCCAGCGTTACTGGGGCGAGCCGTTCCCGATCGTGTTCGACGAGGACGGCGTCGCGCACGCGCTGCCGGACTCGATGCTGCCGGTCGAACTGCCCGAGATCGACGACTACCGCCCGCGCACGTTCGACCCGGACGACGCGGACACCAAGCCCGAGACGCCGCTGTCGCGCAACGCCGACTGGGTGAACGTGGAGCTGGACCTGGGCGACGGGCCCAAGCGGTACCGCCGTGAGACCAACACCATGCCCAACTGGGCCGGTTCGTGCTGGTACGAGCTGCGCTACCTGGACCCGACCAACACCGAGGTGCTGGTCGATCCCGAGGTCGAGAAGTACTGGATGGGGCCCAGGCACGAGGGCCACACCGGCGGCGTGGACCTGTACGTCGGTGGTGTCGAGCACGCGGTGCTGCACCTGCTGTACTCGCGTTTTTGGCACAAGGTGCTGTTCGACCTGGGCCACGTGTCCTCGTCCGAACCGTTCCACCGGCTGTTCAACCAGGGCTACATCCAGGCGTTCGCGTACAAGGACGAGCGCGGCGTCTACGTCGAGGCGAGCGAGGTCGAGGACCGGGACGGGAAGTTCTTCCTGGGCGAGCAGGCGGTCACCCGCGAGTACGGGAAGATGGGCAAGTCGCTGAAGAACTCGGTGACGCCCGACCAGATGGCCGAGGAGTACGGCGCGGACACGCTGCGCCTGTACGAGATGTCGATGGGCCCGCTGGAGATCTCCCGGCCCTGGGACACCCGCGCCGTGGTCGGCTCGTACCGCTTCCTGCAGCGGCTGTGGCGCAACATCGTGGACGAGCGGACCGGAGCGCCGATCGTGGTCGACGAGCCGGCCGACGAGGCCACGCTGCGGGCCACCCACAAGGCGATCGACGGCATGCGGCGGGACATGGACGCGCTGCGCTTCAACACCGCCATCGCCAAGGCGATCGAGCTGAACAACACGCTGGTCAAGCTGCCGGCGGTGCCGCGCGAGATCGCCGAGAAGCTGGTCCTGATGGTCGCGCCGCTGGTGCCGCACGTGGCCGAGGAGCTGTGGTCGAAGCTGGGCCACGGCGACACGGTCACCTACGAGGCGTTCCCGCAGGCGGATCCGGCCTACCTGGTCGAGGACGCGGTCACCTGCGTCGTGCAGATCAAGGGCAAGGTCCGGGCCCGCCTGGAGGTCCCGCCGAGCATCGGCGAGGACGAGCTGAAGGCGCTGGCGCTGGCCGATCCGACGGTGCTGGCCGCGCTGGACGGAGCCGGCGTGCGGATGGTGATCGTCAAGCCGCCGAAGCTGGTGAACATCGTTCCGGCGTAGCCGAGTCGGCGGGGGTCGGTCGGTCGCCGAGTGTGATTCGACCGGCCCTCGGCGGGCCCGGCGCGGGTTCGCCGAGGGTTCGTCGAGGGTCGATTTCCGGCCCGTGTCGGTCCCGTTTCCGGTCGGTGACGATCGGTCTGGAACGCGGTGTTTTCCGCCGCGTGCGTATCCGAGCGCCTCGGCGGCGTTAGTGTGAGGGGAAACCTTCCGGCCCCGACCAGGCAGGAGACGCCTCGTGGCCCTCGCCGACGTTCCCGCGACCACCGACTCGTTGGCCGATGGCGCCGAGACCTTCGGCGTGGTGTTGGGCGCCGGTGTGCTCGCGTGTCTCGTGCTCGTCGGCGTCGTGGTGGGCCTGATCACGATGATGCGGCGGGCGGTGCGCCGCCGGATCGAGCGGCACGCGCCCCGGGTCCGCGGCCTCGTGGAGGACGCCACGTCCAAGGCTCGGGCGTACACCCTTACGGGTGGCGCGGCCGAGGCGGCGCGGATGCGCGGGTCGGTGCGGCGTTCGCTGGAGCAGACCCGGCGGGTGCTGGAGGCGGGCTACGCGCACGACGCCCAGCTCTCCGAGGCGGTGGCGCTGCTGCGCAGGCTGGACCACTTCGCCAAGGCCCTGGACACCGACCTGAAGCTGGTCGAGCGTGAGCCGGACCGGGACCGGGTCGCGCGTGAGCTGCCCGGGCTCAAGGAGCGCGCGGATCGCATCGAGCACACCGCGGCCTCGCTGCGGTGGGCCGTCCAGGATCGCGAACGCCACCTGGGCGAGGACGAGTTGGACCGGCTCGGCACGGACGTCGAACGTGAGGCCGCGGCCCTGCGCGCGTACGCGGACGAGAGCCGATCCCGGAGCAAGCCGCTGACCTGAGCGGCTGCCGGCGGCGAGCCCCCACGACGGGACGCGCCGGCCGCACCACGGCGCGCGTCACCCGTGCGTCGGGGCGTGGCATGGTGACCGAATATTGATTGTGGTGTCTCGACTCAGCGACCCGACACGGGGTAGCCGAGACACCGACCCCGCCCCCCTGTCGTCTCACATCCGGGTGGTTGCCCGCTCATGCCGACGATGCCGACCGATCTCGCCGTGGTCACGGACTCCACGGCCTACCTGCCCGAGGAGCTCGTGGAGCGGCACCGCCTCGTGGTGGTCCCGCTCAAGGTCGTCCTGCGCGGGCGACCGTTGGACGACGGCATCGAGGCCACGCCCGCCCAACTCACCGACGCCCTGCGCCAACGCCGGATCGTGACCACGTCGCGGCCGGCGCCCGAGACGTTCGCGGAGACCTATCGCGAACTCGCCGAGAAGGGCGCGACGGGCATCGTCTCGATCCACATCTCCGGTGAGCTCTCCGGCACGTACGAGGCCGCGCTGCTCGCCGCGCGGGCCGCGGACGTGCCGGTGCGGGTGGTGGACTCGCGCACGCTCGGGATGGGGATGGGCTTCTCGGTGCTGGCCGCGGCGGAGGCGGCGGCCGACGGCGCATCCCTGGAGGAGGCGGTGATCGCGGCCGAGAAGCGCGCGCAGACCACGTCGGCGCTGTTCTACGTGGACACGCTGGAGTACCTGCGCCGGGGCGGGCGGATCGGGGCCGCGACGGCGTTCATGGGGACGGCGCTGGCGGTCAAGCCGCTGCTGCACGTGAGCGACGGGTTGATCGGGCCGCTGGAGAAGGTGCGTACGTCGGCGCGGGCGATCAGCCGGCTGGAGGAGTTGGCGGTGGAGCGGGCGGGGGCCGGGGCCGTCGACGTCGCGGTGCACCATCTGGCCAGTCCGGAGCGCGCGGAGGCGCTGGCGGGGCGGCTGCGGGAGCGGTTGACGGGGCTGGGGGAGCTGTATGTGAGCGAGGTGGGCGCGGTGATCGGGGCGCATGCAGGGCCGGGGTTGTTGGCGGTGGTGGTTTCGCCTCGGTGAGGGTGGGTGGGGGCGGCGGTGGGCGCGTCGCCCACGTGGGTGACGCGGCGGGGTGGGGCGGGGCGGGTCACCCACGTGGGTGGGTTCGTTTTCCACAGGCCGCGGGGTTGTGCACAGGCGGGCTCGGTGGTCGGGTTCGGGTGAGCCGTTCGGCCTAGCTTCGGGGCATGTCCGGATCGTCGTCCTCGTCTGCCTATCCGTCGCCGTCCTCGTCGTCTTCCTTCCCGTCAGCGTCAGCGTCCGCGTCCGCTTTCCCGCCGCCGTCCTCGGCCGCGTTCTCGGGGTCCGCGTCGGTCGGGCACGGTTCCTCGGCGGCGGCGGCGCCGCGCTCGGGGGCGGAGCGGGTGGCCGCGCTGCTCGGGTCGGGTGAGCCGGCCGCGCATCGGGGGCCGGACCCCACGCGGCGCATGGTCGAGGCGGTCGCGGATCGGTTGCCGGCGCGGCTTCGGGTGGGTGTGGATCGCCGCGTGATCGCGGCTGTCGCGGTGCTGGCGCTGGTGGCGGTCGCGCTCGCGGTCGGCGGGTGGTGGCGGGCGCGTCCGCAGAGCGTGGCGGCGCCGGCGCCGGTGGGGCAGGCGAGCGTGGTTTCGGTGCCCGGCGGCGGCCCGGTGTCGGCAGGACCGCCGGGGCCGGCCTCGGCCGCCGCGCCGGCGCCCGCGGCCGGGCCGATCACCGTGCATGTGGCGGGGAAGGTGGCGCGCCCCGGAGTGGTGGTGCTGCCGCCGGGGGCGCGGGTGGCGGACGCGGTACAGGCCGCCGGCGGCGCGTTGCCGGCGGCGGACCTGGCCACGCTGAACCTGGCCCGGCCGCTGACCGACGGCGAACAGATCCCGGTCGGCGTTCCGGGTGCCCCGGCCGCACCCGCTCAGGCCGCCCCGACGAGCGGCGGCACGTCCACGAGCCCGACCCAGGTGCTCGACCTCAACACGGCAACGGCCGAGCAACTGGAGCAACTCCCCGGCGTCGGCCCGGTTCTGGCCCGCCAGATCATCGAAAAGCGCACCCAGTTGGGCCGCTTCGCGACGGTCGACCAGCTCCGCCAGGTCCGAGGCATCGGCGACCGCAAGTACTCCGACCTGAAACCGAGGGTCCGGGTATGAGCCCCCGCACGGTGGGCCGCTCGGCTGCCGCCCCGGGTGCCCCTGCCACCGCACGTCGCGGCCGGGCGGGGGACGGGGATCGTGCGCGGGTGGACGCCCGGCTGGTGCCGGGGGCGATCGCCGCGTGGGCCGCGGCGTGGACCGCGCCGCTGGTCTCGTTCCGGGTCGTCGCGATCGCGAGTGCGTGCGCGATCCTCGGTGCCGCCGTGCTCGCCGGGGCTGTCGGGGTGTGCCGTCGGGTGACCCTTGCCGTCGTGCTCGTGTGTGTCGCGGCGGGTGGTCTGGTCGCGGGCCTGCGTACCGCCGCCGACCACGCCGGTCCCGTCGCGACCGCGGCCCGGCAGCGCGCCGAAGTCGGCGTCGAGTTGACCGTACGCACCGACCCCGAGCGCCGCGTCACCCGCGTCCGAGGCAGCGAACTCGGCGCGCCTCCCACGCTGTTCGGTGCCCGGATCGACTTTCTCGGCACGGCATCCGACCCGCCCGACCCGTCCGACGCACGCGGTGCGCACGCCGCGGCCGGTCCACTCGGCCGGCCCGGCTCGCCCGGGATTCGTGGTCCGCGTGGTGCGCGCGTGCGGACTCCGGTGACGGTTCTGGTCGGCGGGCCCGAGGCGGGATCCTGGCTCGGGCTGCTCCCGAGCACCCCGGTGCGGGCGCATGGGCGCCTCGTGCCGGGCAAGGGCGGCGGAGCCCTGCTGCTGATCCGGTCCGCGCCCGAGCACGTCGGCACCCCGTCGGCCCCGCAGCGCCTCGCGGGCCACCTCCGGGCCCGCCTGCGCGCGGCGTGCGCGGACCTGCCGCCCGCCGCCCGAGGCCTGCTCCCGGGCCTGGTCGTCGGCGACACCAGCCAACTCCCGGCCGACCTCGAAGCCGACTTCCGCACCGCCGAACTCACGCATTTGACCGCCGTAAGCGGCACCAACATCACGATCCTGCTGGGATTCGTTCTCTTCGTGCTTCGCCGTAGCGGTCTGCGTGGACGCGTGCTGCCGATCACAGGGGCGGCGGCGATCGCGTGCTTCGTGGTGGTGGCCCGGCCCGAACCCAGTGTGTTGCGCGCCGCCGCGATGGGCCTGGTCACCGTGGTCGCGTTGTACAGCGGCCGGCCCCGACGCGGACTGCCCGCACTCGCCGTCGCGGTGCTCGGCCTGGTGCTCTTCGATCCGACCCTGGCCCGGTCCTACGGCTTCGCGTTGTCCACGTTGGCCACGGGCGCACTGCTGCTGCTCGCGCCGCATTGGACCGCACGACTTCGGACCCGAGGTTGGCCGACGTGGGCCGCGGTCGTGGTCGCCGTACCGCTCGCCGCACAGGCCGTCTGCGGACCGCTCGTGGTGAGTTTCGCCGGCCGGGTCAGCCTGGTGGCCGTGCCGTGCAACCTGCTTGCCGAGTTCGCGGTCGCGCCGGCCACGATCCTCGGCTTCGTTGCCCTCGTGCTCGCCCCGGTCTGCCTCCCGCTCGCGCGGGTCGCCGCCTGGCTGGGCTCCTGGCCGATCGGTTGGATTGCGACGGTGGCCCGCACCGGCGCCGCGCTGCCCGGCGCCGCCGTCACGTGGCCGACCGGTGTGTTCGGCGGAGCGGTCCTGGCGGCGATCACGGTCGCGGCCGTACCGACCCTGCGTATTCTGCGACGCCCGCCCGATTCCACCCGAGCGGGCCGGCCGCGAGCGATGGCCGCCGCGCTGCTCGCGACGCTTGTGGTGGTATTGCTGCTCCGCCCGCCGGTCCTGGTCCGCCCGCTGACCGGCTGGCCGCCGCCGGACTGGCACCTGGTCATGTGCGACGTGGGGCAGGGCGACGCCATCGTGCTCAACGCGGGCCCCGGCGCCGGTGTCCTGATCGACGCGGGCCCCGATCCGGACGCCGTCGACCGCTGTCTGCGCGACCTCGGCGTGCACCGACTGCCCCTGGTCCTGCTCAGCCACTACCACGCCGACCACGTCGAGGGCCTCCCCGGCGCGTTGCGCGGTCGCGCGGTAGGCCTGCTCCAGGGCACGACGGTCCTCGAGCCCCGAGCCGAGGTCACCCGAGTCCGCCGCTGGGCCGGCGCCGCCGGCACCTCCCTGACCACCCCCACCGACGGCGAACACCGCACCCGGGCCGCCCTGACCTGGCAAACCCTCACCCCACCTCCCGACGTACCCACCCCGAGACCGCGTGCGACCACCCCCGATTCCTCCGCCCCACCCACCACCTCACCCCGCCCCGCTCCACCGCCCCCACCGGACACCCCAACCACGCGAACGAGCGCCCTTGATCCCGGCAGGCCGCAGATCGGGCCGGGTGTATCGGGGTGGGTGGTGGCGCGGGACGTTCCGGCGATTCGAACTGGGGCCGTTGATCTCGGCAGGCCGCAGATCGGGCCGGGTGCGTCGGGGTGGGAGGCGGCGCGGGGTGTCCCGGCCATGCGAACGGGCGTCCCTGATCCGGGCAGACCATGGGCGGGGTCAGGGGTGTCGGGGTGGGTGGCGGCGCGGGGTGTTCCGGCCCCTCGAATCGGCGTCCCCGATCCCGGCAGACCGTGGACCGGGTCCGATGCCCGAGAGCGGGTGGCGGTGTGGGACGTCCCGGTGGGGAGTGCGGTGGGCGGCTCACCGGCCAACAACGCGAGTCTCGTGGTGCTCGCGGAGCGCCACGGCGTTCGGATGTTGCTCACGGGGGATGTCGAGATCGAAGCCCAGGAGGCGCTGCGGGCCCGGCTGGGCGGTCTTCGGGTGGATGTGCTCAAGGTCGCGCACCACGGCTCGGCGCGCCAGGACCCGGGTCTCGTGCTCGGGCTGCACCCGCGCCTGGCGCTCGTCTCGGTGGGCAAGGACAACCCTTACGGCCACCCGTCGCCCTCCGCCCGCGCCCTGATCGCCGCGACCGGCGCCCGCCTCCTGCGCACCGACACCGACGGCCCGATCGCCGTCACAGGCACTCCGACCCACCTGAACGCGGTCGCCCGAGGCCCCGACACCGCCGCCCACGCCCTCCGCGCGCCCACTCCGACCCCGACACCCGAACGGACCGCCAACCACCGCACAACCGCCGCCTCGCACGCCCACCGGCGTCGGGCCAACGGCCCCGCCCGCCGCCCGCGCCCGCGCCCGCGCCACACGTGCGCACTCCAGCGAGCACCCCACGGAAGCACCCACCACCCACGCACTCCCCACACAGCCGCGCCCGGCATCCCGGCCCGCGCCGGCCGCCCCCGAACCCCAGACCCGCAGCCGGCATCCGGCCGGCGGGGCGAGGTTGTGGGGTGTGTCTGTGGGGCGTGGGATGCTTGGTCGGGTGGCCAGGAGAATGCAGGATGATCCGCTCGCGCCCGTGACGCTTGTCGTCGGGCCCGAGGAACTGCTTGTGGATCGCGCGATCGGGGATGTGGTGCGCGCCGTGCGGGCGCAGGATCCCGACGCCGACGTCCGGGACCTCGCCCCCGGGTCGTTGCAGGCGGGGATGTTGTCCGAGTTGGCCAGTCCGTCGTTGTTCGGCGAGCGCAAGGTCATCGTGATCCGGTCCGCGCAGGACCTCGGGGCGGACCTGGCCGGCGAGGTCAAGAAGCTGATCGCCGATCCCGCCGACGAGATCGTGCTCGTGCTCGCCCACCTCGGCGGGCCCAAGGGCAAGAACCTCTTGGACGCGGTCCGCAAGGTGGGTGTGCGAGAGGTCGCGTGCCCCAAGGTCACCAAGGTCGGCGACCGGGTCGCGTTCGCGCGCGCCGAGTTCCGGATCGCGGGCCGCTCGCTCACCGAGGACGCGTGCCGCACCCTGGTCGAGGCGATCGGCAACGACCTGCGCGAGTTGGCGTCCGCGTGCAGCCAGTTGATGGCGGACACCGATGGCGTGGTCGACGAAGAGGTGGTCGCGCGCTACTACAGCGGCGTCGCCGAGGCGTCCAGTTTCACCGTCGCCGACAAGACCGTCGAGGGCCGTACCGCCGAGGCGCTGGAGCAGTTGCGCTGGGCGCTGTCGGTGGGCGTCGCGCCGGTCATGGTCACCAGCGCGCTCGCGCAGAGTGTGCGGCAGATCGCCCGGGTCGGGGCCGCCTCGCGCAATGCCCGCCCCAACGACCTGGCCCGCGAGCTGGGCATGCCGCCGTGGAAGGTGGACCGGGTGCGGCAGCAGCTTCGCGGCTGGACCCCGGACGGCATCGTGCGCGCCCTGTGCGCGGTCGCGGACGCCGACGCGGCGGTCAAGGGTGGCGGTACGGATCCCGCGTACGCGCTGGAGAAGGCCGTCGTGACGGTCTCCACGGTCCGCAACCTCTGAGGCCGCCGACGAGACCCACGATCCGCCGACCCACGACCCACGACCCACGACCCGGCGATCCACGAGCCGGCGATCCGAGACCCGCCGACCCGCGCCCCGCCGAAAGACCACACCCCCACAACGACAAAGGCGCCGTCCCCGAGATCCGGGGACGGCGCCTTCGAAGTCACTACGAGCGCATGCGCTCGGGTGTCACACCATCAAAGGTGTCGCGAGTCAGGCCTTGG
Organism: Embleya sp. NPDC127516; assembly: GCF_044765325.1. Lineage (NCBI taxonomy): Bacteria > Bacillati > Actinomycetota > Actinomycetes > Kitasatosporales > Streptomycetaceae > Embleya > Embleya sp. NPDC127516. The sequence continues at coordinate 539,778 of NZ_JBIWJT010000005.1, read as the reverse complement.
CCGTCGCGACACGCTTCTCCAGCGCCGACTTCTTGTTGGCGGCCTGGTTCTTGTGGATGACACCCTTGCTGACGGCCTTGTCGAGCTTGCGGGCCGCGAGGCGGGTGAGCGCCTCGGCCTGCTCGACGTTGCCGGCCTCGGCCGCCTCGCGCGCCTTGCGCACGAAGGTCTTGAGCTCCGACTTGACGGCCTTGTTGCGCTGACGCGCAATCTCGTTCGTCTTGTTGCGCTTGATCTGGGACTTGATGTTCGCCACGAAAGAGCCTTCTGAGTACTAGGTCGGGATCCGATCCAGGGAGAGGGCCCGTTCGGACGTTGACTTGCGTGGCAGAGACACGTACGCCACACGCGATCCATCAGATTACCAGTCATCGGCGGGCGCCCACGACACGGCCGGCCAATATGGCCCGATCCACCCCCGTGCGTGGCCCGTGCCCGCCCCCGCTCACTCCCGTTCGCCCCCACGCGCGGCGACCCGAACCGGTTCGGCCGGCTCCACCAACACGGCTCACCCATGCCGCATGGGACGATGTAGGGAACACCTGTGATCCCACACCGATCCCACGTGCCACCCGCAAGGCCCTCGCCAGTCCACCCGATCGAGAATCTGGAAGCCCGCGTGCCCGCGACCCCGCCAGTGAACGTGCCGGAGCCCAGCCGTACCGACCCGGCGCTGATCCGGAACTTCTGCATCATCGCCCACATCGACCACGGCAAGTCGACGCTCGCCGACCGGATGCTTCAGATCACCGGTGTGGTCGATGCGCGGCAGATGCGCGCGCAGTACCTCGACCGCATGGACATCGAGCGTGAGCGCGGCATCACCATCAAGTCGCAGGCGGTGCGGCTGCCGTGGACGGCCCCGGACGGCCAGATCCACATCCTCAACATGATCGACACCCCCGGCCACGTGGACTTCACGTACGAGGTGTCCCGCTCGCTCGCGGCCTGTGAGGGCGCGATCCTGCTGGTCGACGCGGCCCAGGGGATCGAGGCGCAGACGCTCGCCAATCTCTACCTGGCCCTGGAGAACGACCTCCAGATCATCCCGGTGCTGAACAAGATCGACCTGCCCGCCGCCCAGCCGGAGAAGTACGCGGCCGAGCTCGCGCACATCATCGGCTGCGACCCGGAGGACGTGCTCAAGGTCTCCGGCAAGACCGGCGTGGGCGTGTCCGAGCTGCTGGACGAGTGCGTACGCCTGGTTCCGCCGCCGATCGGCGCCAAGGACGCGCCCGCCCGCGCGATGATCTTCGACTCGGTCTACGACTCGTACCGGGGCGTGGTCACCTACGTCCGCGTGATCGACGGCGACCTGAAGAAGCGCGAGCGGATCCAGATGATGTCGACGGGGGTGACCCACGAACTCCTGGAGATCGGGGTCATCTCGCCCGAGCCCAAGCCGTCCGACGGCCTGAGCGTCGGCGAGGTCGGCTACATCATCACCGGCGTGAAGGACGTTCGGCAGTCCCGGGTCGGTGACACGATCACCTCGCTGCACCACGGTGCGACCGAGGCGCTCGGTGGTTACAAGGACCCGAAGCCGATGGTCTTCTCCGGTCTGTATCCGCTGGACGGCTCGGACTACCCCGAGCTGCGCGACGCGCTCGACAAGCTCCAGCTCAACGACGCCGCGCTGGTGTACGAGCCGGAGACCTCGGTCGCGCTCGGCTTCGGCTTCCGCTGCGGCTTCCTGGGGCTGCTGCACCTGGAGATCGTCCGGGAGCGCCTGGAGCGCGAGTTCAACCTGGAACTCATCTCCACGGCGCCGAGCGTGGTGTATCGGGTCGTCATGGAGGACGGCACCGAGCACACCGTGACCAACCCGAGCGAGTTCCCCGGCGGCAAGATCGCCGAGGTGCACGAGCCGGTGGTGCGGGCCACGATCCTGGCGCCGAGCGAGTACATCGGCACGATCATGGAGCTGTGCCAGACCCGCCGCGGGGTCCAGATCGGGATGGACTACCTCTCCGAGGACCGGGTCGAGCTGCGCTACACGCTGCCGCTGGCGGAGATCGTGTTCGACTTCTTCGACGCGCTCAAGTCCAAGACGCGCGGCTACGCGTCGCTGGACTACGAGACCACCGGTGAGCAGGAATCCGCGCTGGTCAAGGTCGACATCCTGCTCCAGGGCGAGGCGGTCGACGCGTTCAGCGCGATCGTGCACAAGGACAAGGCGTACACATACGGCGTCGAGATGACCAAGAAGCTGCGCGAGCTGATTCCGCGTCAGCAGTTCGAGGTGCCGATCCAGGCGGCGGTCGGCGCGCGGGTGATCGCCCGCGAGAACATCCGGGCGATCCGCAAGGACGTGCTCGCCAAGTGCTACGGCGGTGACATCAGCCGCAAGCGCAAGCTGCTGGAGAAGCAGAAGGAAGGCAAGAAGCGGATGAAGATGGTCGGCCGCGTGGAGGTGCCGCAGGAGGCCTTCATCGCGGCGCTGTCCACCGACGACAGCGGCGGCAAGAAGTAGCGGTACGCGGGGCGCGGAGGCTGGGAACACAGGCGGGAAGCAGGGCCGCGGCCGGGTCGGCCGGCGGGTGTGGCGACGCGATTCGATAGCGGATCCGGGCGAAGCTACTACCGCGTAGCCCTGCGGCGGCGTACGTTGCGGGTGCATCGGGCACAACCGATGCACCCGCTGTGCTTTTTACTCCCGCTATACCGAACACTCCGCACTCCCACCGATCCCGATACCCGTACGGACACCCCTGTGGATACCCGTATGGGTACCGGTATCGACGCCGGTACAACGGCACCGCCACCACCCCTGAAATCCGCCCAGGACACGGAGGCCGCAGTGAGTCCAGAGCCCGTCGGCATCGACAACCGCCCGCCGTCCATCGCGGTGGATTTCCTGGAGCGCGTTCGGGCGACGCCCGAACGAGAGGCGTACCGATACCCGGTCGCGGTGGGCGACGGCGACCGCGAGGAATGGCGGTCGCTCACCTGGGGGCAGGCCGGCGACCGGGCCAAGGCGATCGCCGCCGGCCTGGTGGCGCTGGGGGTCGAGCCCGAGGACCGGGTAGCGATCGTGGCCGAGACCAGGTTCGAGTGGGTGCTCGCGGACATGGGCATCATGTGCGCCGGGGCGGCCACCACCACCGTCTATCCGACCACCAACGCCGACGAGGCCGCGTTCATCCTGGCCGACTCCGGCAGCGTGGTGGTGTTCGCCGCCGACGACGCCCAACTCGCCAAGCTGCGCGGCGAGCGGACCGGTCTGGACGCGGTGCGCAAGGTGATCGTCTTCGACCACGCCGCCGACGAGGCCGACGACGACTGGGTGAGCACCCTCGCCGAGTTGGAGGAACTGGGCCGTGCCCGGCTGGAGAAGGAACCCGACCTGGTCGAAACCCGCGTCGGCGCGATCACCCGCGACCAGCTCGCGACGCTGATCTACACCTCCGGTACCACCGGTCGACCCAAGGGCGTTCGGCTCGCGCACGACACGTGGGCTTACCAGGCCGCCGCGCAGGCCGCGATGGGGCTGACCGAGATCGACGAGCTGCAGTACCTGTGGCTGCCGCTCGCGCACTGCTACGGCAAGGTGATGGTGTCCGGCCAGATCCGGATCGGCTACCCGACCGCGATCGACGGCCGGATTCCCAAGCTGATCACCAACCTTCCGATCGTACGGCCGACCTTCATGGCCGCCGCGCCGCGCGTGTTCGAGAAGGTGTACAACTCCGTGCACGTGCGGATGCGCGCCGAGGGCGGCCTCAAGTACCGGATCTTCCGGTGGGCGATCGGCGTCGGTCGGGAGACGTCGCAGACCCGGCAGGCCGGTCGCACCCCCTCCGTGCTGCTGAACGCCAAGTACCGGTTGGCCGATCGGCTCGTCTTCGGCAAACTGCGCGACCTGTTCGGTGGCCGGCTCAAGGGTTGTATCTCCGGCAGCGTGGCGCTCTCGCCCGACGTCGCGGAGTTCTTCGACGCGATCGGCATCCCCATCCTGGAGGGCTACGGTCTGACCGAGGCCAGCGCGGGCAGCTCGGTCAACCGCTACGACGCGCACCGCATCGGCACCGTCGGCGTGGTCCTGCCCGGCTCGGAGCTGCGCATCGCCGAGGACGGCGAACTGCTCGTGCGCGGCCCCGGGGTGATGCAGGGATACCACAACAACCCCGAGGCCACCGCCGAGGTGCTCACCGAGGACGGCTGGCTGCGCACCGGCGACATCGGGGTGGTCGAGGACGGTTTCCTGCGGATCACCGACCGCAAGAAGGACCTGATCAAGACGTCGGGCGGGAAGTACGTGGCGCCCAGCGAAATCGAGGGCCGGTTCAAGGGCATGTGCCCGTACGTCGGCAACATCCTCGTGCACGGCGAGGGCCGAAACTTCTGCTCCGCGCTGATCACCCTGGACCCGGACGCGATCCGGGGCTGGGCCGCCGACCGGCCGGCACTGCGGGACAAGTCGTACGAGGAACTGGCCGGCAGCGCGGAGGCCCGCGCGCTCATCGCCGACTGCCTCGACGAGCTCAACGCCGGCCTCCAGCGCTGGCAGACGGTGAAGAAGTTCGCCATCCTGCCGCGCGACCTGAGCGTCGAGCACGGTGAGCTGACGCCGAGCCTGAAGGTCAAGCGGCGGGTGGTGGAGCAGCAGTACGCGGAGCTGCTGGAGGGCATGTACACGGGCACGCTGGTCACCTGAGCTCGGGGCTGGGCCGGGCCCGAGCCCGGGCCGGGGGCTGGGCTGGCCCCCGGGGCAGGGGCGGGGGCCGGGCGCCGGTGCCGGGTCGCGCGTCGAGGGGCGTCGGACAGTCGTCCGGGTCCGGGGTGGGCGCCGAGGTGTCGACGGCGCCGGGCTCGGTCGCCGGCTCGTGGACAATGGGAGGATGCCCTCCGCACCCCCCGACGGTCTGCCCGTGCCCGAAGACGGTTCGCTGCCCGCGTCCGCGCTCGCCGAGTTCGCGGACGCGAGTCGTCCGTTCGGCTTCTACGTGCACGTGCCGTACTGCGCGTCGCGGTGCGGCTACTGCGACTTCAACACGTACACCGCGACCGAGCTGGGTGGGTCGGCCTCGCAGGGGTCCTACGCGGACGACGCGATCGCCGAGATCCGGCTGGCCCGGCGGCGGCTCGGCGACGTGGACCGCCCGGTGGAGACGGTGTTCTTCGGCGGCGGTACGCCCACCCTGCTGCCGGCCGAGGATCTGGCTCGGATCCTGGGCGCGATCCGGGACGAGTTCGGGCTCGCCGCCGGCGCCGAGGTGACCACCGAGGCGAACCCGGAGTCGGTCGATCCGGCCTATCTGGCCACGTTGCTGGCGGGCGGCTTCAACCGGCTGTCGTTCGGCATGCAGAGTGCGCGCAAACACGTCCTGCAGATCCTGGACCGCCGGCACACCCCGGGTCGGCCCGAACAGTGTGTGGCCGACGCGCGCGCGGCCGGGTTCGAGCACGTCAACCTGGACCTGATCTACGGCACGCCGGGGGAGTCCGACGACGACTGGCGGGCCTCACTGGACGCGGTGCTCGGCGCGCGTCCCGACCACGTCTCGGCGTACGCGCTGATCGTCGAGGACGGCACCCGGCTGGCCGGTCGGGTGCGTCGGGGCGAATTGCCGATGCCGGACGACGACGTGCTCGCGGACCGCTACCTGATGGCCGACGAGGCGTTCTCCGCCGCCGGGCTCGGCTGGTACGAGGTGTCCAACTGGGCCACCGACGCCGCGGCGCGCTGCCGGCACAACGAGCTGTACTGGACCGGCGCGGATTGGTGGGGCGCGGGGCCGGGGGCGCACAGCCACGTGGGCGGGGTGCGGTGGTGGAATGTGCGCCATCCCGCCGCGTACGCGCAGCGGCTGGCGGCGGGGACGTCTCCCGCGCAGGCGCGCGAGTTGCTCACCGCGGAGGACCGGCGGGTCGAGCGGATCCTGCTCGAGCTGCGGTTGGCCGAGGGCGTCCCGCTCTCGCTCCTTGCGGACGTGGGGCGGAAGGCGGCGTCTCGGGCTGCTGCGGACGGGCTGCTCGAGCCGCTTGGGGGCGGGCGGGCGGTTCTCACGTTGCGGGGGCGGTTGTTGGCCGACGCGGTCGTGCGGGATCTGGTCGACTAGGGCGGCCGACACCCGCTTCTGGCCTCAAACGCCGGCCGGGCTGTTTCGCCTCATGCGCCGGCGGGGCTGTTTCGCCTCATGCGCCGGCGGGGCTGGGTGGCCTCATGCGCCGGCCGGGCTGTTTCGCCTCATGCGCCAGCGGGGCTGTTTCGCCTCATGCGCCGGCGGGGCTGTTTCGCCTCAAGCGCCGGCGGGGCTGTTTCGCCTCATGCGCCGGCGGGGCTGGGTGGCCTCATGCGCCGGCGGGGCTGTTTCGCCTCATGCGCCGGCCGGGCTGATTGGCCTCATGCGCCGGCCGGGCTGATTGGCCTCAAACGCCGGCGGGGCTGTTGGGTCGGGTTGTGGTTGCCCGGCCGGCGTTTGTGGGTGGTGCCTACATCGCCACGTCCATGATCAGGTCTGCCAGGGACTCGTCGACGCGGTTGAGTTCCTGGGCGTAGCGGCGCATTTCGCCGCTCTCGCGCTTTGCGTCGGACTCGCCTTGTTCCTTGGTGCGGAGGGCCGCGCCGACCTCGTCGCGGATCGACTTGATCTCCGCGTCCAGGCCCTGGGCGATCGCGTCGCGCATCTTGCGGAGTTGTTTGACGACCTCTTCGCCCAGGTTGGTGACGTCGGTGTCGGCCTGCTTGCGCAGTTCCAACTGGACCTGTTCGGCGACCTGTTCCTTGAGGCGGCGGTTGGCCTTGTTCAGTTGCAGCGCGCCCTTGAACACGGTCGAGCCGAGCACCGCGCCGAGGATCACGAACGGGCCCAGACCGACCAGGAACGCCGCCGTGCCGACCGCGATCTGCGGCAGCAGTGCGGTGAGCATCGACCGGAGGTTGAACTTGCCGCCGGAGACCGCCGTCGCCGGGTCGAGCACGAAACTGACCGCGTCCGCGAGCAGCCGCTCGATCGGTGTCGAGGGCTTGCCGTCCTCGTCCGTGCCGACCGGCCCCGACGTGAGCGACGCGCGGATCTCGTCGATGCGCGTGACGAACTGCTTCACGTCGTCGTCGATCATCCGCTCCATATCCTCGACGCGACGAGAGACGAGCGGCTTGAGCTCGTTCTCCTGCCACTGCGCGAACTCGACCTGGACCCGCCCGGAGAGATGGTCGGTGATCTCCTTGACCGCCGCCTCCATTTTCTCGCGCGCGTTGAACGGATTGGCGCCGATGGTGTTGCTCGGGTCGTACTCCTGCGCCCAGTTCGGGATGTTCGCGGCGACCCGGTCCATGAACCGCCGGGTCGCGGCCTCCACCTCGCCGCGGGTCTCGCGCAGGTGCTCCTCCATCTGCGCGACGATCACCCGCCGGTTCTGCTCCAGCCGGGTCAGCGGGCCCTGGACCCGTTCGTAGGTGGCCCGCAGCTCCTCGACGTCCTGGGTCAGCAGCGCCTCCTTGCGGTCGATCTGCTCGCGCGCCTCGATCAGCAGGTACTTGAGCTCGCGCGCGGGAGACAGGATCTTCGCCCGACCGCGCTCCCGGGTCAGGAACTCCTCCAGACCGCGCTCCAGTTCGGGCATCCCGGAGCCGGCCAGCAGGTCCGGGTCGCCCTTCTGCCGGCCGGTCAGCGCGGCCCGGGCGTTCACGAAGAACACCCGGTCGGGGCGGGAGAGATAGGGGGAGAGACGCTTGCGGATCTCCCGCTGTACGTCCTCGCGCTCCTCCTCCTCGACCAGGTTGATCTTGTTGCCGACGTAGAAGACGTCCTCGTGGCCGCGGGCCTTGACGTGTACGTCCAGGAAGAGCTGCTCGCTGCGCGACATCGCGGCCTGGCAGTCCACCACGAACACCAGCACGTCGGCCTGTTCGAGGTAGTTCAGGGTGACCTTCTCGCGTTCCGGGGCCTCGTTGAGACCCGGCGAGTCGACCACCACGACGCCGTTGCGGCACAGTTCCAGCGGCCAGCGCACCACCGCCCGCTCGTACGGGTTCGGGGTGTTGTCGTCGTCCGCGCCGATGGTGACGTAGTCGGCGATCTCGTCCACGCCGACGGTCAGCGGTTCGCCCGCCGTACCATCCGCCTCCAGCGGATAGATCAGCGCGGAGCGGGTGTCACCCCACGTGACCTCGTTGATGATCGCGGTGCACGGCCGGGCGAACGAGGGCAGCACCTTCTCGCCCAGCATCGAGTTGATCACCGTGCTCTTGCCGCGCTTGAACTCGCCGACGATCATCACCTTGAACGCCTCGGACGCGGCCCGCTGCTTCAACGAGTCCAACTTCTTGACGCCCGCGCCGATCCGCAACCCGGCCACGATCGGCGTGAGCCGGTCGATCAGGCCGACCAGGGTCTCCTGCCGTGCCCGCCACGCGCCGTAACCCGCGTAGGCCCCATCGGCCGCCCCGTGACCCTTGTCCACCCTGAACGCTCCCCTCCTCGACGGCGTCTCAGCCTCTGGCGCCCAGCATGGTGTCGAGCTGAACCCCGAGCTGCTCGCTGCGCGAGACCAGATCCTGCCATGCGGGTCCATCGGTGCCGACCTTGGCCAGCGCGGTCCGGCGATCCGTCCGCCACGCCTTCTGGCCCCGCACCGCCTCGTCCATCACCCCGGCGTACAGCGTGTGCAGGCGCTTGGAGACCTCCTCGGAGAAGCCGCCGAGCACGTCCTCGACCATCGGCTCCAGCGCCTTCATCGCCTGGGCGCGCTGTGCCTCGGTCAGCGACGTCGACTTGACCTCGCCGAGCACCATGCCGCCCGCCGAGGCGGCCATGCTCGCGCCCATCGGCAGCGCGGAGACGCCACCGGTGAGCGGGATCAGCAGCGCGCCGAGCACGGCGAGGCCGGTCGGGCCGATCCGCCAGGCGAGCTTGCGGCTCTTGAGGTCCTTCAGACCCAGCGACTCCGCCTCGCCGAGTTCGAACTCGGTGGAGAGCTGCTCGACCTTCTCCAGCCGGTATCCGCTGCCGCGCCCGAAGTGCAGCTTCATCTTCGCGTCCAACCACTGCACGTCGGCCTGCACGCTGGAATGCAACTGGGCCTCGAACTTCTTGGCCAGCGCGGTCAGTTCACGACGCAGGCGGAACGGCAGGTCGCGTTCCCACCAGGTCCGGGGGTCCGGCGCGCGCTCCATCTCGTAGCGCATCGTGTCCAGCAGGTCGCCGCGGGAGAGCTGGAGGTGCTCGCGGAACTTCTCCGCGGTCTGCGTGCGCCGCTGCTGGAGTTCGACCCGGACCTTGCCCCACTCGGAGGACATCCGGTCGATCTCCACCTCGGACCGCTCGGCGGCGCGCTGCCGTTCGGCCGCGCCGAGCTCGGCCGCGGCCAGGCCGTCCCGGCCCACCTGGGCCATCTCGCCCAGCAGCGCGAGTAGTTGGCCGGCGGTCTGCCGCGAGCGCATGCTGCGCCGGCCGCCGGAGGTGGAGTACTCGGTGATCCGCTCCAGCACGCCGGCCACCGGCGAGAGGTCCTCGCGATGCGGACCGGCCAGCACCTGGAGGATCGGCGAGATGCGGCGCACCCGGCCGCCGAGGTAGTCGACGATGTCCTCGCGCTCGTCCTCGTCGACGGTGTCCAGCTTGGACACCACCACGGTGATCCGCGGCACGTGCCGGGCGATCACCTCTTCCTCCAGGAACGCGGTCTCGGACAGGCCGAGCGGTGCACTCGCGGAGACCACCATCAGCACCGCGTCGCTCGCCGAGACCGTGCGCCGGACCAGGTCCTCGGTCCGGCGGTCGTGCTCCTCGGCGTCCTCGCCCTTGCCGCGCCCGGCGTTGATGCCCGGAGTGTCCACCAACTCGATGTCCAGGCGGGCCAGTTCGGGTTCGGCGACGAGCACCCGGACGCCGATCAGCCGGGCCGCGTCCGAGTCCCGACGCTCACTCAGCCGGTGCACCTCGTCCCAGGACGCGGACACCGCCGGCCGCGGCTCGGCCCGCCCGTCGGCGAACTGCAACTCCAGGCGCGGCTCCGGTCCGGAGGCGATCACCAGAGGCACGGGCGTGTGTCGACCCTCGGGCAACACCGGGGCGCCGAGCAGTCGGTTGATCAGCGAGGTCTTGCCGCGGCCGAATTCGCCGACCACCGCGACGCGCAGTCCCGGCCGGCGCATCCGCGCCCGCAGTCGGTCCAGTTCACCGGCGATCGCGTCCAGGCCGAAATCGTCGGCGATCTTGTGCGCGTCGTTGATCCGCCGGCCGAGCGTGGTCGCCGACGGCGCCTGCTTGACCAGGCTGGTCACCGATCCGGGCGGGGGCGGCGCGGACGCGGGTACGGCCGGCGCGTCGGCCGGGGTGCCGTGCGGGGTGACGGGCGTACGCGGGGCCGGCGGCGCGGGCGCGACGACCTGCGCGGCCGGTGCGGCCTGCGGCAGTCGTGCGGCCGGCGGCGGCGAGGCGACCGGCGGCGACGAGGCGACCGGCGTCGGCCCACCCGACCCACCCGACCCACCCGACCCACCCGACCCACCCGACCCACCCGACCCGCCGGATCCACCCGACCCACCCGACCCGCCGGATCCACCCGGGCCACCCGCGCCGGACGGGCCGCCCGCGAGGCGGCCCGCCCAGTCCGGATTCGGCCCCGGAACGGTCGAGGCATCGCCCGCCGGGCGCGGACCCGGAGCCGGGGCCTGCCTCCGGTCCGCCGTCTGCCCCGACGGGCCGGGTCGGCCGGTGGGCGAGTCGCCCGAGTCGCGACGCGGCGCCGCCTCACGCGGCGCACCCGCGCGCAGCCACGAGGCGGTGCTCGGCACGAGCTGGTGGTACGCGGCCACCGCGCCGGAGGGCATCACCCGCGCGTACAGCCCGGCGAGGATCTTCGGTCCGCCCTTCGCGTCCGCCTCGGGGTCGGCCAGGAAGCGGCCGAGCGACTGGAAGAAGCGGGCCCGCTCGGCCAGCCCCTCCGGCCGCATCGACAGCGCCCAGGCGGCCTCGTCCCCGATCGTGCTCTCGACCGACTTCGCGACCTCGGGCAACTCGGTCAGCTTCACGTGCCGCAGCACGTCCTCGGACGGCCAGGCCCACTGGACCGCGCCCCACACCGGGTGGATCGGCAGTTCGCGGCGCCCGGGGGTGGCCTTGCCGACCCCGATCAGGCTCCACAACGTCCAGCCGGCCGCGGTGCGCTCGGGCACCGGCGGCAGCGCCACCGACTCCATGGTGACCCAGCCGCGCAGCTCGTCGCTGCGGTGGATCCCGCTCAACAGGCCCGCGACGCCGGGGCGTCGGCGCGGCTGTACCTGCGCGGCCTGGCGCAGCACGTGTTCACGATCGAACGACATGTGTGGTCCCTACTCCCATCGAATCCGTTGTGATGTCGAACGATCAGGCGTGCGTCGGGTGTGCCACGATCATCGTGGTGTCCCGGTCCTGCCACGCGTTGACGAAGTCGGCCAGCGGGATCGGCTCGGTCTGGCCGAACGGCGCGCCGGAGTCGTTGAGCAGGACGTAGACGGATCCGTCGGGCTGGGTGTCGATGCCGGTGACCCACACGGCGTGCCCCATCGTCGGGTCCTGCTCCAGCGGCGCCCCGGTGTTCGGGTCGTGCACGGGGGACCAGATCTCCTGCGCGTCCAGGGCGACGATGACCTGGTCGCCCTTCTCCAGCGCGTCGAGCATCTGGCGCATGTCGGCGCCCGGAACCATGTCCGTGTCCACACCGTGCATTTCCAGCAGCTTGCCGATGTCGTCGGTCCTGGTGCCGGTCTCGGGGTCGTAGATGCCGGCCTGCTGGGCCTCGGTCATCAGCGCGTTCTCGTCCAGCGGCACGCCGGTGAGCTTCTCCAGGATCATCCCTTGGGAGACCACCGCGCAGCTCGTCGGGCTGGTCTGCTGCTGCCAGTACTGCGCGTCGCCCACCGGGTCGCCGAAACCGTCGAACTGGGCCGGTGTCCAGTTGTCCGGCGCGTGGTACTCCCAGTTGCCGCTTCCGTCGTCGACGGCGCCCCACTGCGGGCTGACGCCCTGGCCGTGGTCCGCGGCGGGCCCGGGGTCGTAGCCGGCCGGGTCGGCGTACGGGTCGGAGCCGCCGTACGGGTCGCTGCCGTACGGGTCGCCGTACGGGTCGGCGTAGGGATCGCCGTAGGGATCGGCGTACGGGTCGTTCGCGTAAGGGTCGTTGGCGAGCTGGTCGTCGCGCCACTGCTGACTGGGCGTGGCCGGGGGCACGTTGCCGTCGTTCGGGTCGAACATCTGCGGGTCGTACATGTCGATCTTGCCGTCGCCGTCGCTGTCCGCGTGGAACGGGTCGTAGTTCGGGTCGTGCAGCGGATCGAAGTTCGGGTCGGTATACGGCAGAGTGGAGTTGGGGTAGGCGCCGTTGGACTCGCCGCCCGCGTCGGTCTCCCACAGTGGTGCCGCCCCGACAGTGCCCCCGTCGGCGGTGTCCAGCGTGTCGATGGTGTCGTCGGAGACCATCGCGAACAGGTCGTCGTCGTGCGTGTAGTCGCTCATCTGCCGAATTCCCCCCGGCGTGTGAGGCGCTCGCGTTGGCTGTTCACCGTGCCGCGGCGCCGTTCCGTCTGCCTGTCCGCGTCCTGCAACAGGCTTCTGCGAGCCGCGAGAATATCCTCACGGCGGTGATGCTCGGCCACCATCTCGGCGACCGCCGCCTCGTACCTGGCCCGATAGCGGTCCACGTGTCGAGAGACGTCCAGCGAGTAGTGCGTCGTCGCCGCCCCGACGGCCTCGTCGATCTGTCGGGACAAACCGTCGGCGACGGTTCGCAGTGTCTGATGCATTTCGGCGCGTGCGTGGTTCCGCAGGGCCGTCATGTCGGTGGATGCGAGGGAATCGGCCACTTTGGCCATGAAACCGCCGAATCCGGCCCGGCCGGACGGGGCTCCCGGATCGCCGTTCCGGCCGCCGCCGAACCACTGGTCCAGGGCGCCGCCGATCCGCGCGCCGGGCGTCCTGGGGGCGGTCGGATCCAGGCGCACGGCGCGGATCTGCTGGGTCACGCCGGTGACCGAGTCCTGGTAGGCGCGCATCGCGGCGTCCGCGAGCTGATGCCCGGTCAGCACGGTGACCCGGTCCGGGCCGTCGGCTCGGGCGATCGCGCCGAGCTTGCGATAGGCCGCCTCGAACGCGGTGTCCGCGGCGGCCCGCGCGCTCTCGGCCGCGGTCGCCAGCGCGCCGGTGACCGCCTGCTGCACGATGTCGCCGATCCGGGGCAGGCCCTGCCGGATCAGCTCGGGCGCGCGGACGCCGATCACCGCGCGCAGTTCGTCCGGGGTCTCCGCGCCGTCCAGGGCGTGGTCGATCTCGGCGCGGGTGTAGCGCCACCACTGCGGCGCCATGCCGCCGACGGCCTGCTGGGCGCGCTGGGCACCGGCGCCGAGCAGGCGCGCGGTCTCGCCGTGTTGGGCCCGGACGAAGGCGGCCATGTCGGCGATCCGGGCACCGGCGAGTTCGCTCTCCTCGGCGTCGAGCCGCTGTTCGGCGAGGGTCACCTCGCGGCGCAACTCGTCGAGCAGGTCCTCCAGCAACCGCAGCAGGTGGTCGGACACCGCGACGATGCGTTGACGCTGCATCAGGTCCCGGAGTCGGGCCAGTGTGCGCGGGAACTCCTCGGCCCAGTAGGCCTGCTCGGGGCCCCGCAGCGGTCGGTTGCCGGCCAGCCGGACCACCGGCTCGGCGGCAACCGGCTCGACGACCGGATCGGCCACGCCCAACATCCGGGCGAACCGCCCGCGGACGTGGGCGAGCAGGTCGTCCCGCTCGTCCTCGTCGATGTGGTCCATCTTGGTGACCAAAATGATGCAGCGGCGCAGTTGTCCGGGATCGAGCGCGTCGGTGAGGAACTCGGCCAACGACACCGGCGACGGCGATGTGGACGCGGTCAGCACCGCCGCGACGTCGGCGATGTCGCGCATCACGGCGCGGGTGATCTCGGTGTGCCCGGCCCGGGCGTTGGTGCCGGGTGTGTCGATGATCACCAGCCCGTCGCGCAGCGCGGCGGCGGGGTGGCGCACCTCCAGGCTCTGTACGTGCGGCGCGATCGCCTCGTCGGCGGTGAGCAGGCGCAGGACGCCGGCCGTGTCCTCGGGCACGACCACATGCGGTGCGAGGTCGGCGAGCATGCCGCCGAGCGGGCTGGCCGCGCCGGTGTATCGCCCGGAGGGATACACGTAGCGGATCCCGTGGCCGCTGAAGCGCACCTCGACGGCGAACTCGTCGCCGTGCGTGATCCTGGTCGCGGCGCCGGTGGTGGGCAGCGCCGACGTGGGCAGCAGGTCCTCGCCCAGCAGCGCGTTGATGAAGGTGCTCTTGCCGGCCGAGAACTCGCCGATCACGGCGAGGTAGTAACGGTCGTCCCGCAGCCGGGTCTCGATCTCGCGGATCCGTGCCGTCAGTTGTGCCAGGCGCTCCTGGTCGCCGACGATGCGACGGACCATCGCGAGCGCGAAATCCAGGTGATCGGAGGTCTCGGTGAGCGCCTCGACCACATCGCGTCGTTGTGCACGATCCCCGGCCATGCCGCGAGAATCCACCACCGCGCCCCCTCCCGACGGTGCCCTCCCCGATGTACGGGCGATCCTGTCACGCGGGCCCGAATCCCGTCTCGATGGATCGAAAGCGGATTCGGGCCGGGCGACGGAACGGCTGTGCCTCTTGTGTGACGGCCGTCCGGATGATGCGATGAGGGCGCCGAGGCGATCCCTCGCACCTGCTCCACGTCGTCACCCAGTCGGCCTGACCGGTCGAAATGGTATGTAAGCGGCGCATAATGGTCGCGTGGGTGTCTCGGCTCGTCCGGCGAGTCGATTCCGATGCGATCAGGAGATGGCATGTTCGAGGAGGCCCAGTATCTGGCCCCGGTCACCCGTAGGGCCGACGGCGGAGTCGAGGTCGAGCTGTCCCGCAGTCACCCGGGATTCGCGGACGCGGTATACCGCGAGCGCCGAAACCGGATCGCGGAACTGGCCCTGGACCACCGGCGTGGGGAGCCCATCCCGGAGGTGGAGTACACCGAGGAGGAGCACGAGGTCTGGCGCCTCGTCTCGCACGAGCTGTCCGTATCGCACGCGGAGTACGCGGTCGCGGACTACCTGGAGGGCACCGCGCGGCTGAAGCTGCCGACGGACCGGATCCCCCAGTTGGAGGAGGTCAGCGGCGCGCTTCAGCCGCTCACCGGCTTCCGCTACCTGCCCGCGGCCGGCCTGGTCCCGCTGCGTGACTTCTACGGGTCGCTGGCCGACTCGTACTTCCACTCGACGCAGTACATCCGGCACCACAGCGTGCCGCTGTACACGCCCGAGCCGGACGTCGTCCACGAGGTGATCGGCCACGCCAACATGCTCGCCTCGGACCGCTTCGCGGCGCTGTACCGGGTTGCCGGCGAGGCCGCCCGCCGGGTGGAGAGCCGCGAGGCCCTGGAGTTCGTCTCGAAGGTCTTCTGGTTCACCCTGGAATTCGGCGTCATGCACGAGGCCGGCGCGCTCAAGGCCTACGGCGCGGGGATCCTGTCCTCCTACGGCGAGATCCGCGAGTTCCGCACCGTCGACATCCGCGACCTGGACCTGGTCGCGATGGGCACGATGCAGTACGACATCACCCACTACCAGGACATCCTGTACGCGGCCCGCTCGATGACCCACCTGGAGGACGTCGTCGGCACCTTCTGGGCGACCTGCACCGACGACTCGATCGCCGCCCTGACGGCCTCGGCGAAGACGCCGTAGCACCCCACTCGTTGTAGTCGTTCACTCGTGCGGGTGATCGGAGACCAACTCTCCGTTCACCCGTACGACCTGCTCATACTCTCGCGTCGACACCCGGGAGACGCGTGATGACCCAAGAGCTCGATACCCAGGCGGCCATCCTCCTGGAAGTGTTCCACGAACTGGACACCCCATCCGATCTGCGGCCCGAATTGGTCGACGGGGAAGTCGTGGTGCGGGTGACGCCGCCCGGCAGCCATGAACACGTGATCTCATCGGTGATCCGCCGTATTCACGCAGATGCGGCCATCGACCTGCAATTCTCCGGCAACAAGGGCCTGGTTGCGCCGAGCATCGGTACATTTCCCCCCAACCACGTCATCCCGGACGGGGTTTTCGTGCCTGCGGCATTGGACGTATTCCGTGGCGCCGCCGCCTGGATGCCGTGCTCGAAGGTGCTCCTCGTTCTCGAGGTCACCGATCGACGGCCGGAGTTGGATCGGGAGCAAAAGCGGCGCTGCTATGCGCGGGGTGACATTCCCTTCTACCTGCTGGTCGATCGCGATGCGCACCGGAGCTCGCTGTTCTCGGACCCCGAGGACGGCGACTACACGAGGATCCAGGTCAGACCGTTCGGTCGCCCGCTCGATCTGCCCGCGCCGTTCGCGATGGCGCTGAGCACCAACGGGTTCGGCTGACTCACACCCGCCGTACGAAGACTCGGCCGAAGTCGCCGCCGGTGGCCAGGAGGGTGCCGTCGGCGGAGAAGACGAGGCGGCGCACGCGTTGGTCGTCGTAGCCGGGCAGGGCCCGCGCGTCGGCCTGGCGCAGGTCCGCGTCGTAGATGTGCAGCGCACTCGTGCGATGGCCGCCCACCGCGAGCCGACGGCCGTCGGGGGAGTAGGCCCACGCGTAGCAGGTGCCCCAGCCGTTCGGGTGGTGCGGATTGTCGAACTGCCAGGCCGGCTCGCCCGTTTCGATCGAGATCGCGAACGGTCCGTGCACCCGGCCCCGGTTGACCACGAGCAGCGTCTCGCTCGGGTCGAAGCCCAGTTCGCCGATCTCCCACGCGAGCGGCACCCGCGCGGTCAACCGGCCGGCCGCCACGTCCCACACCTCGACCTCGTTGGTCGGATCCTCCGTCGCGTCCCGATGCCCGTAGACCACGCCGCGACTCACCCGCCACACCGCCAACAGCCGGCCCGACGCGGACAGCGCCGCGCCGCGGCACTCGGTGGTCGGCGACGCCGTCGACACCTCGCACACCGGCTTGCCCGCGCCGTCCAGCACCTGCACCAGGTCGCCCGCGTCGAAGACCACGAGCCGCTCGCGGGCCGTGTCCCAGGACGGCTGCACCACGTACGGATTGAACAGCGCGTCCTCGAACTGCCGGTAGCAGGCCAGTTGTTCCTCGCGTCCCGTGTCGAGGTCGAACCGGCGGGTCGCGCCGCCGATCGTGTAGACCACGGCCGTTCCGCCGGCGTCGAACAACACGCCGCCGATATCGGTCAGCCGCTCGGCCGCCGGCACGGCGTGCACCGTGCGCCGCTCCCCCGTGGCCACGTCCACCAGTCGGATCGCGCCGTCGTAGCCGACCACCACGGTGTGCCCGTCCGGGTGCAGGTCCAGCCCCCGCGACGAGGTCTTGCCGGGCGGCAGGAACTCCAACACCACCTCGTCCTCGGCCCCGCCCAGCCGGACGAAGCCGGCCCGCATCGCCTTGTCCGCCTCCCGCCGCAGCGCGAGCAGCGCCGCTCCGGCATCGGTGAAATCCCGGCGGGTGTCCCGGGGCGTCCCGTTGCCCGACCAGGCGGAACGGACGAACTCGGTGCCGTGCACGGCGAACATTCGATACTTGGGGCCGGCCGAGCCCGGCAGCACGAGCGTGACCTGTTCCTGTCGCATCCGAGCACGCTAGCGCCGGCCCGGGACTCACACCTCGGACGGCGCCGTCACGAAGTCGATCAGCTCCTCCACCCGTCCCAGCAGCGCCGGCTCCAGGTCGCGGTACGAATCCACCGCCGCGAGAATCCGACGCCACGCCCGCGGCGGGTCGACCGGCCAGCCGAGCGCCGCGCAGACCCCTTCCTTCCACGGGACTCCGCGCGGTACGTCCGGCCAAGCCGCGATGCCCACCGACGCCGGCCGGACCGCCTGCCACACGTCGATATAGGGGTGTCCCACCACGAGCACATGGTCGCCGGTCACTCGCGCGGCGATCCGGCTCTCCTTCGAGCCCGGCACCAGGTGGTCCACCAGAACGCCCAGCCGCCGATCCGGACCCGGCCCGAACTCGCGTACCAGCGACGGGAGATCGTCGATGCCTTCGAGGTATTCCACGACCACGCCCTCGATCCGCAGGTCGTCGCCCCAGACCCGCTCGACCAACTCGGCGTCGTGTCGGCCCTCCACGTAGATCCGGCCCGCCCGCGCGACCTTGGCCCGGACACCCGCCACCGCGACCGAACCCGACGCGGTCCGCCCGGGGGCACGCGCGGGCCCCGGCGCCCGCGGCCGGACCAGGGTGACCACCTCGCCGTCGATCAGGAACCCGCGCGGATCCATCGGGAAGACCCGCAGCCGCCCGTGCCGGTCCTCCAGCGTGACGGTGAACCCCTCAGGGGTCTTCTCCACCCGGACCACCGCGCCACAGAAGCCGGTGGACGCCTCCTCCACCACCAGATCGCGATCGGCCGCGACCTCCGGGACGGGCTTGTCCTTCTTCCATCCCGGGATCAGCGACTCGGGTCCGTAACTGCGCATGACGGTGACGCTAGCCGGGTGACGGTCCGTCAGTCCGGTACGACGCGCCCGGCGGCGACGTCGGCCAGCCACCGGTTCTGCCGGATCACGAACTCCGTGTCGACCACCGCGCCGTGTCCGGGCAGCCAGACACTCGCGTCCAGCGCGCGCACCCGGGCCAGCGAATCGCTCCACTCGGCGGCGAACGCGTCCGAGCCGAACAGCGGCGGTCCGCTCTCCTCGACGATGTCGCCGGCGATCAGCACACCGCAGTCGGGCACGTGCACGACCAGGTCGTGATCGGTGTGTCCGCGGCCCGGCGCGTACAACACCACCTCGCGCCCACCGAGGTCCACGGTCACCGGCTGCTCGCGGGCCACCAGCCGGGTCGGCGGCACGATCCGCGCGGCGTTCATCAGATCCGGGTCGAAGCCGTGCGAGATGCCGCTCGCGCGACCGGCCTCGGCGTACCGCTCCAGATAGTCCGGCAGGTCCGCGTGGCCCCAGACCTCGGCGTCGGGGAAGGCGCGCAGCACCTCGTCGTTGCCGAAGCAGTGGTCGAAGTGACCGTGCGTGTTCACCACCGCGACCACCCGGTCGGGCAGGTCGTGCGCGGGCAGCTCACGAGCCAGCGAGGCCAGCAGATTCGCGGCCTCGTGGTCGTGCGATCCGGTGTCCACGAGCAGGATCCCGTCGCGTCCCGTGACGACCGCCACATTCAGCTCCAGGCCGGGCAGCCGACGGCGCAGGACGCCCGGTCCGATCGGCTCCCAGGTGGCGTGTTTCGGCTGTTCGGCGCGTACCATGCGTCAACCTTGGCACGGACTCAGGGGTACGGTCCGGATCGGGTGACCCGTACACTGGCACTCGGCGGGACGGAGTGCCAACCAGCGTGACGAACCGCCGCGAACGGGACAGGCAACGGGCGGAACAACGGGTCAGGAGGTGCGCACCATGCTCGACGATCGCAAGCAGGACGTGCTGCGCGCCATCGTGCAGGACTATGTGGCGACCCAGGAGCCGGTCGGCTCCAAGGCGCTCGCGGACCGACACAACCTCGGGGTCTCCCCGGCCACCATTCGCAACGACATGGCCGCGCTGGAGGAGGAGGGCTACATCACGCAGCCCCACACCAGCGCCGGCCGCGTGCCCACGGACAAGGGCTACCGGCTGTTCGTCGACCGGCTCGCGGGTGTCAAGCCGCTGTCGGGCGCCGAGCGCCGGGCGATCCAGACGTTCCTGGCCGGCGCGGTGGACCTGGACGACGTGGTGGGCCGGACGGTGCGGCTGCTCGCGCAGCTCACCCATCAGGTGGCCGTCGTGCAGTACCCCTCGCTGACCCGCTCGACGATCCGGCACGTCGAGCTGCTCACCCTCGCGCCGACGCGCGTCATGCTCGTGCTGATCACCAGCACCGGCCGAGTCGAGCAACGGGTGATGGACACCCCCGGCCCGGTCGGCGAGAACCTGCTCGCCGACGTGCGCGCGCGACTGAACAGCCGGATCACCGGCAAGCGGTTCGCCGATGTGCCGTTGCTGGTCCAGGACCTCGCCGAGCCGTTCACCGCCGAGGAACGGCCGATCGTGGCGGGCATCCTGGCCACGCTGCTCGACACCCTGGTCGAACACAAGGAAGAGAAGGTCGTCCTGGCCGGGACGGCCAACCTGACCCGCTTCGGTATGGACTTCCCGAACACGATCCGCCCGGTCCTGGAGGCACTGGAGGAACACGTCGTGTTGCTGCGCCTGTTGGGCGAGGCGACCGACCCGGGCATGGTCGTGCGGATCGGACACGAGAACATGCACGAAGGACTGGCCGCGACCTCGGTGGTCGCCGTCGGATACGGCAGTGGGCAGGAAACGCTGGCGAAGCTCGGGGTGCTCGGGCCGACCCGAATGGACTACCCCGGAACGATGGGAGCGGTGCGCGCCGTGGCACGGTACGTCGGACAGATCCTCGCGGAGTCGTAGAGTTGGCTACCGATTACTACGAGGTCCTCGGGGTGCGGCGGGACGCCACCCCGGAGGAAATCAAGAAGGCCTTCCGCCGGCTGGCTCGGGAGCTGCACCCGGACGTCAATCCGGACCCGAAGACGCAGGACCGGTTCAAGGAGATCAACAACGCCTACGAGGTCCTCTCGGACCCGCAGAAGCGGCAGATGTACGACCTCGGCGGCGACCCGCTGTCCTCCGGGGGCGGCGCGGGCGGCGGCTTCGGCCAAGCCGGCTTCGGCTTCAGCGACATCATGGACGCGTTCTTCGGCCAGGCCAGCCAGCGCGGTCCGCGCTCGCGCACGCGCCGCGGCCAGGACGCGATGATCCGGATCGAGATCACCCTCGAAGAGGCCGCGTTCGGCACCACCCGCGAGATCCAGGTGGACACCGCCGTCACGTGCAACACGTGCAACGGCGAGGGCGCGGCGCCCGGCACCACGGCGCAGACCTGCGACATGTGTCGCGGTCGCGGCGAGGTCAGCCAGGTCACCAAGTCCTTCCTGGGCCAGGTCATGACGTCGCGGCCGTGTCCGCAGTGTCAGGGCTTCGGCACCGTGGTCCCGCACCCGTGCCCCGAGTGCGCGGGCGACGGCCGGATTCGCGCGCGGCGCACGCTCACCGTCAAGATCCCGGCGGGCGTGGACAGCGGCACCCGGATCCAGCTCGCGGGCGAGGGCGAGGTCGGCCCCGGCGGGGGCCCGGCCGGCGACCTGTACGTGGAGATCGTCGAGGTCCCGCACACCACCTTCCAGCGGCGCGGCGACGACCTGCACTGCACGGTCACCATCCCGATGACGGCGGCGTCGCTGGGTACCAAGGTGCCGTTGCAGACGCTGGACGGCACCGAGGAGATCGACATTCGCCCCGGCACCCAGTCGGGCCAGTCGATCCCGCTGCACGGGCGCGGCATCACCCACCTGCGCGGCGGCGGCCGGGGCGACCTGATCGTGCACGTCGAGGTGCAGACGCCGAGCAAGCTCGACCCCGAGCAGGAGGAACTGCTGCGCCGGCTGGCCAAGCTGCGCGGCGAGGAACGCCCCTCGGGTCAGTTCACGCCGGGGCAGCAGGGCCTGTTCTCCCGGCTCAAGGACGCGTTCAACGGACGCTGAGACGATGCGCGGCGCGCCCGAGGGCGCGCCGCGCGCGGTTTCGTGGTCGCGGGTGTCGGACGGGCCGATTTTCGGCCGCTTCGGCACCCGCGGCGCGTCGGCGAGGGGACGGCGGCTCCGTCCGCGGCCGGACACTCCCTAGGCTGGGCCGGGCGACACGAGCCGAGCCGAGCCCACCGAGCGAACGGGGAGCATGATGCCGACGAATACCGACCCCACCCGGCTCACCGCACTGCCGATCGTGCAGGCGCCGATGGCCGGCGCCGCCGGACCCGCGCTCGCGGCGGCGGTGGTCCGCGCGGGTGGGCTCGGCTTCCTGGCCGCCGGGTATCGCTCGGCCGACGAGCTGGCCGCCGAGATCGACGAACTGCGCACGCTGGTCGGCGACGCCCCCTTCGGGGTCAACGCGTTCATGCCGCACCCCACGCCCACCCGCGCCCAGGACGAGCTGACCCGGCGCTACGCGGCCTCGCTCACCCGGGCCGCCGCCCACTACGGCGGCACCGTCGGCACGCCCGCCCCCGGCTGCGAACGCGACGACTGGGACGCCAAGCTCGCACTGCTGCTCGCCCACCCGGTCCCGGTCGTGAGCTTCACCTTCGGCCTGCCCGACACCGAGGCGATCACCGCGCTGCGGGCCGCGGGCACGCTGACCGTGGCCACCGTCACCACGCCCGAGGAGGCCCGCGCCGCCGCCGACGCCGGGGTCGACGCGCTGTGCGTGCAGGGCGCCGAGGCCGGCGGCCACCAGGGCGGATTCGCCAACCCCGACGCGCCCGCCCCGTACGGCCTGCTCACCCTGCTCACGCTGATCGCCGCCGAGACCGAGCTGCCGCTGATCGCCGCGGGCGGCCTGATGACCGGCCGACAGATCGAGGCGGTGCGGCTCGCCGGCGCGAGCGCGGCCCAACTGGGTACCGCCTTCCTGCGCTGCCCGGAGGGCAGCGCGCCCGCCGCGCACAAAGCCGCGCTCGCCGACCCGGCGTTCGAGCGCAGCGTGCTCACCCGCGCGTTCTCCGGCCGCTGGGCCAGGGGACTGCGCAACGGCTTCGTGGCCCGCCACGAGGCCGAGGCTCCCGGGGTCTACCCCTTCGTCCACCACCTGGTCTCGCCGATCCGCAAGGCCGCCGCCGCCCGGGGCGAGGCCGACGGCCTGGCCCTGTGGGCCGGTCAGGGCTGGCGCCTCGCCCGCGAGGAGCCGGCCGCAGAGGTGATCAGCCGGCTCGTCGACGAGATGGCCGCCGCCCGAAAGGCATGCGCTTGAGCGCCCCCGTCTTCCTCGCCCCCGGCGACGCCATCCGGCACGGCCGGCAGGTCGTCCTCGACGGCGCCGAGGGCCGGCACGCCGTCACGGTGCGCCGGCTCGTCGCCGGTGAGCCGGTCGTCCTGGCGGACGGCGCCGGACTGGCCGTGTACGGCACGGTCAACCGCACCGAGGGCAAGGACAGGCTGTACGTCGACGTCGACTCGCGCACCGAGGAACCCGCCCCCACGCCCCGGATCGTGGTGGTCCAGGCGCTGCCCAAGGGCGACCGCGGCGAACTCGCGGTGGAGACGATGACCGAGGTCGGCGTCGACGTGATCGTGCCGTGGGCCGCCTCCCGCTGCATCACCCAGTGGAAGGGTGAGCGTGGGGCGAAGGCCCTGGCCAAGTGGCGCTCGACCGCCCGCGAGGCGGGCAAGCAGGCCCGCCGGCCGCACCTGCCCGAGGTGACCGAGCAGATGAGCACGCGCCGGGTCACCGCCCTGCTCGGCGCCGCCGCGTTCGCGGGCGTCCTGCACGAGGCGGCGACCGAACCGCTGGCGACCGCCGCGACGCCGACCGAGGGCGATCTGGTCCTGGTGGTCGGTCCCGAGGGCGGGGTGTCCCCGGAGGAACTGGCCGCGTTCGCCACCGCCGGCGCGACCGCCTACCGGCTCGGCCCGACCGTGCTGCGCACCTCCACGGCCGGCGTCTCGGCCGCGTCCGTCCTGCTGGCCCGCTCCGGCCGCTGGGCCTGAAGCGCCGGGCGCGGGACGTGACTACGATCGGGGGCGACCGCCCGTGATCGACTCGGACCCGATGGAGGCACCCATGGCTGCGGGGGAACCCCAGGCCGACTGCCTGTTCTGCAAGATCCTCGCCGGCGACGTCCCGGCCACGATCGTCCACGAGACCAAGGACGTGGTGGCCTTCCGGGACATCAACCCGCAGGCGCCCACGCACGTCCTGGTCATCCCGCGCGCGCACTACGCCAGCGCGGGCGAACTGGGCGCCGAGGCACCCGAACTGGCGGGCACGCTGCTCGCCGAGGCGGCGGTAGTCGCCGCCGCCGAGGACATCGCCGGGTCCGGCTACCGGATCGTCTTCAACACCGGCGCCGGTGCCGGCCAGACCGTGTTCCACGTGCACGCGCACCTGCTCGGCGGCCGCGGGCTGAGCTGGCCTCCCGGCTAGTCGAACGTGTCCACCAGGGAATTCGTCGTCCTCGGCACCGCGAGCCAGGCTCCGACACGGCAGCGCAACCACAACGGCTACCTGCTGCGTTGGGACGGCGAGGGGTTGTTGTTCGACCCCGGTGAGGGCACCCAGCGGCAGATGTTGCACGCCGGGGTGGCCGCGCACGACATCACCCGGATCTGCGTCACGCACTTCCACGGTGACCACTGTCTCGGCCTCCCCGGCGTGATCCAGCGCATGTCGCTGGATCGTGTGCCGCATCCGGTGACCGCGCACTACCCGGCCAGTGGGCAACAGTGGTTCGATCGCCTGCACCACGCGACCGCGTTCCACGAGACCGCCGTGCTGATCGAACACCCGTTGGCGGGAGAACACGTCGAACTCCCCGCCGGGCCCTTCACCCTGCACGCCCGCCGGCTGTCGCACCCGGTCGAGTCGTACGGCTACCGCGTGGTCGAGCCGGACGGCCGTCGGATGTTGCCCGAGCGGCTCGCCGCACTGGGCATATCCGGCCCGGACGTGGGCCGGATCCAGCGCGAGGGCCGGGTCGGCGCGGTGACCCTGGAGCAGGTGAGCGCGCCTCGACCCGGGCAGAAGTTCGCCTTCGTGATGGACACGCGGCTGTGCCCGGCCGCGGTCGAGCTCGCGCGCGACGTGGACCTGCTCGTGTGCGAGTCCACCTTCGCCGACGCCGACGCCGACCTCGCGCGCGAGGTCGGCCACCTCACCGCGCGCGAGGCGGCGGGGATCGCCGCCGAGGCGGGCGCCCGCCGGCTGGTGCTGACCCACTTCTCCCAGCGCTACACCGACGTGGGGCCGCTCCTGGAGCAGGCCCGCGAGGTTTTCCCGGACACCGTCGCGGCGCACGACCTGGATCGGATCGAAGTCCCCAGGCGGCGTCCGGTACCGGAATAATCTCCGGGTCCGCCACGCCCGGAGAGTTACCATTGAGCAACATCGAACCGCTTCCCGAGCACGGAAATGAGGCGTGATCAGGCCGCCAAGGCCGCCCATGGCTCCCACGACGAACGCGCGAGGCGCGAGCTCCGAGAACACCGCGCGAGACACCCGGCGCGAAACTCCGACCGCGCAGGCCCAGGCGAAGATCACGATCCCCGCCAAGCACCCCATGGTGGCGCTCCTCGGTTCCGGCGACTCGTTCCTGCGAGTGGTCGAGCAGGGGTTCCCCGAGGCCGACATCCACGTCAGAGGCAACGAGGTCACCGTCTCCGGTACCGAGGCCGACGTGGCCTTGGTCCGCCGGCTCTTCGACGAACTCCTGGTCATCGTGCGCACCGGCCAGCCGCTCAACGAGGAGGCGGTCGAGCGCTCGGTGGCGATGGTCCGCTCGAACGACGGACACGGTCCCGCCGAGGTGATGACGCTCAACATCCTGTCCAACCGAGGCCGCACGATCCGCCCCAAGACGCTCAACCAGAAGAGCTATGTGGACGCGATCGACGAACACACCATCGTGTTCGGTCTCGGCCCGGCGGGCACCGGCAAGACCTACCTGGCGATGGCCAAGGCGGTCCAGGCCCTGCAGTCCAAGCAGGTCACCCGGATCATCCTGACCCGCCCGGCGGTCGAGGCGGGCGAGCGGCTCGGCTTCCTGCCCGGCACGCTCTACGAGAAGATCGACCCGTACCTGCGCCCGCTCTACGACGCGCTGCACGACATGATCGACCCCGACTCGATCCCGCGGCTGATGGCCGCCGGCACCATCGAGGTCGCCCCCCTCGCGTACATGCGCGGTCGCACGCTCAACGACGCGTTCATCATCCTGGACGAGGCGCAGAACACCTCGGCCGAGCAGATGAAGATGTTCCTGACCCGGCTCGGGTTCGGGTCGCGGATCGTGGTCACCGGGGACACCACGCAGGTCGACCTGCCCGGTGGCACCCAGTCGGGGCTGCGCGTGGTGCAGGAGATCCTGCGTGGCGTGGACGACATCGCGTTCTGCAACCTCACCAGCGAGGATGTGGTCCGACACAAGCTGGTCGGCCGGATCGTGGACGCGTACGCGCGCTACGACATCCAGGTCGAGGCCGACGGTCACGCGAACGGCAACGGGGATCTGCCCAGGTCGCGCGGCCGGCGGCCGGTCGACAAGAACGGTCGGGGCAAGCACACAGTGAACATGCAAACAGTGGAACGGGAAGTGAACTGAAGGCCATGTCCATCGACATCGCCAACGAGTCCGGCACGGGGGTGGACGAACACGCGATCGTGGACGTCGCCCGGTGGACGCTGGACCGTATGCGCATCCATCCACTGGCGGAACTGTCCGTGGTCATCGTGGACGAACCCGCGATGGAACAACTGCACATCCAGTGGATGGACCTGCCCGGTCCGACCGACGTGATGTCCTTCCCGATGGACGAGCTGCGTCCCGGCAAGGCCGACGAGGACCCCCCGCAGGGGCTCCTCGGCGACGTCGTGTTGTGCCCGACCGTCGCGCAGCGCCAGGGCGCGGCGGCCGGCCACTCCATGGACGACGAGCTGCACCTGCTCACCGTGCACGGCGTGCTGCACCTGCTGGGCTACGACCACGCGGAACCGGACGAGGAGCGCGAGATGTTCGCGCTGCAGAAGGAACTGCTCGAATCCTGGCGGGAGGCCCGTCGCGCCGCGGGAGACCGCGGATGACCCCGCCGGCGGATACATCCGCCCCCGGCCGGCATCGGACCGGGGGCGGCGGCAGTGCCCGCTGACAGCATGCTGCAACTCGTGGGCGGCGCGGTCGTCCTGGTGGTCGTGGCCGGTCTCTTCGCGTGCCTGGAGACCGCCCTCGCGCGTATCTCCCGGGTCCGCGCCGAGGAACTGGTCCGCGAGGAACGCCGGGGCGCCAAACGCCTCCTGACGGTGGTTCAGGACCCCGCCCGCTATCTCAACCTGGCCCTGCTGGTGCGGGTCGCGTGCGAGCTGTCCGCGGCCGTCCTGGTCACCGTCGTGTGCATGGACGACTTCGCCGAGACCTGGCAGGCGGTGCTGGTCACGATCGGGATCATGGTCGTGGTGTCCTACGTCGCGGTCGGCGTGTCCCCGCGCACCGTGGGCCGCCAGCACCCGGTCACCGTGGCCACGATGGGCGCGCCCGTGCTGTTCGGGCTCGCCCGCGTGCTCGGTCCGCTGCCCAAGCTGCTGATCCTGCTGGGAAACGCGCTCACCCCCGGCAAGGGCTTTCGCGAGGGCCCGTTCGCGTCCGAGGCCGAACTGCGCGCGTTCGTGGACCTGGCCGAGAAGGACTCGCTGATCGAGGACGACGAGCGCGAGATGTTGCACTCGGTGCTGCAACTGGGCGACACCATCGTGCGCGAGGTGATGGTGCCCCGCCCGGACATGGTCTTCATCGAGCGGCACAAGACGCTGCGCCAGGCGATGTCGCTGGCGCTGCGCAGCGGCTACTCACGGATCCCGGTGATCGGCGAGAACGAGGACGACGTGGTGGGCATCGTCTTCCTCAAGGACCTGGCCCGGCGCAGCACGATGGGCGATCCCGGCTGGGCCAAGGAGGACGTCGACTCGATCATGCGCCCGGCGACCTTCGTGCCGGACAGCAAGCCGGCCGACGACCTGCTGCGCGAGATGCAGGCCGATCGCACGCACATGGTCGTGGTGGTGGACGAGTACGGCGGCACCGCCGGGCTGGTCACCATCGAGGACATCCTGGAGGAGATCGTCGGCGAGATCACCGACGAGTACGACACCGAGAGCCCGCCGGTCGAGCAACTCCCGGACGGCGCCTTCCGGGTCACCGCCCGGCTGCCCGTGGACGAGTTGGGCGAACTCTTCGGCCTCGAACTCGACGACGAGGACGTGGAGACGGTCGGCGGACTGCTCGCCAAGGCGCTCGGCCGGGTGCCGATCCCGGGCGCCGCGGCCGTGGTCGAGGGTCTGCGGCTGATTGCGGAGAGCCCGTCGGGCCGGCGCAACCGGGTCGGCACGATCGTGGTGAGCCGGGTCGACCGGGACGCAGGCTAGGGTGTGCCGGCACCCGTACCGCGCCGAGCAGGAGGCCCCGTGAGCGCCGAGACGCCCGAGTTCACCGTCGACCCCGAGGACGCCAAGATCGTTACCCTGGCCCGGGCCACCCGGGCCCGCAACGGGGCGAGCGAGGGCGCCGCCGTGCGCGACGAGACCGGACGCACCTATACGGCGTCCACGGTCGCGCTGCCGTCGTTGGAGCTGTCCGCACTGCGCACGGCCGTCGCGATGGCGGTCGCGGGCGGCGCGCGTGGTCTGGAGGCGGCGGCGATCGTCGGGGAGACCGACACGGTCACCGAGGCCGACCGGGACGCCGTGCGCGATCTGGGCGGCGCGGGTACGCCGATCCTGTCGGCCGGACCGGACGCGGTCGTGCGCGCGATCGTGACCGTCTGAGGTTCGCTTCGGAGCGTCCGAGGACGGCCGACACCCGTCCGAGGTCGGCTTCGGGGGCGGCCGGCGCACCCGCGGCGCAAGGAACGCTCGTATCTTGAGCGACAATGTCACGCATGAGTGATCGCCCTAACCCCTCCGCGCCCGTCCACCGCTCGGGCTTCGCGTGTTTCGTGGGCCGCCCCAACGCCGGCAAGTCCACCCTGA
Source organism: Embleya sp. NPDC127516 (assembly GCF_044765325.1). Taxonomy (NCBI): domain Bacteria; kingdom Bacillati; phylum Actinomycetota; class Actinomycetes; order Kitasatosporales; family Streptomycetaceae; genus Embleya; species Embleya sp. NPDC127516. The sequence continues at coordinate 511,253 of NZ_JBIWJT010000005.1, read as the reverse complement.
CGAACGCGCTGGTGGGCACGAAGGTGGCGATCACGTCGGGCCGCCCCCAGACCACCCGCCACACGGTGCGCGGCATCGTGCACCGTCCCGACGGCCAACTCGTCCTGGTGGACACCCCCGGCCTGCACAAGCCGCGCACGCTGCTCGGCCAGCGGCTGAACGACCTGGTCCGGGCCACGTGGGCGGAGGTCGACGTGATCGGCTTCTGCATCCCGGCCGACCAGAAGGTGGGGCCCGGTGACAAGTTCATCGCGGCCGAGTTGGCCGAGGCCAAGCGCACGCCCAAGGTCGCGATCGTGACCAAGACCGACCTGGTGGACCAGCAGACGCTGGTCCAGCAGTTGCTCGCGGTGCAGAAGATGGGCGAGGACGTCGGCATCGAGTGGGCCGAGATCATCCCGGTCTCCGCGGTCGGCGACAGTCAGGTGACCCTGGTCGCCGACCTGTTGATGCCACTGCTGCCGGCGGGCCCGCCGCTGTACCCGGACGGCGAGCTCACCGACGAGCCGGAGATGGTGATGGCGGCCGAGCTGATCCGTGAGGCGGCCCTGGAAGGCGTCCGGGACGAACTCCCGCACTCCCTCGCGGTGGTCATCGAGGAGATGATCCCGCGCGAGGACCGCCCCGCGGACAAGCCACTGCTCGACGTGCACGCGAACCTCTACGTCGAACGACCGAGCCAGAAGGCGATCGTCATCGGGCACAAGGGTTCACGGCTGAAGGACGTGGGCACGCGGGCCCGCAAGCAGATCGAGGCGCTGCTTGGGACGCCCGTCTACCTGGACCTTCACGTGAAGGTGGCCAAGGACTGGCAGCGCGACCCCAAGCAGCTCCGCAAACTCGGATTCTGAGATCGAACGGGTGGGTCAGCGGCCGTAGGGGCCGCTCTGGGTGCGGTTCGCGGACATCAGGATGAACACGGCGGCGCCGATCGCGAGGACGGCGCCGATCAGGACCATCCAGAGGCCGAATTCGGCTGTGAGGTCCACCTTCTCCAGGATCTTCTTGGCCTGATCGGCCCGGGCGCCGGAGAGGTCCGCCTCCTGGATCGGCAGCCGGGTCTTGTCGGCGATGTTCCAGATCGCGAAGCCGAGCGCCACGATGCCCGCGACCCCCGCGCCCGCGGCGATCTGGGCCTTGCGCATCGCGACGCCGACGCCGAACAGCACTACGGCGATCAGGCCCGCGGCCAGCGTCCACTTGCCGTCGCCTTCGAGGCCCTTGATCGGGTCACCCTCGCCATCGGCGCCGATCCAGGCCAGGCACGAGCCGATCGCCACGATCACCGACGCGATCACGCCGGCGATCGCGGCCGGCGCGAACGGCGGGAGACCGCCGCCCATGCCGCCTCCGCTCGGCGTGGGCGGCGGATATCCACCGGGCTGCTGCCCGTAGCCCTGCTGCTGGCCGTACGGCTGCTGTCCGTACCCGGGCGGCGTTTGCTGGCCGTACTGCGGGGGCTGCTGCCCGTACTGCGGAGGCGGCTGCTGACCGTAGCCGCCCTGCTGAGGTTGTTGTCCGTAGCCCGAGCCGCCCTGCTGGGGGTATCCGCCGGGCTGGCCCTGACCCGGCTGTGGTCCGTATGGGCCCTGGTTGTCGTAGCTCATGGTCAGGCAGCGTAGGAGCAACCCGGCCTTCGGGGGAGGGTCGGGGCCGAAAAGATCGCATGTGTTCGTATGCCGGATGCCGGCCCGACCGCTGCGATCGGTCGGGTATGGTTGCAAAATCATGCGTCAGTGGCTGCTTCTCCTTAGCCGCCGCGCCGGGGGCTCATCCCTCTGACAGAGGTCAGACCGGCTCCCCCGTCGCGGGGATAGAGGCATGTCCGCACGTCGGAGCCTCCGGGATGTTTCTCCTCCCGTCGCCGGCCTACCTGCCGTTGCAGCCCGTTCCTCGCATACCAGGAGACCAGCCGCATGCCTTCCGTGAATCGCGTCACGCCGATCACCGCCTCGTCCGTGACGCAGCAGCCGTCCGGGATGCCGATCCACAAGTACAAGCCATTCCAGGGCGTCGACCTGCCGGACCGCACCTGGCCGTCGAAGACGATCACGGTCGCGCCCCGCTGGCTGTCCACCGACCTGCGGGACGGCAACCAGGCGCTGATCGACCCGATGAGCCCGGCCCGCAAGCGGACCATGTTCGACCTGCTGGTACGGATGGGATACAAGGAGATCGAGGTCGGCTTCCCGGCCGCGTCGCAGACCGACTTCGACTTCATCCGCTCGATCATCGAGGAGGGCGCGGTACCGGAGGACGTCACCATCTCGGTGCTGACCCAGGCCCGCGAGGAACTGATCGAGCGCACCGTCGAGTCGCTGATCGGCGCGCCCAAGGCCACGGTGCACCTGTACAACGCGACCGCGCCCGCCTTCCGCCGGGTCGTCTTCAACGTCGACCGCGAGCAGTGCAAGGCGATCGCGGTGTCCGGCACCGAGCACGTGATGCGCTTCGCGGACAAGCACCTGGGCGACGAGACCGCGTTCGGCTACGAGTACTCGCCCGAGATCTTCATCGACACCGAGCTGGACTTCGGGCTGGAGGTCTGCGAGGCGGTGATGGACGTGTGGCAGCCCGAGGCCGGCCGCGAGATCGTGCTGAACCTGCCCGCGACCATCGAGCGCTCGACGCCGAACGTGTACGCGGACCAGATCGAGTGGATGAGCCGCAACCTGACCCGCCGCGAGTTCATCGCGCTGTCCGTGCACCCGCACAACGACCGGGGCGCGGCGGTGGCGGCGACCGAGCTGGCCGTGATGGCCGGTGCCGACCGGGTCGAGGGCTGCCTGTTCGGGCACGGCGAGCGGACCGGCAACGTGGACCTGGTCACGCTGGGGATGAACCTGTTCAGCCAGGGCGTGGACCCGATGATCGACTTCTCCGAGATCGACGAGATCCGGCGCACCGTCGAGTACTGCACGCAACTGCCGGTGCACCCGCGCCACCCGTACGCGGGCGACCTGGTCTACACCGCGTTCTCCGGCTCGCACCAGGACGCGATCAAGAAGGGCCTGGAGGCGCTGGAGCGGGACGCGGCCCAGGTGGGCAAGCCGGTCGAGGAACTGGACTGGGCGGTGCCGTACCTGCCGATCGACCCCAAGGACGTGGGCCGCACCTACGAAGCGGTGATCCGGGTCAACAGCCAGTCCGGCAAGGGCGGCGTCGCGTACGTGCTCAAGGCCGACCACAAGATGGACCTGCCGCGGCGCGCGCAGATCGAGTTCTCCCGGATCATCCAGACCAAGACCGACGCCGAGGGCGGCGAGGTGACGCCGGCGCAGATCTGGGACACCTTCCGGGACGAGTACCTGCCCACCCCGGACGCTCCGTGGGGTCGGCTGGAACTGCGCGGCCACCGCACGCTCTCCGGTACGGACGGCAAGGACGTGCTGACCGTCGAGATGAGCGTGGACGGCGAGGTGCAGACGCTGGAGGCGATCGGCAACGGCCCGATCGACGCGTTCGTCCGGTCCCTGGGCGGTCTGGGCTTCGACACCCGGGTGCTGGACTACAGCGAGCACGCGATGAGCGGCGGCGAGGACGCGCGCGCCGCGGCCTACGTCGAGTGCGCGGTCGACGGCCGGGTGCTGTGGGGTGTGGGCGTGGACGAGAACATCGTGCGCGCGTCGCTCAAGGCGATCGTGAGCGCGGTCAACCGCGCCGCGCGCGGGTGACCGCGACGGCGTGACCGAACGGCGGCCCCCGGTTCGACCGGGAGCCGCCGTTTTTTGTCCCGACTTCCCGACGCCGACGTCACGTGGCGCGTGAGCGCCCCGTCCCGTCCCGTCCTGCCGGCCCGTATCGACCTGCCCCGCGCGAACAAAAGTAACCATCTGTCCGCTTTCGATGACGCTTCGTGAAATCCGTGGCAGCATCGGAACAGGCGGAAATATCGCTTTCCGCCGCGCGGGACGCAGGGGGCTGCACCATGTTTTTCGTCGTGGGCATCCGGACCATCCGATCGGCGATCGGGGACGGCGAGTTCCACTGTCCGGCGTGCGGAGGCGATCGACGCTTCCGCAAGGGCGGGGGCCGGCGCCGACTCGTGCTGTTCGGGGTGGCGTTGATCCCGCTCGGGCGGGCCGGATCGGGGATCGAGTGCGCGGTGTGCTGCACCCGGCACGAAGTCTCGGTACTGGAGACGCCGACCGCTCGTGCGCTCACCCTGATGCTGCGCGAGGCGGTGCGCGCGCTCGTGGTGGCCGTCGTCGCGGCCGTGGACGACGAGCCGCACGCGGCGGACGCGGTGCGCGCGGCGGCGGTCGAGGCGGTCCGGGCCGCGGGCACGCCGAGCTACGACGCGTGCGCGCTCGCCGTCGACGTGGGGGCGCACCATGCGCAGGACACCGCGTGGGCGCTCGCCGAGATCGCCCCGCACCTCGCGGTCGCCGGGCGCGAGCACCTGGTCGGCGTCGCGGCCCGGGTCGCGCTGGCCTGCGGGGGGTACGACCCGGCGCACCGGGTGATCCTGTACCACGCGGGCGACCGGCTCGGGCTCGGACGGGCCCGGGTCGACCACGTGCTCGCGGGCCCGTGAACCGCGACGGGCCACGCGGCGCGTCGGCCGGGCGCGGCACAATGGGAGCATGAGCCTCCTCCGTGACGAGGGTGTCGTCCTGCGCGCCCAGAAGTTGGGTGAGGCCGACCGCATCATCACCCTCCTGACCCGCGACCACGGGATAGTGCGCGCGGTCGCGCGCGGGGTGCGCAAGACGAAGTCGAAGTTCGGTGCCCGGGTCGAGCCGTTCGCGCACGTCGACGTCCAGTTCTTCACCCGGGGCAGCGAGTTCCCCGGGCGCGGCCTGCCGATCATCACGCAGGCCGAGACCCTGGGCGCGTACGGCGGCCGACTCGCGTCGGACTACGCCGCGTACACGTCCGGCACGGCGATCCTGGAGACCGCCGAGCGGCTCACCGACCACGAGCGCGGCCAACCGGCGCTCCAGCAGTACCTGCTGTTGATCGGTGCCCTGCGCACGCTCGCGGGAGGTGCCCACGAGCCCGGCCTGGTGCTGGACGCGTTCCTGTTGCGCTCGCTCGCGGTGGCGGGCTACGCGCCGAGCTTCGCCGACTGCGCGCGTTGCGGCCTGGACGGACCGAACCGGTTCTTCTCCGTCCAGGGCGGCGGGACGGTCTGCGGGGACTGTCGTCCCGCCGGATCCGTCGTACCCTCACCCGAGACCCTTTCCCTGCTCGGTGCGCTGTTGACCGGCGACTGGGGCCGAGCCGACGCGAGCGAGGCGCGGCACCGGCGCGAGGGCAGCGGCCTGGTGGCCGCGTATCTGCAATGGCACCTGGAGCGGGGCATCCGCTCGTTGAGATTGGTGGAGAGATCGTGAGTCAGTCGCGTGGCCGCTTCGGCCTGTTCCCCCGCCGTCGGCGGGCCGAGTCGGCGCCTGCCCGGGCCGCTCGGGAGCAGCGGCACTACCGCGACCCCAAGCCGCATGCCGAGGGCGCGCTGCCGCCGGAGATCCCGGCGGACCTGGTGCCCCGGCACGTGGCGCTGGTGATGGACGGCAACGGCCGCTGGGCCAAGGAGCGCGGCCTGGCCCGTACCGACGGACACACCGCGGGCGAGGCGTCGCTGTTCGACGTGGTCGAGGGCGCGGCCCAGATCGGCGTCAAGTACGTCTCCGCGTACGCGTTCTCCACCGAGAACTGGAAGCGCTCGCCCGAGGAGGTGCGCTTCCTGATGGGCTTCAACATCGACACGATCCACCGGCGGATCGACGAGATGGACGAACTCGGCGTGCGGATCCGCTGGTGCGGTCGGCGGCCCCGGTTGTGGGCGAGCGTGATCAAGGAGTTGGAGATCGCCGAGGAGCGGACCAAGAACAACACCAACCTCACGCTGGCGATGTGCATCAACTACGGCGGCCGGGCCGAGATCGCGGACGCGGCGGCGCTGATCGCCGAGGACGTCAAGGCGGGCCGGCTCGACCCGAAGAAGGTCGACGAGAAGTTGTTCGCCAAGTACCTCGACGAGCCGGACATGCCCGACGTCGACCTGTTCATCAGGTCCTCCGGTGAACAGCGCACCTCCAACTTCCTGCTGTGGCAGTCCGCCTACGCCGAGATGGTCTTCCTCGACGTGTTGTGGCCGGACTTCGATCGGCGGCACATGTGGCAGGCGTGCGAGACGTACGCGTCGCGCGATCGCCGCTACGGCGGGGCGCTGCCGAACGCGGTCACCGCGCCGCAGCCGGTGTCCTCGGGCTCCACGGCGGCCTCCGGAGCCTGATCGCCCGCGTGTGGCCGCCGGTCGCCGACCGGCGGACTCGACCGCCTGGGTGCCGGGAGGCGTTCGGGCCGGAACCGGTGGATGGGAACCGGCGGACGCGAACGGGCGGGTGAAAGGTTCGCAAAGCGCGGTGCGCGTCGAGCGGCGGCCCCACGATCAATGCGAACATGACCATCATGTTCGAAAAGAGCGCGCCGTCGCGCCCCGCCACCGCCACACGGCCGGCGCCATCGCCGCCCCGTGGCGCCGAGTCGTCGCCCGCGACCGCCGGGCCCGGGTCGCCCGTCGGCCCGCCCGCCGAGCGCTGGCGGCCGGGTCAACTCGAGTTCTTCGTCCTGGCGTTGGTCGTGCTGCTGTTCGCGCAGCCGTGGATCGTGGATCGGCTCGGCGCGCGCTCGGTGCAGACCTGGGCCACCGTGTTCGTCGCGATCTCCGTCCAAGCGCTGCCGTTCCTGGTGCTCGGCACGCTGTTGTCGGCCGCGATCACCGCGTTCGTGCCGCCGTCGGTGTTCACCAAGGTGTTGCCCAAGCGGCAGTCCCTGGCAGTGCCGGTCGCGGGCGCGGCCGGGGCGATCCTGCCGGGTTGCGAGTGCGCGTCGGTGCCGGTGGCCAGTGGGTTGATGGCGCGCGGGGTCGCGCCCGCCGCGGCGCTGGCGTTCCTGCTCTCCTCGCCCGCGATCAACCCGATCGTGCTGACCGCGACCGCGGTCGCCTTCCCCAAGCAGCCCGAGATGGTGCTCGCCCGGTTCCTCGCCTCGCTCGGCACGGCGGTGCTGATGGGCTGGTTGTGGGCGCGGTTCGGCCGGCCCGAGTGGATCAAGGTGATGCGCCGTCCGCACGATCACGGCGGCAGCGGCAAGTGGGAGAACTTCCGGCTCGCGCTCCAGCACGACTTCCTGCACGCGGGCGGCTTCCTGGTGATCGGCGCGCTGACCGCCGCGACGTTGAACGTCACGGTGCCCAAGCACGTGATCGACGCGGTCTCCGACTCGCCGTGGTTCGCGGTGCTCGCGCTGGCCTTCCTCGCCGTGGTGCTCGCGGTCTGCTCGGAGGCGGACGCGTTCGTGGCGGCGAGCCTGATCGGTTTCTCGCCGACCGCGAAACTGGCCTTCATGGTGGTCGGCCCGATGGTGGACGTGAAGCTGATCGCGCTCCAGTCGGGCACCTTCGGGCGCGGCTTCGCGGCCCGGTTCTCCTCGGCGACGTTCGTGGTCGCGATCGTCGCAAGTTACCTCGTCGGATGGTGGTTGTTGTGAGGCGGGACGTCCAGGCGGTGCTGTTGATCCTGATCGGCGGCGCGCTGCTGCGGATCTCGCTGACCGACATGTACCTGCGCTACGTCAAGGACGGCCTGCGTCCCGCGCTGCTCGCGGCGGGCGCGATCCTGCTCGCGGTCGGCCTGATCTCGGCGGTGCGGGACGGGATACAGCGCCGGGCGCCGGAATCGGCGGCGGAGCCCGCGCACGCGCACCCGGCCGAGGGCGCCGACGAGCCGGTCGGCGAGCCGGCGGAGGCGGGCGGCCACGACCACTCCACCGGCCCGCGGGCGGCCTGGCTGCTGTGTCTGCCGGTGCTCGCGCTGTTCCTGATCGCGCCGCCCGCGCTCGGCTCGTACACCGCCGCGCGATCGGACAATGTGGTGGCCAAGCCGGCCGCCGCCTCGAACGACGCGGGCTTTCCCCCGCTGCCGGCGGGCGACCCGCTGCCGATGAGCCTGGCGGACTTCCTGATCCGCTCGGTCTGGGACACCACGGCGCCGCTCAAGGACCGCAACGTCCAGCTCACCGGCTTCGTCACGCCCGGCAAGGCCCCGGGCACGTGGTACATCACCCGGATGGTGATCAGTTGTTGTGCCGCCGACGCCTTCGCTCGCAAGATCGAGGTACACGGCGTCGCGGCGCCCCCGACCGACTCGTGGGTGACGGTCACCGGCCGCTGGTTGCCCAACGGCCAAACCCAGGCGGACGACGCGATGCCCGCCCTGACCGCCACCACCGTCGTCTCGATCCCGGCCCCGCGCGAGCCGTACGAATAGGCACGTCGTGACGATGTCACCGTCCGGTCACCGCCGTGTTCGCGTCCTGCGAGCGCGGCGGTGACGCGAGGTGTCTTCTCCTACCGTGGGTTCACGGACGGATCGCCTGGGGAGGACGATCCGCCGGTCTATCGGGGGGAATCAGCATGGGGTGGGGAATGCGTCGTGCCGTCGTCGCGGCGGTCGTCGTGGGCGTACTCGGGTCGGGCGCGACCGCGTGCCAAAAGGACAAGGGAGCGGACGCCGACCGCAAGGGTGAGGCGAGCACCGAGGCGCCGAAGAGCTCGGACCGGGACGGCCCGGCCGGCGACGGCGAGCTCGAGGTCAAGGGCGTGTTCCTGACCGTCACGCCCGGCACGCTGGCCGGCGTTCGGTGCAGGACCGCGTTCATGGAGACCTTCATCGGCACGATCACCTTCGCCGACGGGCACAAGGGCGGTCGGATCACCGTCTCCTACGGCGGATCCTCCGGCAGCATGAAGCAGGAGGAGATCGACGTGCCCGCGGGGAAGAAGTCGATCACCAAGACGTTCGCCTACTCGGAGTTCCTCTCCGGCGGTTCGATCGCGGCCGGGCAGCTCAACGTGCTGAAGCCGAACCGGGTCGGCTCGGCCACGGTGCGGCCCACCGGTACGTGCGTCGAGGGCGGGACGTGGGGTGGCACGGCCGGTACGACCGCAGGCGGCACCTGGTAGTCGATCGGGCCGGCGTCAGTCGGTCGCCTTCGCGCACTGCGCACACGTACCGAAGATCTCCAGTTCGTGCGAGACGTCGCCGAAGCCGTGTTCGGCGGCGATCCGGTTCGCCCAGCGCTCCACCGCCGGGCCCTCGACCTCGACGGTGCGTCCGCAGGAGCGGCAGACGAGGTGGTGGTGGTGCCCGCGGCTGCACCGGCGGTAGACCGACTCGCCGTCCTGGGTGCGCAGCACGTCCACCTCGTCCGCGTCGGCGAGGGCTTGGAGCGTGCGGTAGACGGTGGTCAGCCCGACCGCCTCGCCGCGCTGCTTGAGCAGGTCGTGTAGGTCCTGCGCGCTGCGAAAGTCCTCGATCTCGTCGAGGAGGGCCGAGACGGCGGCACGCTGCCGGGTGGACCGACCCCGAACCGGGCTCGTGCCGTGGGCGGTGGTCACCTGGGTGCCTCCTCGATCGCTGCGGGTCGGACGGCGCCGTTTCCGTACCGGCGCCCTGTGTCTATGTCCGAGTCGCCATTGTGCCGGCGTCCGGTACCCCCGCGTCCACATGTACGTCGTCCACCCGAGGCTGATCCGCCTCGGCGGCGGCGGCCTCCGCGCGCCGGGCCCGGCGCCGGTTCAGCGGTGTCGCGAGCACCCCCACCACGACGAACAGCGCGATCGCGAGCAGCACGATGGTGGCCCCGGGCGGCGCGTCCACGTAGTACGTCAGCGTCGTACCGGAGACCGAGACCAGCACGCCGACCACGATCGAGATCGCGGCGGTCATCGCGAAGGTGCGCGAGAGCTGCTGGGCGACCGCGACCGGGACCACCATCAGCGCGCTCACCAGGAGCAGCCCCACCACCCGCATCGCGACCGTCACGGTGACCGCGGCGGTGACCGCGAGCAGCAGGTTCAGCGTGCGTACGGGCAACCCGGTCACCCGGGCGAAGTCCTCGTCCTGGCAGACCGTGAACAGCGCGCGGCGCAGCCCGAGGGTGACCGCGAGCACCGCGACGGCCAGGATCGTGATGATCTTGACGTCCTCCGGCGAGACCGAGGTCAGCGAGCCGAACAGGTACGACTGGAGATTGGCGTTGGACCCCTCCGGGGCGAGGTTGATCAGCATCACGCCGCCCGCGATGCCGCCGTAGAAGAGCACCGACAGCGCGACGTCGCCGCTGACCTTGTTGCGCTCGCGGATCAGCTCGATCAGCACCGCGCCCACCGACGCGGTGAGCACCGCGGTCAGTACGGGGGAGGTGCTGAGCAAAAAGCCCAGGCCCACGCCGGTGAGCGCGACGTGTCCGATGCCGTCGCCCATGAACGCCTGGCGGCGTTGCACCAGGTAGACGCCCACGGCGGGCGCGGTCATGCCCACGAGCAGGGCCGCCAGCAGCGCGCGCTGCATGAAGGGGAAGTCCAGGATCGTCACGAGAGAAGTCCCATCCCGGCGCGGTGCGCGGTGTGATCGTCGTGCGGGTGTACGTGGTCGTGGCCCGGCAGCGCGTGCTGGCCGACCGCTTGGGGCGGCGGCCCGTCGTGGCACACGCAGCCCTCGCGCAGGACCACCGCGCGGTCGATCAGCGGCTCCAGCGGGCCGAGTTCGTGCAGCACGAGCAGGACCGCCCGGCCCTGCTCCTGCTGCGCTCGCAGGGTGCCCGCGAGCACCTCCTGGCTGCGCAGGTCCACGCCCGCCATCGGCTCGTCCATGATCAGCAGGTCGGGGCGGCGGGCCAGGGCGCGGGCGATCAGCACCCGCTGCTGCTGGCCGCCGGACAGGTGCGCGATGCCGTCGCGCGCGCGGTCGAGCATGCCGACCGCCGCGAGCGCCTCGTCCACCGCGGCCCGGCCGTCCCGGCCCGGTCCCAGCACGCGGCGGCCGTTGAGCAGGCCGGAGGTGACCACCTCGCGCACACTGGCCGGCACCCCGGCGGCGGCCGTGGTGCGCTGCGGCACGTAGCCGATCCGGGACCAGTCGCGAAAGCGCGCGAACGGCGTGCCGAACAGCTCGATCGTGCCGCCGGTCAACGGGACCAGGCCGACCAGTGTGCGGACCAGCGTGGACTTGCCCGAGCCGTTGGCGCCCAGCAGCGCGACCACCTCGCCGGGGCGCACGTTCAGGTCCACCCCGCGCAGGACCGGGCGCCCGCCCAGGGACGCGGTGCCGCCGATCAACCGGGCGACCGGCTCGTGAAGTTCCGTCATGAGCAGCCGAGTCCCTTCCGCAGCGCGTCCAGGTTGGCGCGCATCACCGAGAAGTAATCGTTCTCGGCCTCGTTCTCTATGCCCTCGAGCGGATCCAGGACGCCGGTCTGCACCTTCAGGTCCTGGGCGAGCGTCCTGGCGGTCTTGGGCTCGGCCAGGGTCTCGAAGAAGATCGTGGTCACGCCGCGCTCCCGGGCCAGCTTCTGGATGTCGGCCCGGCGGGCTGGGGAGGGCTCGGACTCGGGATTGACGCCGTTCACCGCGATCTGGTTCAGGTGGTAACGCTCCGCGAGGTAGCCGAAGGCGGCGTGACTGGTCACCACGTCCTTGCGCGCGCAGGTCGCCAGGCCGGCGGTGAACTCGCCGTCGAGCCCGTTCAGGCGCGCGGTCAGGTCGGCGGCGCGGGCGCGGTAGTCCTGCGCGTTGGCCGGGTCGGCGGCGGCGAGCGATTCGCCCACGCCGCCGGCGATCGCGGCGAGGCGGGTCGGGTCGAGCCACACGTGCGGGTCGCCGTGTTCGGCGTCCGCGTGGTCGTGGCCCTCGTGCCCGTCCTCCTCGGCGCCGTGCACCTCGGTGCCGTGTTCCTCCAGCGGTGCGAATCTGCTCGCCTCCGCGGTGTGCTTGGGCTTGTTCTGCTGGATCGCCTTGTCCACCGCGGGTTGCAGACCCTTGAGGTAGACCACCAGATCGGCCTGCGAGATTGCGCCGACCTGCTTGGGGGTCAGCTCCAGGTCGTGCGGCTCGGCCCCGGCCTTGGTCAGGTTCGTCACCTTCACGTGCGGCCCGCCGACCTGCTGGGCGACGAATTTCATCGGATAGAAGGCCGCGATCACGCGCAGCTTCGCACCCGCCCCGGTGTCCGCCTTCGCGTCGTCGGTACCGGCGCATCCGGAGAGCAACAGGGCGGACGCGGCGGCGGTCGCGAGCAGTGCGGCCGGAGCGGTGCGACGTATCTTCATGACAATGATTCTCAACTAGAATGACAATCGTTGTCAATAATAGCGGATTGGGCCAACCGTGGCGGAGCGGGCCTCGGGCATAAGGATTTACCGGGTCGACCAGCGCGCCGGTAGCCTGTGCCGACACTGTCACTGCCCGCATCGTCGCACCGAAGAGAGCATTGTGGCCGCCGACAAGATCGACACCATCGTCAGCCTGAGCAAGCGCCGAGGCTTCGTTTACCCCTGTAGTGAGATCTACGGCGGCCAGAGGGCCGCCTGGGACTACGGTCCCCTCGGCGTGGAGCTCAAGGAGAACATCAAGCGCCAGTGGTGGCGCACGATGGTCACCTCGCGTGACGACATCGTCGGTCTGGACTCCTCGGTCATCCTCGCCCGCGAGGTGTGGGAGGCGTCCGGTCACGTCGAGGCGTTCGTCGACCCACTGACCGAGTGCACCTCGTGCCACAAGCGCTACCGCGCCGACCACCTCGAAGAGGCCTACGAGGCCAAGCGCGGCCGGCTGCCGGAGAACGGCCTCGCCGACATCTCCTGTCCCAACTGCGGGAACAAGGGCACCTTCACCGAGCCCAAGATGTTCAACGGTCTGCTCCAGACCTTCCTGGGCCCCACCCAGGACGAGTCCGGCCGCGCGTACCTGCGCCCGGAGACCGCCCAGGGCATCTTCGTCAACTACAAGGCCGTCGAGCAGACCTCGCGCAAGAAGCCGCCGTTCGGCATCGCCCAGACCGGCAAGAGCTTCCGCAACGAGATCACGCCCGGAAACTTCATCTTCCGCACGCGCGAGTTCGAACAGATGGAGATGGAGTTCTTCGTCAAGCCGGGTGAGGACGAGACCTGGCAGGAGTACTGGATGCAGCAGCGCTGGGACTGGTACGTCGGTCTCGGCCTCAGCCCCGACAACATGCGCTTCTTCGAGCACCCGAAGGAGAAGTTGTCGCACTACTCCAAGCGCACGGTCGACATCGAGTACCGCTTCAACTTCGGTGGCACCGAGTTCTCCGAGCTGGAGGGCATCGCCAACCGCACGGACTACGACCTGCGCACCCACTCGGAGAAGTCCGGCACCGACCTGTCGTACTTCGACCAGGACGCCGGCGAGCGCTGGTTCCCGTACGTCATCGAGCCCGCCGCGGGCCTGAACCGGGCGATGCTCGCGTTCCTGCTCGACGCGTACTTCGAGGACGAGGCGCCCAACGCCAAGGGCAAGCTGGAGAAGCGCACCGTACTGCGTCTGGACCCGCGCCTGGCGCCGGTCAAGGCCGCCATCCTGCCGCTGTCGCGCAACACCGACCTCTCGCCCAAGGCCCGTGGGCTGGCCGCGGACCTGCGCCAGTACTGGAACTGCGACTTCGACGACGCCGGTGCGATCGGCCGTCGTTACCGCCGCCAGGACGAGATCGGCACGCCGTTCTGCATCACCGTCGACTTCGACACGCTCGAGGACAACGCGGTGACCGTGCGCTCGCGCGACACGATGCAGCAGGAGCGGGTCTCGCTCGACCAGGTCGTGGGCTATCTCTCGGCGCGGCTGCCGGGCTGCTGACCCGAACCCGGCCGTAGGCCGCGGAGCACGGGGGACGACACGAGGGGCGCCGTCGCGGACGGCGCCCCTCGTTGTTCGTCGCGCACCGATCGGCGAGCCGACGTCGCGTCGCGGACGAGCCCGCTCAGTCGCGGACCGACCGGCTCACTTGAAGATGCCGGCCATGATGCGGTCCGTCATCCGGTAGGTCAGATCGCTGTAGACGGCGCTCGCCGCCTTCGAGGCTTCCTCGCCCTGGCCCTTGAGCGGACCCCCGTCGGCCCGGCCGATGTCCATCACCAGCACGTAGTGCCCGGTCGTGGTGGCGACCGCGATGTGCTCGGAGCCGTCCTTGAAGGCGACCCCGCTCGACGCGGGCGGTGCGAGCCAGGCCGTCGGCGACGTGGCGAACGGAATCTTCTCCAGCGCCTGCTTCAACGCCTGCGCCTTGGCCTTGTCCGGCACCGAGACCACCGACAACGTCGCCACGTACTTGCCTGCGGAGTCCTTGTACGACCCGCGCAGCACACCCACACAGCCGTTCTGCGTGATCGCGGTGCCGGTCGCGGTGACCACCTTCGAACAGTCCGCGGCAGCGCTGCCGTCGGCGGACAGTTGCCGGTACTTGCCGCCGCTGCGACCGTCGAACTCGGCCGGGTCCTTGAAGAAGTAGTCCGTGGTGAAGGGCAGCTTGTCGGTGGAGACCGCGTCGATGTTGGACGTGTTCGGCGGCGGCGCGGACTGGAAGCCCTTGGGCTCGTCGGTGGGCGCACCGGCCGAACCCTGCGGCGCGGGCAGCGCGCCGCCGTTGCTCGCCGGGTTCGGCGACGAGTTCGCGGCCGGCTTCTTGTCTTCGCCGTCGTCCTTGGACAGGAAGAAGAAGGCCCCGCCGCCGATCACGCCGAGCGCGACCACCGCGGCCACCGGCATCAGCCACTTCCGCCGGCTCGGCGGCGGGGGCGGCGGCTGACCGTACCCCTGGCCGTACTGCTGCTGCGGATACGGCTGACCGTACGGCTGTTGTGCGTAGCCGGGTTGCCCATACGGTTGGCCGCCGTAGGGCTGTTGACCGTTGTTCGGTTGGCCGTACGGCTGTTGCCCGTGGCCGTAGCCGGGCCCGTTCGGGGGCTGCGGGGGCGGGTAGGCACTCATGTTGCGGAGATTAGTTCATCGGGACGACGGGTCAGGGCCGGATTCCGAAGCGTGGTCGGTCGAGCCGGCCAGCCGGGCCCGGGCCTCCATCAACGCGAACCCCAACAGGTTCAGCCCGCGCCAGCGCTCGGGGTCGGCGGCCCGCTCGTCGTCGGCGGCCAGCCCGATGCCCCAGATCCGGTCCAGCGGACTGGCCTCCACCAGCACCCGCTGCCCGGTGCCCAGCAGGAACGCGGCCATCGCGGGGTGCTGCCCGAACTTGGCCACGTTGCCCGCCACGATCAGCTCGAACCGCTCGTCCACCCAGCGCCGCTCGTCGAAGCCGCGCACCTGCCGACCGATCGTTTTGGCGGTTTTCGGGTGGCCCGCCGCCAGCACCCGCCGCTCCGCGTCCGCGTCGCCGAACATCCGCGCCTTGCCCGCCATCATCCAGTGCTCCGCGGTGCGATAGCTCACCCCGTCCACCGTGAACGGCGACGGATACCACTGGCTCAGACAACCCGAGTCCACACCCTCGCGCGGCTCCCGATGGCCCCAGAAGAAGACGTACTTCAGCCGAGGACCACGCCGCGCCCGCAGGACGAGGGACGCGACATCGCGAGGTTCGACGGCGCGCCGGTCACCGGACGCCTCACCGGGCTCGTCGGTCGCCGTGCGGGAATCCCCGGAATCCATGCTCATGGCGACGATCGTGTCAGCACCGACGGACACCCGGAAACAGCTTTTCCCGGTGGGGGACAATGGATCGGATCCATCCCCACACCCTTCTGGAGCATCGTCCATGGCACCCGCCGACGCATCCACCCCCGACGCGACCGGCAGCCCGTGGGCGCCGTTGCGCCTGGGCGCCGAGGGCGGCGCGCGGATCTGGCCGCCGGTCGTGCTGGCCCCGATGGCCGGCATCACCAACGCGCCGTTCCGCACGTTGTGCCAGGAACAGGCGGAGGCGGCGACCACCGCACGGCCCGCCGGGCTGTACGTCAGCGAGATGATCACCACCCGCGCGTTGGTCGAGCGGGACGCCAAGACGCTGCGCCTGATCCGCTTCGCCGAGACCGAGCGCCCGCGCAGCATCCAGCTCTACGGCGTCGACCCGCACATCGTCGGCCGCGCGGTGGCGATGATCGTGGACGAGGGCCTGGCCGACCACATCGACCTCAACTTCGGCTGCCCGGTGCCCAAGGTCACCCGCAAGGGCGGCGGCTCGGCGCTGCCCTACAAGCGCAATCTGCTGCGCGATATCCTGCGCTCGGCGGTCAAGAACGCGCGCGGCGTGCCGGTCACCATCAAGATGCGCAAGGGCATCGACGACGACCACCTGACCTACCTGGACGCGGGCCGGATCGCCGTGGACGAGGGCATCACCTGGGTCGCCCTGCACGGCCGCACCGCCGAGCAGCACTACGGCGGCACCGCCGACTGGTCCGCCATCGCGCGGCTGAAGGAGGTCGTCACCGACATCCCGGTGCTCGGCAACGGCGACATCTGGGACGCCGAGGACGCGTTGCGGATGATGCGTGAGACCGGCTGCGACGGTGTCGTGGTCGGTCGCGGCTGCCTGGGTCGCCCGTGGTTGTTCCGCGACCTGGTGTCCGCGTTCGAGGGCAGTGCCGAACGATCCCGCCCGACCTTGGGCGAGGCCACCGCGATCATGCGCCGGCACGCGGTGCTGCTCGCCGAGTGGATCGGCGACGAGACGCACGGCGTGACCGATCTGCGCAAGCACGTCGCGTGGTACATGAAGGGCTTCTCGGTCGGCGGCACCATCCGGCGCGGTCTGGCCACCGCGAGCAGCCTGGCCGAACTCGACGACTGGTTCGGGCGACTGGACCTGGACCAGCCCTGGCCGATCGGCGCGGACGGCCCGCGCGGCCGGACCGCCGGCGGCAAGCGGGTGATCCTGCCCGAGGGCTGGCTCGACGACCCCGAGTGCGCGCTGCCCCCGATCGACGCCGAGTTGGACCACTCCGGCGGCTGACCCCCGGCCGACCGCCGGCGGCCGGCATGCGGTCGCGGGTCGCGGCGTGGGCGGGATTCGGCAATTGCGCAAGCTCCCCGATGGCACGCACAGTGACGTCGTACAGTGAGTGGATGCCCAAGATTCGAGCGTCCTCCGTCGCCGAACACCGCGCGATGCAGCACGCCGCGCTGCTCGACGCCGCGCGGAGCCTGCTCGACGAGGGCGGTTTCGCCGCACTGACCTTCCCCGCGCTCGCCGAGCGCACCGGTCTGGCCCGCTCCTCGCTCTACGAGTACTTCGCCTCGCGCGCGGCCGTGGTCGAGGAGCTCTGCGCGGTGGACCTGCCCGCGTGGGTGGCCGAGGTCGAGGACGCGATGGGCGCGACCGAGGACCCGGCGCACAAGATCGCGGCCTACGTGGCCCGCCAGTTGGAACTGGTCGGTGATCGCCGTCATCGGGTGGTCGTCGCGATCTCCACCGGCGAGCTGGACACGAACGCGCGCGAACGCATCCGGGCCGCCCACGGGCGGATCGTCGAACTGGTGGTGGACGCGCTCGCCGCGCTGGGCCACCGGGACCCGATGTTGGTCGCGACGCTGGTCCAGGGCATGGTCGACGCCGCGGTCCGGCGGATCGAATGCGGCGCCGACCCCGGCGCGGTCGAGGCGGCCACGCTGGCACTCGTCCTCGGTGGCGTCGCCCGGGTCGCCGAACCCGATCGGGCAGAGTCCGAATAAGCGGAGCCCGAAATAGCGGAACCCGAAGAGGCAGAGCCGGAGGAAGCGGAGCCCGGACCCGGACGGTTCGGGTACAACCGCACCCGCACCCGCCGCAGCAGGGTCAGCGGATCGCGGTACCCGGGCACCAGCAGTCCCCAGTGCAGGCACGGCTCGGCCAGATGGAACGGTCCCGGCGCGAGCCCCCCCAACGGCTCGCCCGCGGCGACCGCGCGCCCGACCGGCACCGACGCGAGCACCGGCTCGTAGGTCGTGCGCACGTCCCCGTGCCGCACGCTGACCACCCCGCGCCCGGCCACCGACCCCGCGAACACCACCACCCCCGCGCCCGCCGCGAGCACCGGTTGTCCGACCCGCGCGGCGAGATCCACCCCACGATGCCCCGCCGACCACGCCGCCACGGGCGCCTCGAACCCGCGCAGCACCTCGGGCCGGGGATCCAGCGGCCACACCCAGCGCCGGACCGCCGGCGCGGGTCGCACCGTGCCGGTCGCGGCCGGCGGTCCGGCCGTGGACAACACGGCCGTGAGCAAAACGAGACACAGCACGATCGGCCCTCGGCCGGGTTTCGACGCGTTCATGCGGACCAGACTCGTCCGCGTCGAGCCGTACCCCGGCCGACGCGACGCGCACTGTGGACAAAAAGCGGCTCACTGCGTGTAGACAACTTCTTCTGTGCATAACCGGACGGCGATTGTCGAAGACCGATACGGCTCGAAAAGGCCGCATACAGACTGACGAGGCGTCGCAAAAGGGTGGCCGGAAGGCGAGTCGCTCGGCCGCGCGCGGTTCCCGTACACTTCCCGGAGCGGCCCGGCCTTCCGGGTCGACTTCGCGCGCCCACCTTCGAGCCGCCGACGTCCCGCATGGCGAGACGCCACCGAGCGGGACTCGATGGGGACACCTCTCGGTCCGGGAATCCGCAAGGACCTCGGCGTGGTGTCGCGGGCGTCAGGCGTGGCGGCGACCCGTCGCCACGGCACAACCGAGAGTCCCGGGCACGATCGCCGGGACGAGAGCCCAAGGAGCGTACGGCCATGGCCGTCGTCACGATGCGGGAGCTGCTGGAAAGCGGCGTCCACTTCGGTCACCAGACCCGCCGCTGGAACCCGAAGATGAAGCGCTTCATCTTCACGGAGCGCAACGGCATCTACATCATCGACCTGCTCCAGTCGCTGTCGTACATCGACCGCGCCTACGAGTTCGTCAAGGAGACCGTCGCCCACGGTGGCACGATCCTCTTCGTCGGCACCAAGAAGCAGGCGCAGGAAGCGATCGCCGAGCAGGCGACGCGCGTGGGCATGCCCTACGTCAACCAGCGCTGGCTCGGCGGCATGCTGACCAACTTCTCGACCGTCTACAAGCGCCTCCAGCGCCTGAAGGAGCTCGAGCAGCTCGACTTCGACGACGTGGCCGGCTCGGGCATGACGAAGAAGGAACTGCTCGTCCTCAAGCGCGAGAAGGACAAGCTGGCGAAGACCCTCGGCGGTATCCGCGACATGCAGCGCGTGCCTTCGGCCGTGTGGATCGTGGACACCAAGAAGGAGCACATCGGCGTCGGCGAGGCCCGGAAGCTGCACATCCCGGTCGTCGCGATCCTCGACACCAACTGTGACCCCGACGAGGTCGACTACAAGATCCCGGGCAACGACGACGCGATCCGCTCGGTCACGCTGCTCACCCGCGTGATCGCCGACGCCGTCGCCGACGGTCTCATGTCGCGTGCCGGTGGCGCCGCCGCCGACACCAAGGCCACCGCCGGCGAGCCCCTCGCCGACTGGGAGCGCGAGCTGCTCGAGGCCGGCAAGAAGGAAGAGGCCGCTCCGGCCGAAGCCGCCCCCGCCGCCGAGGAGATCGTCGAGTCCGGCTCGGTCACCGAGGCCGATGTCGAGGCCGAGGCCACCGAGGCCGCCGCCGAGGCGCCGGCAACCGAGGCGCCGGCCACCGAGGCCGACCCGCAGGTCTGACCCTGGATCGAGGGGTACGACGGCCCAGCCGGCGTACCCCTCGCCCTGTGCCGGGCCCCGATCACGGTGCGTGCGTACCTGGGTACGTCCCCGTATGTGTCGGAATACCCGCACAGCCCCTTGACCTTCATCGGGTGGGGCGACAACCTCACCCGCAGTCGCTCGGCGCAACCGGGCCGCTGACCCGAGAGACGAGAGAATCAGGACATGGCGAACTTCTCCGCCGCGGACGTGAAGAAGCTCCGTGAGCTCACCGCCGCAGGCATGATGGACTGCAAGAAGGCCCTCGAAGAGGCCGAAGGTGACGTCGACAAGGCTGTCGAGATCCTTCGCGTCAAGGGCCAGAAGGGCGTCACCAAGCGCGAGGGCCGCTCGGCCTCCAACGGTGCCGTCGTCGCGCTGCTCGACGGCAACGCGTCCGGCGTCCTGGTCGAGCTCAAGTGCGAGACCGACTTCGTGGCCAAGAGCCCGAAGTTCATCGAGGCCGCCGAGGCGATCGCCGCGCACGTCGCCAAGAGCTCGCCCGCCGATATCGCCGCGCTGCTCGCGAGCGAGATCGAGGCCGGCAAGACCGTCCAGCAGTACGTCGACGACGCCAACGTCACGCTCGGCGAGAAGATCGTGCTCGACCGCTTCGCGCAGTACGCCGACGGCTTCGTCGCGGCCTACCTGCACAAGACCAGCCCCGACCTGCCCGCGCAGATCGGCGTGCTGATCGAGCTGGACGGCGCCAACGCCGAGGTCGCCAAGGACGTCGCGCAGCACATCGCCGCGTTCTCGCCGACGGTGCTGAACCGCGAGGACGTGCCGGCCGAGACGGTCGAGAACGAGCGCCGCGTGGCCGAGGCCACCGCGCGCGAGGAGGGCAAGCCCGAGGCCGCCCTCGCCAAGATCGTCGAGGGCCGGGTGACCGGCTTCTTCAAGGAGAACGTGCTGCTCGACCAGGCGTTCGCCAAGGACAGCAAGAAGTCCGTGGGCAAGGTCCTGGACGAGGCCGGCGTCAAGGTCAAGCGGTTCACCCGCTTCCGCGTCGGCGTCTGATCCGCCCCTCGCACCACCGCCCCGATTCGGGGCATGCAGTAGGCATGAACGCAAGTGGAAGCAGTATGGCGAGGAGGCCGCAAGGCGTGGAGGGAACCGTGCAGGAAACCGAAACGAAGGCGGCCTCCTCGTCGTCCGCCGAGGGCGACGAGCCGAACCCCTACGCCCGCCGGGTGCTGCTCAAGCTCTCCGGCGAGGCGTTCGCGGGCGGTGGCGCCCTGGGCGTCGATCCCGACACCGTGCAGACCATCGCGCTCCAGATCGCCGACGTGGTCCGCCGGGGCACCGAGGTCGCCATCGTCATCGGCGGTGGCAACTTCTTCCGCGGCGCCGAATTGCAGATCCGCGGCATGGACCGCGCGCGCTCGGACTACATGGGCATGCTCGGCACCGTGATGAACTGCCTGGCGCTGCAGGACTTCCTGGAGAAGCAGGGCATCGACACCCGCGTGCAGACCGCCATCACGATGGGCCAGGTCGCCGAGCCGTACATCCCGCGCCGGGCGGTGCGACACCTGGAGAAGGGTCGCGTGGTCATCTTCGGCGCGGGCATGGGCATGCCCTACTTCTCCACCGACACCACGGCCGCCCAACGCGCGTTGGAGATCGACGCGGTCGCGCTGCTCATGGCCAAGGGTGTCGACGGCGTGTACGACTGCGACCCGAAGGCCAACCCGGACGCGGTCATGTTCGATCACCTGGACCACGCCGAGGTGCTCGCCCGCGGGCTCAAGGTCGCGGACGCCACCGCGATCAGCCTGTGCATGGACAACGAACTGCCGATCGTCGTCTTCAACCTGCTCGTCGAGGGCAACATCGCCCGCGCCGTGCGGGGTGAGAAGATCGGCACCCTGGTCAGCCGTACCGACGGCTGATCGACGGCGACAGGACCGGGACAGGAGCCGACATGATCGACGAGATTCTCCTCGAAGCCGAGGAAAAGATGGAGAAGGCCGTCGTGGTCGCCAAGGACGACTTCGCGGCGATCCGCACGGGCCGGGCCACTCCGGCGATGTTCAACAAGATCCTCGTGGACTACTACGGCTCGCCCACGCCGGTGAACCAGCTCGCGTCGTTCACCACGCCCGAGCCGCGCATGGTCATCGTGACCCCGTTCGACCGCGGTTCGACCAACGCGATCGTCAAGGCGATCCGGGACTCCGACCTCGGGGTCAACCCGACCGACGACGGCAAGCTCATCCGCGTCGTCTTCCCGCAGCTCACCGAGGAACGCCGCAAGGAGTTCATCAAGCTGGCGCGGGGCAAGGGCGAGGACGCGAAGATCTCGTTGCGGGCGATCCGCCGCAAGGCGAAGGAAACGCTCGACAAGCTGGTCAAGGACGGCGAGAGCGGCGAGGACGAGGTGCGTCGCGCCGAGAAGGAACTCGACGACACGACCCACAAGTACGTCGCGCAGATCGACGAGTTGCTGAAGCACAAGGAAGCCGAGCTGCTCGAAGTCTGATGAACGACTCGACCTGGGGCGGTACGCCGCCGGCCGATCCGCCTGCGGGAGCGCACCCCGATCTGCCGCCCGGCCACGACCCGTACGGGTCGTACGGCGCGTGGCCGGAGCAGGTCCCGGACGCCCCGACGGGTCAGGACGCGGCCCACTACGACGCGGCCCGGTCCGGTGGTTACGGGGATGGCGCCACTCGGGCGCAGCAGCACTTTCCCGCCGGCGTCGGGGTACAGACACAGGATGACCACACGCAGGTGCTGTCACCGATCGCGGGTCACGACCCGGGCGACGAACCGGAGCCGCACTCGGGTTCCGCGTTTCGGGACGAGCCCGCCCGGACGGACGCGGCTCGGATCGACCCCGGGCGTGAGGGGCTCGCGGTGACCGAGGAGCCACCCGCGAAACCCGTAGGCAAGGCCGGCCGGAACCTGCCGCAGGCGATCGGAGTCGGTGCCGGGCTGGGCGGGATCATCATCGCCTCGCTGCTCACCCTGCCGGTGCTGTTCGTCGGCGTCGTGCTGCTTGCGGTGCTGGTCGGACTGTGGGAACTGGCGGGCGCGTTCGGTCGTGCCGAGGCGGTCGCCGACGCGTCCGGTCGGACCGCGCAGGGCGCCACCGTCGGACGCGGCATCCGGATCCCGGTGGTACCGCTCGCGGTCGGCTCGGCGGCGATGCTCGTCGCCGGCTACGCGCGCGGTGCGGAGGGGCTCGCGATCGCCACCGCGTTGACCGCCGTGGCGGTGATGATCTGGCGGATGACCGAGGGGCCAGAGGACTTCCTCCGGGACATGACCGCCGGCGTGTTCACCGTCTTCTACCTGCCGTTCCTGGCCGGGTTCGCGGTCCTGATGCTCGGCGACGACGACGGCGCGCAGCGGGTGTTGACCTTCATCATCCTGGTGGTCTGCGCGGACACCGGCGCCTACGCGGCCGGCGTGACCTCCGGCGGCCCGCACAAGATGGCGCCCAGGATCAGTCCCGGGAAGAGCTGGGAAGGCTTCGCCGGCGGGGTGTTCCTGGCCGCCGTCGCGGGTGCGGTCTGCGTGACGACCATGCTCGACGGCGCGTGGTGGCAGGGCGCCGTGGTGGGCGTCGCCGCCGCCGCGGTGTCCGCGCTCGGGGACCTGGCCGAATCGATGATCAAGCGGGACCTGAAGGTCAAGGACATGGGCAACCTGTTGCCCGGTCACGGTGGCGTGATGGACCGACTCGACTCGCTGCTCGCCGCGGCTCCCGTGGTGTGGCTGCTGCTCGCCGTATTCGTATGACCCGGACCTGATCCGGCAAGAAACCGGACAGGCCGCGTGTGCACGAGAGCGGGGCCGAACCGGCCCCGCCCGTACACCTGCGACACTGGACGAGCCATGCCCAAACCAGGAGAACTCACCTTCACCGCGCCGCCGCGTCGTTCGAAGCCGCCGCGCCACCTTGCCGACCTCACCCCCACCGAGCGCCGCGAGGCCGTCGCCGAGTTGGGGGAGAAGCCGTTTCGCGCGGCTCAATTGTCCAAGCACTACTTCGGCCACCTCTCGGACGACCCCGAGCAGTGGACCGACATGCCCGCCGCGTCGCGGGCCAAGCTCGCCGAGGCGCTGTTGCCCGAGCTGATGACCTCCGTGCGGGACATCTCGTGCGACGACGGCGCGACCCGCAAGTCGCTGTGGAAGCTCTTCGACGGCACGCTCGTCGAGGCCGTCCTGATGCGCTACCCCGACCGGGTCACCATGTGCGTGTCCTCGCAGGCGGGCTGCGGGATGAACTGCCCGTTCTGCGCCACCGGCCAGGCCGGTCTGACCCGCAACCTGTCCACCGGCGAGATCGTCGAGCAGGTGCTCGCGGGCGCGCGGGCGCTCGCCCGCGGCGAGGTGCCCGGTGGCCCGGGCCGGGTCAGCAACATCGTCTTCATGGGCATGGGCGAGCCGCTCGCCAACTACAAGGCCGTGGTCGGCGCGGTCCGCCGACTGACCGACCCGAGCCCCGACGGGCTGGGCGTCTCCGCCCGCTCGGTGACCATGTCGACGGTCGGCCTGGTCCCGGCGATGTACAAGCTCGCCGACGAGCGCGTCCCGGTCACCCTCGCGCTGTCCCTGCACGCGCCGGACGACGACCTGCGCAACACCCTCGTGCCGGTCAACACGCGCTGGGACGTGCGCGAGGTGCTGGACGCCGCGTGGCACTACGAGGGCGTCACCGGTCGACGGGTGTCCATCGAGTACGCGCTGATCAAGGACATCAACGACCACGGCTGGCGGGCCGACCTGCTCGGGCGCCGGCTCAAGAACCACAACGCACACGTCAACCTGATCCCGCTCAACCCCACGCCGGGGTCGAAGTGGACCGCGTCGACGGCCGAACGCCAGGAGGAGTTCGTTCGCCTGCTGACCAAGCACGGCGTGCCGGTCACCGTCCGGGACACCCGCGGTCGCGACATCGACGGCGCCTGCGGCCAGCTCGCGGCCGCCGAGGTCTAGGCCCTGTCCGGCGGATCCTGGTGGGTCCGCGCCGCCTGGCACCGTGCATCGCCGCACCGGAGAAGCAGCCGAATGGAACCACTATGCGGCTGCTTCTCCGGCACGCCGATGCACGGCATCCGCCCTTCGGGCTCCTCGCTGCGCTCACGACGCGGCCCGATCCATCAAGATCCGCCGGACAGGGCCTAGGTCCGAAGGCACCCCCTTCCTGCGGACGCCGGGCCGGCTTCGGTCGATATTCGGACATCCGGGGCAGGTCACGGGTGCGCGGCGCGGCGATATAGAACGGGTAACGAATCCTTATCGGATCCTTAGGCGCTCCAGGGCAGACTGATCTCAGTGCCAAGCCGTCGGATCCTTTGATCCCCCCGTTCGAATGATCCGACGGCGGCACGCCCAAGCCGCCGGTCGAAGGGACACGATCCGGCGCACGGCTCGGGGTCGCGTGGCCCCCGAGACGATAAGCACTTCGAGCCCGTCGCGGAAGGGGACGCCGCGCCGGGCTCGAAGTGTTTTCCCATGTCCGGAGCGGTTTTCCGGTGTTTCGGCCCGGGCCCGGGAACGGCGTGTCGGGCTCGGGCTCTCAGGCCCGCCGCCTCGGCCGTTCGCCCCGCACGATCACCACCGCCGCCGCGATCAGCGCGGTCACCAGCAGGCCGACCGCCCACGCGGTGCCCAGGGCCGCGGTGCGCGTGGACACCGTCGGGAACGGGTTGGCGTCACCCTGTGCGGGCCACGCGGTCAGCGCGCCGACCGCGACCGAGGTCAATACACACACCAGCACCGGCACCGTGAGGGCGACCAGTGCCGCACGGCGATCGACCGGTGTGCCGGCGCCGATCGAATGCAGCGTGCGCGAGGTCTCCCGGCGCGCGGAGCCGTATTCCACGACCACGGTGAACAACATCGCGGCGGCGCACAGCGACACCGCCGCGACGGTCAGGAACAGCGGGGCGTCGGCCATCCGCACCGGGGTGTGGTCGCCCGCGAGTCGGCTGGTGGTGACCACCGCCAAGGCGATCGTGGTCAGCCCCAGGGGCAGTGCCAGGCCGCGCGCGCTCGCCTCGATCCGACGGGCCGCGCACAACGTCCACACCCGTCCGGCCCGGGCGGCCCAGCCCGCTCCGAGCCAGGTCACCAACCACGGCATGGTGAGTGCCGCGCCCACCAGCACCGCGCCGTAGCCGAGCACGGCGGCCGGCAACGTGCCGTGCGACAACCGCTCCGGCCGACCCGGGTCGGCGATCAGGTACTGCCCGAGCAGCCCGGCCAGCACCAGCAGCGGCCCGACATAGGGCGGAACGAGCGGCAACGACCGGGTCGAGGGTCCGCGCGTCGCGCACGCGGCGGCGAGGGCCGCGATCGCGGGTACCGCGACGAGCAGCGTGACCGAGGCCGTCCAGGGCACGGTGGCGCCGATCGCGAGCAGATGGCGGATCCCGGGTGGCGCCGAACCCAACACCGAGCGCGACACCAGGTGTGCCTGCACCCCGGCGATCGCGCCGGCCAGGGCGGTGGTGGCCGCCTCGGTCGCGACCAGGCCCCGACCGCGATCGGCCGCCATCCGCACCGGCAGCGCGCGGCCGGCCCGGTCGATCCGGTACAGCTCGGCCAGCCGGTTGGCGACCGCGGTCAGCACCGCCACCGCGGCCAGCACCGGCACCGCGGCGAGCACCGGACCGATCAGCGCGGGCCCGGGACGC
Source organism: Embleya sp. NPDC127516 (assembly GCF_044765325.1). Lineage (NCBI taxonomy): Bacteria > Bacillati > Actinomycetota > Actinomycetes > Kitasatosporales > Streptomycetaceae > Embleya > Embleya sp. NPDC127516. The sequence continues at coordinate 485,118 of NZ_JBIWJT010000005.1, read as the reverse complement.
CCGGCCGGTCGCGCCCACGCCAGCAGGCTCAGCAGGACGATGGTGGCCGTACCCGCCACCGCGGCGCCGGCCAGCACGCGCGCGGCGTCGACCCGGGACGCTTCGCGCAGTGGGCTCGGGTCGGCCCCGGACATCGCTCTACCACCCGTCCGCGCGCGGGTCCGGGCGACCGTCGCGCAGGGCCAGACAGTGGTCCGCGTGCGCCGAGACCCGCGGGTCGGCGGTGGCCAGCACCAGGGTGATCCCGTGCGAGCGCACGGCGGAGACCAAAATGCGCATCAGGTGGTCGAGCTCGGTGCCGAGCAGGCCGTGCGCCGGTTCGTCGGCGAACACCACGGCCGGCCGGGTGACCAGCGCGCGGGCCACCGCCGCGCGGCGCAACAGCGCGCTGCCCAGACCGGCCGGCCGGGATTCGGCGTGCTCGGTCACGTCCAGCCGCTCCATCCAGTGCCGGGCGACGGCGAACGCCTCGGCCCGGCGGATCCGGTCCAGCAGCAGCGGCAGCGCGACGTTCTCCGCGACGGTCAGCTCCGGGAGCAGCCGGGTGCGCCCGTCCACCAGCCCGAAGTACCGACGGCGCAGCGCGGTCCGGCCCTTCTCGTCGAGCACGTGCATCGGGCCGCTGTTGAACCAGATCTCGCCGGAATCTGGGGCGACCACGCCGGACAGGCACGCGAGCAGCGCCGACTTGCCGGCGCAGCCGGGCCCGGTGATGGCGAACGTCTCGTCGGCGCGCACCGCCGCGGAGACGTCCCGCAACAGGGTGACCGGACCCTGGGTGAGGGTCAGTCCGCGACAGCGCAGCACGTCGTTGTCGGGCGGGGAGCTCGCGGTCCTGGGGACGACGCGCCGGTCATGGGGTCTCGCCGCGCGGGACGACAGGGACATGGCACACCTCCCGCAGAGAAACGTTCGTTGCCACCCGTTTCCTCCAACGAGTGTCGTGGCGCCGGGTTGCGGCAGGGGCGAGAAACCCCTCACTCGGGGAACCCTGCCGGCGGCGGGAGTTCGCGCGCACCATGATGAGGCGAACAGGTCTATCGAACGCGTTCCGAACGGGGTGCACATGAACCGCCGACTCGATCTTCCAGATCTGCTCAATGCCCGCGACATCGGCGACCTACCGCTGATCGACGGGGGAGTCACTCGAACGGGCGTACTGATGCGGTGTGAGACCCCGGATCTGCTGACCCCCGAGGGAGTCGACCGGCTCACCCACACCTACGGCGTACGGCACGTGCTGGACCTGCGCTCGGACGGCGAGGGCCTGCCGCCGGCGCAGTGGCCGGGGGTGATCCGGCACCGGCTGCCGCTGCTGGGCCGGCGCTCGGCGCTGGCCGCGGACCGGGCCGCGGTCGGCGACGTCTCGGCCGGGCAGACCCAGGGTCTGGGGCTGGACGACGACATCGACCTGGGGAACGTGGACGAGTACGGCGCGGGCCTGCTCTACATGCGGATGGCCGAGCGCGGCGGCGAGTCCTACGTGCGCTCGCTGGAGATCCTGGCCGGCGACGGCGGGGTGCCGGCGCTGGTGCACTGTACGGCGGGCAAGGACCGGACCGGGATCCTGGTCGCGCTGCTGTTGTCGGTCGCGGGGGTGGAGCGGGAGGCGATCATCGCGGACTACACCGAGACCGAGACGCACCTGGTGGAGATGTTCGAGCGGATCGACCGGCTGCCCCGGCAGCCCCGGATCGATCCGGCGCACCCGGTCGCGCCGGCGATGCGCGGCGCGGCCCGGGCGTCCATCGACACGTTCCTGCGGGTGCTCGCCGAGCGGCACGGCTCGGCGGCGGACTTCCTGCTCAAGGCGGGTGCGCCGGCGGAGCACCTGGAGGCCTGGCGCCGCGTCATCCGGGGGCGGTAGCCCGGTCGGTCCCCGCGCCCGGGGCGAGTCAGTGGCCCAGGAACCGGCCGAACGCGTGCGCGAGCCGGGATTCCTTCCCGGTGCGTCGCTCCTCGGCGTCCGCGCCGGCCATCACCCGCAGGCCGACGTTGGTGCCGATCCAGCGGAAGGGTTCGGGCTCCCACCTGGGTGAGCGGTGCCGGACCCAGGGCAGTCGGGTGAGATCGGTGTACTCGTCGCGGATCAGGTCGGCGAGGGTGCGGCCCGCGAGGTTCGCGGTGCCCACGCCGTCGCCGACGTAGCCGCCGGCCCAGGCGAGGCCGCGGGCGCGGTCCAAGCCGCAGCTCGCGTACCAGTCGCGGGCCACGCCGAGCGGTCCGCCCCACGAGTGGGTGATCCGCGCGTCGGCCGCCGCGGGGAAGAGCTGGGCGATCACCCGACGCAGTTCGGCGAAGACCTTGTCGTCGCGGTCGAACTCGGGCCGCACCCTGGAGCCGAAGTGGTACGGGGCGCCGCGCCCGCCGAAGGCGAGCCGGTTGTCGGCGGTGCGCTGCCCGTAGATGATCAGGTGCCGCATGTCGCTGAAGCTCTCCCGGCGGGCCAGGCCCACCTCGGCCCAGAACGACTCGGGCAGCGGCTCGGTGGCGACCATCAGCGAGTACACGGGAGCCAGGTCGCGGTGGAAGCCGGCCAACTCGGGCGTGTAGCCCTCGGTGGCCCGGACCACGACGTCGGCGCGGACCCGGCCGTGCGGGGTGATCGCGGCGCCGTCCTCGATCGCGGTGACCGGGGTGTGCTCGTGGATGCTCACGCCCAGCCGGTCCACCGCGGCGGCCAGGCCGCGGGCCAGTTTGGCGGGGTGGATCACCGCGCAGTGCGGGGTGTAGGTGCCGCCGAGCACGTCGGTGGCGCCGACCATCGCGCGCGCCTCGGCGGCGTCCAGCAGTCGGGCGTCCGTGTCGTCGAAGCCCCACGCGTGTTCGTCCGCGACCAGGTCGCGGGCCCGGGCCAGTTGCACCGGGGTGCGGGCCAGCACGACGGTGCCGCCCTTGGCGAAGTCGCAGTCGATGCCCTCCTCGGCGACCACCCGGCCGACTTCGTCCACGGTCGCGTTCATCGCCCGCTGCTGGGCGATGGCCCGCTCGCGGGTGCTGCTCCGGGCCACCTTCGCGAGCGAGGCGGGGAACAGCGCCGAGCACCAGCCGCCGTTGCGGCCGGAGGCGCCGAAGCCGGCGATCTCCCGCTCCAGGACCACGATGCGCAGCGTCGGGTCCGCCTTGGCCAGGTAGTAGGCGGTCCACAGGCCGGTGTAGCCGGCGCCGACGATCGCCACGTCCACGTCCAGGTCGCCCGTGAGCGCGGGACGCGGGGTGATCTCCTCGTCGAGGGTGTCGAACCACAGCGACAGTTCGCGGTAGTCGGCGGTCATCGGCGCCACTTCCTCAGGTAGTCCGGCGCGGGCAGGTCGAAGCGCAGGTCCGGGGCGGGCACCGGTTCGCCGAAGTGTTCGCCGATCGGCACCACGCCGGCCCAGATCGGGGCGTCCAGATCCTCGTCGTCGTCGTCCGGCGGTCCGGCCGAGATCTTCACCGAGGCCTCGTCCAGGGATAGCGCGAGTACCAGGGTCGCGGCCAACTCCTTGACCCGGTGCGGGCGCAGTTCTTCGCGGCGGCCGGGCAGCAGCCGGTCGGTGAGCAGGTCCAGCGCGGCGACCTTCTCGTCCTCGGGCAGCACGACGCACGAGCCGAGCACCATCGCGCTGCGGTAGTGCATGGACGACTCGAATGCCGAGCGGGCCAGCACCAGGCCGTCGAGCAGGGTCACGGTCAGGCAGGTCGGGGCGCCCGCGGCCAGGCCGCGGAAGAGCCGGCTGCCGGTCGAGCCGTGGATCAGCACCCGCTCGCCGTCGCGGGCGTAGGCGACCGGGAGCACGAACGGCTGACCGTCCTCGCCGGTGATCGCCAGGTGGCCGACCAGGCCGGCGTCGAGCACGGCGTGCAGCGCGGTTCGCTCCCGGACGGCGTGGTCGGGCAGCCGGCGTACGCGAGTGCGGGCAGTGGAGCCGAGGGTGGAGTCGGGAGTGGGGTGGCTCATCGGGCCTCTTCGGTGATCCGAGCGCGGCGCGGGTCGGGGCGCGGGCGGGTCGATGTCGTGGTTGTCGGTATTTCTCGGCTCTTCGGCGGATTTCGTTTCGGATATGAGTCTGCCGCCGGCGCGCACTGGCGTGTGCGCGACGGCGGCAGACTCACTGAGGGTTCGTCGAATAGCCGGGGTCTACTGCTCGATCTACAGCTTGGTCCAGGCCTCGGTGAGCACTCCGCGCAGGATCTGCTCGATCTCGTCGAACACACCCTGGTCCGCGGTCAGCGGCGGGGAGAGCTGGATGACCGGGTCGCCGCGGTCGTCGGCGCGGCAGTACAGGCCGTTGTCGTAGAGCGCGGTGGACAGGAAGCCGCGGAGCAGGCGCTCGGCCTCGTCCTCGTTGAACGTCTCCTTGGTGGCCTTGTTCTTGACCATCTCGATGCCGTAGAAGTACCCGTTGCCGCGCACGTCGCCGACGATCGGCAGGTCCTGGAGCTTCTGCAGGGTGGCCAGGAACTTGGACTCGTTGTCCAGCACGTGCTGGTTGAGGCCCTCGCGCTCGAAGATGTCGAGGTTGGCCAGCGCCACGGCGGAGGACACCGGGTGCCCGCCGAACGTGTAGCCGTGCATGAAGACGTTGTCGCTGCCGTTGTAGAACGGCTCGGCGAGGCGATCCGAGACGATCATCGCGCCGATCGGCGAGTAGCCCGAGGTCATGCCCTTGGCGCAGGTGATGATGTCGGGGACGTAGTCGAACTTGTCGCACGCGAACATCGTGCCGAGTCGGCCGAACGCGCAGATGACCTCGTCCGAGACGAGCAGCACGTCGTACTGGTCGCAGATCTCGCGCACGCGCTGGAAGTACCCGGGCGGCGGCGGGAAGCAGCCGCCGGCGTTCTGCACCGGCTCCAGGAAGACCGCGGCGACGGTGTCGGGGCCCTCGTTGAGGATCGCCACCTCGATCTGGTCGGCGGCCCAGCGGCCGAAGCCCTCGGGCGAGGAGTCGGCCAGGAACTCCGGCTTGCGGTACTGGTTGGTGTTCGGCACCCGGAAGGTGCTCGGCACCAGCGGCTCGTACGGCGCCTTGTAGTCCGGCAGACCGGTGATCGACAGCGCGCCCTGCGGGGTGCCGTGGTAGGCGATGGCCCGCGAGATGACCTTGTGCTTGGTCGGCTTGCCGGTCAGCTTGAAGTAGTGCTTGGCCAGCTTCCACGCGGACTCGACGGCCTCGCCGCCACCGGTGGTGAAGAAGACCTTGTTCAGGTCGCCCGGGGCGTGGTGCGCCAGGCGCTCGGCGAGTTCGATCGCCTTGGGGTGGGCGTAGCTCCACACCGGGAAGAAGGCGAGCTGCTCGGCCTGCTTGCGGGCCACCTCGGCCAGCTCGGTGCGGCCGTGACCGGCCTGTACGACGAACAGGCCGGCGAGGCCGTCGATGTACTTGCGCCCGTTGGTGTCCCAGATGTAGCTGCCTTCACCGCGCACGATGGTCGGCACGGGAGCGTTCTCGTACGACGACATGCGGGTGAAGTGCATCCACAGGTGGTCGTAGGCGCTCTTGGAGAGTGCCGCGTTGTCGTACTGCTGTGTCATCGAGTACCCCACTGGTAGGTCTGCTTCCGAAGCTTCAGGTAGACGAAGCTCTCGGTGCTCCGTACGCCCGGAATCGCTCGAATCCTCTTGTTGATGATGTCGAGCAGGTGGTCGTCGTTCTCGCATACGAGTTCCACGATGAGGTCGAACGAACCAGCCGTGATGACGACGTAGTCCACTTCCTTCATCGTGGCCAGTATGTCCGCTACGGGTTCGATGTCCCCTTCGACGCGAACCCCGACCATGGCCTGGCGATGGAAGCCGACGGTCAGCGGATCCGTCACGGCGACGATCTGCATCACGCCTTGGTCGAGCAGGCGCTGTACGCGTTGACGTACTGCGGCCTCCGAGAGACCGACCGCCTTGCCGATCGCGGCATACGAGCGGCGTCCGTCCTCCTGGAGCTGCTCGATGATCGCCTTCGACACGGCGTCGGCCGGAGCGTTCGGGTTTCTGTCTCGACCGGCCACGTAGTCACTCTGCCTCATCAGATGGGCCTTTCGCAAGGGAATCCGTTGACTTTGATCAACGAGACAACTGATTCAGTTGTTGGTGTGGGATGGGGATGCGGATACCGACAGCAATCCGGTTAGGCTGGGATCGCGGCCCAGGTCGGGATCGACCCCCTCGCCGTCCTGCCGGCGCCGCCCCGTTTTCGAAGGAGACTTGGGACATGAGCGACCTGCGTACTCTGCGCAACTACATCGACGGCACGTTCACCGACGCCGCGGACGGCGGCACGCTCGACATCGTCGACCCCGCCACGGGCGAGGTCTACGCGACGTCCCCGCTCTCCCGGGAGCGGGACGTCGACGCCGCGATGCGCGCGGCGGCCACGGCGTTCGAGACCTGGAGCGAGACCACGCCCGCCGAGCGGCAGCTCGCGCTGCTCAAGATCGCCGACGCGGTCGAGAAGCGCGCGGACGAGCTGATCGACGCCGAGTGTCGCAACACCGGCAAGCCCCGCGCGCTCACCGCGTCCGAGGAAATCCCGCCGATGGTGGACCAGATCCGCTTCTTCGCGGGCGCCGCGCGCATGCTCGAGGGCAAGTCGGCCGGCGAGTACATGGCGGGGCACACCTCCATGGTGCGGCGTGAGCCGGTCGGTGTCTGCGCCCAGGTGGCGCCGTGGAACTACCCGATGATGATGGCCGTGTGGAAGTTCGCGCCGGCCCTGGCCGCGGGCAACACCGTGGTGCTCAAGCCGTCCGACACCACGCCCGCCTCCACCGTGCTGCTCGCCGAGATCATCGGCGAGATCCTGCCCGCCGGCGTGTTCAACGTGATCTGCGGCGACCGCGACACCGGTCGACTGATGGTCGAGCACAAGACCCCGGCGATGGCCTCGATCACCGGCTCGGTACGGGCCGGCATGGCGGTCGCCGAGAGCGCGTCCAGGGACCTCAAGCGGGTGCACCTCGAACTCGGCGGCAAGGCGCCCGTCGTGGTCTTCGAGGACGCCGACATCGCCGCCGCGGCCGAGGGCATCGCCGGCGCGGGCTTCTTCAACGCCGGCCAGGACTGCACCGCCGCGACCCGGGTGCTCGTGCACTCCTCGATCCGCGAGGAGTTCACCGCCGCGCTGGCCGCCGCCGCGAACGCCACCTCCACCGGTCCGCAGGACGACGCGGACTTCGGCCCGGTCAACAACGTCAACCAGCTCGGGCAGGTCAGCGGCTTCATCGACCGCCTCCCCGGGCACGCGAAGGTCGAGGCCGGCGGGCACCGGGTCGGCGACAAGGGCTTCTTCTACGCCCCGACCGTGGTCTCCGGCCTGAAGCAGGACGACGAGATCATCCAGAACGAGGTCTTCGGCCCGGTCATCACGGTCCAGTCGTTCGAGGACGAGGCCGAGGCGCTGAACAACGCCAACGGCGTGCAGTACGCGCTCGCGTCCTCGGTGTGGACCAAGGACCACAGCCGGGCGATGCGGATGGCGAAGCGGCTCGACTTCGGCTGCGTGTGGATCAACACGCACATCCCGCTGGTCGCCGAGATGCCGCACGGCGGCTTCAAGCACTCCGGCTACGGCAAGGACCTCTCCGGCTACGGCTTCGAGGACTACACCCGGATCAAGCACGTGATGACCAACTACGACGCCTGATCCGGCCCGCCGCGCGAGCGGCACCGGCGACATCCGACACGCACCCTGTCAACTCCGCTTCGCGAGGGTTGACAGGGTGCGTGTTGCCGTCGGGGGCGGGTCACCGCCACGATGCGGTGGGCCATCTGTACGCACAGCGCGGTCCCCCGCCCACGGAGCAGGTCCCACCCCCGCATTCGCCAAGGAGTCGCCGATGACCCGCGCCCGCACTCGCGCCCAGTCCCCGCTGCGGATCGCCGGTCACCGGGTGGACCGGCGGATGTTCCTGCGCGGCGCCGGCGCGGCCGCGGCCGTCGGCACCCTGGCCGCGTGCGGCGTGCCGTCCGCGTACGTCCAGGAGAGCAAGCGCGCCGGCCGGGACCGGTCGGAGCAGGAGAAGGTGGTGCGCTTCTCCAACTGGGCCCTGTACATCGACATCGACGAGAACGACGAGCAGAAGCACCCCACGCTCGACGCCTTCACCGAGAAGACCGGGATCAAGGTCCGCTACTCGGAGGAGATCAACGACAACGACGAGTTCTTCGGCAAGATCCACCCGGCCATCCAGGCGGGCAAGGAGCCGGGGCGCGACGCGATCGTCATCTCGGACTGGATGTGCACCCGCTTCGTCCGGCTCGGCTGGGTGCAGAAGCTGAACAAGGCCAACCTGCCGCAGGTGGACGCCCACCTCGCCGAATCGCTGCGCAGCCCGGGCTACGACCCCAAGCGCGAGTACACCGTGCCGTGGCAGAGCGGGATGACCGGCATCGCGTACAACAAGAAGCTGGTGGACCGCGAGATCCGCTCGGTCAACGACCTGTGGCGCCCCGAACTCAAGGGCCGGGTCACCGTGTTCGCGGGCTTCATGGAGGCCGTCGCGCTGCTGATGCTGGGTGAGGGCACGGACATCAGGACCTTCACCGACGCGGATGTGGACAAGGTGATGGAGCGCATGCAGAAGCTGGTGGACAAGGACCACATCCGCAGCTTCACCGGCAACGACTACACCTCGGGCCTGGCCGGCGGCGACATCCTGGCCTGCCAGGCGTACTCCGGCGACGTCGGCCAGCTCAAGCTGGACAACCCCGACATCGAGTTCGTGGTGCCCGAGGAGGGCGCCGAGCTGTGGTCGGAGAACCTGATGGTGCCGAACAAGGCCGCGCACAAGACCAACGCCGAGAAGCTGATGGACTTCTACTACGACCCGGAGGTCGCGGCCGAGCTGGCGAACTACGTGGCGTACGTGTGTCCGGTGCCGGCCGCGCAGCAGGTGCTGGCCGAGTCCTCGGACCCGGAGATGCGCGAGTCGGCGAGCAACCCGCTGATCTTCCCGGACGCCGAGATGACCGCGAAGCTGCACGGCATGCGGGAGACCACCGAGGACGAGGAACGGCGCTGGGAGAAGGCGTGGGGGAACATCATCGGCCTGTGACCCGGCGGTCGGCGGCCGAGGTGCCGCGGGCCGGTGGCCGGCCGGTCGGTGGGCCGCGGGGTCAGCGCTCGGCGAGGGTCGGGTCGGCGGCGACGGCGCCGCGGTAGGCGCGCATCCCGAGCAGCGGGAACACCAGCACGGAGATCATCCCGGCACCGACCATCGCCGCGGCGGTGCCCGCGCGCAGTCGGCCCTCCTCCACACCGATGCCGGTGATGACCACGATCAGCGGCAGGCCGGCCGAGGCGAACAGGGCCAGGCCCAGGCGTACGGCCGACGGTGAGCCGCGCTCCATCAGGTACGTCGGCAGGCCGCGCGCCACCAGGAGCAGCGCCAGGAACATCGGCAGCATGGCGATCGTGCCGAAGTCGGCGAACAGCGCGCGGCCTTCGAAGCGCACGCCGCTGACCACGAAGAAGACCGGGACGAACAACCCGAAGCCGATCGCGTCCAGCTTGCCCGCGACCGTCTCGCGCGATGCCGCGGGCATGTCCGACAGCAGCAGCCGGATGACCAGACCGGCCGCGAACGCGCCGAGCAGGGCGTCCAGGCCGAGTTCGTCCGCGGCCCAGACCAACAGCGCGAGCACGAGCACCGACAGCCGGATGGCGAGTTGACCGCTGGAGTGCAGCGTCGCCCGGACCACCCGGTCAAGTGGGCCGGGCAGCGGACGGCGCGCGAACGCGAACGCGACCACCGTCAACGCGGCGAAGCACACCAGCGCGACCGCCGAGGCACCCGCGCTGCGCCCGCTCAGGAGCAGCGAGACGGCCACGATCGGGCCGAACTCGCCGAGCGTGCCGATCGCCATCACCTGCGCGCCGAACCGGGTGGGCAGCGCGCCCGCGTCGCGCAGGATCGGCAGCAGCGTGCCCAGCGCGGTGGTGGTCAGCGCGAGTCCGATCACCAGGCTCGTGGTGGCCGAGTCCGACCGCACCAGCAACAGGCCGAGCAGCAGGCCGACCACCAGGGACAGTGCCCAGCCCCACGTGGCCCGCCGCAGCGGTCGGCCGCTGAGCCGGGCCGGGTCGATCTCGAAGCCGGCCAGGAACATCAGGAACGCGAGCCCGAAGTTGGCCGTGAAGGTCAACACGGTCGTCTCCCGCACCCAGTCCAGCACCGACGGCCCGACCACGACTCCGAACAGCAGTTCCAGCACGACCGTGGGCACCGGAATCCACCGGCCGAGCAGGTCCGCGGTCAGTGGCGCGACGAATGCCAGGGTCAAGACGATCAGGAAGGGCGCGCTGTCGTGGGACACCGGCGGAGCATAGTTCGCGTTCGGGGGTGATCCGGGCAGACGCGCAGGCCGTCGGCCGACCTCCCGTCGAGAGCCGCCCGGACGGACGCACTAGGGTCGATATCCATGACTAGCAGCTCCCCCGAGGCCGTCTCCGTGCCCGCCGTCGAACTGCCCGCCGACCCCAGCACCGACCTCGGTGCCGAGCCTGTGAGCTGGGATGTCGTGGTGATCGGAGCGGGTCCCGCCGGGGCGTCGGCGGCGCTGGCCGCGGCCCGCGCGGGCCGACGGACGCTGATCCTGGACCGGGCCGAACTGCCGCGCTACAAGACCTGCGGCGGCGGCATCATCGGCCCCTCCAAGAACTCCCTCCCGCCCGGGTTCGAGCCGCCGGTCGAGGACCTGGTGCACGAGGTCGAGTTCACCCTGCGCGGGCGCCGCCGGCGGGTGCGCTCGGCCCGGACCACGCTGATCGGCCTGGTCGACCGGGCCCGCTTCGACGAGGCGCTGACCCGCGCGGCGGTGGCCGAGGGCGCGGTCCTGCGCGAGGGCGTCGCGGTCTCCCGGATCGCCGAGCGGGACGGCCGGGTGACGCTGACCCTGGCCGGCGGCGAGGTGCTGCGCGCGCACGCGGTGGTCGGTGCGGACGGCAGTGCCGGGCGCAGCTCGGCCTACGTCGGGGTCACCTTCGAGCAGGTCGATCTGGGCCTGGAGGCGGAGATCCCGGTGCCGCCGGAGGTCGCCGCGCACTGGCGCGGCCGGATCCTGCTCGACTGGGGCCCGCTGCCGGGCTCGTACGGGTGGGTCTTCCCCAAGGGGGACACGTTGACCGTGGGCGTGATCTGCGCCCGGGGCGAGGGCGAGGCCACCCGCGCCTACCTGCGCGACTTCGTCGGTCGGCTCGGCCTGGCCGGGTTCCGGCCCGCCGTCGAGTCGGGCCACCTGACCCGCTGTCGCAAGGAGAGCGCGCCGCTTTCGCGCGGGCGGGTGCTGGTCGCCGGGGACGCCGCCGGGCTGCTGGAACCGTGGACGCGCGAGGGCATCTCGTACGCGCTGCGCTCCGGCCGGCTGGCGGGGGAGCGGGCCGCGCTGATGGCCGCAGTGGCCGGCGACGCCGAGGTGGACAAGATCGGTGCCGACTACCACGCGGACATCGACGCCGTGCTGGGTCGTGAGATGCGCGCCGGACGGCTCCTGCTCGGCGTCTTCGAGCGGCATCCCGGGATGTTGCACCACGCGGTGACCACGCTGCCGCAGGGATGGCGGGTGTTCCGCAAGGTGGTGCAGGGGCGGACCACGTTCGCCGATCTGCTGGAGCGGCCCGCCGCGCGACGGGTGCTGGCGCTCACCGGGCACTGACGTCGGGCGGCCCCGGCCCGTTGTGCACGGGTCGGGGCCGTCCGGTTCGCCGCGCGCGCCCGCTCGGCCGGGTTCATGCTCGGCCGAGCGCACGGTCCGGGGCGGGCGCGCGCCGGGTGTGGTCGGGGTGCGATCAGTCCCGGTCCGCCTCGTCCTCGCCCTCGGCGGAACGGACCCGGCGCAGGCGCGTGCCCTGGAACAGCGCGTTGCCCACCAGCATCAGGCCGAGCGCGCCGCCGGCCAGTGACACGGTGTCGTCGCCGGGGCCGGTCTTGGGCAGGGTGCTCGGCGGCGGGGGCGCTTCGGTGCCGCCGGTGGTTCCGCCCGTGCTCGCACCACCGGTCGCGCCACCACCGGTGGTCCCGCCACCAGTCGTGCCACCAGCGGTGGTCCCGCCACCGGTCGTTCCGCCACCGGTGGTGGTGCCGGGTACGCCCGGATTCGCGGTGTTCACCGTGTACCCGATGAACGACGGGTCGTTGTTGTTGGCCCGGTTGACCAGGGTCAACGGTCCGGCCCGGCCCAGCACCACGGACGTGTCCGTCGCACCCTCGGGCACCACGAGCACGCAGAACGTGGAGATGTCCGCCTCCGGCGCGAGCGGGAGTCGCACCTCGGCGCGCGCCGCGCGCGGTTGCCGCACGGCCGGCAGGTATTCCACGGCCGCCGACCACCGCTTGGTCTCGTGCGGCCCGAGCGCGCCCGGTGCGCACTTGAACGTGGTGGTCCAGGCCGGTCCCGGGGACTTGAGCGCGGGCGCGGTCGAACATCCGGACACCGAGAGGATCCGGAGCGCGCCGGTGGTGCGGGCGTACACGTCGCGGGCGGGCTGGGCCCGGTCGGTGGCGTTGGTGACGGTGAACGCGATCGAGCCCCGGCCGTTGGCGTCGAAGGTGATCTGGGTGGACGTGGTCACCGCGAACGGCTCGGCCGTGGGCGGCACGGTCGGCGACGCGGAGCCGGACGGCGCGGTGGTGGGCGGGGTGGTGCTCGGCCGCGGTGTGGTCGGTGGTGGCGTCGTCCCCGGTTCGGTGGTCGAGGGCTTGGTGGTCGACGGCCTGGTGGTCGTGGGCTTGTTCGTCGTGGGCGGCGGCGTGCTGCTCGGCCGTTGTGAGGTGGGCGGCTTGGTGGTGACCGGTGGTCGTGTGGTCGCGGGCGGCTTCGTGGTGACCTCGCCCGTCGGGGTGTGCCCACCGCCGTACCGATGGACGGGACCGTTCCCCTCGATATCCGCGACGGCCAGACCGGCGTTCAGAATCATTCCTATTCCGACCGGAACAGAAATTATCAACGCCGCGCGCTTGACGTTTTCTGATCGAAGTTTTTTCGGAGTGAACATGCGGTATCCCCCTCCCGCTATGTGTGACGATTCGTTCTACCATGTCCGTCCTAAGCTTTCGCAGGGCCTTTTTGAGGTAATCCCACGAAAGCGGCAATGGTCTGATCTTGAGAAGCGGCGGGACCTGGGGGAAAGCCGATGCCGGGCGGGCCTGGAGACGGTGGGGCGGGCTTTGTGGTCGGAGCCCGGTACGAGCTGGTGAACGTGCTCGGCAGCGGCGGGATGGGCACCGTGTGGCGGGCCCGGGACCGCCTGCTCGACCGACCGGTGGCGGCGAAGGTGATCAGCACCGGATGGGGGCGCAGCGCGTCCCAGTCCTTCCGGGAACGCAGCCTGCGGGAGGCGCAGGCGACCGCGCGGATCAATCACCCCAACGTGGTGCGGGTCTACGACTACGTCGAGGACGACGACCGGTTGTGGATCGTGATGGAGCTGCTCGACGCCCGCTCGCTGGACACGATCCTGGAGGAGGACGGGCCGCTCACCCCGCACGCCGCCGCGGCGATGGCCGTGCAGATCGCCCGCGCGCTCGGCGTCGTGCACGCGCACGGCGTCATCCACCGCGATGTCAAGCCGGGCAACGTGCTGCTCGAGCGGGACGGCCACGCCGTGCTGACCGACTTCGGCATCGCCGCGCTGGAGGGGGTCAGCGGGCTGACCGGGACCGGTGCGATCCTGGGCTCGCCCGAGTTCATGGCGCCCGAGCGGATCGAGAGCGAACACCCCGGACCCGCCTCCGACCTGTGGTCGCTGGGCGTCACGCTGTGCGCGGCGGTCACCGGCGCGTCGCCGTTCCGGCGCTCCACGCCGGTGGCCACGATGCACGCGATCGTGATCGCCGAGCCCGAGGTGCCCGAGGAGATCGGTCCGCTGGGACCGCTCGTGCGCGACCTGTTCCGGCGCGACCCGGCCCAGCGCCCGGACTCGGCGGAGGTGGAGGCCAGGCTGAGCGCGCTGCTCGCCGCCGAGGGGCGCCGGCACGCGGGCGAGTCGACCCAACCGATCCCGCCCACCGCACTCGGCCGGGCGCTCGATCGCGGGCCGGCCGAGCGGGGGCCGGTCGAGTACGGCACGAACGAGCGTGCCCCGGTCGAGGCGGACGACGACGCGACGCTGGTGCCGACCACGCATCCGCAACCACCGCTGCGCGACCTGGTCCCGCCCGCCCGGATCGCTCCCGACGACGGCACCCCGCTCGACCCGTTCCCGCGTGTGCCCGCCGCGCCGCCGCCGGGGCAGCGGCCGAGCACGCCGCCCGGCGGAGCCCACTCGCCGACCTTCCCGCTGCCGGGCCGCACCCGCCGGCCACCCCGCTCGCGCCGCCGCTTCCTGGCCGTGCTGATGCCCGTCGTCACACTCCTGGTGGCCGGCGCCATCGTCGCGGCGCTGCTGCTCGCCGACGGCGATGGCGGGACGAACAGGGGTGGCGCGAGCGGCAGCGAGGGGCCGTCGACCGCCTCCGGGACGAACGGCCGGCCCTCGACGAACCCGGTCGCGGGCCTCGCGCCGTACCCGGGCGCGACCCCGGGGACCGCGCCGATCCCGGTGCGCAAGGCGGACGAGAACACCTTCGCGTGGCAGGTCCCGCAGGGCTGGAACCGAAAGGAGCAGAACCAGAGCGTGATCTACTCGGACCCGGCCGGCGCGAGCGTGTTGACCGGGCGTACCGCGTTCCAACAGACCACGGATTTGTTGGAGCAGTGGCGCGACGACGAACAGAACGCGCCCAAGGTTTTTCGCGACTATCGGAAAGTGGTCTTCGAGGAACGCGCCATTCACGGTGCCAAGGGTGTGGTCTGGGAATACACCTGGACCGAGTCCGGTATTTCCCGGCACGCGATGTTGGCGGCGGTGATCGTCAATGGCATCTACATCGAGGTCGACGTCTTCAGCACCGAGCAGTTGTGGACGCGCGACGCGGCACTGCACGCGCTCGCGGTGACCGACTTCACCCTCGCGGGCGCCCGCCCCGGAGCCTGAGCGCCGATCCCACGGGCGCCGCGCTCACCGGCGCAGCGCCTCCAGACCCAGCAGCGCCACGTGCAGCGACAGGCAGCTCTCCACCTGGTCCAGGTCGACGCCCAGGATTCGTTCGATCCGGTGCAGCCGCTCGTAGAAGGAGGGCCGGGACAGGTGCGCGGCGTCGGCCGCCGCGGACTTGTTCCGGCCGTGGTCCAGATAGACCTGGAGCATCGCGATCAACTGGGTGCCCTGCTGGGCGTCGTAGGCGAGCAGCGGCCCGAGTTCGCGCTCGACGTAGGTCTGCAGCCGCGCGTCGTCGCGCAGCAGGTGCAGCAGTCCGCGCAGCCGTACGTCGGGCAGCCGGTAGAAGGCGGCCTTGCCGCCCTGGTGCAGCGCGGCGTCCGCGACCTGGGTGGCCTCCAGGAGCGAGCGGCGCGCGTCGCGCACCGCGCCCACCGAGGAGCCGACCGCGACCACGATGTCGTCCGCGAGGTCCGGGGCGAGCCGGCGGATCGCCGCGGAGAAGCCCTCCAGCGCGCCGTCCTCGGTGTCCTGCGACGCGAGCGCCACCAGCAGCCCGACGTTGTCGTCGTCCAGGCCGCCGACCAGCGCCGCCAGTCGGCGCTCGCGGACCGCCGCGGCGGCGATCTCGGTGAAGTCGCGCAGCCGCGCCTGCGATTCCAGCGCGGCCGGGGTCACACTGCGCCGCAGCCGCAACACCACGCCGACCAGCCGCCGCCCCTCCAGCGGCACACCGAGCGCGCGGGCCCGCAGAGTCACCTCGGCCACCGTGTAGGAGTGGGTCAGGATGCCGGACAGCAGCGTGCGGTGGGTCTGCCGCTCCAGGCTCTCCCGGTCGCGCACCACCAGGCGGTTCAGCGCGAGGGTGGAGGCGGCCCGCTCCAGCAGCATGCTCTGCTGCGCGAGCGGTGGCGTGCCGTCGCCGACCAGCACCAGCCGGCCCCAGTCGTGGCCGCGCGCGCCGACCGTGGTCACCAGCCACCCGGTGCGTTCGTCGAAGGCGGTCCGGGCGGACATGCGCAGTTGCCGCGAGCGGTCCTCCCAGTTCTCCAGGAGGGTTTCGGCGACCACCCCGGGCGCGTCGTAGGCGAGCACCTGGTGGGCGAGGTTCTCCAGGATCACCGGGCGCCCGGCCATCCGGGACGCCTGCCGGACGATCTCGGCGGGTTCGGCGCCCTCGACCGCGAGTTCGTTGAACGCCTGGTGCACCGCCTCGGACGCCTGGAGTTCGGCGAGCTGGGCGTCGATGATCAGCCCGTGTACGGCCTCGGTGATGCCGATGAACCGGGTCTCGTTGCGCAGCGTGATCACCGGGAGGCCGACCTGCTCGGCCGCGGCGACCAGCGCGCGCGGCAACTGGTCGGTGTAGCGCCGGCCCAGCTCGACCACGAGACCGGCCGCGTCCACGTCGGCGAGATCGCGGATGTAGCGTTGCAGGCCCTCGCGCTCCTCGGGGAGCGCGATGCCGGTGGCCATCACCAGCTCGCCACCCTTGAGCAGCCGGGTCACGTCCGGCAGCTCGCTGATGTGCACCCAGCGCACCGGCCGGGCCAGGCCGCGTTCACCCGCGACCACCTGCGGGCGGCCGCGCCGGACGATATCGAGGGCCAGTACGTCGGCGACCGTGGGGAACATCCGAAAACCTCCGCGAGCTGACTTCGGCCCGACCGCGACGGCGGTTGGTTCCCAAGGGAAGCGGGAATCGGCGAGCAATCTGTAAACGGCTCGGCGGGCGATACTTCCATGGTGACAGGTCGTCGAGCGGTTCGACCCCCGACCCCGGGGTCGATCGCGACGATTCACGACCTGTAAAGCCCACGTCCTCGTACCTGTCGATGTGCCTGTTGCGGCACCCCGTGTCGAAACGGCATCGTCCTACGCTGACGCGGCTCACGCGCATAACCGCCACCCGCGGCGCCCGTCGGCTCATCGAAAACCCCCTTGGAGGGCTCCCATGCCTGTGCAGGACTTCGGCAAAGGTCATCAGTACGTCGGGGGACAACTGCGGCAGGGCTCGTCCGGAGAGACCTTCGACGTCACGAACCCGGCGACCGGCGAGACGGTCGAGACCCTCACGCTGGCGGACCCCTCGGACGTGGACGCGGCGGTAGCCGCCGCCAAGGGCGCCTTCCCGCAGTGGTCGCGGGCCACCCCGGGCGAGCGGGCGACCGCGTTGAACCGGCTGTCGGTGCTGCTGGAGGAGCGTGCCGAGGACTTCGCCCGCGTCGAGAGCGCGCAGGCGGGCAAGCCGATCCGGCTCAGCACCGAGTTCGACGTGCCGGGCACGATCGACAACACCGCGTTCTTCGCGGGCGCGGCGCGCAACCTGGAGGGCAAGGCGGCCGGCGAGTACTCGGCCGGCTCCACGTCGATGGTGCGCCGCGAGGCGATCGGCGTGGTCGGCTCGATCGCGCCGTGGAACTACCCCCTCCAGATGGCCGCCTGGAAGATCCTCCCGGCGATCGCCGCGGGCAACACCATCGTGCTCAAGCCCGCCGAGATCACGCCGCTGACCTCGCTGATGTTCGCGCGGGCGTGCTCCGACGCGGGCATCCCCGACGGCGTGGTCAACGTGATCACCGGCAAGGGCCGGACCGTCGGCGAGTACCTGATGGGCCACGCGGACGTGTCGATGATCTCGTTCACCGGCTCCACCGGCGTCGGCAAGCGAGTCGGCGAGGTCGCGCTGCAGACCGTCAAGCGGCTGCACCTGGAACTCGGCGGCAAGGCCCCGTTCGTGGTCTTCGACGACGCCGACCTCGACGCCGCGATCAACGGCGCGGTCGCCGCGTCGCTGATCAACTCGGGCCAGGACTGCACCGCCGCGACCCGCGCCTACGTGCAGCGCCCGCTCTACGACGCTTTCGTCGCGGGCGTCGCGGAGTTGTACGACGGGGTGCGGCTCGGCGACACGATGGACCCCTCGACCGACCTCGGCCCGCTCGTCTCGCGGCGTCAGCAGGAGTCGGTGGCCGGCTTCGTCGAGCGTGCCCGCGGCTACGGCGCGACGATCATGACCGGCGGCGAGATCCCCGGCGGCGAGTTGGCCAAGGGCGCGTTCTATCGTCCGACGCTGGTCACCGACGTGGCCCAGGACAGCGAGATCGTGCAGGACGAGATCTTCGGCCCGGTCCTGGTCGTGCTGCCGTTCGACAGCGACGAGGAGGGCATCCGACTCGCCAACGACACCCCGTACGGCCTGGCCGCCTCCGCGTGGACGCGGGACATCTTCCGCTCGCTGCGCGCGACCCGGGAGATCCAGGCCGGCTGCGTGTGGGTCAACGACCACATCCCGATCATCAGCGACATGCCGCACGGCGGCTACAAGGCGTCCGGCTTCGGCAAGGACATGTCGCAGTACTCCTTCGACGAGTACACCCAGGTCAAGCACGTCATGTACGACGGCACGGGAATCGCCCGCAAGGACTGGCACCGGACGATCTTCGGAAATCGGTAACCACCCCCATCGAGCGGGCGGTCGGGAGCGCGAGCCCTCGACCGCCCTTGCGGCCGGCGGACGGGCCCCGGCCCGCGATGCGGCGAGAGGAATCATGACTGAGCAGCAGCGGGCCGGCGACTCCGGCGACGTCTCCTTGGCGGGTCTGAGCAAGCACTACGGCGACTTCACGGCCGTCCGACCCATGGACCTGACGATCCCGGCGGGATCGTTCTTCGCCCTCCTCGGCGCCTCGGGGTGCGGCAAGACCACGACGCTGCGGATGATCGCCGGACTGGAGCAGCCCTCGACGGGCAGCGTCAGCATCGGCGACCGCGACGTCACGGCGCTGCCGCCGTACAAGCGCCCCGTCAACACGGTGTTCCAGAACTACGCGCTGTTTCCGCACCTGAGCGTGGCCGACAACGTCGGCTTCGGGCTCAAGCGGCGCGGCATCAAGGACACCGCGGGTCCGGTCAAGGACATGCTCGACCTGGTCGAGCTCGGGCACCTGGCCAAGCGCAAGCCCACCCAGCTCTCCGGCGGTCAGCAGCAGCGGGTCGCGGTGGCCCGGGCGCTGATCAACACGCCGCAGGTACTGCTCCTGGACGAGCCGCTGGGCGCGCTCGACCTCAAGCTGCGGCGGCAGATGCAGCTCGAACTCAAGCGCATCCAGACCGACGTGGGCATCACCTTCGTGCACGTGACGCACGACCAGGAAGAGGCCATGACGATGGCCGACACGATCGCCGTGATGAACGGCGGCCGAATAGAGCAACTCGGCTCGCCGGTCGAGCTGTACGAGGCGCCGCGCACCACCTTCGTGGCCAACTTCCTGGGCCAGTCCAACCTGATCGAGGCCAAGGTGACCGGGCGCGCCGACGGTGATCTGCTGTTGGACGCGCAGGGCAACCGGCTGGTGCTGCCCGCGGCCCGTTCGTCCGCCGACGGCGACCGGCTGGTGATGGGCATCCGTCCGGAGAAGATCACCATCACCTACGCGGCGGACGCCACCATCGCGGACGGCCGCAATCGCCTCGACGGCGGCGTGATCGTGGACGCCGCGTTCATCGGCGTCTCCACGCAGTACGTCGTGCGCATGCCTTGGGGCCAGGAGTTCACCGTGTTCGAGCAGAACATGGAGCGCGACCCGCGTGTGGTGCCCGGCGCGACGGTGATCCTGCACTGGAACCCGGGGCACGGCTTCGGCCTGGAGTCGGGCGACCTGACCGCGGGCATCGCCGAGGCGAGCGAGGACGCCGCGTGAGCGCGCTGGGCACCCTGGGCGCGGGCACGACGGGGGGTGCGGAGGACACCAAGGCGACCACGGTGCTCGAACGGCGCGGCAGATGGGTGCCGTACGCGCTGCTCGCTCCCGGTCTGCTGTGGCTGGTGGTGTTCTTCGCCGTCCCGATGGTGGTGCAGGGCTCGACCTCGCTGCAGACCGGCAACCTGAGCAAGGGCTACGACCTCACCTGGCACTGGGCCACCTACTGGGACGCGATCGAGCAGTACTACCCGCAGTTCCTGCGCTCGTTCGGGTACGCCGCCGCGGCGACCGTGATGTGCCTGGTGATCGGCTACCCGCTCGCCTACGCGATCGCGTTCAAGGCCGGCCGGTGGCGCGGCATGTGGCTGGTGCTGGTGATCGCGCCGTTCTTCACCAGCTTCCTGGTCCGCACGCTGGCCTGGAAGACGATCCTCGCGGACAACGGGATCGTCGTGGACGTGCTCAACAAGCTGCACTTCACCAACGTCACGGCGTTCCTCGGACTCACCCAGGACGACCGGGTGTTGGCCACGCCGCTCGCGGTGATCTGCGGTCTGACCTACAACTTCCTGCCGTTCATGGTGCTGCCGCTGTACGCGTGCCTGGAGCGGATCGATCCGCGGCTGCACGAGGCCGCGGGCGACCTGTACGCGTCGCCGAAGACCACCTTCGTCAAGGTCACCTTCCCGCTGTCGCTGCCGGGCGTGGTCTCCGGCACGCTGCTCACCTTCATCCCGGCGTCCGGCGACTACGTCAACGCGCAGTGGCTCGGCTCGCCCGACACCGGCATGGCGGGCAACGTGATCCAGACCCAGTTCCTGCGGGTGCTGGACTACCCGACCGCGGCCGCCCTGTCGTTCATCCTGATGTTGCTGATCGTGCTCATGGTGACGGCGTACATCCGCAAGGCGGGGACGGAGGACCTGGTCTGATGGCCGTCGTCAACTGGTTGCGTCGCAACGTCATCGTGCTGTTCGGCCTGCTCGCGCTGGGCTACATGACGCTGCCCAACATCGTCGTGCTGATGTTCTCGTTCAACGATCCGAACGGGCGCTTCAACTACACCTGGAACGGCTTCACGCTCGACGCGTGGAAGGAGCCGTGCGGGGTCGCGGGCATCTGCGACTCGGTCGCGGTCAGCATGAAGATCGCGGTGTTGTCCACGATCGCGGCCACGGTGCTCGGCACCGCGATCGCGTTCGCGCTCGGCCGCTATCGGTTCCGCGCCCGCGGCGCGATCAACACGCTGCTGTTCCTGCCGATGTCGATGCCCGAGGTGGTGATGGGCGCCTCGCTCGGCACGCTGTTCCTGAACATGCGGATCAACACCGGCTTCGTCACCATCCTGATCGCGCACATCATGTTCTGCCTGAGCTTCGTGGTGGTCGCGGTCAAGGCCCGCGTGCTGGGCATGGACCCCAAGCTCGAAGAGGCCGCGCAGGACCTGTACGCGTCACCCACCCAGGTGTTCCTGCGGGTGACCCTGCCGCTCGCGGCGCCCGGCATCGGGGCGGGCGCGATGCTCGCCTTCGCGCTGAGCTTCGACGACTTCGTGATCACGAACTTCACCTCGGGCAACACGGTCACCTTCCCGATGTTCGTCTACGGCGCCGCCCAGCGCGGCACCCCGCCGCAGATCAACGTGATCGGCTCGGCGATGTTCGTGATCGCCGTGCTGATCGTGATGATCGGACAGATCCGCGCGTCACGGCGGGCCAAACAGCGGGCGTAGTTCGTCCGTTGCATGATGATCAATCCCAGATCTGTAGCTATGCGGTGAAATCGCCGGGGTCCGACAAGGGGACCCCGGCGGGCCCCGCGAAAGTGGTGAAACCCCATGGGTCCCCGGAACACGTCGGATCCTGCCCCCTCGGTCGAGGCCGTCCGCTCGCTCGCGGACGCCGCGCCGACTCCCTTCTGGCTCGACCGGCCCGACCGCCCCGAGCCGCGCGCGGCCCTGGTCGGCGACCAGCACTGCGATCTCGTGGTCGTCGGCGGCGGCTATTCGGGCCTGTGGACCGCGCTGATCGCGAAGGAACGCAACCCCTCGCGCGACGTGATGCTGGTCGAGGCACACGAGATCGGCTGGGCGGCCTCGGGTCGCAACGGTGGATTCTGCGCCGCGAGCCTGACCCACGGCTTCTACAACGGCCTGGACCGCTGGCCGAACGAACTGGCCCGGCTGGAGCGGCTGGGCGAGCACAACCTGGACGAGATCCAGGCGGCGGTCGAGCGCTACGGCATCGACTGCGCCTTCGAGCGCACCGGCGAGCTCAACGTCGCGACGCAGCCGCACCAGGTCGAGGAACTGCGCGAGGAGATCGAACTCGCGAAGCGGTACGGCACCGAACTGACCTTCCTGGACCGCGACGAGGTCCGGGCCGAGGTCGCCTCGCCGACCTATCTCGCGGGCGTGTGGGACAAGACCGGCTGCGCGATGGTGGACCCGGCCCGGTTGGCCTGGGGCCTCAAGGCCGCGTGCGAGTCGCTGGGCGTGCGCGTCCACGAGCGCACCAAGGTGACCGGACTGGCCGAACACGGCTCCGGGATGGTGCTCGAGACCGCGTACGGCCGGATCTTCGCGGGCAACGTGGCGCTGGGCACCAACGTGTTCCCGTCGCTGGTCAAGCGGTTGCGGCCGTTCGTGGTCCCGGTCTACGACTACGCGATGATGACCGAGCCGCTCACCGAGGAGCAGCTCGCGGCGGTCGGCTGGCACAACCGGCAGGGCATCGGCGACACGAACAACCAGTTCCACTACTACCGGCTCAGCGCGGACAACCGGATCCTGTGGGGCGGCTACGACGCCATCTACCACTACGGCTCCAAGCTGTCCTCGGACCTGGACCAGCGGCCGGAGACCTTCGCGAAGCTCGCCCAGCACTTCTTCGAGACGTTCCCGCAGCTCGAGGGCCTGCGCTTCACCCACACGTGGGGCGGTGCGATCGACACCTGCAGCCGCTTCTCGGCGTTCTTCGGCACCGCCTACAAGGGCAAGGTCGCGTACGCGCTGGGCTACACCGGCCTGGGCGTGGGTGCCACCCGCTTCGGCGCCGAGGTGATGCTGGACCGGCTCGACGGCCGCCCCACCGAGCGCACCGAACTCGAGATGGTCCGCACCAAGCCGCTCCCGTTCCCGCCGGAGCCGATCAAGTGGGCCGGCGTCTCGATGACCAAGTGGTCGATGGACCGCGCCGACAAGAACGGCGGCAAGCGCAACCTGTGGCTCAAGGCCCTCGACAAGGTAGGCATGGGCTTCGACAGTTAGAACCGCGCTGCGCGCGGGGCGGCTGTGCCGCCGGGCGGCCTCCGGCCGCTCTCCTCGCGCGCTCGTCGATCACTTCACGCGATCGAGTCGGGGGCGCTGACGCGCCGTCGGGCAGCCGGGTGAGCATGCGCCTCACCCGGCTTCCGGTGCGCCGTTCCCGAGCCCCGGCGGGGGCCGCGAGGCCATGATTCGCCCGCCCCGCGTGGTGAATCCGCAGCGTCGTCCCGAAACGTAACGGGTGGGCGGGTGGGCACCCTCAACACCGACCAAGACGGTCTGTAAGGCGAACGCCCCAACCGCCGACACTGTGAACCTTGAGCCCACACCCTCCGGCCAGCAGACTGGCAAACCGTACGGGGCTTGTGCGGCCCCTCGCCAGAACCGCATCCCCCGGAAGGTCGGACCGTGACGAACCACGTAACCCACTGGATTGCCAACGCGGAGTGGACCGGTACCTCCGAGCGTCGGGGCGACATCCACAACCCCGCCACCGGCAAGGTCACCGGCACGGTCGACTACGCCTCCGTGGCCGAGGTCGACGAGGCCGTCTCGGTCGCCGTCCGCGCCTTCGCCGGCTGGAAGAACGCCTCGCTCGCGAAGCGCTCCTCCGTGCTCTTCAACTTCCGCGAGCTGCTCAACGCCAAGAAGGACGAGCTCGCCGCGATCATCGTGGCCGAGCACGGCAAGGTGCACTCGGACGCGCTCGGCGAGATCGCCCGCGGCCAGGAGGTCGTGGAACTCGCCTGCGGCATCCCGCACTTGCAGAAGGGCGGGCACTCCGAGCAGGCGTCGACCGGCATCGACGTCTACTCGATCCGCCAGCCGCTCGGCCCGGTCGCGATCATCTCGCCGTTCAACTTCCCGGCGATGGTCCCGATGTGGTTCTTCCCGATCGCGATCGCCACCGGCAACACGGTGATTCTCAAGCCCAGCGAGAAGGACCCGTCCACCGCGAACTTCCTCGCCGACCTGTGGAAGCAGGCCGGGCTGCCCGAGGGCGTGTTCAACGTCGTGCACGGTGACAAGGTCGCGGTCGACCGCATCCTGGAGCACCCGGACATCAAGTCCGTCTCGTTCGTCGGCTCGACCCCGATCGCCAAGTACGTGTATGAGAACGGCACCCGCTACGGCAAGCGGGTGCAGGCGCTCGGCGGCGCCAAGAACCACATGCTGGTGCTCCCGGACGCCGACCTGGACCTGGTCGCCGACGCCGCGGTCAACGCCGGTTTCGGTGCGGCCGGCGAGCGCTGCATGGCGATCTCCGCCCTGGTCGCGGTCGAGCCGATCGCCGACGAGCTGATCGCCCGGATCAAGGAGCGGATGACCAAGCTCCGGGTCGGCGCCGGCAACGACGCCCAGTCCGAGATGGGCCCGCTGGTCACCCGGCAGCACGCGGACAAGGTGCTGTCGTACGTCCAGGCGGGCGAGGACCAGGGCGCGACGCTGGTGGTGGACGGCCGCGAGCACCCGATCAACGGCGCCGACACGGCCGAGGGCTACTGGGTCGGCCCGACCCTGTTCGACAACGTCACGCCCGGGATGTCGATCTACACCGACGAGATCTTCGGCCCGGTGTTGTCGGTGGTCCGGGTCGAGTCCTACGACGAGGGCCTGGCGCTGATCAACGCCAACCCGTACGGCAACGGCACCGCGATCTTCACCAACGACGGTGGCGCGGCCCGCCGGTTCCAGAACGAGGTCGAGGTCGGCATGATCGGCATCAACGTGCCGATCCCGGTCCCGGTCGCCTACTACTCGTTCGGCGGCTGGAAGAACTCGCTGTTCGGCGACCTGCACGCGTACGGCGCCGACGGCGTGCAGTTCTTCACCCGCGGCAAGGTCGTCACCCAGCGCTGGCTCGACCCCAGCCACGGCGGCATCAACCTGGGCTTCCCGACCAACGACTGACATACCGCGCGCCGTACTTCGCGCGCAGCCCGCCCGACCCCAATGACGTGGTCGGGCGGGCTTCGTCGTTCCCGCGCGCGCCGGGCGGGCTTGCCCATTTCTTCCGTACGCCTTCCCTGGCAGCATGCGTGACGGGTCGTCAGATGATCAATCGGCGGCCGCGACGAACGCGACAGGGGAACGGCGCATGCCCATCGACGACAGACCGGACGGCGATACGGCCGTCCGATTGATCCAGATCTCCGACGTGCACTACCGGGACGCTCCGGGCACGCACGGGTTCGTGCAGCACGACCCGGACGCCGGATTGGCGGCGGCCCTCGCGCATGCCGCCGACGCGCTCTCCGCCGCCGACGTGTTGGTCGCGTCCGGCGACCTGGCGGACACCGGCGAACCGGGCGCCTACCGGCGGCTCGGGGACGTGCTGCAGGAGCTCCCTGTGCCGGTGTACTGCCTGCCGGGCAATCACGACAGCCACGACGCCTACACCGCGGGCCTGCCGCGTACCGGTGTGCACCTGGAACCCGCGGTGCGGATCGGGAAGTGGCTGCTGCTCATGGTGGACACCAACGCGCTCGGCCGCGAACACGTGGGCGACGGCGTGTACCGCGATCTCGACGACCGGATGACCCGGGCCGACGGGCCCGAGCTCAGCGCGCCCGAGGCGGCCCGGATCCGGGAGATCCTGGCCGGGTCCGACGCCGAACACGTCCTGCTGTTCGTGCACCAGCCACCACTCGCGGAGATCTCCCCGCACCTGGACCCCTCCGGTCGACTCGGCGCGCTGCTCGGCGACTTCGGGCACATCCGGGCCATCTCCGGCGGCCACCTGCACGGCAGCCTGGAGGGCGAGTTCGCCGGTGTCCCGGTGTTCGTGGCGCCCTCGACGACGTACAGCATCGACTACGCCGGCAGGCACTTCGACGGCCCCGGCTACCGGACGTTCACGCTGCACCCCGACGGGCGGGTCGAGTCCCGGGCGCACACCGCGCCCGGTCCGATCACGGACGCGATGCGAGCCAAGCCCGCACCGCGCTTTCTCACCGATCTCATGCTGGGCGTGGTGACCATCGAGGAGATGCGCGAGATGACCGACGAGGGGTTCCTGGAGCGGTTCGGCGAGCCGCGTCCGGTCCGCGGCGCCTGAACCCGCCGCATTCGTTCGGCGGGTCCCGGGACCCGCGCCGAGGCAGTACGAGCCCGAGCAGCACGAGGAGACACGTGACACAACATCAGGCGGACGCCGGACTCGCCCTCGAAGGGGTCCGCAACTTCCGCGACATCGGCGGACTGCCCACCGCCGACGGCCGGCGGGTGCGCGCCGGCCGCTACTTCCGCAGCGGCCACCTGGCCAAGCCCACCGACGCGGACCGCGCGGTGATCGCGGAGCTGGGCATCCGGCTCGTGGTGGACCTGCGCAGCCCGGCCGACATCGAGCTGGACGGCGCCGACGTGCTGCCGGACGGCGCGCGATGGCTCAACCTGCCGATGTCCGACCCGGCCCGGCACTCGGACTTCTGGAGCGATCTGCGCAACGCCGACCTGAGCGTGCTGCGCGAGCGGCTCGGCAACGGGCGCGCGGAGAAGTCGATCGCGGCGGACTACCGCGACCAGGTGGTGAACCGGGTCGACAAGCACGCGGAGATGTTGCGCGCGATGATCGACGCCGACGGTCTGCCGGTGGTGGTGCACTGTTCGGCCGGCAAGGACCGGGCGGGCATAGCGGCGGCGCTGGTGCAGCGGATCGTCGGCGTCTCCGCCGACGACGCGGTGGCGAACTACCTGGTCAGCAACGAACCGGGCAACCGCTACGAGCCGAACAGCGACAAGCTCGCGATGCGGCCCGGCCTGCTCGAACTCTTCCAGCCGTTCCTGGAGGTACGCGAGGAGTACCTGCGCGGCGCGCTGGAGGTGATGGACACCCACTGGGGCGGCTTCGACGCCTACCTGGAGCGGGGCCTGGGCCTGGACGCGGACCGGCTGGACCGGTTGCGGTCGGCGCTGTTGGAGGACTGAGCCGGGCGGCGGACCGAAACGGGTCCGGACGCGCCCGAGGGCGGTGCCCACAGGAGGAGGCACCGCCCTCGGGCGGGTACGGCGTGCGGCGGTTGCCGCAGGCCCGCGACGGTCAGGAGTCGTCGGCCATCAGCTTGATGTTCCAGCGGGTCTCCTGGCGCGGCCGCAGGTACAGCACCCAGTACAGCGCGGCCAGGACCAGCACACCGCCGGTGATCAGCAGCGCACGGGTGGGCTGTTCGGTCAGCACGTAGATCATCGCCGCGATCAGCAGCACCGGGATCGCGGGCCACAGCGGCATCCGCCACGCCTGGGTGGTCTTGTGCGCGCCCTTGCGCGCGACCAGCACGGCGAGCGCCACCACCAGGTAGAGCGCGGCGACCGCGACGCCGGTGACCTCACTGAGGAGCGTCGTGGGTACGAAGCACAGGAGTGCGCCGGGCACGCCGACCACGAGCGTGGAGACCCACGGCGAACCGAACCGGTTCACCTTGCCGAAGGCCCGGTTGATCGGCTCGGGCCAGGCCCGGTCGCGGGCCGAGGCGTAGACCACCCGCGAGTTCTGGATCACCATGACCACGCCCGCGTTGATGATCGCCAGCGCGATGCACAGGCCGATGAAGGTGGCCATGCCGTGGTTGGACCAGCCCTCGACCAGGCCGAGGATGTCGCCGCCCGCCAGGGTCGCCTGGTCGGGTGCGCCCAGCGAGATCGCGATGGTCGGCACGATCAGGATCACGCCGCCCAGACCCAGGGTCCACAACACCGTGCGGGAGACCGTGCGGCGCGGGTTCTCCATCTCCTCGGCCAGGTAGACCGCGGTGGAGAAGCCCTGGAGGGCGAACAGCGCGCCGGCCATGCCCGCGATCAGCACGGCCATCTTCACCGGATCCGTCGTGTTGCCCGCGGTGTCCGCGATGACCTCGGGCTTGATCAGCGTCGAGGTGGACTGGTGCGTGTTGGCGAAGCCGAGGAAGGCCACGATCGCCGCGGCGATCACCTCCAGGGCCAGGAACACGCCGGTCACCCACGCGTTCGCGCGCAGGTCGAGCAAACCCATGATGGTGGCCAGGATCATCACCGCGGCGCCGGCCCACAGGGTGTCGATCGTCGCGATCGAGGTCAGATAATCGGCGGTGCCCAGCGCGATGATCGGCGGCACGATCATCACCACGATGGTGGCGATGATGAAGACCAGCCAGCCCATGAAGCGGCCCATCAGGGTGCCGACCATGGCGTACTCGCCGCCGGCGCTGGGGATCAGGGTGCCCAGCTCGGAGTAACAGAACGCGACGCCGACGCACAGGACGGCGGCCACGACCAGGGCCAACGCGGTGCCGGAGCCGAGCGTCTCGAACATGTCCGGAACGATCACGAAGAGCGAGGACGCGGGGGTCAGACAGGAGAGGGTGAGCAGTGTGCCGCCGACGACTCCGATGGAGCGCTTGAGCGGGGCGGGGGTACCACCGGCGTCGAGGGTGACTGGAGTCAGGGTCCCGGACGGCGGTGGGGTTGTTTCAACAGCCATGTGCGCTACCTCTGCGGGACAGCGGGGTGCGGTTATCGCCTCCGGGACGGATGGTGAGCCGTTCGTACCTTCCGAACGGTGCGGCGTAATACAAACGCCCGTTTGATCACCCGTCAAGATCCCGTTAGCAACTGATTCCGCAGGTTGTACGCCCAGATTTCATCGAATAACGCTTCAAGCTGGCATCTGATGGCGCGTAATCCGCAGATTGCGTCGCGGGAAAAGTTTTCTCACCGTTCACCTGTCGAGATAGCCTCCGGCCATGGTCAACCGCGTACTCGCGCACACCGGCGCCCGGCACCCCGTGATCCAGGCACCGATGGGTTGGATAGCCCGCTCACCACTGGCCGCCGCGGTGTCCGCGGCGGGCGGGCTCGGGATGGTGGAGACCTCCTCCGGCGAGGTCGACGCCTGCCGCCGGGAGATCGACACGATGGTCGGCTCGGGATTGGTGTTCGGGGTCAACCTGCCGCTGATGTTCCTGCGCGACGACCGGCTCGTGCGGCACGTGGCCGACGCGGGCGTGCGCTTCGTGACCACGTCGGCGGGCAACCCGGCGACCTTCGTCGACCTGCTGCGCGAGCACGGCCTGATCGTCTATCACGTGGTGCCCTCGATCCGGGCCGCGCGCAAGGCGGTCGACGCCGGCGTGGACGGACTGGTGGTGGAGGGAGCCGAGGGCGGCGGCTTCAAGAACCCGGCCGAGGTGTCGCTGCTCGTGCTGCTCCAGGGCATCCGGGAGATCACCGACCTGCCGCTGGTCGCGGCCGGCGGCATCGTGGACGGGCGCGGCATGGCGGCGGCGTTCGCGCTGGGCGCCGAGGCGGTACAGATGGGCACCCGGTTCCTGGCCTCGGCCGAGAGTCCGGTGCACACCCACTACAAGCAGGCAGTGCTAGCCGCGGACGAGACCGGGACCGTGGTGGTCAACCGCTCGGGCAGCCCGACCATGCGGGTGCTGGGCACCGACTTCTCCCGCGCCCTGGCCGCCTCCGGCGGGCCGGCGCGCAGTTCGCTCGACGCGATCCAACGGTTGTACTTCGGCGGCGACATGGAGGCGTCGCTCGCCTCCGCGGGTCAGTCGGTCGGCCTGGTGCACGAGGTGGAGACGGTGGCCGCGATCATCGAGCGGACGATGGCGGGCTTCCACGAGGCGATGGCGACGGCGGCCCGGCGGGCGGCCGAGGTCTGAGCCCGGCGGCGTCGGCCACCCGAGCCGCCGTCCACAGCACGATCGCGCACAGCGCCCACGAGGCCAGCACGTCGGCGAGCCAGTGGTAGTCGCACCACATCAGCGCGAAGCCGATCGCGGCGCACACGAGCACCGCGGCCCATGTGCAGTACCGGCCCGCCCGCGCCGAGCCGACACGCCCGAGCAGCAGCGCGGCGATCCCGAAGCAGACCGTCGAGGTCGCGGTATGGCCGGACGGGAAGAAGCCCCACTCGTCGGCGGGCACGGGCGATTCGCCGGGTCCTGGCCGACCGATCAGGTCCTTGCCGCCGATCACCGCGACCATCACCACCAGCACCGCCCCCGCCGCGATCGCGAGCGGGTACCCGCCGCGCGCCCGCCAGGTCGCGAACAGCGCCGCGCAGGCGAGCACGATCCCGGCCGGCAGCGGTCCGCCGAGATCGGCGAGCAGGTGCATCGGGCCGTCCAACCAGGCCGCGCCCCGCGCGCCCGCCAGATCGCGCATCGCGTCGCGCACGGTGCGATCGAGCGCGATCGAGGGTCCGCTTTCGGCCACCACCTGGATGGTGAGCACGACGAGCACGATGGCGGGAATCAGCGGCGCTACGAGGCCACGCGTGTACTGTGAGTGAACAGACCACCGCCCCGGAACGGGGGGCGTTGTCCCGGGGCGGCCGCCGGCTTGCTCAGGGCCGGCGTCGGTGGAAGGTCTGTGCATCTCACTCGAAGATACGCGGAGAGCAGGTCGGCAGGTTCCCGACGCGCGGCCTTCTCACAAAGCCTGCACACGTTCTCCACGGTCTGGAAGGCGAGACATACACGCTGTACGTTGGAGCATTGAAGGGTGTGAGCGGCGTCACAGCGCGTGTCGCGTGAGGCCGGCCGCCCCGGAGAGTCCAAGTACGCGGAGAACATCCGTAAGCAGGGCAAATCGACGGTGGCACGAGTGACGTGGCATTGACGCAATGTCGTCGATCGCCCCTCTGCTGTCAGCACGCAAAGGTAGGGTTGGTCAGGTGGTTGAAGAGTCCGATTACTCGACATACCGCGTGCCGTGCATCCCGGCCCCTGCGGGGAGCGGGCGCGTCCGCCGGGCCGAGGCCCCGGTGGTATCCAAGGGCGTCAAGGCGGGCGGTGCCGTGTTCGATTCCTCGGTGGAACCCCGACCGGGTCGGGGCGCGGGTGCGATGGGTGTGGTTCTGACCAGCGACCGCCAGCTTCGCGTCGTGCGCACGACGCGGCCGCGCGGCCTCCGACTCGAAGGCGAGATCGACCTCGCGAATGTGGACGTGGTGCGCCGTGTCCTGGCCTCCGCGGCCCGTGACGGCGGTGACGTCCGGGTGGACGTCAGCAAGCTCGCCTTCATCGACGTCGCGGGCCTGCGGGTGTTCGTCGACCAGGCCGGGGCGTTGTCCCGGCGCGGTGGTCACATGGTCCTGGTCGGCGCGAGCCGACAGATGTTGCGCGTGCTCGCCCTGTGCGGGTGGGACACCGTCCCGGGCCTGAGCATGGTCGAGCGGATCGCCCCGGCGCCGCGCCGACCGCGGCTCTGATCGGCCCGCACCGCTTTCGAACGTCGATTTCCGGCCGAAGTGGCCGCGCTCGACGACGCACTCGAACAACGCGCCCGACAACACGCCGAGGCGAGCACCGAAACCGGACGCCGAGGCAGGCGCCGAACGAGACGCCGAACATCAAGAACCGCCGCCCACCGGATTGTTCCGGTGGGCGGCGGGTTCGTGGTGTCGTGGGCGGCTCAGACCGAGGCGGCGAACGCCTCCTCCAGCACGTCCAGGCCCTCGACGAGCAGGTGCTCGGGCATCACCAGAGGCGGCAGGAAGCGCAGTACGTTGCCGTAGGTGCCGGCGGTCAGCACCAGCAGGCCCTGCGCGTGGCACGCCTTGGCGACCGCGCCGGCCAGCTCGGCGTTCGGCTCCTTGGAGCCGGGCTTGACCAGTTCCATCGCGATCATCGCGCCGCGGCCGCGGACCTCACCGATCTCGGCGAACTTCTCGCCCATCGTGCCCAGTCGGCCGAGCATGATCTCGCCGATCCGGCGGGCCGCGCCGTTGAGGTCGAGCCCGCGCATCGTCTCGATCGCGCCGAGCGCCGCGGCGCAGGCGACCGGGTTACCGCCATACGTGCCACCGAGACCACCCGCGTGGGCGGAATCCATGATCTCGGCGCGCCCGGTCACGGCGGCCAGCGGGAGGCCGCCGGCGATGCCCTTGGCGGTGGTGATCAGGTCCGGCACGATGCCCTCGTCGTCGCACGCGAACCACTGGCCGGTACGACAGAAGCCGGTCTGGATCTCGTCCGCCACGAACACGATGCCGTTCGCCTTGCAGAACTCGACGATCCTGGGCAGGAAGCCCTTGGCCGGCTCGATGAAGCCGCCCTCGCCCAGGATGGGCTCGATCACCACGGCGGCGACGTTGTGCGCGCCGATCTGCTTGGTGATCACGTCGATCGCCTGCGCGGCGGCCTCCTCGGCGCAGTTCTCCGCACCGGTCAGCCAGCGGTAGGGGTAGGCGACCGGGACCCGGTAGACCTCGGGGGCGAACGGGCCGAACGACTCCTTGTACGGCATGTTCTTCGCGGTCAGCGCCATGGTCAGGTTGGTGCGACCGTGGTAGCCGTGGTCGAACACGACCACCGCGGGGCGCTTGGTGTGCGCACGCGCGATCTTGACCGCGTTCTCCACCGCCTCGGCGCCCGAGTTGAACAACGCGGTGCGCTTGTCGTGGTCGCCCGGGGTCAGCTCGTTGAGCTGCTCGGCCACGGCGACGTACGACTCGTACGGGGTCACCATGAAGCACGTGTGGGTGAAGCGCTGGAGCTGCTCGGACGCGCGACGCACCACACCCTCGGCCGAGTTGCCGACGCTGGTGACCGCGATGCCGGAGCCGAAGTCGATCAGGGAGTTGCCGTCCACGTCGACGACCACGCCGCCGCCCGCCTGGGTCACGAAGACCGGCAGGGTGGTGCTGACGCCGCGCGCCACCGCCTGGTTGCGGCGCGTCATCAGCTCGGTCGACTTCGGGCCGGGGATGGCGGTGACGAGCCGGCGCTCCTGCGGGAGCGAGGGCCCGCCGGGCTGCGAAGCGCCCATGCTGGTCTCCTGTGGGTCGAGGCGGGGGTTCACGGTGGCACCGCGGTCCTATCGGCAGGCTAGGCGCCGAGTCGCGTTCGCCGCATGCGCCGCATCGGTTAATCACCCGGTTGCTTGTGTCCGGGATGGACAAATGCCGATCGGGCAGAACAACTTCGGAACGCAACGCGGACTCGCGCCGGAATGATCATCACGACAGCGGGTGTGGCGCCTAGATTGAGTACCGGTTCAGGACGTGGTTCCGGGAGGGCTGGACGTGGACGTGGAACGGCCGGATTCCCCGGCGTCGCCGGCTGTCGAGGCGGAGGCCTTCGAGGTCGACCCGGCACGCCGGAGCACACCGCCGACCCGCCGTGCGCGGACCGCCGGGGCGCGGGTGCCCGCGCCGGCGGCGGCGGATCGCGACGTGGATCCCGACGGCTTCGACCTGCGCGGGTGGCTGCGCGGTCCGCGCCACCGCGAGGCCCCGGGCGTGTACGGATACGGCCGGGACGAGCGGGAGATCAAGCTGCGGGCGGCCGAGCGCGAGGCGCGCACCCGGCCGGAGGCGGCGCTGGTGCGGCGCGCGGTGTTGTGGCTGGTGATCGCGGTGCTCAGCCTGAACTGGGTGATCATGGCCTACGTGTGGCTGGTCCGGAAGATCATCCCCACCTTCCTGTGGCCGCTGCTGTTCAACAATCTGCTCTACGTCCTGGTCTTCGTGCTCTTCGGCTATCTGGGCCGCTGGCACGAGATCGCCTGGCCGTTCCTGCGCCCGTGGTGGCAGCGGCTGGACCGGCGCGCCGAGCTGAACGGGCGCCCGCGCCCCGAACAGTGGCGCCGCGCCGCGTTGTTCCTGGTCCTGGGCTTCGTCGCGTGGATCGTGCTGATGCGGCCGTTCGTCGCGCTGTTGTTGCTGATCTTCCCGCGCGGGCTGCTGCACGACGGGCAGTGGCTGGTGCGACTCCTCTACAACGGCGGCTTCCTGTACGCGGCCGCGGTGCTCGGGCGCTGGAAGGTGGTGGTCGGGCCGTACGCGCGCACGCCCGCCGTGCACGCCGCGCACCCGGACGAGGAAGCGCCGGTCGCGGACGCCGAGTTGTGGCCCGAGCTGCGCGACGCGGGGCAACACGAGGCGGCCGATGTGCTCGACCACGAGGTGGCGGCGGGCCGGCTGCGGGACGTGGACTACCTGCGCCTGCGCCGGGTGATCGGGGCCGGTGAGCTCGACCCCGAATACCTCGCCGACGTGGCCGACGAGATCCACGACCACGGCGCCGCGGCCTGTCGGCACGGCTCCGGGCAGCGCGACGTGCGACCCAGGCGGGCCGAACACGATCTGCTGGCCGGACAGGTACGGGTCGGCATGGGCACCGACCACCCGCGGAATCCGGCGCTGTACCGGGACACCGCGTTCGCGCTGGACCTGGACGTGCTCGGCGCCTCGATGCTCGTGGTCGGCGCGGCCGGGGCCGGCGAGTCGGGCCGACTGCTGGAGCCGGTCGTGGAGGCGATGAGCCTGCGCGCGCTGACCGGCACCGCGTCGCTGGTGGTGATCGACGCCAAGGGCGACGAGTGCGAACGCCCCCGCGGCGGCTACGACCGCGAGGTGATCGTCGGCGACCCGGACTCGCCCTCGGGCCTGGACCTGTACGGCGGCGCGGCCTCGCCCGAGGACGCCGCCGACCGGCTCGCCGCCGCCGCGCTGCCGCCGAACGCGATCGAGCTCGCCGAGGGCGCGAGCAACGCGCTGCGTCAGGTGCTCGGCGCGTACGTGGCCGGGCACGGCCGCTATCCCGAGGTCGGCACGCTGCTCGACCTGCTGGACGGCGCCGAGGCCGCGCTCGCCGCGCTGGAGCGCGCGCTGCGGGCCGCCGACCGCTACGCCGAGCACGAACGGGCGCTGCGCGCGATGGCCCGCGGCGACGACGACGCGCGGATGCTGGTGCAGCGCCTGGCGGTGCTGGAACGGCCCGGTGTCGCCGAGCTGTTCCGGCCCGACCGGGAGCGGTTCGCAGCCGGCGACATCGACCGGCCGCTGCGGGTACGGATCGGGCTGAACGAGGCCGCGCACCCCGAGGCGGCCAGGCTGATCGGCCGACTGGTGTTGTCCCAGTTCGTCCAGGCGATGGCCACGCCCCGGCGCGAGCGCGGGCCGCGCAAGGTGTTCGCGTGCCTGGTCGCCGACGACGCCGGGCGCCTGGTGGACGAGTACGCCGCGAAGGGCCTGCAATGGGCCCGCAACCGCCGGGCCGGCCTGGTCCTGTCGGTCCGCTCGCTCGACGACCTCACGCCCGCGCTGCGGCACACCGTGTTCGCCGCGGCCGGCTGCAAGGCGGTGGTACCGGGCGCGTCCCGCGCCGACGCCGAACTGTTCGCCGAGCACTGGGGGATGACCAAGGAGCAGGAGAAGTCGATCACCATGGGCACGCCCGAAGGCGGCCTGGCCAAGCGGATCCGCTACTCGGTGCTGGGCACGCTGTTCGGCGAGAAGGCCAGCGGCCGGTCCGAGCGGGTGACCACCCGCACCGTCGAGCGCTATCGCTGGTCCCCGTCCGAGATCGCCGGCGATCTGCCCACGCGGCACGCGATCGTCAGCCTGACCACCCGAAAGGGCGAGCGAACCCCTCCCGTGCTGATCGATCTCAGCCGCTGAGTCACACTGGAGGCCTCTCCCACTCCAGTCTGGACAACGCCGACATGCCGCCCACCCTCGCGTCCCTGGTCCGCGCACCCGCCCTCGACCTGCGGGTGCTCGCGGGCAAGGGCGGGCTCGAGCGCGAGGTGCGGTGGGTGCACACGAGCGAACTCGCCGATCCCACGCCCTATCTGGAGGGCGGCGAACTGCTGCTCACCACGGGGATGAAGCTCGGCCGCAGCAACGCCGAGCGTCGCGCCTACGTCGAGCGGCTCGCCGCCGCCGAGGTGGCCGGACTCGGCATCGGGGTGGGTCTGTCCCTGGACCGGGTGCCCGCGGTGATCGTCGAGGCCGCCGAGGCGCACGGCTTCCCGGTGTTCGAGGTGCCGCGCCCGACCCCGTTCATCGCGATCAGCAAGGTGGTCTCGTCGGCGTTGGCCGCCGAGCAGTACGAGACCGTCACCACCGGCTTCGCGGTCCAGCAGGAGCTGACCCGGGCGGCCGCCGGGCGCGAGGGCGCCGCGACGCTGATCCGCCGGCTCGCGGCCCGGCTGGACGGCTGGGCCGCGCTGTACGACGCGGACGGCACGCTGCGCCAGGTCGCGCCGACGGCGGCCCGCACGCGCACCGACGCGCTGCGCGCCGACATCGAGAAGCTGCGCGGGATGCCCGCGCCGTCCTCCGCGTCGTTGCCGGGTGTCGAGGGCGACGAGCGGGTGGTGGTCCAGTCGCTGGGCGCCGAGCGGCGGATCAGCGGCTTCCTGGCGGTGGGCACCGCCCGCCCGCCGCGCACGGCCGACCGGCAGACACTGGGCACCGCGGCCTCGCTGCTCACGTTGGCCCTGGAACAGTCCCGGGTCAGCGCCGACGCGGGCGCCCGGATGCGTACCGCGCTGCTGCGGATGTTGCTCACCGGAGAGCGGGCGACGCCGGCCGAGTTGGCGCACGACATCGCGACCGACCTGCCGCCCGGGCCCTGGCGGGTCGTGGTGGCCACCGGGCCCGAGCCGGTCGTGGCGGCGTTCACCGAGCGTCTGTGCGCGCGGGCGGTCCGGGCCGGGACACCCGCGCTCACCGGCGACTTGGGCGGCGCGACCGTACTGGTGCTGCCGGAAGCGGTCGAGCCGGTCGAGCCGAGCGACCTGCCCGGTCTGATCGCGGGTGTGTCCGGTCCGGTCGAGCCGGCAGCCGCGGCCGACGGCTACCGGCAGGCGCTCGGCGCGCACGCGGTGGGCCTGCGCTCGGAGCGGACGCTGACCGTGCACGGCCGGGACGCGGGCGGGCTGCTGCCACTGCTGGACGGGGCCGCGGTGCACGCGTGGGCCGAACAACTGCTCGCGCCGCTGCGCGCGCACGACGTGGGCGGCCGGGGCGACCTGATCGGCTCGCTGCGCGCGTGGCTGGCCCGACACGGGCAGTGGGACGCCGCGGCCGGCGACCTGGGGGTGCACCGGCACACGCTGCGCTATCGCATCCGCCGGGCCGAGGAGATCCTCGGCCGTACCCTGGACGATCCGGACACCCGCGCCGAGCTGTGGTTCGCGCTGCGTGATCCGAGCGAGGTCCGCGACGACAAGTCGTAGTGGCGGCGGAGCACAATTGGCCGGTATGGACAAATGCGCGGGCGGGCGATCGGCCTACCGTTGAGTCACCGGGATCATCGGCGCCCGTTGACGGAGAAGGAGCAGCAGTGACCACCACCCACGCGTTCTGGCTGGCGGGCCGACAGGCCGCCGGCGAGACGGCCTTCGACGTCACGAACTCGTACGACGGCCGGATCGTCGGCCGGGTCTCCGAGCCCACCGACGCGCAGATCGAGGAGGCCGTCGCCGCCGCGCACGCGGTCGCGCACGAGTTCGCCGCGCTGCCCGCGTTCCGCCGGGCCGCGGCCCTGGACCACGTCGCCAAGCGGCTCGGTGAGCGCACCGAGGAGATCGCCCGGCTGATCACCGCCGAGAACGGCAAGCCGATCAAGTGGGCGCGCGGCGAGGTCGGCCGCGCGGTGTCGGTCTTCCGCTGGGCCGCCGAGGAGGCCCGCCGGTTCAACGGCGAGGGCATGCGGCTGGACACCGACGCGGGCGGCACCGGCCGCTACGCGCTGGTCCGCCGGATCCCCAAGGGCGTGGTGCTGGGCATCGCGCCGTTCAACTTCCCGCTGAACCTGGTCGCGCACAAGGTCGCCCCGGCGATCGCGGTGGGCGCGCCGATCATCCTCAAGCCGGCCCCGGCCACCCCGCTGTCCGCGCTGGTGCTCGGCGAGATCCTGGCCGAGACCGACCTGCCGGCGGGTGCCTGGAGCGTGCTGCCGGTGCCCAACGACCGGATGCCGGCGCTGGTCGTGGACGAGCGGCTGCCGGTCATCTCGTTCACCGGCTCGGGCCCGGTGGGCTGGAGCATCATGGACTCGGTGCCGCGCAAGCACGTCACTTTGGAGCTGGGCGGCAACGCCGCCGCCGTCGTGCTCGCCGACTGGTCCTCCGAGGCCGACCTGGAGTGGGCCGCGCAGCGGATCGCGACCTTCTCCAACTACCAGGGCGGCCAGTCCTGCATCTCGGTGCAGCGGGTGATCGCGGACGTGAGCGTCTACGACCGCCTGGTGGAGAAGATCGTGGCGAAGGTGGCCGCGCAGGTCACCGGCGACCCCGAGGACGACACGGTCGACGTCGGCCCGCTGGTCAGCGTCGCCGCCGCCGAGCGGGTCCAGGCGTGGGTGGACGAGGCCGTGCAGGCGGGCGCCAAGGTGCTCACCGGCGGTACCCGCGACGGTGCCTCCTACGCGCCGACGGTGCTCAGCGAAGTCCCGGCCGGCGTCACCATCGCCAGCGAGGAGGTCTTCGGCCCGGTGCTCACGCTGACCCGGGTGGACGGCACCGACGCCGCGTTCGCCGCGGTCAACGACTCCGAGTTCGGCCTTCAGGCGGGCGTGTTCACGCACGACATCCAGACCGCCTTCCGGGCCCAGCGCGAGCTGGAGGTGGGCGGCGTCATCATCGGCGACGCCCCTTCCTACCGCGCCGACCAGATGCCCTACGGCGGCGCCAAGAACTCCGGTGTCGGCCGCGAGGGCGTCACGTACGCGATGACCGACTTCACGTACGAGCGCGTCATGGTGCTCACGGGCCTGGACCTGTAGCACCCCCGAACGAAGGGCCCGGCCGCCTGGGGTGGTGTCGCCGGGCCCTTTCGCATGTCCGCGGGCAGGCAGCGCATGTCCGCGGGCAGGCAGCGCATGTCCGGCGGGCAGCGGCGCGCGCCCGCCCGTCCGGAGCAAGGGCACGCCCGTCCGGAGCAAGGCCGCACACTCGCGGAGCGCCTCCTCTGGACAAATGGGCGTCACGCGGCATTCAGTGGACGTGCACGGGCAGGTAACACCGATCGGTAACAACGTCGGTCCGCTGCGAGTCCGCGAGGAGTCCGCCATGCCCCCTGTCAGCGAACGCGAAGCCCGTAAGGTCGCCGAGGAAGCACGGCAACAGGACTGGGACAAGCCCAGTTTCGCCAAGGAGCTGTTCCTCGGACGCTTTCGGCTCGACCTCGTCCACCCGCATCCCGAGGCGGACG
Source organism: Embleya sp. NPDC127516 (assembly GCF_044765325.1). NCBI lineage: Bacteria > Bacillati > Actinomycetota > Actinomycetes > Kitasatosporales > Streptomycetaceae > Embleya > Embleya sp. NPDC127516. The sequence continues at coordinate 446,256 of NZ_JBIWJT010000005.1, read as the reverse complement.
CCGAGGAGATCCGTCGGGGGGAGGACTTCCTCGCGGTGCTCCGCGAGTTCCTCATCACCCGGGTGGATCCCACCGTGATCGAACGCGACGCGCGGATCCCGGACGAGGTGATCAAGGGCCTGGCCGAGATCGGCGCGCTGGGCATGAAGATCGACACCGAGTACGGCGGCCTGGGTCTGAGTCAGCTCTACTACAACAAGGCCCTGGTCCTGGTCGGCTCGGTCAACGCCGCGCTCGGCGCGCTGCTGTCCGCGCACCAGTCGATCGGTGTGCCGCAGCCGGTCAAGATGTTCGGCACCGACGAGCAGAAGCGCGAGTTCCTGCCGCGCTGTGTGCGCGAGGTCAGCGCGTTCCTGCTCACCGAACCCGACGTCGGCTCGGACCCGGCCCGGCTGGCCACCTCCGCGGTGCCCACCGAGGACGGCGAGGCGTACGTCCTGGACGGCGTGAAGTTGTGGACCACCAACGGCGTGGTCGCCGGGCTGCTCGTGGTGATGGCCCGGGTGCCCAAGGCCGAGGGCCGGCGCGGCGGGATCACCGCCTTCGTCGTGGACGCGGACAGCCCCGGCATCACCGTGGAGAACCGCAACTCCTTCATGGGCCTGCGCGGCATCGAGAACGGCGTGACCCGCTTCCACAACGTCCGGGTGCCCGCGGCGAACCGGATCGGGGCCGAGGGCGCGGGCCTGAAGATCGCGCTCACCACGCTCAACACCGGCCGGCTCTCGCTGCCCGCGATGTGCGCCGGCGCGGCCAAGTGGTCGCTGAAGGTGGCCCGCGAGTGGGCGGGCGAGCGCGAGCAGTGGGGTCGGCCGATCGCCGGACACGAGGCGGTCGCGGGCAAGATCGCCTACATCGCGGCGAGCGCCTTCGCGCTGGAGGCGGTGCTGGAACTGACCGCCAGGATGGCCGACGAGGACCGCCGCGACATCCGGATCGAGGCGGCGCTGGCGAAGTTGTACGCGTCCGAGGTGGGTTGGACGGTCAGCGACGAACTCGTGCAGATCAGGGGCGGCCGCGGCTACGAGACCGCCGCCTCGCTGCGGGCCCGGGGCGAACGCGGCGTACCCGCGGAGCAGATGTTGCGCGACATGCGGATCAACCGCATCTTCGAGGGCTCGACCGAGATCATGCACCTGCTGATCGCGCGCGAGGCGGTGGACGCCCACCTGGCGGTGGCCGGCGACATCATCGACCCCGACGCGGATCTGAAGGCCAAGGGCAAGGCCGCCGCCGACGCGGGCGTCTTCTACGCGAAGTGGCTGCCCAAACTGGTCACCGGCAAGGGGCAGGTGCCCACGTCCTACCGCGAGTTCGCCCGGGCCGGGGCGCCGAGCCTGGCCGCGCACCTGCGCTTCGTCGAGCGCGCCTCGCGCCGGCTGGCCCGCTCCACCTTCTACGGCATGGCCCGCTGGCAGGGCGCGATGGAGCGCAAACAGGGCTTCCTCGGTCGCATCGTCGACATCGGCGCCGAACTGTTCGCGATGAGCGCGGTGTGCGTGCGGGCCGACATGCTGCGCCGGCGCGACCTCGAGCAGGGCCGGGCCGCGTACGAACTCGCCGACCTGTTCTGCCGGCAGGCGCAGATCCGGGTGGACGAGCTGTTCGGCCGGTTGTGGACGAACACCGACGAGCTGGACGTCAAGGCGGTCGAGGGCGTGCTGGCGGGTCGGCACCTGTGGCTGGAGGAGGGCGTGCTCGACCCGTCCACCGAAGGCCCGTGGATCGCCGACGCGACACCCGGCCCGGCCAAAGTGGACAACGTGCACCGACCGGTCGGCTGAGCCGCCCGCGGCCGGCGGGCGCACCCCGCCGGCCGCGCCCGTCGACACGCGCGGTCCCCGTCGCCCACCGCCGACAATCCGCCGACCTGCGCTCGGCGCCGCACCGGCGCGGGCCACAATGGTCGGATGGACTCCCTGGCCGATCCGTACGTGCCCTTCGCCGCCCGCGACCAGTCGACCACCCGGCGGGACATCGTCCTGCTCGGCTCCACCGGGTCGATCGGGACCCAGACCATCGACGTGGTGCGCGCCCACCCCGACCTGTTCCGGATCGTGGGCCTGTCCGCCGGCGGCGGCCGGGTCGAGGAACTGGCACGACAGGCGCTCGAACTGGCGGTCGAGGTGGTCGCGGTGGCCAAGGCGTCCGCCGCCCAGGACCTGCAACTGGCCTTCTACGCCGAGGCCCAGCGGCGCGGCTACGCCAAGGGCGAGTACAAGCTGCCGCGCATCCTGGCCGGCCCCACCGCCGCGACCGAACTGGCCGCGCATCCGTGCGACGTCGTCCTCAACGGGATCACCGGCTCGATCGGCCTGGCCCCCACGCTCGCCGCGCTGACCGCCGGCCGCACCCTCGCGCTGGCCAACAAGGAGTCGCTGATCGTCGGCGGCCCGCTGGTGAAGGCGATCGCCAAGCCCGGCCAGATCGTCCCGGTCGACTCCGAACACTCGGCGCTGATCCAAGCGCTCCGCGGCGGTCGGGCCGACCAGGTCAAGCGGCTCGTGGTGACCGCCAGCGGCGGCCCGTTCCGCGGTCGCAGCCGCGCCGACCTGGTCGACGTCACGCCCGAGGAGGCCGCCGCCCACCCCACCTGGGACATGGGCCCGGTGATCACGATCAACTCGGCGACCCTGGTCAACAAGGGCTTGGAGGTGATCGAGGCGCACCTGCTCTACGACATCCCGTTCGACCGGATCGACGTCGTCGTGCACCCGCAGTCGATCGTGCACTCGATGGTCGAATTCGTGGACGGCTCGACCCTGGCCCAGGCGTCGCCGCCGGATATGCGGCTGCCGATCGCGCTCGGCCTGTCCTGGCCGGACCGGGTGCCGAACGTGGCGGCCGGCTGCGATTGGACCAAGGCGGCCACGTGGGAGTTCTTCCCGCTCGACAACGAGGCGTTCCCGGCGGTCGAGCTGGCGTGCGCCGCGGGGCGCGCCGGCGGCACCGCGCCGGCCGTGTTCAACGCGGCCAACGAGGAGTGCGTGGACGCGTTCATCGCGGGACGACTGGGGTTCAACGGCATCACCGACACGGTCGCCCGTGTCGTGAGCGAGCATGATGTACGTGGGGACGGCAACCGGTTGACACTGGATGACGTCCTCGACGCGGAGGACTGGGCGCGCCGACGGGCACGCGAGATCATCGCCCACGGAGGAGAACCCCGTTGACCCTGTTCATGACGATCCTCGGCATCGTCGTCTTTGTCGTGGGCCTGCTGTTCTCCATTGCCTGGCACGAGGCGGGCCACCTGGTCACCGGCAAGATGTTCGGTGTGCGGGTGCCGCAGTACATGGTCGGCTTCGGCAAGACGCTGTGGTCGAGGAAGATCGGTGAGACCGAGTACGGCCTCAAGGCGATCCCGGCGGGCGGCTACTGCCGGCTGATCGGCATGTTCCCGCCCGACGCGTCGGGCAAGGTGCAGGCCCGCAGCACCTCACCGTGGCGCAGCATGATCGAGGAGGCCCGCGAGGCGTCCTACGAGGAGGTCGGTCCCGGCGACGAGGACCGGATGTTCTACCAGCGCAAGCCGTGGCAGCGCACGATCATCATGCTGGCCGGGCCGTTCATGAACCTGATCCTGGCCATCGGGCTGCTCGCGGTGTACCTGATGGGCTTCGGGATCCCCGAGACCACCTCGACGGTGAGCACCGTCTCGGAGTGCGTGGTCAGTGCCGACGCGAAGACCGACAAGTGCCCCGAGGGCGCCAAGGCGGCCCCCGGCAAGGCGGCCGGCCTGCTGCCGGGCGACCGCATCGTGTCGTTCAACGGTGAGAAGATCGGCGACTACGACAAGCTCCAGGGCCTGATCCGCAAGTCGTCCGGCGAGGTCACCCTCGTGGTCGACCGCAAGGGCGAACTCGTCACCCTCAAGCCGGTGCTCGAACAGAACAAGATGATCAAGCTCGACGGCGACGGACGCCCGGTCGCCGATCAATACGTCACCACCGGCTTCCTGGGCATCAGTCCGGCGCGGGGGATCCAGCGCCAGAGCGCCGCCGAGTCCGTCGAGTACACGGGCGACCTGGTCAAGAGCGCGTTCCACGGCCTGCTGCGCATCCCGCAGAAGGTGCCCGCGCTGTGGGGCGCGGCCTTCCAGGGCGACGAACGCGACCAGGACTCCCCGGTCGGCGTGGTCGGCGCGGCCCGGGTCGGCGGCGAGGTGGCCGCGCTGGACGTGCCCGCGTCCCAGCGGGTCGGCCTGATGATCTTCATCATCGCGGGCTTCAACGTGTCGCTGTTCCTGTTCAACATGCTGCCGCTGCTCCCGCTCGACGGCGGTCACGTGGTCGGCGCGTGGTGGGAGTCGATCCGTCGCCGGATCGCGAGCCTGCGCAAGCGGCCGGACCCGGGCCCGTTCGACGTGGCCAGGCTGATGCCGGTCGCCTACGTCGTGGCCTCGATCTTCATCGCCTTCACCGTGCTGGTGTTGATCGCCGACCTGATCAACCCGGTGAAGGTGACCTAGGCCCTGTCCGCCGGACAGGGCCCGGCGCTCGGGAGAGCACCCCGACAAGACGCCCCGCCGGCCCCCCTTGTGTCGATCAGGCAACAGGTGGGTCGGCATGGGGGCACGGGCGCGGCCGCACCGGTGTGTGGTGGCGTAGCGTTGAGTCCGACCTACCGCGCCGACCCACGGGACTAAAGCGAAGATGACCGCGATCCAGCTCGGAATGCCGTCCGTACCTGCCCGGCCCCTCACGCCGCGCCGCAAGTCACGGCAGATCATGGTCGGCAACGTGGCCGTCGGCGGAGACGCCCCGGTGTCGGTGCAGTCCATGACCACCACCCTGACCTCCGACGTCAACGCCACGCTTCAGCAGATCGCCGAGCTGACCGCGTCCGGCTGCCAGATCGTCCGGGTCGCCGTGCCCTCGCAGGACGACGCCGACGCGTTGCCCGCGATCGCCCGCAAGTCGCAGATCCCGGTGATCGCGGACATCCACTTCCAGCCGAAGTACGTCTTCGCCGCGATCGACGCGGGCTGCGCCGCGGTACGGGTGAACCCGGGCAACATCAAGCAGTTCGACGACAAGATCGCCGAGATCGCCAAGGCCGCCTCCGCCGCCGGCACCCCGATCCGGATCGGCGTCAACGCCGGGTCGCTGGACAAGCGGCTGCTGGCCAAGCACGGCAAGGCCACCCCCGAGGCGCTGGTGGAGTCCGCGCTGTGGGAGTGCTCGCTGTTCGAGGAGCACGACTTCCGGGACATCAAGATCTCGGTCAAGCACAACGACCCGGTCGTGATGATCGAGGCCTACCGGCTGCTCGCCGAGCGTTGCGACTATCCGCTGCACCTGGGCGTCACCGAGGCCGGTCCCGCGTTCCAGGGCACGATCAAGTCCTCGGTGGCGTTCGGCGCCCTGCTCGCGCAGGGCATCGGCGACACCATCCGGGTCTCCCTCTCCGCTCCGCCGGTCGAGGAGATCAAGGTCGGCAACCAGATCCTGGAGTCGCTCGGCCTGCGGCAGCGCGGCCTGGAGATCGTCTCCTGCCCGTCCTGCGGCCGCGCCCAGGTCGACGTGTACAAGCTCGCCGAGCAGGTCACCGCGGGCCTGGACGGGCTCAAGGTGCCGCTGCGGGTGGCCGTCATGGGCTGCGTCGTCAACGGGCCCGGCGAGGCCCGCGAGGCGGACCTGGGAGTGGCGTCCGGCAACGGCAAGGGCCAGATCTTCGTCAAGGGCGAGGTGATCAAGACCGTGCCCGAGTCGAAGATCGTCGAGACCCTGATCGAGGAGGCGCTCAAGCTCGCCGAGCAGATGCAGGCGGACGGCGTGATCAGCGGCGACCCGATCGTCGACATCGCCTGAGCCGGTCCCACCCCGGGGCCGGCGCGCGGCCGATCCCGGGGCGGCCTCGCTTCCGGCCCGATACCGGCCCGACGGCGCCTCCGGCACCGGCTTCGGCCCGACGCGGGCGGGGCGACGATCGCAGCCCGACCGGATCAATCCACTCGCCCACCCGAGTGACATATCGTTGATGCGCCCCTACCCCCGGTAACCGACCCCGATCATCGAGATACATGATCGGGGCATCGCCCCCGGGGGAGGGGCGTCGCGCGTGGGACGCGTCATCGTGGCCGCACTGGCCGTCGCCGGCATGATCGTGGGCACCGCGGCGGGCCCCGTCGGCGGTCCCGACCCGGGCGGGCGAGCACCGGCCCGGGTGTCGCCCGGCATCGCCTGGGGCGAATGCCCGGCCGATGTGGCCGCACCCGGACTGCGCTGCGGGACGCTGGCCGTCCCGGTCGACCACGCCCGCCCCGACGGGCCCACCACCACGCTGGGCGTCTCGATGGCGCGGGCCCTGGGCGGCAAGCCCCGGCTCGGCACGATCGTGGTCAACCCCGGGGGCCCGGGCGGCGGCGGCATGTGGCTGGCCGATCTGGTGGGACACGCGTTGCCGGAACGGGTGCGGCAGAGCTACGACATCGTCGGTGTCGACCCGCGCGGCAACCACCACAGCGACCCCATCTCGTGCGTCGACCCGAGCTTCGACCGGGCGCCGAAGCCGGATCCGGTGCCCGTCACGGCGCAGGACGAACAGCGCCTGGTCCAGCGGGCCCGCGACTACGCGCGAGGTTGCGCCGAGCGGGCCGGCGACCTGCTGCCGCACCTGGGCACATCGGAGAACGCGCGCGACCTCGACCTGGTCCGCGCCGCGCTGGGCGAACCCCGGATCTCCTTCATCGGCTGGTCGTACGGCACCTATCTCGGCGCGGTCTACGGGCAGTCGTTCCCCGAGCGGGTCGACCGGATGATCCTGGACAGCGTCGTCGACCCGCGCCCGGACCAGATCTGGTACGGCGCCAACCTGCGGCAGGACGTCGCCTTCCAGGGCCGCTGGCGGGACTTCGTCGCGGCCGAGGGCGCCGACCTGGACGACGTGTTCGCCCGCGTGCTCGCCCGCGTCCGGGCCGAGCCCGCCGGCGGCACCGTCGGCCCCGCGGAGCTGCGCGACATCGCCACCCGGATCCTGTACGGCTCGCAGACCTGGCCCGGGTTCGCCCGGGCGTTGCGCGCCCACGACGCGGGCGACCCGGCGCCGCTGGCCGCGCTGTACAGCCCGCCCACCGCGCAGGACGCCAACGGCACCGCGATCTACACCGCCGTCGAATGCCACGACGGCCCGTGGCCGCGCGACTGGTCGGTCTGGGACCGCGACGCCCGCGCCGTGGATCGGGTCGCGCCGCTGGTGACCTGGTCCAACACGTGGCTGAACGCGCCCTGCGCGTTCTGGCCGGTGCCCCCGCGCACGCCGCCCACGATCGACGGCCGCGGCCTGCCGCCGGTGCTGCTGATCCAGGGCACCCGGGATCCGGCCACCCCACCCGCCGGGGCGGGCGCGCTGCACCACGCGCTGCCGTCCTCGCATCTGATCACCGTGCTCGGCGAGGGCGACCACGGAATCCTCGCGTTCCAGCCCAACGACTGTGTCCTGCGGGCCGCCGCGGCCTATCTGACCGACGGCACGCTCCCCGCGGGCCGCGACACCACCTGCGAGGAATCGTGACCCGCGCCGTCCGCGTCCTGCTGGCCGGCGCGCTGACCGCCGCCGTGCTGACCGCCGCCGCGCCCGCCCGGGCACAGACCGAGCCGATCGTGTGGGGCGACTGCCCGTCGGGCACCGCGCCGGGGGAGCGCTGCGGCGACATCGGCGTGCCGCTGGACCACGCCCGCCCGGCGGGCCCGCGGATCCGGGTCGGCGTCTCCAAGGTCGCGGCGACCGGGACCGCGGCCGAGTACCAGGGCATCCTGATGGTCAACTTCGGCGGTCCGGGCGCCGCCGCCGTCGGCTCGATGGCGGCACTGGCCGGCGGCCTGCCCGAACGGGTACGCCGGGCCTACGACCTGATCGGCTTCGATCTGCGCGGGCGCGGCACGAGCACCCGGGTGAGGTGCACCGACCCGGCGACGTTCGGCCGCGGGCCCAAGCCCGACCCGGCGATGCCCGCCGGCCGGGCGGCGCACCTGGCCGCCGCCCGGGCGTTCGCCGACGGCTGCCGCGCGTCCGCCGCGGACCTCCTGCCACACCTGAGCACCCGGGACATCGCGCGCGACCTCGACCTGGTCCGGGCCGCGTTCGGCGCGGCCCGGCTCTCGATCCTGGGCTATTCGTACGGCAGCTACCTGGGCGCGGTCTACGGGCAGCTCTTCCCGAACCGGGTGCACCGGATGCTCCTGGACAGCCTGGTCGACCCGACCCGGGTCTGGTACGAGACCGGTTTCCTCCAGGCCGCCGGATTCGACGCGCGCCGGCGCGAGTGGGCCGCGTGGACCGCCGAACGGGCCGACCGCTTCCACCTGGGTTCGACCCCGCCGGCCGTGCTGGCGACCTGGGAGCGACTGCGCACCGAACTCGCCGCGCGCCCGGCGGCCGGCGTGTTCGGCGGCGTCGAACTCGACCAGTACACGCTCGGCAAGCTGTACACCGACCGGGACTGGGCGAGCATGTCCAACGCGCTCGCGGACTACGCGTCGGGAGATCCGGCCGCGTTGATCGCCGGGCGCAAGCCGGCGACCGAGGACGAGGTCAACTTCGAGTCGGTGATGCAGACCGTCACCTGTGCGGACGCGCCCGCCCCGGCCGACGAGTCGGTGTTCGAGCGCGACATGGCCCTGCTCCGGGCCCGGCACGGCGCGCTGGGCGCGGCCATCGCCTCCCCCGGCGCGTGCCTGTACCTGCAGAGCAACACCGCGCCGCCGACCCGGATCGACGGTGCCGGGCTGCCCGGCGTACTGCTGATCCAGTCCGTCGGCGACCCGGCGACGCCCTACGACGGGGCCCTGCGCATGCACGCCGCGCTGCCCTCCTCGCGACTGCTGACCGTGCGCGACAACGGCAACCACGGGCACTACCTCGTCGACGGCGGATGCGTCGACGAGCGAGGCACCGCCTACCTGGTCGACGGCACCCTGCCGGCGACGGACACCGAGTGCGCCGGCGCCGCGTCGAGCGAGCCCCTCCCGCGCCGATCGGCGGTTCCCCGGCTCCGTCGCTGACCCGCCCGCGGGGGGCCGCCGGCCCCGGTCGCAGAACCCGTCGCCTCCCGGGCGGCGCGCGCGGCCCGGACCTGCATAGGGTGGTGCCGCAAGACTGGCATTTCCCCAAGGTCCGCCCGATGGCATGGTGAGGCACGTGCTGAGCTCGGTTTCCACCAAAGTCCTGGACGGGACCGACCTGTCCGCCGTCCAGGCGCTGCTCGACCGTGACCCCGTCACGAACGTCTTCGTCGCGTCCCGGGTCCGACTCGCGGGCGTCGATCCGTGGCGGCTGGGCGGCGAACTGTGGGGGTACTACCAGAGCGGTCGGCTCACCTCGCTGTGCTACGCGGGCGCGAACCTGGTCCCGGTCGAGGCCGGCCCGGACGCCATACGCTCCTTCGCCGAGCGGGCCCGCCGCCAGGGCCGGCGCTGCTCGTCGATCGTCGGCCCGGCCGAGGCGGCGGCCGATCTGTGGCGGCTGCTCGAACCCGTGTGGGGCCCGGCCCGTGACGTCCGCCCGATCCAGCCGCTGATGGTCGCCGACCAGCCCTCGCGCGAGGTGGCGGCGGATCCGCTGGTGCGCCGGGTGCGTCCGGACGAACTGGATCTGATGATGCCCGCGTGCGTGGCGATGTTCACCGAGGAGGTCGGCGTCTCGCCGCTGATCGGCGACGGCGGCACGCTGTACCGCGCGCGCGTGGCCGAACTGATCGCCGGTGGTCGCGCGTTCGCCCGGATCGAGGAGGGCCGGGTGGTGTTCAAGGCGGAGATCGGCGCGGTCACTCGGCACGCGTGCCAGATCCAGGGCGTGTGGGTGGCGCCGGAGCGGCGCGGCGAGGGCCTGTCCGAGATCGGCATGGCCGCCGTGCTGCGCCACGCGCTCAGCGAGGTCGCCCCGATCGCCAGCCTGTACGTGAACAGCTACAACGGCCCCGCGCGCGCGGCCTACCGGCGGGTCGGCTTCGCCGAGACCGGCACCTTCATGAGCGTGCTGTTCTGATGGGGCCGCAGCGGATGTGGCCAGGGTCGACACGGCACGCTCCGATCAGGCGCGTTTGTCCGCGGCCCGAGCCGGTGGTGCGTGGGCGGCGGCGGGACCCGGCCCCGAGGGAGTGCGTGTGCTGATGGAGTGGACGTGCCGGGTCGTCGATCTCGCCGAGTACGCGGACGAGGCGGTCGACGTCCAGGCCGGCGCGTTCGGTCTGGCCGACGACGAGATCGCGGTGCGGCAGCGGATAATGCGCCGGCACGCGACCTTCGCCGGGGTGCGCTCCCTGGGCGCGTTCGACGACGCGGGTCGGCTGGTCGGATTCGGCTACGGCTACCCCAACCTCACCGACCAGTGGTGGAGCCTGGTGATCGAGCCGCACCTGGCCCGGGCCGGACATCGGGCCTGGCTGGACGAGTCGTTCGTGGTCGGCGAGCTGCACGTGTTGCCGCGCTGGCAGGGCCATGGCATCGGACGCACCCTGATCACCCTGCTGTGCCGGGGACAGGACCGGTCGCACATCCTGCTGTCCGCGATCGACGAGCAGACCCCGGCCCGCCGGTTGTACCGGGGCCTGGGGTTCCGGGACCTGGCCCGCCCGGTGTTGTTCCCGGGCAACGAACGTCCCTACGCGGTGATGGGCGCGATCCTGCCGTTCACCTGACCGGCCCGACCCCCGCCCGACGCCGGATCCGGGCGGGGCCTCGCGAGCACCGGATCAGGAGAGCCACTCGGCGACGGAGAGCAGGTCCTCGCCCGCCGGATCGTCGACGGACACGCACCACAGGCCCAGTGCCAACGCCTGCACCAGGGCCCACCCGCGCACTCGCTCGGCGTCCAGATCCAACGCGTTCGCCAGCCAGGTCACCCGCCGCCGCACCAGCGCCTGAGGGCGCGGCTCGGCGACCACCGTGGCCATCCGGTCCCGCACCAGCGGGCCCAGGTCGAAGGCGCGTTCGCCGAGCATCGGGCGCGGGTCGATCGCCAGCCACTTCGCCCGGGTACCCGCCAGCACGTTGCCGTGGTGGCAGTCGGTGTGCAGGACCACGACCTCGGGCTGCGAGCCGGCCAACTCGCGGCACAGCGCCACCGCCTCGTCCACCAGCGCCCGGGGGCACGGGCCGGCCAGGTCCGCGTACCGGCGAGGGATCGATTCCGCCCAGTGCCCGGCCCGATCCGCGACCGGCTCGATCGTGCAGTCCGCGGGCGGGGTCACCCACAACCTGCGGACCACCTCGGCCGCCTCCAGCATCGCCCGGTCCTCGGCCAGCGAGCGCAGCGACACATCCGGCTGGAGCCGCTCCAGCAACAGCGCGCCGCGCTGCGGGTCACCGTCCAACAGCCGGACCGCCCCGACGCCGTCCCACAACGCGAGCGCGGCCGCCTCGTGCGCGGTGTAGCGGTCGATCAGGCCGAGCTTGAGGGTGGCGGGCGTCCCGTCCGCGAGCCGGACCAGGAAGGTCAGGCTGAGCGCGCCGCCCGGGATGATCGGCCGCTCGACGGTCAGCCCCCAGCGCCGCGCGTACTCGGCGACCGCGTCCGGCAGCCCGGCGAGCCACGGGCGGGCGACCTCCTCGCCGCACCAGCGCAGCGCGGTCCGGGTCAATCGTTCCGGCACCTCGACCCGATCGCTCACGTGCGGCCCCCGGCCGTCGGCGTACCGGGCTCGGTCGACGCGGGCAGCCCCGGGAAGGGGGTACTCGTGCCGCGCCAGCGCACCGCCCATACGGCGGTCTCGCGCAACCAGCCCGCCGCCTCGTTCCGCAGCGGGGCGCCCGCGAGGGCCACCAACTCGCCCAGACGCACCGCGACCCCGTCCTCCAGGTGCACCGCGAGCCGGGTCGCGTCCGCGGGCGTGCCCACCGGGAACGGGATCGTGTACGCGGGCGCCGCGGCCGGCGCCGCCGCGCCCCGATCGGTGATCAGCCGCGCGATCGTGTCCCGACGGGCCCGGTGCGTGTCCAACGCGGTGCGCGCCTGGGTGCGCGCGGCACCGGTCAGCCGGCCACCGGCCACGCCGTAGCCGTAGACCGCCGCGTGCTCCGCCTGCAACGCCTCGCTCAGCGCCCGGATCTCGGGGTTGGCGGACCCGGACGGGGCCGGTCGCGGCGTGCTCACGATGCGCTCCGAAGCAGTTGGGCGTGACCCGCCAGGCACGCGGCGGTGGCGGCCAGTCGGCGGGCGAGTTCGGGGGAGAGAGCGTCAAGTCCGGTCAGCCGCTCGTCGGACGCCTGCTGCGCCCGGTCGGCGACCGCGCTGCCCGTGGCGGCGGCGTCCTGTGGCGCGGCGGCGGGAGGCGGCGCGGAGTGCGACGCGCCCCCGGCGAACACGCGCAGGTGTTCGCGCAGTTCGAGCGACAGCGGCCGGATCCGCTCGGCCAGGGCGGCGTCTCGCGCGGCGACCGCGTCGTAGTGCGCGAGCAGTGCCCCGGTCGTCGCGTACGCCCGTTCGCGCGCCGCGTCGTCGACCCGGCGTCGACCCTGGTCCGCGCCCCCGCCGTCGTCGTCGCAACCGACGACGGCCGCGGCGATCGTCGCCGCGGCCACGGTGCCCAGGACGGCCCGTCGCGTCGGCCCCGCGTCGCGCATGCGTCCCGCTCCTGAACCTCGTCCGTGATGTGCGATGTCCGGTGTCCGTCGCCGGCCCCGGCCGTGTCGGACGCTACCGCATATGCGGGCGTGCGGACCTCGGCGGACATCCGGCGTACGCCGGGCGGACGTGCGCGAGATGGCCTCCGGACCGGATACTGTTGTCCTTCCCCGACCCGCCCCGGGCGGTCGACGCACTTGAGACAACAGCACACGCAGCCGAGGAGTCACCCGGATGAGCACCACCACGTTGGACCGGCTGCGGGAGTTGCTGGAGCCGGTGGTATCGACGGTGGGCGTGGATCTGGAGGATCTCTCCCTCACCCCCGCCGGCAAGCGTCGGGTGCTGCGTGTGATGGTCGCCGCCGACGGCGGCGTCGACCTGGACAAGGTCGCCGAGGTCAGCCGGGCCGTCTCGGACGTGCTCGACCCGAGCGACGTGCTCGGCAGCCTGCCCTATCAACTGGAAGTCACCACCCCGGGCGTGGACCGCCCGCTGACGCTGGAGCGCCACTGGCGCCGCGCGGCGGATCGGCTGGTCCAAGTCCACCTGCACGACGGCGGCACCCTCACCGGCCGGATCGGCGCGAGCGACGCGGACGGCGTGGAGTTGGACGTCGAGGGCAAGCCGCGCCGGCTGACCTACGACGAGGTGGCCAAGGCGGTCGTGCAGGTCGAGTTCAACCGCAAGAGCGCGGACCCGGCGGCCGACGCCGAGGACGACGAGGACACCGGGGTCGAGGACGACATCGACAACGACGACACCATGGACGAGGAGGCGTAGGACGTGGACATCGACATGAGCGCCCTGCGCGGGCTTGAGCGCGAAAAAGAGATCAAGTTCGACCTCCTGGTCGAGGCCATCGAATCGGCCCTGTTGATCGCATACCACCGCACCGAGGGCAGCCTGCCCAAGGCGCGCGTGGAACTGGACCGTGCCACCGGGCACGTCACCGTGTGGGCGACCGAGACCGACGAGGCCGGACAGCGCGTTCGCGAGTTCGACGACACCCCGGACGACTTCGGCCGGATCGCGGCGACCACCGCCAAGCAGGTGATCCTGCAGCGGCTGCGCGACGCCGAGGAGGAGATCACGTTCGGCGAGTTCGCCGGCCGTGAGGGCGAGATCGTCGCCGGCGTGGTCCAGCAGGGCAAGGACAACCGCAACGTCCTGGTGGACCTGGGTCGCATCGAGGCGATCCTGCCGCCCCAGGAGCAGGTACCGGGCGAGCGGTACGCGCACGGCATGCGCCTGCGTTGCTATGTCGTACAGGTGCGGCGTGGGCCCAAGGGGCCGTCCATCACGCTCTCGCGCACCCACCCCAACCTGGTGCGGAAGCTGTTCGCGCTGGAGGTTCCGGAGATCGCCGACGGCAGCGTCGAGATCGCCGCGATCGCCCGCGAGGCCGGCCACCGCTCCAAGATCGCCGTCTACTCCACGCGGGCCGGGCTCAACCCCAAGGGCGCGTGCATCGGGCCGATGGGGGCACGCGTGCGTGCCGTCATGGCCGAGTTGAACGGCGAGAAGATCGACATCGTCGACTGGTCGGACGACCCCGCGCGGATGGTGGCCAACGCGCTGTCACCGGCCCGGGTGAGCAAGGTCGAGGTAGTGGACCTCGCCGCGCGTTCCGCCCGGGTGACGGTGCCCGACTACCAGCTCTCGCTGGCGATCGGCAAGGAAGGGCAGAATGCCCGCCTTGCCGCGCGATTGACCGGATGGCGCATCGACATCCGGCCGGACACCGAGACCGGGGAATCGGACGACCGGGGACGGTCGACCGAACCAGGCCGCGGTGAGGAGCGGTAGACTTGAACATGTCTGGTCGCAGGCGAGCCCGAGCATGCCCTCGTACAACGGTGGAGAAGCAGGAAATCACTGCCTCTCCGTGCCGAACGTGCGTAGGTTGTCGGCAGCGTGCGGCCAAGGCCGACCTATTGCGGGTCGTGGCGGTGGAGGGCAGTTGTGTCCCCGACCCCCGCGGCCGAATGCTCGGACGGGGCGCGCATCTGCACCCCGATCCGGAGTGCCTGGCCCAGGCTGAGCGTCGAAAGGCGTTCGTTCGGGCTTTGCGCGTGCCGGGGCCGCTGGACTCGGCACCACTGCGTGCTTATTTGAGCGGTGATGGGTTGTCAGAGGTCGGTCGGACAGGTCCAGCGAAGCAGTACCTCGCGAGTCGGAAGTAGGTCGAGATTGCGATGAGCACTCGATGAGTACGCGATGAGTACAGACATGCGGTAGTGACGGTCCGGCGGACGACCAACCCCGGACCAGAAGGAGCGACGTGGCAAAGGTCCGGGTATACGAACTCGCCAAGGAGTTCGGAGTCGAGAGCAAGGTCGTCATGGCCAAGCTCCAAGAACTCGGTGAGTTCGTTCGTTCGGCGTCCTCGACGATCGAGGCGCCGGTTGTTCGCAAACTGACGGAAGCACTCAAGACGGAAGGCGGGCCCGCCCGCCGGCCCCAGCGTCCCGCGCCCTCGGGCGCGCCGCAGGCGGCCACCCCCAGTTCCCCGCAGGGCGCCTCGGCGCGTCCTGCCCCCGCTCCGGGCCCGCGCCCGGCGGGTGCGCCGACCCCGGGCCCGCGCCCGGCGCCGCGCCCGGCCCCCCAGGGCAGCACCGCTCCGCCCGTGGTGCCGGCCACGCCGGCCGCGGAGGCGGCTCCGGCCGCCCCGCGTCAGGCGGAGCGTCCCGCGGCGCAGTCGGGTCAGCGTCCGGCCGGTGCGCCGGCTCCGGGCCCGCGCCCGGCGGCGCGTCCCGGCGACCGCGGTCCGGCCGAGCGTGGTCAGGGCGACCGCGGCCAGGCCGAGCGCGGTCCGCGTTCGGACCGTCCGGCGGCGGCCTCCTCGGGTCCGGCGGGTAGCCGTCCGGGTCCGCGTCCGGCCGGTGGCGGTCAGGGCGGCCCCGGTGGCCGTCCCGAGCGCGGCGATCGTCCCGAGCGTGGCGAGCGTCCCTCCGGTCCGCGTACCGGTGGCGCTCCGTCCGCCGGTGGCGCGCGTCCGGGTGGTCCCGGTCAGGGAGGTGCCCCCCGTCCGGGTGGCACGCGTCCCGCCGGCCCGCGTCCGGGCAACAACCCCTTCACCTCGGGCAGCACCGGCATGCCGCGGCCGCAGGCCGCCGGTGGCGCCGGTCGACCCACTCCCGGTGGCATGCCGCCGCGTCCGCAGGGTCCTGCGGCCGGTGGCCCGCGTCCGGGTGGTTCGGGTGGCCCCGCGGGTCCCCGTCCCGGTGGTAGCGCAGGCCCCGGTGGCCCGCGTCCCAACCCGGGCATGATGCCCAACCGTCCGGCGCCCGCTCGTGGCCCCGGCGGTCCCGGTCGTCCCGGCGGTGCGCCCGGTCGTCCCGGCGGTCCCGGTGGCGGCGGTGGCGGTCGTCCGGCGGGTGCCGGCGGCGGTGGCGGTCGTCCCGGCGGCGGCGGTGGCGGCTTCGGCGGTCCCCGTCCCGGTGGTGGCGGCGGCGCTCCGGGTCGTCCCGGTGGCGGCGGCGGTTTCGCCGGTCGTCCCGGCGGCGGCGGTCGTGGTGGCCCCGGCGGTCGCGGCGGCACGCAGGGCGCGTTCGGTCGTCCCGGTGGGCGTCCGGGCCGCGCGCGCAAGTCGAAGCGTCAGCGTCGTCAAGAGTTCGACAACATGCAGGCTCCGTCCGCCGGTGGCGTGATGGCTCCTCGCGGCAACGGGCGTGTCGTCCGGCTGTCGCGCGGTGCCTCGCTCACCGACTTCGCGGAGAAGATCAACGCGAACCCCGCGGCTCTCGTCCAGATCATGTTCAACCTCGGCTCGCTGCTCACCTCGACCCAGTCGGTCAGTGACGCGGAGCTGCAGATCCTGGCCGGCGAGCTCGACTTCGTGATCCAGATCGTCTCCCCGGAGGAGGAGGACCGCGAGCTGCTCGAGTCCTTCGACCTCGAATGGGGCGAGGACGAGGGCGACGAGGACGACCTCGAGGCGCGTCCGCCGGTGGTCACCGTCATGGGTCACGTCGACCACGGCAAGACCCGCCTGCTCGACGCGATCCGCAAGACGAACGTGATCGCGGGCGAGGCCGGTGGCATCACCCAGCACATCGGTGCCTACCAGGTCGCGACCACGGTCAACGACATCGACCGCAAGATCACCCTGATCGACACCCCGGGTCACGAGGCGTTCACCGCCATGCGTGCCCGCGGCGCCAAGTCGACGGACATCGCGATCCTCGTGGTCGCGGCGGACGACGGCGTGAAGCCGCAGACGATCGAGGCGCTCAACCACGCGCAGGCGGCCGGCGTGCCGATCGTCGTGGCGGTCAACAAGATCGACAAGGAAGGCGCGGACCCGACCAAGGTTCGTGGCCAGCTCACCGAGTACGGGCTCGTGGCCGAGGAGTACGGCGGCGACACGATGTTCGTCGACATCTCGGCGAAGCAGGGCCTGGGCATCGACGAGCTGCTCGAGGCGGTCGTACTGACTGCGGACGCGGCTCTGGAGCTCACCGCCAACCCGCACCAGGAAGCCCAGGGCATCGCGATCGAGGGTCACCTCGACAAGGGCCGCGGCCCCGTCGCGACCGTCCTGGTCCAGCGCGGCACCCTGCGCATCGGCGACGCGATCGTGGTCGGCGAGGCGTACGGCCGAGTCCGCGCGATGATCGACGAGAACGGCAACAACCTCACCGAGGCCGCGCCGTCCCGTCCGGTCATGGTGCTGGGTCTGACCTCGGTGCCGGGTGCCGGTGACAACTTCCTCGTGGTCGAGGAGGAGCGCACCGCGCGCCAGATCGCCGAGAAGCGGGCGGCTCGGGAGCGCAACGCGCTGCTGGCCCGTCGTTCGAAGCGGATCTCGCTCGAGGACCTCGACCTGGCCCTCAAGGCCGGCGAGATGCAGCAGCTCAACCTCATCCTCAAGGGTGACGGCTCCGGTTCGGTGGAGGCGTTGGAGGACGCGCTGCTCAACCTGGAGGTCGGCGAAGAGGTCGAGCTGCGGATCATCGACCGGGGTGTCGGTGCGATCACCGAGTCCAACGTCAACCTGGCGATGGCCTCGGACGCGATCATCATCGGCTTCAACGTCCGGCCGGAGGGCCGGGCGCGGACGATGGCGGACCGCGAGGGCGTCGACATTCGCTTCTACTCGGTGATCTACCAGGCCATCGAGGAGATCGAAGCCGCGCTCAAGGGCATGCTCAAGCCCGAGTACGAAGAGGTGCAGCTCGGCACGGCGCAGATCCGCGCGGTGTTCCGCTCCTCCAAGCTCGGCAACATCGCGGGCTGCATGGTCACCGGCGGGACGATCAAGCGCAACACCAAGGCGCGGATCATCCGGCAGGGGTCGGTCGTCGCCGACAACCTCAACGTCGAGGGCCTGCGTCGCGAGAAGGACGATGTCACCGAGGTCCGCGAGGGCTTCGAGTGCGGTATCAACCTCGGTTCGTTCAACGACATCAAGGTCGAGGACATCATCGAGACGTTCGAGATGCGGGAGAAGCCGCGAGGCTGACCCGGTAGCTCGAACCGATCGAACCGCTGAACCGATACGACGGATCCGCCCGGTGCACACCGGGCGGATCCGGCGTCTCGCAGTACGAGCAGAGCAAGCGTGACCAGTGGTGTCCGGGCCGCGACGTGCGAGCCCGGTTCTTTTCGTCGGTGGCCCCAGCGGTCCCGACCCGAGGCCTCCCGGGCCGGCCAGGCCCGTCGCCTATGTTTGTGGGAACCATCAGCCTCGATGTGCTGTTCGGCGATGTGCACTCGTTGAAGGAAAAACGATCTCTGATCCGCCCCATCCTGGCGGACCTTCAGCGCAAGAATGCCGTTGCCGCCGCCGAGGTGGAGCATCAGGATTTGCATCGGCGCAGCGTGATCGGCATCGCGGTGGTCTCCGCGAGTGTCGAACGATGTGCCGAGGTGTTGGACGGCTGTGAACGGCTGGTCGCCGGCCGGCCCGAGTTGGAGCTGCTCTCCGCACGCCGCAGGGTGTACGGGGACGACGACTGACGATCGTTCGACCCGGGTCGAACGGGCAGCGCACGAACACCGAAGAAGAACAAGCAACGAGAGCGGCCCTCGCGTCCGGTGACCCCGGGCGCGGGGGGTTCCGCCGAAATGCCGAGCAATCGCAGGAGGATCAGTGGCCGACACCGCACGGGCGCGCAAACTCGCGGACCGTATCCAGGTCGTGGTCGCGGAGACCTTGGAGCGCCGGATCAAGGACCCGCGCCTGGGGTTCGTGACGATCACCGCCGCACGAGTGACCGGTGACCTCCGTGAGGCGACCGTGTTCTACACGGTCTACGGCGACGAGACCGAGCGCGCGGCGACCGCCGCCGCGCTGGAGAGCGCCAAGGGCGTACTCCGCAGTGAGGTGGGCCGCCAGACCGGCGTGCGACACACGCCGTCGCTGACGTTCATCGCCGACGCCCTTCCGGACAACGCCAAACTCATCGATGATCTCCTCGCCCGGGCACAGCAGGCCGATGCGGCGGTACGCTCAACCGCCGCGGGCGCCGGCTATGCCGGTGACGCGGACCCCTATCGGACTCCGGCCGTGGACGACTCCGAGGACTCCGACGACGAGTCGGAGGCGGAGACCAAGGCGGATACACAGGAGGGCGACCGACCTTGACACCAGGCGTGGCGGCGGACCGGGAGCCCGGCCCGGCCGCGGAAGCGAAGCCGCGGACCGGCGACTCGGGCGTGCGGACGGTGCCGCCGACCGCGCCGGGCGCAGCCGATTGGGACGAGGCGGTACGCCTACTCCTGACGGCCGAGGACATCACGCTGCTGGCACACGTCAGCCCCGACGGCGACGCGCTGGGTTCGGCGCTCGCCGTCGGACTGGCGCTGCGCGAGCTGGGCCGCACGGTCCGGGTCTCCTACGGCGACGACCCCCTCGTGGTGCCGTCCTCGCTGGAGTTCCTGCCCGGCCAGGACCTGCTCGTGGCGCACACCGAGGTGCCCGAGGAGCCCGAGCTGGTCGCCGTCTTCGACGCGGCCGGCTCGGCTCGATTGGGCCTGTTGGAGGCCAAGGCCAAGGCGGCCGGCACGCTGCTGGTGGTCGACCACCACGCGTCCAACACGCGCTTCGGGACGCATCACCTGATCGACGTCGACGCGCCCGCGACCGCGGTGCTCGCCGACGAACTGATCACCCGGCTCGGCGCGACGCTGACCGCCGACATCGCGACCGCGCTGTACACCGGGCTGGTCACCGACACCGGCTCGTTCAAGTACGTGGGAACCACGCCCGAGACGCACACCTTCGCGGCTCGGCTGATGGCCACGGGGATACGGCACGACCTGATCCAGCGGGCGATCTGGGACACCTGCCGATTCGGCTATCTCAAGGTGCTCGCCGCCGCCTTGGCGGGCGCCGAGTTGGACGCCGCCGCCGCGGGCGGTCTGGGGCTGGTGTCCACCGTGATCACCCGCTCCGAACGCGCCGCGCACGGGATCCGACTGGACGAGATCGAGGGCGTGATCGACGTGGTCCGCAAGAGCGGCGAGGCCGAGGTCGCGCTGGTGCTCAAGGAGGACGACGACGGCGCGTTGCGCGCGTCCGCCCGGTCCAAGGGCGCGGTGGACCTCGGGCGCGTCTGCGGGGCCTTCGGCGGCGGTGGACACGCCTTCGCGGCCGGATTCACCGCCTATGACCCACCGGCCGAGGTGGTGGCCCGATTCCGGGAGCTCCTCGCCGACGCACTACTGCCGGTCGCTCCGGCGCACGCAACCCCGGGAGACGACGCGTGAAGCGCCGCAACGCAGGACCCCCGCCGCCCGACGGTCTGGTGATCGTGGACAAGCCCGCCGGGCTCACCTCGCACGACGTGGTGGGCCGGCTGCGCCGGATCGCCGGCACCCGCCGGGTGGGCCACGCGGGCACGCTGGACCCGATGGCCACCGGCGTCCTGGTGATCGGCATCGAGAAGGCCACCCGCCTGTTGGGCCATCTCGCGCTCACCGAGAAGGAGTACGACGCGACGATCCGGCTCGGGCAGAGCACGGTCACCGACGACGCCGAGGGCGAGGTCACCGAGACCACCTCGGCCGCACACGTGCAGGACGCCGCGATCGCGGCGGGCGTCGCCGAGCTGACCGGCCCGATCCTCCAGGTGCCCTCGAAGGTGTCGGCGATCAAGATCGACGGCAAGCGCTCGTATTCACGGGTACGCGACGGCGAGGACTTCGAGCTGGCCGCCCGACCGGTCACCGTTCCCACGTTCGAGGTGCTCGCCACCCGCCGCGAGGGCGACACGATCGACCTGGACGTGCGGGTGACCTGCTCGTCCGGTACCTACATCCGCGCGCTGGCCCGCGACCTGGGGGCCGGGCTCGGGGTGGGCGGGCACCTGACCGCGCTGCGGCGCACCCGGGTGGGTCCGTACGCGCTGGATCGGGCCCACACGCTCGAAGAGTTGGAGGAGTCCTTCGGCGTGCTGCCGATCGCCGAGGCCGCGGCGGCGGCGTTCCCGCGCCGCGAGGTCACCGAGGACCAGGCCCGCGCCGTATCGCACGGCGGCCGGTTGCCGGCCGACGACAGCGAGGGGCCGGTCGGCGTGTTCGGGCCCGACGGGACCTTCCTGGCCCTGGTGGAGAACCGGCAGGGAGTGGCCCGGCCGCTCGCGGTGTTCGTGGGCTGAGCCGCGCCCCGGACCGGATCCGGGGGTGATGGTCGCCACGGCGGGGGCGGGACCGAGCGACAGCCCCTGCATGGGAAGCTGGACCCGCGACACGTCACGAAGAACGAGGAGCGGTTACGGTGCAGCGTTGGCGGGGCTTGGCGGACGTCCCCAGCGATTGGGGACGCTCCGTCGTCACGATCGGGTCCTATGACGGTGTGCATCGCGGGCACCAACGGACGATCGGCCGGGCGGTCGCGATCGGTCGCGAGCGCGGGCTGCCGGTGGTCGTGGTGACGTTCGACCCGCACCCCAGCGAGGTGGTCCGGCCCGGCAGCCATCCGCCCCTGCTCACGCCGCACCACCGGCGCGCGCAGCTGATGGCGGACCTGGGGGTGGACGCGGTGCTGGTGGTGCCGTTCACGCTCGAGTTGTCCCGGCAGAGCGCGGTCGACTTCGTCCGGCAGGTCCTGGTGGACACGCTGCGCGCGGCCGTGGTCGTCGAGGGGCGCAATTTCCGATTCGGCCACAAGGCGACGGGCAACGTCGCGCTCTTGGAGGAGTTGGGCGTGGCGAACGACTTCAGCGTCGTCGAGCCGGAACTGTTCGTCTCCGGCGACGTGACCTTCTCGTCCACCGTGGTCCGGGCCCGGGTCGCCGAGGGCGACGTGGCGGGCGCGGCCGAACTGCTCGGACGCCCGCATCGGGTCGAGGGCGTGGTGGTGCGCGGCGATCAGCGCGGGCGCGAACTCGGCTACCCGACGGCCAACCTGGAGGTGCTCCCGTACACGGCGATCCCGGCCGACGGGGTGTACGCGGGGTGGCTGGTGATCGATGGCGAGGGGTTGCCGGCGGCGATCTCGATCGGCACCAACCCGACCTTCGACGGCACCGAGCGGCGGGTCGAGGCGTACGCGTTGGATCGGACCGACCTCGACCTGTACGGGACGCATGTCGCGGTGGACTTCCTGGAGTACCTGCGCGGTACCGAGCGCTTCGACTCGATCGACGACCTGCTGGAACACATGGCGCGTGATGTGAAGCGGGCCCGCGAGCTGATCGACGCGGCGGACTCGGACCCGGCGGGCTGAACGCCCGCGCCGCTTCGCGACGGATGTGCCAAGGGCCGCCCCGGAATCTCCGGGGCGGCCCTTCGGCGTGTCAGCCTCCCTGGTGCGGCGGGGGCTGCTGCTGCCAGTCGCCGGGCGGGGGCTGCTGGTAGTACGGCTGCTGGGGTTGCTGTGGTTGTTGCGGGTTCTGTGGGTGCGGCTGCTGGTGCGGGTGTTGTTGCGATGGTTGCTGCTGCTGTTGGTGCTGGGGATATTGCTGTTGCTGCGGGTACGGCTGTGCCTGCTGCGGTTGGCCGTAGTAGGGCTGCTGCTGCGGCGCCTGCTGCTGTGGTTGCCGGTACTGCGGCTGCCACTGGTGCTGTTGCTCGGACGGCTGGGTGCGGTGGAAGTCCTCGGCGACCAGCGCGGCCAGTTCGAAGTACGCCTCGCGGGTCTTGGGCCGCATCATGTCCAGATCCAACTCCGCGCCCGCCGACAGGTGTTCGTCGAACGGGACGACCACGACCGCACGGCAGCGGGTCTCGAAGTGGGCCACGATGTCCTCGGTCTTGACCATCTTCCCGGTCTCGCGGACGCCGGAGATCACCGTGATGCTGTTCGCGACCAGATCCGCGTAGCCGTGCGCGACCAGCCAGTCGAGCGTGGTGCTCGCGCTGGTGGCTCCGTCCACGCTGGGCGTGCTGATCACGATCAACTGGTGGGCCAGGTCGAGCACACCGCGCATCGCGCTGTAGAGCAGGCCGGTGCCCGAGTCGGTCAGGATGATCGGGTACTGCTTGCCCAGCAGGTCGATCACCGAGCGGTAGTCCTCGTCGTTGAACGTCGTGGACACCGCCGGGTCCACGTCGTTGGCCAGGATCTCCAGGCCGCTGGAGGACTGCGAGGTGAACCGCCGGATGTCCATGTAACTGTGCACGTGGGCCATCGAGTTGACCAGGTCGCGGATGGTCGCGCCGGTCTCCCGGCGGACCCGGCGGCCGAGTGTGCCGGCGTCCGGGTTGGCGTCGATCGCGATCACCCGGTCCTGGCGCTCGGTGGCCAGCGTCGCGCCGAGGGCGGTGGTGGTCGTGGTCTTGCCGACGCCGCCCTTGAGGCTGATCACCGCGATCCGGTAGCAGCCGAGGACGGGGGTGCGGATCCGGTCCAGGCGCTCGGCCCGGCGGGCGTCGGCGGACTTGCCGCCGATCCGGAAGCGCGGGGTCTGCCGACGCGGTTGCGGCTGCTTGCGCAGCAGCCGGTCGCTGGTCAGTTCGACGGCGGCGGTGTAGCCCAGGGGCGCGCCGGCGCCGGTCCGCGCGGGTGCGCCGCCGTCGGGCGACCAGGCCTGCGGCTGCCCGCTGCCCTGCGGCGGGGTGCCCGGGTGGTACGGCTGGGCCGGGTCGGGCGCCTGGGCGTACTGGTCGGGCGCCTGCGCATAGGGGCCGGGCGCCTGGGCGTACGGGTTGGGCGGCTCGGGGGCGCGGTCGGCCGGGGTGGGTTGTCCGGACGGCGGGCCCGGTTGGGCCTGCGGGCCGGGTGCGCCGTGTGGCGGAGTGCCCGGGTGGTGGGCCGACTGCGGGTCGGGGGTCTGCGGGCCGGGTGGTTGGCCGTAAGGGTTGTGCTGCGGCGCGGGGGCGCCCTGCGGCGGGGTGCCCTGGGCGTACGGCTGGTGCGCCTCGGGCTGCCCGTAGGGGGTGCCGCCCGGACCGTACTGCTGCGGTTCCCGGCCCTGGGGGCCGCCGGCGTGGCCGTACGGCGCCTGGCCTTGGTCCTGGCCGGGAGCGCCCTGGGCGTACGGGTTGTGCGCCTGGTTCGGGTCGGGCTGCGGGTAGGCCTGCGGAGCGGGGGCGCCCTGGTATGGACCCGGAGCCTGGTTGTATGGGCCGGGGGCCTGGGCGTAGGGCGGTTGACCACCCTGCTGCTCCGGCTCGTTGCCGCCGAACGTGCGCCGCATCCACGAGCGCTGCTGCTGCGGCGGTGCCATCGGCTCGCCGCCGGGCGGCGGCAGCGGTTGTCCGGTCGGCGGCGGGGCCGCGCCACCCCACGCCTCGCCGTTGCCCGGGGCCGTGCCGGACCAGGCCGGCGGCGGCATCGGCGAGCCGTGCGGCGGGCTGACCGGCGGCTGCGGGGCGCCGGGCGGAGGGGGCTGCTGCGCGGCGCCCGGGGGTGGGGCCTGCTGCGGGAAGCCGGGGGGCGGAGGCATGTCGTCGGTGATCGGCGGCAGCAGCCGGGTCGCCGGGTCGGGCAGCGGGGCACCCTGGGCCTGAGCCGGGTACTGCTGCTGCGGCGGGGGCCCGGGGTGTGCGGCGCCCGGCTGCGGCGGCGGATACGGCGCGGGGGCGCCCTGCGGCGGTGCGGGCTGCTGTGCGTAGGGCGGGTATCCGCCGGCGGGCGACGCCTGCGAATCCGCCGGGGCCTGGGGCTGCTGCGGGTGGCCGCCGGCCTGTGGTTGCGGTGCGTCGAGGGCCTCTGCGGTCGTCGTGGCCGCCGCTGCCGGGGTCGGGTGGGGCTGCGGCGGTTCGGTGGCTCGAACCTCGGGTTGGGGAGCCGGGGGAGCCGGGGGAGCCGGGGGAGCCGGGGGAGCTTGGGGGGCCTGGTGCGGCTCGGGCATCGGCTGCGCGTCGCCGGCGGCGGGTCGGTGCGGCTCGGTCGGCTGGTGGTTCTCGTGCGTGGGCGGCTCGGGTGCGTGCCGGGGAGCGGGTCCGGCGGCGTCGGCGGGCTCCGTGCGCGGCACCTCGGGGGCCGGCGCTGCGGTCGAGGGGCCGGGGACCGGGGTGCCGCCTGCGGGTGTGGTGGGCACGTCGTGCGGATCGACCGGCGCGTCCGGGCGCGCGTCGTCGGTCCCGTCGGGTGCGGGTGCTTCGCCGGCCGGCTGCTCGGGGGACGCGGTCGACGCGTCGGGCGCGTCGGGCTCGGCGGGCTTTGCCTCGAGACCCGGGGCGGCGTCGCTCGGCGGAGCGGAAACCGGCTGCTCGGCGGGCGCGGCATCGTTGGGCCGCGCGGCGGGCGGGGCCTGCTCGGCCTGCTCGGCGCGGTCCGGACCCCGGTGCTCCGACTGCGCGGCAGGCGCGCCGGGTTCATGGGCGGCATCGGCGGCGGGCGGTTCGGGGGTCTCGAACTGCGGCGGGACGACCATGGTCGGTTCGCCGGGGGTGTAGGTCGGCGCGGGAGGTGCCGGTGCTTCGGCGGTCGGCTCGGAGGGCTCGAACTGCGGCGGGACGACCACGGTCGGCTCGCCCGGCGTGTGGGCCGGTGCAGGGTCTGCCGGGTCTGCAGGCGCGTCGGCAGCGTCGTTCGGGTCGAGGAACGGTGGCATGACCATGGTCGGTTCGCCCGGTGTGTAGGTGGGTGCGGGGGGAGCCGGTGCCTCGGCGGGCGGTTCGGGGGCCGCGAAGGACGGAGGGACGACCATGGTGGGTTCGCCGGGCGTGTGGGGCGGCGTGTCGGCGGGCCGATCGGGAGCCCCGGATGACGGTGGCATGACCATGGTCGGTTCGCCCGGTGTGTAGGTGGGTGCGGGGGGAGCCGGTGCCTCGGCGGGCGGTTCGGGGGCCGCGAAGGACGGTGGGACGACCATGGTGGCTTCGCCGGGGCTGTAGGTGGGTGCTGGGGGCGCCGATGCCTCGGTGGCCGGCTGCTCGGCCGAGGGGGCGCCGTGCGGGAGCGGCGCCGAGGATTGGCCGGGGGCGCCCTGGCCGTACGGCGCCGGCGGTTCGGTCGGCGCGGGTGAGTTCGCGGGCGGTTCGGGCGTCGGGGCGCCGAAGCCGGGTGGGTCGCCGGCCGGGCGGGCCGGCGGCACCGAGGCCGTGGGCGCGCCTGCGGCGGATCCGTACGGTTCCGGGGCGCCGCCGGTCGGCCCGTTCGCGCCGGCGCCGGTCCCGTACGGCAGCGGCGCGTGCGGCTCGGGCGTCCGCGCCGGCGGCACCAGTGTCGGATCCTGGCTGCCGTACCGAGGCGCCGCCGGCACCTGGTCACCCTGCGGGGGAGGCGCGGGCGCGCGGACCCCGGACGGCGGTGGCGCGGGCGCGCCGCCGTCCTGGTGCGTGTACCACGAGGGCATGGTGAAGTCGGGTCCCGACCACTCCTCTTCCTCGTTCGCCCCCGTCTCGATGTGTGCGCCGTCCTGCTCGCTGCTCACGGTGTGGTCCTTCCGATCGTCCGGAGGCGGCTCGGCTTCAGATCACACGCCGCCGCCGTCCGCCGTACCCCGACCCGGGTCGGGGTTCGCCCCCTGCACGAGCCTCACAGCGTAGTCAGGGGTGTCGGCGGTCGTCGCCGGTCCGTCCACCTGTTCGCTCAGAGCCGGTGTCGCGAGCACTGTTCGTCAGTCCATCCGACGTGGCGGTCCGAGCAGGCCCAGTTCGGTCGGAGTGGGCGTCAGTAATACGTACTTACGCGACGTTCCGGCACTCCACAGGGTCAGTTCGTCGGCGAGCGTGGGCAGCGCGGCCTCGTCCTCACCGGGCAGGGACAACACCGAGGACGCCGCCCGCGCCTCGATCGGGGAGACCCGCTGGAGGCCGACCAGGCCCGCGCCCGCGCCGATGCGCTGCCGGGCCAGTGCCGGGTCCAGGAAGGGCAGCAGGGTCAGCGTGGTCTGCCACGCGGCCGGCGCGAGCCGATCGCGGGGCGGCCGCGCGCCGCAGTCGCGGACGACCAGGACCGGGCTGCCCGCACGGGGTCCCTGCGGACCGAGCCGACCCACCTGATGTACCGTCACGCACGGCTGCGCGCCACCCGCGGCCCGGGCCATCGCGGACCACAACCGCGGCCGGCCGGACTCGATCGCGACCCGGGCGCCGACCGCCGCGGCCCGCAGCGCGATGATCTGCACCGCATGGGCGCCGCCGACGAACGCGACGTGCAACGCCTCGGGTCGGAACAGGTTCAGCACCGCCGGGTTGCGCTCGGCGTCGACTCCGATCACCACGCCGTCGTCGCCCACCGGCAGGCCGAGGGCGGACAGTTGGGCGGCGGTCGGCATGTGCCGTTCGTGCCTGGGGCCGACCGGCCGGGCCGGACCCTTGCGCCGGGAAGGCCGGGGCGCGGGGGTTCCCGAGCCGGGCATGGGGGCCGGCGCGGGGGTCGGATTCGGAATCCGGTTGTTGCCCCGTGCGTTCGAGGCCTGGTGCCGGCTCCGGCCGGGATCGGCCGTGCTCACGGGTCGATCCTCCCTGTATGTAGCCACATGTGACGGTTCGTCATGGCAGGCCGCCGAGTGGCAGGGTGGCCAGCAGGGCCGGTTGCTGCTCCCAGTCGAGCCGGATCAGACCGATCCGCCCGGCTTCGGCCCGATATTCCAACCGTCTTGTCGCATCCGTGAGTTCGCTGTCCGAGCGGGCGGCGATCCGGACGTGCGCGGTGAGCGCGGTGGTGCCGCCCACGCCGTGCGTCGCGGTCAGCGCGAAGGTGGTGGCGATGGCCGGTGTCGCGGTCAGTGTGCCGATCGGGTCGGAGGTACACCCCTGGGTCGGCTCCGGCCAGCGGTTCGCCCAATAGGTGGCGTGCCACCGGTCGTCGCAGCGCCACGCCCGCCTGGACTCGATGGTCCGCCGTCCACCGCGCCCGTATCGGCGGGTGGAACGGTTTACGCCGCACGAGGTGGCGAGTGCCTGGATCAACTCGGCCTCTTCGAGCGCGCGGGCCTCGAATCCGGCGCCGGTCAGGTTGCCGGCGAGCCGGTCGACCGCACGCAGCAGCGCCCGCCGGGTCCCCTGCTCGCCGCCGCCGCGCGCGGCGACCGCGCCCGGGCACAGGTCGGGCTCGAAGCGCAGCGCGATCCAGGTCAGCCGCAGTGCCGGCACGTCGTGCAGGACCTGTTCGACGAGTTGGCGGTAGGACCTGGCCGCCAACGACTCCTCGGGCAGGTGGTCGGCCGGCGCCGGCCGGATGTGCTGGACCACCTGCACCGAGGCCAACGTCACGTCGTCGACCTCCAGCGTGCTCACGATCGCCGGCAGCGGCAACGGCCGTTTCCCGTGCGCGGGACGCAGCGGCTCGTCGCGCGAGGTGACCAGCAACACCGCGGTGAGGAAGGTGCCGTCGCCGATCACTCCGATCGAACGGCGCTCACGGTCGTCGACCGAGCCGGTCGCCAGGTGCGGTGCGCACTCCAGGATCGGGAGCAGCACCGGATCCGCGTCATCCGCGACGGCCGGAAGCCGGCGCCTCCGGCGGAAGTCGAACACGATCGGCAACCACTGCACGAGCCAACGCCCGCGCCACCGCACCAGTGCCGGCGCCACCAGGAGGGCCCCCACCGCGCCGAGGCCGATCGCCGCCGCCGGGTGCGCGGTCGCCGCGATCGCGAACAGCGAGATCCCGAGCTGGACCAGCACGATCTGTTGCACCAGGACGCCGCCGACGCGACCGGCCCGCGGGTGTACGCGCAGCGTCGCGCGGCGCGTTGCCGGTGGCAATGCCCCGTCGGGTGTGGGTGCACCGTTCCGTGCATGCGGCCCTACCGGCGCGGGTGCGGCCACGTCAGCTCCCCCATGGTCATGATTTGTCGCCCTGCTGTCACAGTGAGTGCGGAACACCGTACGGTACGTGTCCACGGGTTGGCCCGCGACCCCGCGGTCGCGTCGGTGTGGACCCTTCGACCGGAGCGCACGTCGATCACGGGGAGAACGATGGCAACGCGCCGCGAGCAGCTCGAGGCGTACATCTTCGCGCGCCGCCGCATGGTGGCCGCGTTCCTGCAACCGAGCCCGGGCGGAGGCACGGAGGACAACGCGCCCAAGCCGATGCGGATGCTCACGCCGAGCATCGTGGTCGCGATGCTGGTGTTGGTCGGGTTCGGGGTCGTCGGGTTGGTCAGGCCCGGTACGCCGCCGGGTTGGAAGGACCGGGGCAGCCTGATCGTGGGGCGCGACTCGGCGAGTCGGTACGTCTTCCTGGACGGCAAGCTGCACCCGGTGCTCAACATCGCCTCCGGTCGTCTGCTGCTGGACCCCGGCAGGTTCAAGGTCAACCTGGTTGCGGAGAAGCGGCTCGACAGCGTCGGTCACGGTGCGCCGCTGGGCATTCCGAACGCGCCGGACCGGCTGCCGACGGCCAAGGCGGTCAAGGAGCGCAAGCCCTGGACCGTGTGCGAGCGTCCGGCCCTGGGCAAGGACGGCGAGCCCGACCCGGACGGGGAGCCGCAGCGCGGCGTGTTCATCGGCGCCGCTCCGGCGGAGGGGGCGCTGCGACCGGGCGAGGCGCTGTTCGTACAGGACCGGAACCGGCACAAGTACCTCGTCCATCAGGGCAGGCGCTTCCTGGTCGAGGCGCCGACCGTGATCGGCGCGCTGAACCTGGTCGGCATGCCGGCGCAACCGGTCGGCGACGCGTGGCTGGCCACGCTGATCGAGGGCGGCACGATCGACCACCCGACGCCGGCCGGCTACGGCGCTGCGACCCGGCTGCCGTTGGCCCCGGAGTACAACCGGGTCGGCGTCGTGCTGCGCGCGGAGGGCGCCGCCCGACGGCAGAACTACGTGGTCACCCACGAGGGCGTGATGCCGGTCAGCGAGTTGACCGCCGTGCTGCTCACCACGAACCCGAGGGCGCGGGAGGCGTACGGGAGCACCACGCCCACAGCCTTTCCGGTGAACCTCGGCATGCTCGGCGGCGCGGTGGTGCAGGACCGTACCTTCGCCGCGGAGAAGGGTTGGCCGGAGATCCCGCCGACGCCGATGAACCGGATCACCCGCGACGACCTGGAACTGCCGCGCAACGTCGTGTGCAACACCTTCTCCGGCGAGTGGCGCGGCGGCCGGCCGGTGACCGCGCAGTCGGCCGGGACCCGGCCGCCGGAGCAACTCGCCGACGGCATGGGCGGCGTGTGGGTCAAACCCGGTGCGGGGGCGCTGTATCGAGAGGTGACCGGGACGCCCGACGACGGCGGTCCGACGTATCTGGTGGCCGACTCCGGTCTGCGCTACGCCATTGCGGAGACGGCGCGGACCGGCGGGGCGCCGGCCGCGCGGGAACAGGAGAGCGAGGCCAAGCTGCGCTTGGGCTACAGGGGCGTGGAGGTGCGGCCGTTGCCCAGGGCGTGGTCGGAACTGGTTGCGCGTGGGCCGCAGTTGAGTACGGCGGACGCCAAGAGGCCGCAAGGTTCCTGAGCCTGGGGGCGAAGGTCGGGGCGGCGTCGGAAGGGTCGTGAGTGGTGACGACTCGACCCGAAGGCAACACCGAATACCGGCATTTTGCGCAAGGCCGGAGATGTATCCACAGCGTCGACCTTTGGTGACCATGCGTAGGGTTTCGCTTGGGCGGCGTCCTCGAATGCGGTTAGAGTTCCCACGACGTCGCAAACCGTGACGTTGGTGCGGGGATCCGACCCGGGTGACACGACCTCGCCTCGCGCACATCCGTCTCATGGGGGCTGGTGAAACATGGCAGGTGAAGCGTTCAGGATCACTCCGCAGATGTTGGCGGAGTTGTCGAGGAAGGTTCAGGGCGTGGCGACCGAACTCGAAGCGGCGATCCAGGAGATGAACCGCAAGGTCGACGCGATCGAGGGGCAATGGCAGGGTGCCGCCAGGAACCGATTCGACCCGTTGCAGGAGCAGGCCGTACAGAAGGCGCTCGGGGTCAAGCGTGCGCTCGACGCCATCTCCGGCGCGATGGGCCGCAACGCCGACGCGTACGACCGGACCGAGACCACCGTGTCCGGCAATATCTCGAAGTTGATGTTCTGACCGAGCTCCGTCGCTCGGTCCTTTCGCCGCCGGGGCGCTCGGTCGCAGCCGGTTGTACCCGCTCTCGTACTGGGGAGAAAGCATGTCGCAGGTAGTTGTCACGTTCGCTGCGCTCGAACAGGCCGCAGCCGATATCCGCGCCCTCGACGCCCGCCTCGCCGACATGCAGTCGGGCCTGAAGCGGGACATCGCGCCGGTCACCGAGTCGTGGTCCGGTGACGCGCGCGAGGGTTACCTCGTCCAGCAGGCGAGCTGGGACCGGAACGCCCAGGGTCTGCGGGAGGCGCTGAACGGCATCGCCGACGGTCTGACCCGGGCGGCCGACGCATACCGCAGGACCGAGGCCGCCAACGCCAGGATGTGGCGCTAGCACCGACAAAGGCCCGGTCGGCTCGCGATCGCGGGGCGGTGGGGCGGTGATCCGGAAGGCGAACGAACCGGTGCGAGCCGTGCGGCGACGCTGGAGGGCATCTCTGCTCGCGTTGGGTCTGTTGTTGCCGGTCGGGGCGATGGGCTCGGTGCCGGCGGAGCGTGAGTCGGTGTATGTCGGGCGAGCGGGTACCGCCTTGCTCGCGGGTGACGATTGTCGGTTCCCGGCCAAGCCGATGCCCGGCAAACCGTGGTCCCTACAGCGCGTGTTGCTCGACGAGGTCTGGCGAAAGGCCACCGGCAAGGGCGTCACGGTCGCGGTGATCGACAGCGGGATCGACGACGACAACCCGCAGTTGGGCCCTGCGGTCGTGGCCGGTGGCAAGGACTTCTTCAACGGCCGGGCCAACGGCACCGACGACGACAATGGCCACGGCACGATGGCTGCGGGCATCATCGCGGCCCGGCCCGGCGACAGGCTCACGCCCAGGGTGGACACGGGCTTCGTGGGGCTCGCGCCCGACGCGATGTTGTTGCCGATCCGGCAGAACGGCGGCGACGACGCGACCAAGGGCAACGAGGACAGCCTGGCCGCCGCGATCGACCACGCGGTGGCCGCGGGCGCCTCGGTGATCAACATCTCGCAGGACACGGTGGGCGGCCGGGAGCCGGGCACGAGGCTGCGGGACGCGATCCGGCGCGCGCTCGTCGGGCAGGTCGTGGTGGTCGCCGCCGTCGGCAACTCCGGCGACAAGGACAACCTCGACTCGTGGCCCGCGAAGTACCCGGGAGTTCTGGGAGTCGGCGCCTCGGACCGCAACAACGAGCGCGCGCCGTTCTCGCAGAACAAGCCGTATGTGGGCGTGCTCGCGCCCGGCGTGGACGTGTGGTCGACGGTGCCCGGAGGCGGCCACTGCCGAGGCGACGGCACCTCGTTCGCGACCCCGTACGTGGCGGGTGTCGCGGCACTGATCCGCTCGGCGCACCCGGACTACACCGCGGCCCAGGTCGTCACGCTGATCGAACAGACCGCACAGCGCGGGGCCGCGGGCCGCGTGGACGGCGTCGGCTGGGGCGTGGTCGACCCGCTGCGCGCGCTCGATTCCACGGTGGTCCCGGCATCGAGCCCGGTCCCCGACCCCCGGATCGACCGCGGTACCGAACTTGTCCACGTCGCCCCGCTCGTGCACGGTCCCACCCGAGTCGACCGCGACCGCCGTCAGGCCTCCGTGCTCCTGTTCCCGGCCGTCGGTCTGACCATCGTCGTCGTCTGCGCGGCCACCGTCGTCCGTGACGCCCGTGGCCGGCGCACCCGCGGCCGGCCGTAGGGGTGGCGGGTAGGCGGTGTGCCTGCCGGCCGGCGAGCGGCGGCGGTGCCGACCGAGGTCGGCCTGTCACCCCGCACACCCGGCCCGGCTCGGTCGGTCGTCGGCGAGCCAGGCCGTCTGGATCAGGGCCACGCCGCGTCGGCGGGAGACGAACTGCCCACGTCCCGGCGGTAGTCGGGCGGGCCTGACGTTGGCCATCAAGAGGCCCTCGTCGCGGTTGCCGGACAGGATCAGGCCGGAGGTGCCCAGGTCGAGAAGCTTTTGCAGAACCGGTTCGTACAGTGCGCGGCCCGCGCCGCCGGTGCTGCGGGCGATGATCAGGTGCAGGCCGACGTCGCGGGCCAGCGGCAGGAACTCGGCGATGGCGCCCACCGGGTTGCCGGCGGAGGAGGCGACCAGGTCGTAGTCGTCGATCAGCAGGAACAACTCCGGACCGCTCCACCAGCTCCGGTTGCGCAACTGCTCCTGGGTCACCTCCGGCCCGGGCAGCCGGCGATCGATGCCGCCGCGGATCTCGTTCATGAACGAGGTCAGCGCCGGCGCCGCCGCGGCGTACTCCAGCAGGTGCGACTCCGGGACCGCGTCCAAGAGCGTGCGCCGGTAGTCGGAGACGATGATCCGGGCCTCGGCCGGCGTGTACCGCTCGGAGATGCCGCGCGAGAGCAGCCGCAGGAAGTTGGTCTTGCCGGACTCGCTCTCGCCGAACAGCACGAAGTTCGTGTCGACACCGAAGTCCAGGTAGACCGGGTCGAGCGTCTGCTCGTCCACGCCGATCGGGATGCCCCGACCGGGCACCTGCACGGGCGTCGGCAACTGCTCGTAGGGCAAAAGCATCGGCAACACCCGCACCGGGGGAGCGAGCGGCCCCGCCCAGGCGGCCTTGACCGCGCCGACCATCGCGGCCATGCCCTCGCCCAGGTCCTCGGCCGTCGAGGAGCCGTCGATCCGGGGCAGCGCGGCCAGGAAGTGCAGCTTGTCCGGGGACAGACCGCGACCGGGCGCGCCCGTGGGCACGTTCGCCGCGAGCCGGCGGTCGACCTCGGACTCCATCGTCTCGCCGAGCCGCAACTCCAGCCGGGTCTGGATCCGGTCCTTGAGCGCGGGCCGGATCTCCGGATGCCGCGACGCGGTGAGCACGACGTGCACGCCGTAGCCCAGACCGCGCGCGGCGATGTCGGTGATCTCGGCTTCCAGCGCGTCGAAGTCGTTCCTGAGGGTCGACCAGCCGTCCACGACCAGAAAGACATCGCCCCATGCCTCGTCCGGCAACGTTCCGGCGGCGCGGCGTCGGCGGAACGTGTCGATCGAGTCGATCTCGGCGACCCGGAACATCTCCTCGCGCCGGTTCAGGATGCCCTTCACCTCGCCGACGATCCGGCGCACCCGCTCGGCGTCGAGCCGGCCCGCGACCCCGCCCAGGTGCGGCAGATCGCTCAGCGCGACCATGCCACCGCCACCGAAGTCCAGGACGTAGAACTGGACTTCGGACGGCGTGTGGGTGAGCGCGAAGGCGGCGATCATGGTGCGCAGCAGGGTGCTCCTGCCGCTGCGCGGGCCACCGACGACGAGCGCGTGGCCGGCCGCGCCGGACAGGTCGGCGTACATCACGTCGCGACGCTGCTCGAACGGCTTGTCCACCAGGCCCAGCGGCACCACGAGACGGCCGTTCGCGCCCCAGTCGGGCGCGCACAGCCCACGTTCCGACGTGGTACGCAAGGGCGGCAACATCCGGTCGACCGAGTTCGACTCGGTCAGCGGCGGCAGCCACACCCGGTGTGCGGGCGGACCCTGGTCGGCCATCCGACGCACGATCACGTCCAGCACCGTGTCCGCGAGCGCGCTGTCGACGTCCGGCTCCGGCTCGGGCCCCGGGGGCGGGTCCGGGTGCCGATTCCAGATGTCCGCGGCCGTCCACCGACTGCCGAACACCACCGGCATCGGCACACCCGAGCGGTCGCGCCGGACCCGGCCGGAGGCCCGATGGGCCCCGGACACGTACGCGGCCTTGAACTGCACCATCGACTCGGTATCGAACCTGAGGTAGCCCGAGCCCGGCACCGACGGCAGGTGGTACGCGTCCGGTACGCCGATCGCCGCGCGCGATTCGGCGGCGGAGAAGGTGCGCAGACCGATGCGGTAGGACAGATGGGTGTCCAGGCCGCGCAACCGGCCCTCCTCCAGACGCTGCGACGCGAGCAGCAGATGCACGCCCAGCGAGCGGCCGATCCGGCCGATTTGGAGGAACATGTCGATGAAGTCCGGCTTCGCGGTCAGCAGTTCGCTGAACTCGTCGATCACGATCATCAACGAGGGCAGCGGCTCCAGGGCCGCACCGGCCACCCGGGCCCGCTCGTAGTCGTGCAGATTGGCGTGGTTGCCCGCCGAGCGCAGCAACTCCTGCCGCCGGTTCAGCTCGCCCGTGATCGCGTCGTGCATGCGGTCGACCAGGGTCAAATCGTCGGACAGGTTGGTGATCACCGCCGCGACGTGCGGCAGGCCCGACATCCCGGAGAAGGTCGCGCCCCCCTTGAAGTCGGCGAGCACGAAGTTGAGGATCTCCGAGCTGTGCGTGGTGGCCAGGCCCAGCACCAGGGTGCGCAGCAGCTCCGACTTGCCGGAGCCGGTCGCGCCGACGCACAGGCCGTGCGGCCCCATGCCCCCCTTCGCCGCTTCCTTGATGTCCAGCATGATCGGCTCGCCGTTCCGGCCGATCCCGATCGGCACCCGCAGCCGGTCGTTCGGCGGCCTCGGCCGCCAGGTCCGCGCCACGTCCATCCGGGTGGCGTCGCCGATGCCCATCAGGTCGGTGAAGTCCAGGTTGGCCGGCAGCGGCTCGTCGTCGTCGGCCGACAGTCGCAGTGGCGCGAGTCTGCGGGCGAGCGCCTCCGCGTCCGCCGCCGACAGGAGGTCGGGCACCCCTTCGTACGTGCCGGTCGTCGACTCCAGGGTCAGTCGATCCCCCACGGCGATGATCGCCAGACCGCCGCGCGGTTCGGCCGGCGGACCGGGGAGCACCTCGACGACGGTCACACCCTGGAGACCGTCCGTGCCCGCCAACACCGAGTCGACGGGCACGCCGCCGCCGTCCAGGACCACCAGCAGGTGCGGCTGGTCCGGTACGGGCCGCGCGCCGGCCGTGAACCGCGAGCGCCCGGCCAGATCCTCGGCCAGCCACTCCTCGATCTCGCCGAGGTCGTCCGCGATCATCCGGACCGAGCCCGCGCCGTCGGACAACGACGGGTGCTGCGTGTGCGGCAGCCACTTCAGCCAGTCCCAGCGCGGCAGCGAGTTCGCGTCGGTCGCCACCACGACGCGCACGTCGTCCGGCGAGTGCAACACCGCGAGTTGGCCCACCATCGCCCGGGTCAGCCCGTACACCCGCTCCGGGTCGCCGGAGACGGTCAGGTGAGGGAAGGAGCGCAGCGAGACCGCCATCGGCAGGTCGTCCAGCGTCGCCTGGGCGCGCAGGAAGCGGCCCAGGGCGTCCACGCACAGCGGCTCCAACTCCGCCGGCGGTGCCGTGCTCGGCGCCACCAGCGGCGTGGCCAACCGCTGTCGGCCGATCCCGACCCGGACCTGACCGAAGTCCGCGTCACCGGCCCGCCGTTCCCAGATCCGCCGTTCACCCGCGGCCACCGACCACAACTGCGCCGGGTCCGGGTGCGTCCACAACTGCGCGTCGCGCTGCCTGCGCGCCGTCCGGCGGACCTCCTTGCGCTGCTGCGCGAGGTAGGCGAGGTAGTCGCGTCGGGCGTCGAGCATCCGCACCCGGTCGCCGTCGCGCGACGTGAGGATGTTGGCGACCGCCATGACCAGCGACGAGATCATCATCAGGCCGCCTATGACCATCATCATCCTGGGCGCGCCCGGCATGAAGAAGAAGCCCGCGGACCCCAGCATGCCGATCATCGGGAGCACGCTCATGAGCCGGTTCCGGTCGGCCGGGCGCTCCGGTTCGGGTGGTGCCTGGAGCCGGATCTCCTCCGTCGGCACAGGCGGCGGCAACACCCTGGGCGGGCGTTTGACGATGACCACGGTCACGGTGCATCAGCCTCATCCGTCGCGAGGATCCCTGGACACGGATCGAGCCCACCGCGGAACACGGAAAGGAGCAGGTGAGGTGAGTCGACCCAGCCGGTCGGGGGCGTCGTCCCCGCCCGCCCGGCGAGCCGGTCGAGCCGTTCGTGCGTGCGCCGCATCCTACCCGCCTCATCGACGCTCGGTGGCGAATCGTAACGCGGCGTATATAGAGTGCCTCGTCGTCCCGGACCCTCGGCGCCGCGGGGCACGGTTCGGCGCACGGGCCGGCGACCGGCACGGCCGGCGATCGGCAGGGAACGACCGGCAAGGGCAGCGACGGCCAGGGGCAGTGCCCAGGAGGGAGTCCGCACCGATGAACTCCACGACCACGACGGTCACCACCGGGTTCGCCCGGATCACCGTCATCGCGCCGGATCGCCGCGTGGACCTCGCACTGCCGGAGGAGGTCCCGCTCGCCGAGCTGTACCCGGAGATCCTCCGGCTGTCCGGGCAGACCCAGCGCAACGGCGCGGTGACCGGCTTCCGGCTCACCCGGCTCGACGGCGCACCCCTGGACAGCGCGCTCACCCTGGCCGGGCAGCACATCCGCGACGGTGAACTGCTGCGCTTCACCGCGCTCGCGGACGTGCCCCCGCCGCCGGTCTACGACGACGTGGCCGACTCGGTGGCGACCTCCGTCACCGGCGACCACCGGCTGTGGACTCCGGCGATGTTGCGGATCGCCGGCCTCGCCGGCGCGGCGTTCTTCTTCACCCTCGGCGCGATCGTGCTGTGGCGGATGGCCCCCCTGCCGCACGGCCTGCCCGCCGTCGCCGCCGGCTCGACGGCCCTGGTGCTGACCGCGGTCGCCGGCGTGCGGTCCCGGGTGTACGGGGACCGGGTGGGCGGCGCGGTGCTGGGCCTGGGCGCGCTGCCGAACGCGTTCCTGGCCGGACTGGGCACGATCGAACCGCCGGGACACGAGGGCCCGGGCCGGGTGCAGTTCCTGGCCGCGTGTGTCGCGGTCCTGCCGGTCGCCACCCTGATCGCCGCGCTGCTGCCCGAACGCGGCGCGGTGTACATCGCGGCCGCGGGCGCCGGCGCGCTCGGCACACTGGCGACCTTCGCCCTGATCGCCTTCGCCGGCGGCCCGCGCGAGACGGCCGCCGTCGCCGGCACCGTCGGCGTCGCGACGATCGCGTTCCTGCCCTCCTGGGCCGCGCGACTCGCCCGCCTGCCGATCGGCTTCCTGCCCGCGGACGCGCCGACCGCCCGCCGGAGCGACACCGTCGACCACGCCGACATCGCCGCCCGCGCCCGCGACGGCCACCGGATGCTCAGCGGCCTCACCGGCGCGTGCGGCGCGGTGATCGTCGCCTCCTGCGTCGTCCTGGGCAACGCGGACACGTTGTGGACCGGGATCCTGACCGCCGTCCTCGCCCTGATCACCCTGTGCCGAGCCCGCCTGTTCCGGCACACCACGCAGGTCACCGTGCTGTACACGGCCGGCCTGCTCGGCCTGGCCACGCTCTTCGTCGGCCTGGCCCTGGACACCCGAATCCCGGACGTGGAGCGCCAGGGCTGGATCTTCGCGCTCGCGTGCGCGGTCGGCGCCCTGTTGGCGATCATCGCCGGCACGGTGCCCTCGCGTGGCCTGTCACCGTTCTGGGGACGGATGCTGGACCTGTTCGAAGGCATGTTGATGGTGTCCGTCGTCCCGTTGTGCCTGGCCGTTCTGGATCTGTATGACAAACTGCGGAACATCACGGCCTGAAGCGCTCCTGCTAGGGTTGTCCATATCCCGGAGCCGCGTGCCCGGGATGCGCGCTGCCCACGGGCCGCGCGCCCGCACCATGTGAGCCCAGTTGCCTCCGTGAGTCAGACCGGAAGCGCTCACCACCTTGCAGAGGGAGAACACGTGTCGCTCGACACCGCAACGAAGAAGCAGATCATGGCCGACTACGCCACCAAGGAAGGCGACACCGGCTCCCCCGAGGTGCAGGTCGCGATCCTG
The DNA here is from genome assembly GCF_044765325.1 of Embleya sp. NPDC127516. NCBI lineage: Bacteria > Bacillati > Actinomycetota > Actinomycetes > Kitasatosporales > Streptomycetaceae > Embleya > Embleya sp. NPDC127516. The sequence continues at coordinate 407,637 of NZ_JBIWJT010000005.1, read as the reverse complement.
AGCTACCGCATCAACGAGCTCACCGCCCACCTCAAGGAGCACAAGCACGACCACCACAGCCGCCGGGGCCTGCTGCTCCTGGTCGGCCAGCGTCGTCGCCTGCTCGGCTACCTGGCCAAGAAGGACATCGAGCGCTACCGCACGCTGACGGACCGCCTGAGCATCCGCCGCAGCGGCGTCGGCATCCGCTAGTAACACACGACGGGGGAGCGGCTTTCGCAAGCCGCTCCTTCGCCGTATCCGGACCCGGCTTTTTGTAGGCTGTGTCCCGCACGCGCAACAAAGACGAACACGACAGAGAACTGGGAGCGCCGCGTCGCGACCAAGGCGCCGACCTACAGCGCCGGTCCTCGGTAGTGGCCCCCGGGTAACGCACCCGGGTGCTTCGATCGAAGACCGGCTCGGCCGGCCCTCAGGCGTCATGCGCCGCGGACCTCCCTCGAAACGAACGAGGAGGGCACCCGTGGAGGGTCCCGACATCAGCTTCGCCGAAGCCGTCATCGAGAACGGTACGTTCGGCAACCGCACCATCCGCTTCGAGACCGGCCGGCTCGCCCGGCAGGCGGCGGGTTCCGCCGTGGTCTACCTGGACGACGACACCATGGTGCTCTCGGCCACGACCGCCTCGAAGCGCCCGAAGGACCAGCTCGACTTCTTCCCGCTGACGGTGGACGTCGAGGAGCGCATGTACGCCGCGGGCAAGATCCCCGGCTCGTTCTTCCGTCGTGAGGGCCGCCCGTCCGAGGACGCCGTCCTCACCTGTCGCCTGATCGACCGTCCGCTGCGTCCGTCCTTCAAGAAGGGCCTGCGCAACGAGATCCAGATCGTCGAGACGATCATGGCGCTCAACCCGGACCACCTGTACGACGTCGTGGCGATCAACGCGGCCTCGATGTCCACCCAGCTCGCGGGCCTGCCCTTCTCCGGCCCGATCGGCGGCGTCCGGGTGGCGCTCATCGACGGCACCTGGGTCGGCTTCCCCACGCACACCGAGCTCGAGCGCGCCGTGTTCGACATGGTCGTCGCGGGCCGTGTGCTCGAGGACGGCGACGTGGCGATCATGATGGTCGAGGCCGAGGCCACGACCGGCACGATCGAGCTGGTCAAGGGCGGCGCGGACGCGCCGACCGAGGAGGTCGTGGCGGACGGCCTCGAAGCCTCCAAGAAGTTCATCAAGGCGCTGTGCGCCGCGCAGGTCCAGGTCGCCGAGAAGGCCGCCAAGGAGACCGGCGAGTTCCCGGTCTACCTGGACTACCAGGACGACGTCTTCGAGGCGCTTGCCGCCGCGGTCACCGACGAGCTGTCGGCCGCGCTGACCATCGCCGGCAAGCAGGCGCGCGAGACCGAGCTCGACCGGGTCAAGGACCTCGCCGCCGAGAAGTTGCTCCCGGCGTTCGAGGGTCGCGAGAAGGAGATCGGCGGCGCGTTCCGCTCGCTCACCAAGAAGCTCGTGCGTCAGCGCGTGCTGCGCGACAAGGTGCGCATCGACGGTCGCGGTCTGACCGACATCCGCACCCTGTCGGCCGAGGTCGAGGTCATCCCGCGGGTGCACGGCTCGGCCCTGTTCGAGCGCGGCGAGACCCAGATCCTGGGCATCACCACGCTGAACATGCTGCGCATGGAGCAGATGCTCGACACGCTCTCGCCCGAGACGCGCAAGCGCTACATGCACAACTACAACTTCCCGCCGTACTCGGTCGGCGAGACCGGCCGGGTGGGCTCGCCCAAGCGCCGCGAGATCGGCCACGGCGCGCTCGCCGAGCGCGCCATCCTCCCGGTCCTGCCGGCCCGCGAGGACTTCCCGTACGCGATCCGTCAGGTGTCCGAGGCGCTCGGCTCCAACGGCTCGACCTCGATGGGCTCGGTCTGCGCGTCCACGATGTCGCTGCTCAACGCCGGTGTGCCGCTCCGGGCGCCGGTCGCGGGCATCGCGATGGGTCTGATCTCGGACGAGGTCGACGGCAAGACCGAGTACGTGTGCCTGACCGACATCCTCGGTGCCGAGGACGCGTACGGCGACATGGACTTCAAGGTCGCCGGCACCAAGGAGTTCGTCACCGCGCTCCAGCTCGACACCAAGCTCGACGGCATCCCGGCGTCGGTGCTCGCCGGTGCGCTCAAGCAGGCCAAGGACGCCCGCCTGCACATCCTCGACGTGATGATGGAAGCCATCGACACGCCGGACGAGATGTCGCAGTTCGCGCCGCGCATCATCACCGTCAAGATCCCGGTGGACAAGATCGGCGAGGTCATCGGCCCGAAGGGCAAGATGATCAACCAGATCCAGGACGACACCGGTGCCGAGATCACCATCGAGGACGATGGCACGATCTACATCGGTGCCTCGGACGGCACCTCGGCCGAGGCCGCGCGGGCGACGATCAACGCGATCGCCAACCCGACGATGCCCGAGGTCGGCGAGCGGTACCTGGGTACGGTTGTCAAGACCACCACGTTCGGCGCGTTCGTGTCGCTGATGCCCGGCAAGGACGGTCTGCTGCACATCTCGCAGCTGCGCAAGATCGCCGGCGGCAAGCGGGTCGAGAACGTCGACGACGTGATCAAGGTCGGTGACAAGGTGCAGGTCGAGATCGCCGAGATCGACCAGCGCGGCAAGCTGTCGCTCGTCCCGGTCATCGAGGGCGAAGACAACGCCGAGGCCTCCGAGGACGCTGCCGCCAAGTGACGTCCTCCTCGTCGAAGAACCAGGCCGCTGCGTCCGCGCAGCGGCCTGGTTCCACGAAGACCCTGCTGCGTGACGCGGACGGCACCGGTGCCGTCCGCCGCACCGTCCTGCCCGGCGGCCTTCGGGTGATCACCGAGAACATGCCGTCGGTACGCTCCGCGACGTTCGGCATCTGGGTCGGGGTCGGCTCGCGGGACGAGACCCCGGCCCTGGCCGGCACCTCGCACTACCTCGAGCACCTGCTGTTCAAGGGCACCGAGAAGCGCGACGCGCTGGAGATCTCGGCCGAGCTGGACGCCGTCGGTGGTGAGATGAACGCGTTCACCACCAAGGAGTACACGTGCTACTACGCACGCGTGCTCGACACCGACCTCCCGCTCGCGATCGACGTGATCTGCGACATGGTGACCGGCTCGCTGATCGACGCCGAGGATGTGGACGCCGAACGCGGCGTGATCCTCGAGGAGATCGCGATGAACGAGGACGAGCCCGGCGACCTCGTGCACGAGCTCTTCTACGACGCGATGCTCGGCGACGCCCCGCTCGGTCGTCCGGTGCTGGGCACGGTCGAGTCGATCAACGCGCTCACCCGAACCCAGATCAGCGGCTACTACAAGCGTCGCTACAAGGCGCCGAACATGGTGGTGACCGCGGCCGGCAACATCGACCACGCCAAGGTGGTCCGCCTGGTCAAGAAGGCGTTCGCGCACGTGCGCGTGGACGAGGCGGCGGTGCCCGCCGCGCCGCGTGCCGCCGGCCGCGGCGTGCGTTCGGCCGGCAGCGTACGGCTGCTGAACCGGCCGACCGAGCAGGCCCATCTGGTGCTGGGCATGCCCGGGCTGGCCCGGGACGACGACCGGCGGTTCGCGCTCAGCGTGCTCAACACCGCGCTCGGCGGCGGGATGAGTTCGCGGCTGTTCCAGGAGATCCGGGAGAAGCGCGGCCTGGCCTACTCGGTCTACTCCTTCCACTCCGGCTACGCCGACCTGGGCGTGTTCGGCATCTACGCCGGCTGCCAGCCCAAGAAGGCCCGCCAGGTGATCGAGATCTGCCGGACCGAACTGGACCGGGTGGTCCGCGAGGGCCTGCCGCAGGACGAGATCGATCGGGCGATCGGGCAACTGCGCGGCTCGACCGTGCTGGGCCTGGAGGACACCGGCTCGCGGATGAGTCGGATCGGCAAGAGCGAACTCGTCTACGGCGAACACCTCTCCGTCGACGAGGTGCTGGCCCGGATCGCGGCGGTCACCGCCGCCGAGATCCACGACGTGGCGGGGCAACTGTTCGCCGCGCGACCCACGCTTGCCGTGGTCGGACCGTTCGCCGACGACGCGGACTTCGTCGCCGCGTCGGCCTGATCGAAGTGCGATCACGTGCGATCGAAGTCTGGTCGAACGCTGATCGAACCCTGATCGATGCGAAATTCCGCTGACTGGAGAGTGCGCGACATCATGACTGCAATCCGGGTGGGTGTGATCGGTGCGGCCGGCCGCATGGGTTCCGAGGCGTGCCGGGCGATCGAAGCCGCGGCCGACCTCGAACTGGTGGCGCGTGTCGACGAGGGCGACGACCTCGCCGACCTCGCCGAGGCGGGCGCGCGGGTCGCGGTGGACTTCACCCACCCGGGTGTGGTCATGGGCAACCTCGAATACTGCGCGGGCGCCGGCATCCACGCCGTCGTGGGCACCAGCGGGTTCACTCCGGACCGGCTGGCGCAACTGCGCGAGTGGCTCGCGAAGAGCCCGGAGACCGGCATCCTGATCGCGCCCAACTTCGGCATCGGCGCGGTGCTGATGATGCAGTTCGCGGCCAAGGCGGCCCGGTTCTACGAGTCGGCCGAGATCGTCGAACTGCACCACCCGAACAAGCTGGACGCGCCCAGCGGCACCGCCCGCCGGACCGCCGAGCTGATCGCCGAGGCACGCGGGAAGGCGGGCCTCGGGCAGATGCCCGACGCGACGGTGGACGACCCGGACGGCGCGCGCGGCGGCAAGGTGGACGGTGTCCCGGTGCACGCGGTCCGGCTGCGCGGCCTGGTCGCGCACCAGGAGGTCCTGCTCGGCGACGAGGGCGAGATGCTCACCATCCGGCACGACTCGTTCCAGCGCACGTCCTTCATGCCGGGCGTGCTGCTCGGGGTGCGTCGCGTGGTCTCCACGCCCGGCCTGACCGTGGGCCTGGAACACTTCCTCGACCTGGACTGACCATCGTGAAACAACGTGTCACCGCGCTCGTGCTGATCGCGGTTCTGGTGTTCTACGTGTTCCTCGTCGGCAGCCGCGGCCTGATCGCGATCCGCGACGGGGAACCGGTCACCATCGTGCTCGGCCTGGCGATCCTGCTCGTGCCGGTCGTCGGCGCCTGGTACATCTGGCGCGAGGTGCGCTTCGGCTTCGCGATGCAGCGGCTCGCCCGCGAACTCGAGGCCGAGGGCGCGCTGCCGCCGGACGAGTTGAGCCGCACTCCGGGCGGCCGGGTCGACCGGGACAGCGCGGACGAGGTGTTCGAGCGGCGCAAGGCCGAGACCGAGGCCGCGCCCGAGGACTGGCGGGTCTGGTACCGGCTGGCCGTCGCGTACGGCGACGCGCGCGACAACGCGCGCGGGCGCCGGGCGATGCTCACCGCGATCCGGCTGCACGCGGGCAAACCCCGCGTCGGCTCCGCCTGATCGTCTCGACACCCCGCCCGATCGGCCCGCGTCGGCTCCGCTAACCGGCCCGGGCCGGCCGGCCCGCCGGGGGCTCCAACGCGGCCAGCACCTGCGCCGACACCGGCGCGGCCAGGATGCCGACCACCGCGTCCACCAGGTCCGCCACGAAGGCCGCCGGCGGCAGCACGTCCTGCGCCTGCCCCTCGTGCACGCGCTGCTCGCGATCGGCGGTCGCGTGCACCGCCAGACTGCCACCCAGCCGCAGCCGGTTGCGCCGGACCGCGACCGGCAGGTGTCCCAGCGCGAGGTCGATCAGGCGCCCGAACTCCGGCGAACTGCCCTCCAGGCCCATCGCCGGCAGCGCGTACGTGGTCGCGCCGACGTGCTGGTGCACTCGGGCCAGGAAGCGCAGGTAGAAGCTGCCGCCGACGTCGATCTGTTCGGCCAGCGGGCGCACCATCGCCTCGGCCAACGCCCTCGGTTCCCGGTCGAGCCCGGCCCGGACGAGTTCCCGGACCAGGTCCTCGCGGCGCGCGTTGACGGTGGTGAGCCGAAATCCGAAGATCGCCCGGATCAACTCCTCCTTGTCGCCGAAGTGGTATTGCGCGGCGGAATTGTTGCGCTGACTCGCCGCGACACTGATCTGTCGCAGCGAGACCGCGTCGATTCCGTGCACGGCGAAGAGCCGCTCGGCGGTGAGCAGAAGGCGCTCGCGGGTCGGAGTTCGGCTCACGGCGCCCACGTTAAGACGGCTGACTTACCTTGTTCAATGGCACATCGATGTGGTGTTCGCCGTGCCGCTCGGCCGTTTCGCCCACCGATTCCCGATCACCGCGGATCGGCCACCGCCGTGTGCAATCGCACCTGTCGGATCACCGCACCGCCCGGCTCGTCCACCCACAGTTCGCGCGTCGCGCCGTCGGGCGCCCAACCGGTGCCGACCAGGAAGTCGTACAGCGGCTTGTCGCTCTCCAGAACCCAGGTCACCAACGTTTCCACGCCGTCCGTCGCCGCGTCCGCGACAACGGCCGTCAGCAGCCGGGACGCGTGGCCCTCGCGCTGCCGCGGCGGGTCGATCACCAGGATCGCCAACTCGCCCGCCCGCGCCGGGTCGAGATCCTCGTCCGAGCCGGGCACCAGGGCCGCGAAGCCGGCCACGGTCGAGCCCGCGCAGGCGACCAGCAAATGGTGCCGGGGCGAGGGTGGCGCGAGCGCCGCGTCCTCCCACTCGGCGGCCAGCGCGTCGGGCGTGGCGGCCTCCAGAGCGGCCGCGGGCAACACCCCGGTGTAGGCGTCGTGCCAGGCCCGGGCATGCGCGGCACCCAACTCGGCACCGTCGCCGGCGTGGGCCGGGCGTACGTACGGATCGGTCATGTGGCGCCCCCATCGTCGAGTTCGGCCGATTCTCGCGCGCGCGGGCGGCCCGTGTCCCGCGCTCGCCGAACGCGCACACGCGTGGGCGACACGCGCCGAAGGCGCTGCCGCCCTCGTGCGCGGCGTGCGACGCTGTCCGGCAAGGATTGGTGGGCGCGGCAGCGAAGGATGGTCATGGGGGTCCGGATCCGACGAATCGCCCCGGTATGCGCGGTGGTCGCGCTGCTCGCGAGCGGCTGCATGGTGGGTCCGACGATCGACGACGAGAAGTCGAGGACGGCCCCCGCGGGCGCCACCGGCAATCCGCCGGACCTGCCGGACAAGAACCCGACGGGCGGTTCGACGCCGGGCGCGCCGCCGCCCACCGGCGGTTCCGCCCCGCCTGCCCAGGTCCCGCAGAAGCAGGGATCGCACACCTACTCGAACGGTCTGACGGTGGCCACGCTGCCGCTCGTGGTGACCCGCACCGCGAGCGTGCCGAACGAGAAGCGCGAGACGGTCGACGTCTCGGTCCCGATCCGCTACGCCAACCGGACCGGCTCGAACCTGCTCGCCGACCTGTTCGCCGTGACGCTGTACGCCGGGCCGGACGCGCTGCCGTGCGCGGCCGCGAAGGTCGGGCCCGCCCGCAGCGGTCCGGAGCAGGCGGCGCGCAACGCCGACACGGTGATCACCTACAACTTCGCGGTGCCCCGGGAGTACGTCGGCAAGCTGCTGATCCAGGTGCAACCGTTCATGTCCCGCCTGGACAAGGTGTCCTTCGAGACCTCGGTGGCGTTGCCCGCGGGTGCTCCCACCAGGCCCGCCGAGGGTCCGTCGACGCAGCCGACCACCGTGGTGGTACCCCGGTCCACGCCGACGGCCGGCGGCTCGGCCACGGCGTCCGGCGACGCCGGTGGGCGTGGTTAGGCTGGGGCGCCCACCCCACCGGGATCAGATCGACGAGGAGCCACCCCGCGTGACCGAGACACCCCAGGAGAATCCGTCCGCCATCCGCTTTCGCAGCGACGTCACGGTGGAGCTGATCAAGCACAGCGCCGCCGACCAGGACGTGTTGTGGGCGGCTCGGGTCTCCACGGCGGGGGAGAAGTCCCTCGACGAGCTCGAAAGGGACGCCGCGCGGTCCAAGGGGCTGATCAATTTCCTGATGCGGGACAAGCACGGCAGTCCGTTCGAGCACAACTCGATGACGTTCTTCGTGAGCGCGCCGATCTTCGTCTTCCGCGAGTTCCACCGGCACCGCGTCGGCTGGTCGTACAACGAGGAAAGCGGCCGCTACCGCGAGCTGCAGCCGGTGTTCTACGTGCCCGCCGAGGACCGCAAGCTGGTCCAGCAGGGCAAGCCCGGCGCCTATGTCTTCGTGGACGGGACCCCCGAGCAGTACAAGACGGTGGACGACGCGACGCGCGAGTCCTACGCGGCCGCCTACGCGGGCTACCAGCGCATGCTGGACGCCGGCGTCGCACGCGAGGTGGCGCGCACCACGCTGCCGGTGGGCCTGTACTCGTCGATGTACGCGACCTGCAACGCGCGTTCGCTGATGCACTTCCTCGGGCTGCGCACCAAGCGCGACGACGCGACCTTCCCGTCGTTCCCGCAGCGCGAGATCGAGATGGTCGCGGAGCGGATGGAGGCCGCGTGGGCCGAGCTCATGCCGCTGACCTACGCGGCGTTCAACACGAACGGCCGGGTCGCGCCGTAGGGTTGAGCCGTCCGAGTGGTCAAATCGGCACATAGGGTGACATTAGAAATTTTTCGCCCGAATCCCTAAGGTTTCGCCCGTGGTGGTCGATACTGAAAGAGATCAGGCGCTGCTCGAACCCCCGAGCGGGCAGCGCCTGGTCCTTGTTTTTGTCCGGGGCGCGCTCGGGCCGCGTCGGTGCGGCGCCGACGCCGGGACTGCTCCGCACGGGCCGTCGAAGTCTCATAGGGCGGGTGCTACCCGCAGGTCAGGTGTGCGCCCGGTACCGTTTGGGCCATGGCTCCGACGTCTACCCCCCAGACCCCCTTCGGCCGGGTCCTCACCGCGATGGTGACCCCCTTCACGGCCGACGGTGCGCTCGACCTTGCCGGCGCCCAGCGCCTGGCCTCCCACCTTGTCGACGCCGGCAACGACGGACTCGTCGTCAACGGCACCACCGGCGAGTCGCCCACGACGAGCGACGCGGAGAAAGAGCAAGTGGTCCGGGCGGTCCTGGAGGCCGTGGGCGATCGCGCGTTCGTGGTCGCCGGAGTCGGCACCAACGACACTCGGCACTCGGTGGAGCTGGCCCGGCAGGCACAGGCCGCCGGCGCGCACGGTCTGCTCGTGGTCACGCCGTACTACAACAAGCCCCCGCAGGAGGGCCTGTACCGGCACTTCACCACCGTCGCCGACGCCGGCGACCTGCCGGTGATGCTGTACGACATCCCCGGCCGCAGCGCCGTGCCGATCGAGACCGAGACGCTGATCCGGCTCGCCGAGCACCCGCGGATCGTGGCGAACAAGGACGCCAAGGGCGACCTCGCGTCCGCGAGCAGGGTGTTGGCGAGCACCGACATGGTGTACTACAGCGGTGAGGACATGCTGAACCTGCCGCTCCTGTCCATCGGCGCGGTCGGTGTGGTGAGCGTGGTCGGGCACCTCGTCTCGGCGGAGCTCCGCGCGATGATCGACGCCTACGTCGGCGGCGACGTCGCCAAGGCGCGCGAGATCCACCAGCGTCTTCTTCCGGTGTACACCGGCATTTTTCGTACCCAGGGCGTGATCCTCACCAAGGCCGCTCTGGGATTGCAGGGCCTGCCCGCCGGGCCGCTGCGGCTGCCGCTGATCGAGGCCTCCAAGGCCCAGATCGCGCAGCTGAGGCAGGATCTCTCGGCGGGTGGGGTAGAGCTGTAAACAGGAATATCTGTAAGTAGTGCCCCGGGCGGGTACCACATCCGCCCGGGCCGAACACGAGCTTTTGCGCGTCCCCGTCCGGCCGTCCAAGACGGCCGGGCGGCGGCACGTGGCGAGGAGAGAACTTGAGCCATCCTCATCCCGAATTCGGCCCGCCGCCGGTGCTGCCCAAGGGCGGCCTTCGGATCACCCCGCTGGGTGGTCTCGGCGAGATCGGCCGGAACATGACCGTCTTCGAGTTCGACGGCCGACTGCTGATCGTCGACTGCGGGGTGCTGTTCCCCGAGGAGGAGCAGCCCGGAGTCGACCTCATCCTGCCGGACTTCAGCTCGATCCGGGATCGCCTCGACGACATCGAGGCGATCATCCTGACGCACGGCCACGAGGACCACATCGGTGCGGTCCCGTACCTGCTGCGGGAGAAGGCCGACATCCCGCTGATCGGGTCGAAGCTGACCCTCGCGTTCATCGAGGCCAAGCTCACCGAGCACCGGATCCGGCCGTACACGCTCGAGGTCAAGGAAGGCGACATCGAGCGCCTGGGTCCGTTCGAGTGCGAGTTCATCTCGGTGAACCACTCGATCCCGGACGCGCTCGCGCTGGCCATCCGCACCGAGGCCGGCACCGTGGTGCACACCGGCGACTTCAAGATGGACCAGTTGCCGCTGGACAACCGGCTGACCGACCTGCCCGCGTTCGCGCGGCTGGGCACCGAGGGCATCGACCTGCTGCTCGTGGACTCCACGAACGCCGAGGTGCCCGGCTTCATCCCGGCCGAGCGGGACATCGCGAGCGTGCTCGACCGGGTCTTCGCGGACGCCGACCAGCGGATCATCGTGGCCAGCTTCGCCAGCCACGTGCACCGCATCCAGCAGGTGCTGGACACCGCCTACGCCTACGAGCGCAAGGTCGCCTTCGTCGGCCGCTCGATGGTGCGCAACATGAAGATCGCCGGGGACCTCGGCTATCTGAAGATTCCCGCCGGGCTGGTCGTGGACGTCAAGACATTGGACGACCTGCCGCCGGACGAGGTGGTGCTTGTGTGCACCGGCTCGCAGGGCGAGCCGATGGCGGCGCTGTCGCGGATGGCCAACCGCTCGCACCAGCAGATCCGGATCGTCGAGGGCGACACCGTGGTGCTCGCGTCCTCGCTGATCCCGGGCAACGAGACCTCGGTCTACCGGGTGATCAACGGGCTGACCCGCTGGGGCGCCAAGGTCGTGCACAAGGGCAACGCCAAGGTGCACGTCTCCGGCCACGCCTCGGCCGGTGAACTGCTGTACTTCTTCAACCTCACCCGGCCGCGCAACCTGATGCCGGTGCACGGCGAGTGGCGCCACCTGCGCGCCGCCGCCGACCTGGGCATCAAGACGGGCGTGCGCAAGGACCGGGTGGTGCTGGCCGAGGACGGCCTCACCGTGGACCTGGTCAACGGTGTCGCCAAGATCACCGGCAAGGTGCAGGCCGGGTACGTCTACGTGGACGGTTTGTCCGTGGGCGACGTGACCGAGTCCTCGCTCAAGGATCGTCGGATCCTGGGCGAGGAGGGTTTCGTGTCCGTGTTCCTCGCCGTGGACTCCTCCTCCGGCAAGGTGGTCGGCGGACCGACGATCACCGCGCGTGGATCGGGCATCGACGACGCCCGCTTCGACGCGGTGATCCCGAAGATCGAGGAGATGTTGCAGAAGGCGGCCGCCGACGGTGTGGCGGAGCCGTATCAGCTCCAGCAGCAGGTGCGCCGGATCGTGGGCAAGTGGGTGTCCGACACCTATCGGCGCCGGCCGATGATTCTGCCGGTGGTCGTGGAGGTCTGAGACCTCGCCGACGGTTTGCGTGGGGCCCGCTACGAATTCTTCGTAGCGGGCCCTTTGTCGTCGTCGTTGTCGTTTGGTGGTGGCGGTGGCTTGTCGTGTGCGGGCGGTGGTCGGGGTGGTGCCGGTCGGGTCCCGGTTGTGGTCGCCGGCGGCGGCGGGTTCTCGACCGGTTGTGCGGGGTGAGAGGGGTCGGGGGTGGGCGTCGGGTGTCGGTTCCGTGGGGAGAGCGCCGGAAATGGGGCGGCAATAACGACATTCGGTCTGATTTTGCGATGTGGAAGTCGGATTTTCGTACCTCTCGGTGCCGCTGATGCCGGCTCCTAACGTCGGTCGTGTTCGGAGGGCACTCGGTCCTTCGGGCTCAGGACAGGTCGACACGGTCGACAGGATCGGCAGTCAGGAGCAGAGATGAACGCGGTACAGCGGAACCGGCGCTGCGGCGGACCGCGACGGGGTGCGGAGCCGCCGACCCCGCAGACCCCGCCGATCCCGGCGCCCCGGCCGCCCTCGGCCCGGCCCGGGCTGCGGCGTCGGGGGCGGGTCGCGGCGATCGCGCTGACCTCGTGCGCGGCGTTGGGTCTGGGCACGGGGATGACGGGCCCCGGGTCGCCGGCGGCGGCCGCCTCGCGCTGCGATCACGTGGCCAAGGACAACCGGCCGGAGTTGCGTGAAGGGGATCGGGACGACGCGGTCGCCCAGGTGCAGTGCCTGGTCGACACGAGGTCCGGTGCCCCCGGGGACCTGCCGGTGAGCGGCGTGTTCGACGCGGCCACCGCGGACGGGGTCCGGTGGGTGCAGAAGTGCAGCGGCCTCGATCCGTCGGGGGTCACGGACGCGGCCACCTGGAAGGTGCTCTACCGCGCGAAGAAGGGATGCGGCAAGGCGGCGGAACCGGCGATCGGGATCGGCTGAGAGGGCGGGTGAAGCCGGGAGGCGGGGCGAAGGGGCGTCGCGGGTCGGCCGGGGGCCGGGCCGTGGGGGCGGTTCGGGCCACGCGCCGTGCACAGGCCGGGTGTGATGGTCACACTCATCCCGGGGGCTGTGGACGACGGGCGGCACGCGCGGAGGGGACGCGCGCACACTGACCCGCATGACGCCGACCGACCTTTCCGCCCTGCTGTCCCGACCCTTCACCCTCGCCGTCGCGGCCCGCCACGGCATCGGCCGGTCGGTCGTCCGGCGCCTGGTGCGCGACGGCGACGTGCGTCGGGTCATACACGGGGTCTACGTCGGCGCGCACGTCGTCGACACGTTGGAGGTGCGGGCCCGGGCCGCGGTCATGGTGCTGCCCCGCGGGGCCGTGGTCTGTGGGCGCACCGCAGCGTGGTTGCACGGCGTGCGCGTTCCGGCGGATCCCCGGGACGAGGCTCGGCGCACGGCACCGATCGAGGTGGTCGTGCCGGTGGGGGCGGCTCTGCCCCGCCGGCACGGCTGCCGGGCCCGGGTCATGGCGCTGGCGGCCGGGGAGGTGGTGTGGCCGGGCGGGATCCCGGTCACCTCGCCGATCAGGACGGCGGCGGACCTGGTCCGGACCTCGGATCGGGACACCGGCGTGGTGGTGCTCGACGGCTTCCTGCGGGCCGGTCTCATCCCGGCCGGCGCGTCGGCCGGGCTGCTCGGACGCTACGCCGGTCATCCGGGGCGCTACCGGCTCGCCGAGGCGGTGCGGCTGGCCGACGGGCGCAGCGCGAGCGAGGACGAGACCCGACTGCGGCTGGCGCTGCTCGGCGCGGGGTTGCCGCCGGTCGAGGTGGGGTGGGAGCTCCGCTCGGCGTTCGGCCGGATCATCGGCCGCTTCGCGCTGGCCTGGCCCGCGGCGCGGGTCGGGGTGGAGTTGACGGCGGATCGGCAGTGGGTGCGGGCACGGCACCGGAGCGTCGCCGGGCAGGGCTGGCTGGTGCTGGAGTGCCCGACGGCGCAGGCGCGCCGGGACCCGGCGGCCACGGTCGCCCGGATCGGGTCCGAGTTGCGGCTGCGCGTGCGGGGAAACGCCGGCGACATCGCCGCGTGAGCGCCGGCATGCTGCGGCGATGAACGTGAACGAGACCGCGTGGGTGCGCACCGGTCGGCTGGACCTGATCCCGGTCGAGGTCGATCACGCCGAGGAGATGGCCGCGGTGCTCGGTGATCCGGCGCTGCACACCTTCATCGGCGGTGCACCGGAGGATCCGGATGAGCTGCGGGCTCGGTACGAGCGCTGGGCGAAAGGTTCGCCCGATCCCGAGGTGGTCTGGTTGAACCGGGTGATCCGGCTGCGCGCGGGGGAGCGCCTGGTGGGCACGGTCCAGGCCACGGTCGGCCCCGGTCCGGTCGCCGAGGCAGCCTGGGTCGTGGGTGGAGCGTGGCAGGGCCTGGGCATCGCCAAGGAGGCGGTGGTCGCGTGGGTGACCTGGTTGCGCGCGCACGGCGTCGAGGAGGTCCGCGCGCACATCCACCCGGCCAACCTCGCCTCCGCCGGCGTCGCGAGAGCCGCGGGCCTTCGTGTCACCGACACCTGGCAGGAGGACGAACAACGCTGGTCGACGGGCCGCTTCGCTCCGAACACCAGCTGAGCCCGGCGCCGACGAACCCGTCGGGATCCGGTGGCCCCGGGCCTGTCTTCGATCTCTCGCCGAGCCCCACCACGTCCGGCAGCACATCCGCCCTCGGGCTCCGCGCTGCGCTCGCCGCCCGGAAAACACCCGAACGCAACCACGATGCGGGCGCTTCTCCGGTACGCCGACGCTCGGAGACCGCCCGTCGGGCGCCTCGCTCCGGTCCCGCCGCGGAGCCCGAGGCGGGATCGAAGACAGGCGTCGGGGCCGCCGGCTCCCGGCCCCTCGAGCGAGCGGCCGGCGGCCGGGGCAGCACGGTTTGTCGGGGCGTCGGGGTGTTCGTCCTGGTCAGTCCTCGCCGGAGACGCGCATGACCAGGATGGCCATGTCGTCCCGGGCCTGTTCCTCGGCGAACTGTTCGACGGCGCGGTGGATTCGGGTCGCGACCGCGCCCGCGGTCAGTCCGGTGCAGCCGGAGAGCACCTCGGCCAGGCCGTCGTCGCCGAGCATGCGAGTGCCCTCGCGGCGTTCGGTGACGCCGTCGGTGACGCAGACCAGGACGTCGCCCGGGTCCAGGTCCACCGTCTCCAGGACCAGATCGACCTCGTCCAGCACGCCCAGCAGTGGTTGTGGCGTGGCCACCGAGGTGACCGTGCCGTCGGGGCGCAGCCGCAGCGGGAGCGGGTGTCCCGCGGAGACCAGGCTCAGCCGGATGCCGCCGCTCTCGCGGTGGGTGATGTGGCCGTGCAGCAGGGTCAGGAACCGGCTGCGCGGTCCCTCCTCCAGGATCGCGGTGTTCAGCCGCTGCAGGACGGCCGGTACCGACAGCCCCTCGCGGGTCAGCAGCCGCAGGGCCTGGCGGGCCAGCCCGGTGACCGCGGCCGCCTCGGGACCGGTTCCGCACACGTCGCCGATCGCGAAGCCCCATTTGTCGCCGCCGATGGTGAACAGGTCGTAGAAGTCGCCGCCGACCTCGTTGCCCTCGCCGGAGGCCTGGTAGACCACCTCGACGTCGACCCCCGGGATCTTGGGCAGCTCCGGCGGTAGCAGGCTGCGCTGCAGGGCCTGGCTGGTCGAATTCCGCTCGGAGTACAGCCGGGCGTTGTCCATCGCCAGCGCGGCGCGCCGGGACAGGTCCTCGGCCAGTTCCAGGGTGTCCCGGCGGAAGCGGTCGCCGGCCAGGATGCCGAAGGTCAGCATGCCGATGCCCCGGCCGCGGGCGACCAGCGGCAGGGTGACCGCCTCGCCGGTGACCAGGTCGGCGTGCTCGCGGACGACCTCCGGGTCCAGGTGCCGCAGGCCCAGCCAGCGGCGCGCGCCCGGGGTGGGCTGGGCGCGCGGCGGCTCCGCCCGGTCGAGCAGCGCGCGCAGGTCGTCGATCCGCATCTCGTCGGCGTGCCACACCACGCTCAGCACCGGCGCGTGCGACTCGCCGGTGTGGACCGCGCACCACGTGCCGAGCCGGGGCACCACGATCTGGGCGATCATCGCCAACGTCATTTCCGGGTCCAGGGTGCCCGCGAGCAGGTCGGACGCCTCGGCTAGGAAGGACAGCGAGCCCCGGCGGACACGTTCGAGCTCGGACAGCCGGGCGCTCTCCACGGTCAGCGAGACCCGGTCGGCGGCGCGCTGGAGCCGGGCCGCGTCGTCGTTGTCGAAGCGCGCGGCGGACTCGGAGGCGACGCCGAGGGTGCCGGTCAGCCGGCCCTCGACCTTGAGCGGGACGGTCACCGCCGAGCGCATCCGGGTGTCCTGCAGGATCGGCACCGCGTCGGGCCCGGCCTCCAGGTCCTCGTGCACCGCGGGCATCCGGGCCGAGCCGTAGCGGCCCACCGAGGTCTCCACCGGCACCCGGGACAACCGATGCGCGGCGCCGGCCAGGCCGGTGGTGGCGCGCACCTCCATCTCGCTCTCGTCGTCGGTGGCCAGCAGGACGAACGCGGCGTCCGCGTCGAGCAGGTCACGGGCCCGTTCGACGGCGCGTTGCAGCAGGTCCTCCAGACCCAGCCGGCTCAGCCCGTCGATGCCGTCCCACTCGTTGTCCACCGGCACCGCACCGCCCGCGCGACCGCGGGAGCCGTCCCGGTGCTCCAGCACGGCCCGCGCCTGGGCGGGCACCAGCAGGGCGACCAGGGCCGGATCGCCGCCCGCGTCGCGCAGCCGCACATGGGACGCGAACACCCGGGAGGCGACCCCGTTCGCGGCGCGGATGTCGTAGCCGCCCTGCCAGCGGGACAGCTCCAGCATCTCGTCCAGGGTCAGCTCGGTACCGGGCGTCTGCGGCCACGCGACCAGGTCGTTCAGCGCCATGCCGATCGCCTCGTCGTCGGTGAGGCCGAACAGCTCGGCGGCCTCGGTGCTCCAGTGCGTCACCTTGCGCGAGGCGTCCGCGTGCAGCACGGCCACGCCGACCGGCACCGTGGCGTCGGGCAGCGCGTTGGCCGGCAGCAGCGGCCCCGCCGAGCTGGTCGCCGAGACCGGGTCGGGCAGTTCGAGCCGGAACCAGACGCGCTTGACGTTCTTGGCGTACTCGACGCCCCACGCCGAGGCCAACGACGCGGACAGGAACAGGCCGCGCCCGCTTTCGTCGCCGTCGTCGAAACCGGTGGCGGGCTCGGGCAGCTCGCGGCTGGGGTAGTGGTCGGTGACCTCGATCTGCACGCCGCCGTCGTAGCGCACGCACGAGACCTCGGCCGAGGTACCCGCGTGCACGATCGCATTGGTGACCAACTCACTGGTCAGCAGCACGGCGTCGTCCACGACGTCGCCGGCGTCCCAGTCGCTGAGCGTCTTGCGGACGAACGAGCGCGCGGCCGCCACGGACCTGCCCTCGGGTGCGAAGGCAGCGCTCATCCGGGCAGTGATGAGCATGCTCGTTCCCTGATCCATACACTCCCGCATCTGCGACGAACGGCGGCTGCGGTGACGAATCCGGCTCCACAGTCCGGCAGATTCGCACCCTATCGGTTTCGGACGATCGGGCGGACCCCTTCCAAACAGTGACGGATCCGTCACGATTCCGACAGAACTTCCGGCCGAAGCGAGCCTTTCGAGCCCACACTTTCCGGTTGACAAGCACCATCCTCCCGGACCGCCTCTGCTCTCAACCCTGTGAGTGAAAGACTGTCGATGGCAAGCGGCCGGGAGCACGAGCGGTCGCGGCGAATCGGTCCGGCGGAGGAAATGCGAGATGGCGAAGGCTTCCCCAGGGCAGGCACGGACGACGGCCGCCCGGAGCCGGCACGACGAGCAGGATCTGCGTCGTCTGCTGGCGGCGCTGACCGGCGTCCGCGACGGCAACTTCCGCAAGCGCCTGACGGTCTCCGGCGACGGGATCATGTCCGAGATCGCCGTCGTGTTCAACGACATGGTCGAGCGCAACCAGCACCTGGCCGGTGAGCTGGCCCGGGTCCGCAGGGTGGTCGGCCGTGAGGGCAAACTCACCGAGCGGCTGGACCCCGGACCGGGCGAGGGCGCGTGGGCGACCAGCATCGACGCGGCGAACGCCCTCGTGGAGGACCTGGTCCGGCCGACGGTCGAGGTCGGCCGGGTGCTGGCCGCGGTCGCCGAGGGCGATCTGTCCCAGCGGATGGACCTGCGGATCGCCGAGCAGCCGCTGCGGGGCGAGTTCCTGCGCATGGGCCGTACCGCCAACGGTCTGGTGGACCAGCTCAGCGCGTTCGCCGACGAGGTCACCCGGGTGGCCCGCGAGGTGGGCACCGAGGGCAAGCTCGGCGGCCAGGCCCGGGTGCGCGGAGTGTCCGGCAGTTGGAAGGACCTCACCGACTCGGTCAACACGATGGCCAGCCGGTTGACCCTCCAGGTGCGCGACATCGCGCTGGTGACCACCGCGGTGGCCAAGGGCGACCTCTCCCGCACGGTCACCGTCGAGGTGGCCGGCGAGATGCTGGAGCTGAAGGAGACCGTCAACACGATGGTCGACCAGCTCTCCGGCTTCGCCCAGGAGGTGACCCGGGTGGCCCGCGAGGTGGGCACCGAGGGCCGCCTGGGCGGCCAGGCCCGGGTGGAGGGGGTCTCCGGGACCTGGAAGGACCTCACCGACTCGGTCAACATCATGGCCGGCAACCTCACCGCCCAGGTGCGCGACATCGCGCAGGTGACCAAGGCGGTCGCGTACGGCGACCTGTCGCAGACCATCACCGTGTCCGCGCGCGGCGAGATGGCCCAGCTCGCCGAGACGATCAACGCGATGACCGGCACGCTGCGCACGTTCGCGTCCGAGGTGACCCGGGTCGCCCGCGAGGTCGGCTTCGAGGGGCGACTGGGCGGCCAGGCCCAGGTACCCGGCGGCGCGGGCATCTGGAAGGACCTGACCGACTCGGTCAACACCGCCTTCTTCAACCTCACCGCGCAGGTGCGTGACATCGCCGGGGTGACCACGGCGGTCGCCCAGGGCGACCTGTCGCAGAAGATCACCGTGGACGTCTCCGGCGAGATGCTGGAGCTCAAGAACACCGTCAACACCATGGTCGGCCAGTTGTCCGCGTTCGCCTCGGAGGTGACCCGAGTCGCCCGCGAGGTGGGCAGCGAGGGCATTCTGGGCGGTCAGGCGCAGGTGTCCGGCGTGGCCGGCACGTGGAAGGACCTGACCGACTCGGTCAACGTGATGGCCGGCAACCTGACCGGTCAGGTCCGCAACATCGCCCAGGTCTCCACCGCGGTGGCCCGAGGCGACCTGTCACAGAAGATCACGGTCGACGTCTCCGGCGAGATGCTGGAGCTCAAGAACACCGTCAACACGATGGTGGATCAACTCTCCGCGTTCGCCTCGGAGGTCACCCGCGTCGCCCGCGAGGTGGGCGGTGAGGGGCGTCTGGGCGGTCAGGCCCGGGTCGTCCCGGGCGTCGCCGGCGTCTGGCTCGACCTGACCGATTCGGTGAACTTCATGGCGGGCAACCTGACCGCCCAGGTCCGCAACATCGCCGAGGTGACCACGGCGGTCGCGCGCGGCGACCTGTCCAAGAAGATCGACGTCGACGCGCGCGGCGAGATCCTCGAGGTCAAGAACACCGTCAACACGATGGTGGACCAGTTGTCCGCGTTCGCCGACGAGGTGACCCGGGTGGCGCGCGAGGTGGGCACCGAGGGCCGCCTCGGCGGGCAGGCCCAGGTGCTCGGCGTGGCCGGCGTCTGGCGCGACCTCACCTACTCGGTGAACTCGATGGCCGGAAACCTCACCGAACAGGTGCGCAGTCTGGGCCAGGTCACCACGGCGGTGGCCCGGGGCGACCTGTCGCAGAAGATCACCGTGGACGCGCGCGGCGAGATCCTCGAACTCAAGAACACCGTGAACACCATGGTCGACCAGCTCTCCGGCTTCGCCGACGAGGTGACCAGGGTGGCCCGCGAGGTGGGCACCGAGGGTCGGCTCGGCGGTCAGGCCGACGTCAAGGGCGTCTCCGGCACCTGGAAGGACCTCACCGAGTCGGTCAACGTGATGGCCGGCAACCTGACCGGCCAGGTGCGCAGCATCGCCGACGTGACCACGGCGGTGGCCACCGGCGACCTGTCCAAGAAGATCACCGTCGATGCCCGGGGCGAGATCCTCGAGCTGAAGGAGACCGTCAACACGATGGTCGACCAGCTCTCCGCGTTCGCCGACGAGGTGACCCGGGTGGCCCGCGAGGTGGGCACCGAGGGCCGCCTGGGCGGGCAGGCGCGGGTGCGCGGGGTGTCCGGCATCTGGAAGGACCTGACCGACAACGTCAACGTCATGGCCAACAACCTGACGTCGCAGGTCCGCAACATCGCCCAGGTGGCCACCGCCGTCGCCGACGGCGACCTGTCGCAGAAGAGCACGGTCGAGGCCAAGGGCGAGATGGCCGGACTCGCGGGCACCATCAACACGATGGTGGACACGCTGCGCGCGTTCGCCGACGAGGTCACCCGGGTCGCCCGCGAGGTGGGTACCGAGGGCATCCTGGGCGGCCAGGCGCACGTCCCCGGTGTCTCGGGTACCTGGAAGGACCTGACCGACAACGTCAACTCGATGGCGAACAACCTCACCGGCCAGGTCCGCAACATCGCCAAGGTGACCACCGCGATCGCGGGCGGCGACCTGTCGCAGAAGATCGACGTGGACGCGCGCGGCGAGATGCTCGAACTCAAGACCACCATCAACACGATGGTCGATCAGCTGTCGGCGTTCGCCGGCGAGGTGACCCGGGTGGCCCGCGAGGTGGGCACCGAGGGCATGCTCGGCGGCCAGGCCGAGGTCGAGGGCGTCTCCGGGACGTGGAAGCAACTCACGGAGAACGTCAACGAGTTGGCCGGCAATCTGACCCGTCAGGTGCGGGCCATCGCCGAGGTGGCGACCGCGGTGACCCGCGGCGACCTGTCCCTGCAGATCGCGGTGGACGCGTCCGGAGAGCTCGACGAGCTCAAGGACAACATCAACCAGATGATCTACAACCTGCGCGAGACCACCCGGGCCAACCGCGAACAGGACTGGCTCAAGACCAACCTGGCCCGGATCTCCGGTCTCATGCAGGGTCGCCGCGACCTGATGGCGGTCGCCGCGCTGATCATGAGCGAGCTCACCCCGGTCGTCGACGCCCAGCACGGCGCGTTCTTCCTGGCCGAGCTGACCCAGGAGGACGTGGTCGAGCTGCGGCTGATCGCCTCCTACGGCTACCAGGACGGCGGCGGCGTACCCACCCGCTTCCGGCTCGGCCAGTCCCTGGTCGGCCAGGCCGCGCTGGAGAAGCGCTCGATCCTGATCCTGGACGCGCCTCCCGGCTACATCAAGATCGCCTCCGGCCTGGGCGAGGCCGCCCCGGCCAACGTGATCGTGCTGCCGGTGCTGTTCGAGGACCAACTGCTCGGCGTCCTCGAACTCGCCTCGTTCCGTCCGTTCACCAAGGTGCACCGCAACTTCCTGGAGCAGCTCAACGAGCAGATCGGCGTCACGGTCAACACGATCATGGCGAACTCGCGCACCGAGATGTTGCTGGCCGAATCGCAGCGGCTGACCGAGGAACTCCAGGAACGCTCCGAGGAGCTCCAGCGCCAGCAGGGCGAACTGAGGCACTCCAACGCCGAGTTGGAGGACAAGGCGGCGCTGCTCGCCCGGCAGAACCGGGACATCGAGATCAAGAACCGGGAGATCGAACAGGCCCGGCAGGCGCTGGAGGAGCGGGCCGAGCAACTCGCGCTGTCCTCCAAGTACAAGTCCGAGTTCCTCGCCAACATGTCGCACGAGCTGCGCACCCCGCTGAACAGCCTGCTGATCCTGGCCAAGCTGCTCGCGGACAACGTCGAGGGCAACCTGACCCGCAAGCAGGTCGAGTTCGCCGAGACCATCCACGGCGCCGGATCCGACCTGCTGCAACTGATCAACGACATCCTGGACCTGTCCAAGGTGCAGGCCGGGAAGATGGACGTGCGGCCGGCGCGGATCGCGCTGGCCCAGCTCATGGACTACGTCGAGGCGACCATCCGGCCGCTGACCTCGGAGAAGAACCTCGACTTCACGGTGCACGTCTCGCCCGCGGTGCCCGGGATCCTGTTCACCGACGAGCAGCGCCTGCAACAGGTGTTGCGCAACCTGCTCTCGAACGCGGTCAAGTTCACCGACTCCGGCTCGGTGGAGGTGCTGATCACCCTCACCGACGACATCCCGCTGACCAACACCGAGTTGGACAACGCCGAACACGCGGTGGCGTTCTCGGTGATCGACACGGGCATCGGCATCGCGGTGGACAAGCTCAAGGTGATCTTCGAGGCGTTCCAGCAGGCCGACGGCACCACCAGCCGCCGCTACGGCGGCACCGGCCTGGGCCTGTCGATCAGCCGGGAGATCGCGTGGCTGCTCGGCGGTGAGATCCACGCCGAGAGCATGCCGGGCCGAGGCAGCACGTTCACCCTCTACCTCCCGCTGGACAGCGTCCTGGTCCCGGGTGACGAGGTGATCCACGACCGGCACACCGAGCTGGCCCCGACGCCGTACCGGGCGGCGCTGCCCGCCGCCGCGCCGTCCACCCCGCTGCTGAGCGATGCCCCCGACCTCCTCGCCGACGGCGAGGAGGTGGACGAGGACAAGGGCGACTCGGTCCCGAGCCGGGTGCTGGTGGTGGAGACCCCGCAGTCCGACGGAGCTCCGCTGGCCGGCGCGCTGGCCGCGATGAACGGGGCGATCGAGGTGAGTACCGCCGGCGACGAGGGGGAGGCGGTCCGGCTGCTCGCCGAGACGCCGCCCGCGTGCCTGGTGGTGGACCTGCGGCTGGCCGACGAGGGGGCCTGGCAGGTGCTGGACGCGGTCGCCTCCCGGCCCGAGCTGCAGAACCTGCCGGTCGTGGTGCACGTCCCGCACCGGCCGACCCGCTCCGAGTCGGGTCGCCTGCGCGGCTATCGACGTCGGATCGTGCT
The DNA here is from genome assembly GCF_044765325.1 of Embleya sp. NPDC127516. NCBI lineage: Bacteria > Bacillati > Actinomycetota > Actinomycetes > Kitasatosporales > Streptomycetaceae > Embleya > Embleya sp. NPDC127516. The sequence goes on along the minus strand of NZ_JBIWJT010000005.1, from coordinate 385,313 downwards.
GCTCCAGCGGGTCTCCACCCCGGACGGGCTGACCCGGGCGGTGATCGGCGCCACCGCCCCGGTCCGCCCCGACCACCCGGTCCCGGCCAAGCCGGTGGTCGAGCCGTTCGAGGGCACCTTCGACGGCGAGCGGGTGCTGATCGTCGACGACGACGTGCGCAACGTGTTCGCGCTCACCAGCGTGCTGGAGCAGTACGGGCTGAGCGTGCTGTACGCGGAGAACGGCCGTGAGGGCATCGAGGTGCTCCAGGCGCACGACGACATCGCGATCGTGCTGATGGACGTGATGATGCCGGAAATGGACGGATACGCCACGACTTCGGCGATTCGCCGGATGCCGCAATACGCCGGGCTGCCGATCATCGCGTTGACGGCGAAGGCGATGAAGGGGGATCAGGAGAAGAGCATCGACTCCGGGGCCTCCGACTACGTCGCCAAGCCGGTCGACACGCGGCACTTGTTGGGACTCATCCGGACTTGGCTCGACCACTAGTTCGCTTCCCGGGCGGCCGGCGCCCCATGATGGAACCCGAACGGACCGAGCGACGTTGAAGGGGCGGAGGGGTCGATGCGGTGTTGTCGCGACCGTGGGTCGAGGCGTGGTGACACCATGCGGTCGTCTGTGTCGGAATACCTGCCGAGCCGATCGCCTGGCCACTACCATGACCGGGACGAGCACCACCCGGAACGTGTGCTCGACCGGTGTGGTGTGCGCCGGGACGGCCACGGCGAAGGTCGGGTCGAGCGAAACCGTGTCGATCGAGGCTGTGTCATTCAGGGCCGCGTAAACCGAAAAGATGCACAAGGACGAGTGGAGCCGACCGATACGCGGGGTCACCCACCGTGTCGGATCGAAGAGGGTGGGCCATGACGGAGAAGGCCAAGATCCTCCTGGTCGATGACCGTCAGGAGAATCTGCTCGCCCTGGAGGCGATCCTGTCCGCGCTGGACCAGACCCTGGTTCGGGCGCATTCGGGCGAGGAAGCCCTCAAGGCGCTGCTCACGGACGAGTTCGCGGTGATCCTGCTCGACGTCCAGATGCCCGGCATGGACGGTTTCGAGACGGCCGCGCACATCAAGCGCCGGGAGAAGACCCGGGACATCCCGATCATCTTCCTGACCGCGATCAACCACGGTCCGCACCACACCTTCCGCGGATACGCGGCCGGTGCCGTCGACTACATCTCCAAACCGTTCGACCCGTGGGTGCTGCGGGCCAAGGTCTCCGTGTTCGTGGACCTGTACAAGAAGAACTGCCAACTGCGCGAGCAGGCCGCGTTGCTGCGCGGGCGGCTCGAAGGCGTGGCCGGCGGCGACCGGGCCGGGGCGGACGTGATCGCGGAGTTGTCCGCGCGGCTGGCCTCGGTCGAGGAGCAGGCCGACGGCATGGCCAAGCAGGTCGAGTCGGCGGACGATCCGATCCTGGCCGCCTCGGCGAGTCAACTCCGCCGCCGGGTGGCCCGGATGCGCGCCGCGCTCGACGCCCTCGCCCCGGCCGCGGCCGGGCACGGCGGCCCGCCGCTGGTACCGGCACCGGACACCGGCGAGGCGGACGCCTGACCCGGTGGCCCCGAGCCCCGACCGGGCCGTGTGCGGCCCGGTCGGGGCTCGGGGCCACCCCGGGTCCGGAAGCGGCGTGCGAATCCGACACGCGCGCCCTCCGGGCTGGGACGCATGAGGTGTGAAGGGTCCACCGGTAACCTCGGAACATGGCCACACGTGCGTCCGGCGGCGGAGCGCAACCGCGCACGGCCGCGAAGAAGAAGGCTGCCGCCAAGAAACCCGCGCCACCCCCGCCGCCCCCGCCGAAACTGCTCGGCGGGGTACCCGCGTTGCTCGGGAAGGGGCTCAAGCGACTGTGGCTGGGGCTGGCCCACGCGTTCGGCTCGGCCGCGCGCGGAATCGGTTCCGGCGCGCGCGGGCTGGACCCGGCGCACCGCCGGGACGGCCTGGGACTGGCCCTGCTCGGCCTGGCCATAGTGATCGCGGCCGGCGCGTGGGGCACCATCGACGGCGCGGTCGGCGAGGCGGTCAACGCGGTCGTCGCGGGCCTGGTGGGCCGGCTCGACCTGCTGGTGCCGTTCCTGGTCGGCGCGCTGGGCGTACGGGTGATGCGCCACCCCGACCAGAAGGACGCCACCGGGCGGATCATGATCGGCTGCACGGCGCTGGTGTGCAGCGTGCTCGGGCTGATCCACGTCGGCTGCGGGACGCCGCAACCGGGCGACGGCGCGGCCGCGATGCGCGACGCCGGCGGCCTGGTCGGTTGGGCCTTCGCGACCCCGCCCGTGCACCTGGTGACCCGGTGGGTCGCGGTGCCGCTTCTCGTGCTGCTGATCGTGTTCGGCCTGCTCGTGGTGACCGCCACGCCGATCAACGCGGTACCCGAGCGGCTCGGGGTCTTCCTGGGCTTCATCGAGGGGCCCGAGCCCGCGCCGTTCGATGAGGACGAGCGCCCGAGCGGCTTCGCCGGGTTCGACGAGGACGACGCGCCTCCCGCCGCCGCGCCGGTCCGCAGGACCCGACCGCGCCGCCGGTCCAGCGGTGCCGACGGCCATCCGGACGCGATCGACGTGGCCGCGGCCGCCGCCGCGGCGCTGGACGCGAACGACGCGGGCCTGGTCGTACCGCCCGCGCGCTCGCGCAAAGCCGCCGCCGCCCGGGTGGTCACCGACCTGCGGGCGCGCGCCGCCGACGCGCCGGCGCACACCCCCGCGCCGCCGCGCAGCGAGCAACTGCGGCTGTCCGGCGACATCACCTACCACCTGCCCGGCCCGTCGCTGCTCAAGAAGGGCCCGCCGGCCAAGGCCCGCAGCAAGGCCAACGACGACGTGGTCGCCGCGCTGTCCAAGGTGTTCGAGCAGTTCAACGTGGACGCGCAGGTCACCGGTTTCTCCCGGGGCCCGACGGTGACCCGCTACGTGATCGAACTGGGCCCGGCGGTCAAGGTGGAGCGGATCACCGCGCTCGCCAAGAACATCGCGTACGCGGTGGCCAGCGCCGACGTGCGGATCATCAGCCCGATCCCGGGCAAGTCCGCGGTCGGCATCGAGATTCCCAACACCGACCGCGAGATGGTCAGCCTGGGCGACATCCTGGCCTCGGACACCGCGAGCGGCGACGCGCATCCGATGATCGCCGCGCTCGGCAAGGACGTCGAGGGCAACGACGTGGTGGCCAACCTGGCCAAGATGCCGCACCTGCTGGTCGCGGGCGCCACCGGCGCGGGCAAGTCGAGCTGCATCAACGGCCTGATCACCTCGATCATGATGCGTGCCACCCCGGAGGAGGTGCGGATGGTGCTGGTCGACCCCAAGCGGGTCGAACTGACCACCTACGAGGGCATCCCGCACCTGATCACGCCGATCATCACCAATCCGAAGAAGGCCGCCGAGGCGCTCCAGTGGGTCGTGCGCGAGATGGACATGCGCTACGACGACCTGGCCAACTTCGGCTTCCGGCACGTGGACGACTTCAACGTCGCGGTGCGCGCGGGCAAGCTCAAGATGCCGCCGGGCAGCGAGCGCGAGGCGCAGCCGTACCCGTACCTGCTGGTGATCGTGGACGAGTTGGCCGACCTGATGATGGTCGCCCCGCGCGACGTCGAGGACTCGATCGTGCGGATCACCCAGCTCGCCCGCGCGGCGGGCATCCACCTGGTGCTGGCCACCCAGCGGCCCAGCGTCGACGTGGTGACCGGGCTGATCAAGGCCAATGTGCCGTCCCGACTCGCGTTCGCCACCTCCTCGCTGGCGGACAGCCGGGTGATCCTGGACCAGCCCGGCGCGGAGAAGCTGATCGGCAAGGGCGACGCGCTGTTCCTGCCGATGGGCGCGAGCAAGCCGATCCGCATGCAGGGCGCCTACGTCACCGAGGAGGAGATCGACGCGGTCGCCCGGCACTGCAAGGAGCAACTCCAGCCGGAGTACCGCGAGGAGGTCACCGCCGCGCCGGATCGCAAGAAGCAGGTGGACGAGGAGGTCGGCGACGACCTCGACCTGCTCTGCCAGGCGGTCGAACTGGTGGTCTCCACCCAGTTCGGCTCGACCTCGATGCTCCAGCGCAAGCTGCGGGTCGGCTTCGCGAAGGCCGGGCGGCTGATGGACCTGATGGAGAGCCGGGACATCGTCGGACCCAGCGAGGGCTCCAAGGCGCGCGAGGTGTTGATCAAACCGGATGAAATCGAGCAGGTTATGGCCACGTTGCGTGGTGAATGATCTGACTTAAGTGATGATTGGTGTCAGTCGTGATGAATGACGCATAAGGGGCGAATCGTGTCGATCGGTCAAAGCCTCGCCGAGGCACGAGTGCGGGCCGGTCTCACTGTCGAACGGCTCAGTGAGGTCACCCGCATCCGGCAGGTCATCATCGAGGGCGTCGAACGGGACGACTTCGAACCGTGCGGCGGCGACTTCTACGCCCGCGGCCACATCCGCACCCTGGCCCGCGCGACCGGCCTGGAACCCGATCCGCTGATCGCCGAATACGACCACACGGTCGGCGGCACCAGCACTCCCCGCCCGACCGAGATCTTCGACTCCCCCCGCAAATCGATCGAGTACCGCCGGCCGAACTGGACCCTGGCCATGGGCGTCGCGGTGGTCATCGTGCTGATCTTCGCGTTCGTCCAGCTCGCCGGCGGTCGCGCCGACGACGACAAGAAGGAGACCGCGTCGCGGGTCGCGCCGACCACGACCGCCCTCGTAGCCCCGGCCCCGCCGCCCCCACCGCCTCCGGTCGAGCCGTCGACCAAGACCCCCGAGTTCCCGGCCGAGGTGGTCGTCACGATCACCGCCGTCGACGGCCGCAGCTGGATCCGCGCGTTCGACGCCGAGAACAAGCAGATCTTCGAGACGATCCTGAACAAGGGCGAGGCCAAGACGCTCACCGACCCCGAGCAGCTCAAGCTCCAGATCGGCAACTCCGGCGCCGCGCGACTGAACGTCAACGGCAAGGACCTGGGCCCGGCGGGCGAGGAGGGCGACGTGGCCCAGCACACGTTCGTACCCGGCAACCCCCTCCCGCAGATGCGGACGAGCGCGTCGGCCGAACCTTCCCCGACGCCGACCACCTCATCGGCCCGCCCCTCCCCGACGCGGACGAGCGCGTCGGCCGACCCTTCTCCGACGCGGACCACCTCGTCGGCGGGTGCTTCCCCTCGTTGACGAGCCATCGTGACCTCCCCGGAACCATCGGACGCTTCCCTGCGTCCGGTCCACGCCCGCGCCTGACGTAGGCTTTCCGGCATGCCCGCCCGCGATACCACCAGCCCCGCCGCCCCGGCCGAGAGCCCCTCCGCCCTGCGCACCGTCGCCCTGGTCACCCTCGGCTGCGCCCGCAACGAGGTGGACTCCGAGGAACTCGCCGGCCGGCTGGAGGCCGACGGCTGGTCCCTCGTCGAGGACGCCGCGGACGCGTCCGTCGTGATGGTCAACACGTGCGGTTTCGTCGAGTCCGCCAAGAAGGACTCGATCGACACCGTCCTGGAAGCCGCCGACCTCAAGGGCGAGGGCCGCACGCAGGCCGTCGTCGCGGTCGGCTGTCTGGCCGAGCGCTACGGCGACCAGCTCGCGGGCGCCCTGCCCGAGGCGGACGCGGTGCTCGGCTTCGACGACTACGGCGACATCTCCACCCGGCTGCGCTCGATCCTCGCGGGCGACGAGCACACCTCGCACGTGCCGCGCGACCGCCGCGCACTGCTGCCGATCACCCCGGTCGAGCGCCAGGCCGCCGATGTCGCGGTGCCCGGACACGGCGCACCCGCAGACCTGCCGGAAGGCGTCGCCCCGGCCTCCGGGCCGCGCGCGCTGCGCCGCCGGCTCGGCTCCGGCCCGGTCGCCTCGCTCAAGCTCGCCTCCGGCTGCGACCGACGTTGCTCGTTCTGCGCGATCCCCTCCTTCCGCGGCTCGTTCCTCTCCCGACGCCCCTCGGACGTGATCGCCGAGGCCCGCTGGCTGGCCGAGCAGGGCGTCCGCGAGATCGTCCTGGTCAGCGAGAACTCCACCTCCTACGGCAAGGATCTGGGCGACCTGCGCCTGCTCGAGACGCTGCTGCCGGAGCTGGCCGCCATCGAGGGCATCGAGCGGGTCCGGGTCAACTACCTCCAGCCCGCCGAGATGCGGCCGACCCTGATCGACGTGCTCACCGGCACGCCCGGCGTCGCGCCCTACTTCGACCTGTCCTTCCAGCACGCCTCCGAGCCGGTGCTGCGCAGGATGCGCCGCTTCGGCTCGCGCGAGGCGTTCACCACCCTCCTGGAGCAGGCCCGGGCCAAGGCCCCCGAGGCCGGCGCGCGCTCGAACTTCATCGTCGGCTTCCCGGGCGAGACCGAGGAGGACGTGGACGAGCTGGAGCGCTTCCTGATCGCCGCCCGACTCGACGCGATCGGCGTGTTCGGCTACTCGGACGAGGACGGCACCGAGGCGGCGGGCTACGCCGACAAGATCGATCCGGATGTGGTGGCCGCGCGCGTGGAGCGGATCTCCCGGCTGGCCGAGGAACTCGTCGCGCAACGCGCCGAGGACCGGATCGGCACCGAGGTGATCGTGCTGATCGAGGAACTCGGCGAGGACGGCAGCGCCGAGGGCCACGCGCACCACCAGGCCCCCGAGACCGACGGCTCGACCACCGTGATCGGCGAGGGCCTGCGGGTCGGCGACCTGGTCCGGGTCCGGGTCACCGACAGCGAGGGCGCCGACCTGCACGGCGATGCGATCGACGTGATCGTGCCCGGGGGCGATCGGTGACGGCCGATCCGGCACCGCAGCGTCGGCGTCCGGCCGAGGCGGTCCGCGCCGCCGCGGCCAACCACCCGCCGAAGCCGGATCGACTCGGCGACCCCACCACCTCGGTGAGCGCGTGGAACGCGGCCAACGCGCTGACCATGATGCGGGTGGCCCTGGTGCCGGTCTTCGTCGTCCTGCTGCTCCAGGACGGCGGCCACGATCCCGCGTGGCGGGCCTGGGCCTGGGCCGCGTTCACCGTGGCCAGCATCAGCGACCTCTTCGACGGCAAGCTGGCCCGGATGCACAACCTGGTCACCGACTTCGGCAAACTGGTCGACCCGATCGCCGACAAGGCGCTGATGGGTGCCGCGCTGATCAGCCTGTCCGCGCTCGGCGACCTGCCGTGGTGGGTCACCCTCGTGGTGCTCGCCCGGGAGATCGGCATCACCTTGCTGCGCTTCTGGGTGATCCGCCACGGCGTGATCCCGGCCAGCCGGGGAGGCAAGGCCAAGACCATGCTCCAGGGTGTCGCGATCGGCATGTACACACTGGTCATGACCGGCCCGCTGGCCAGCACCCGGGCCTGGGTGATGGCGGCCGCGGTGATCATCACCGTGGTGACCGGCCTGGACTACATCGTCAAGGCCGTACGACTGCGACGCGGCACGCCGGTGCCCGCCGGACAGGTTTGACGTCGGGACGGAACCCGACCACGGGGGGAGAGGGACCATGCGCGAATTGAAGGTCGAACTGGTCGCGGTGGGGGACGAGTTGCTCGTCGGCGACGTGGTGAACACGAACGCGGTCACCCTCGGCCGCCGACTCACCGCGGCCGGGCTGCGGGTCACCGGCGTGTCCACCGTGGGCGATGGACTCGACGAGATGATCGACGTGCTCACCCAGGCCGTGCGGCGCGCCGACGCGGTACTGGTCTCCGGCGGCCTCGGTCCCACGTCCGACGACCGCACGCGCGAGGCGATCGCCGCCGTGGCCGGGGTGGCGCTGCGCCGGGAACCGGCGATCGAGGACTGGCTGCGCCGCCGGTACCAGGGCCTGAACCGTACCCTCACCGCGCTCGGCCTGCAGCAGGCGGACGTGCCCGAGGGCGGCCGCTCGTTGCCCAACCCCAACGGCAGCGCCCCGGGCGTGGCTATCGAGATCGGCGACGTGCAGGTGTACGCGGTGCCCGGCCCGCCGCACGAGATGATCGCGATGACCGAGGACCGGGTGCTGCCCGACCTGTTGCGCCGCGCGGGCAACCCACCGATCCGGGCCCAGCGCCAGTTGCTCACCGCGTCGGTCGGTGAGGGCGTGATCGCCGCGGCGCTGGAGCCGCTGGAGAAGGAACTCGCGGTCGTGGGCGCGGTCGAGGTGGCCTACCTCGCCACCGCCGGGCAGACCAGGGTCAAGCTCACCTCGACCGCTCCCGGCGGCGCCGACGCGGTCGACGCCGCCGCGGCGCGGGCCCGCGAACTGCTCGGGGGCTGTGTGTACGGCGAGGCGGGCGACACGCCGGCCGGCGTCGTGCTGGACCTGCTGCGCGAGCGTGGCGCCACCGTCGCGGTGGCCGAGTCGCTCACCGGCGGCCTGGTCGCCGCCGAACTGACCTCGGTGCCGGGCGCGTCCGTGAGCGTGCGCGGTTCGATCACCGCGTACGCCACCGACGTCAAGGCCGCGGTGCTCGGCGTGGACGCCGACCTGCTGGCCGCCGAGGGCGCGGTTCACCCGGACGTGGCGGCGGCGATGGCCGAGGGTGTGCGGCGCCTGATGTCGGGTACCTACGGGGTGGCCACGACGGGGGTCGCCGGGCCGGACCCCCAGGACGGCAAGCCTGTGGGCACCGTGCACATCGCGGTGGCCGGACCCGAGGGAACAACCGTGCTCTCGTTGCTGTTCTCGGGAAGTCGGAGCAGGATTCGGGAGATGACCACGGTCCGCGTCCTGGATCTGCTCCGGTGCGTCGTGGCGGGGCTGCCGGCCGAGCAGGACCCGTCGTGCACGGGGTGACCGGGCTCCCCGGCCGACCGGGGAGAGCGCTTCGGTCAAGAATGCGCGGGACACGCGGAAGGCTGTGCAACGACGTGCTGCGAATCGAGGTGGGAGTGGGCCGGAAACCCCATGGACCCTGGACACCCCCGCCGTCAAGGTTCCACGCCCTGAGTGAACAGGACCGTAAGGCGGGCACACCCGCGCGGTCGGGCAGGTACGGTGGGGCTGTGACCCCCCGAGCCGCCCTAGGAGGGAGCGACCGATGATCCTGCTCCGTCGCCTGCTGGGTGACGTGCTGCGGCGCCAGCGCCAGCGTCAGGGTCGCACCCTGCGCGAGGTGTCGTCCTCAGCCCGGGTATCCCTTGGCTACCTGTCCGAGGTCGAGCGCGGCCAAAAGGAAGCCTCGTCCGAACTGCTCGCCGCGATCTGCGACGCGCTGGACGTGCGCATGTCCGTGCTCATGCGGGAGGTCAGCGACGAGCTGGCCCTCGCCGAGCTGGCCTCGGCCGAGGCGATGCGTCCGGTCCTGGAACCGGTCGGCGCCGGCTTCACGCCGAACGAGCGCGCCGCCGCGGAACGTCAGAACAACGACCGGTCGTCGGGCACGGGCCCGATCTCCGCCGACAACGCGGTGAGTGTGGTGGTGGCGGCCTGACCTCGACGACCGGTGGTGTGGTCTTTCCCACTCGGGAGCATCGTTCGCCCGAATCGGGGCATCCGGTGTCGTGTACACCGGGTCCCCCGGCCCGGTGGTCGAATCGACACCAACCCCGAGGAGTCGTAGCACCATGGTCGTCGTCAAGAGCCCCCTGTCCGACGATGCGCGCAAGATCACCGGCGAGGCGCTTCAGGGTGCCCTCGTCGACCTGATAGATCTCTCGCTGGTCGCCAAGCAGACCCACTGGAACGTGGTGGGTCCGCGCTTCCGTTCGATCCACCTCCAGTTGGACGAGGTGGTCGCCTCGGCGCGCGCCTTCGCGGACACCGTCGCGGAGCGCGCCTCGGCGATCGGGTACAACCCGGACGGCCGGGCCGCGACCATCACGGCGGGCAGCGGTGTCCCGCAGCCCGACTCCGGCTGGATCAAGGACGCCGACGTGGTCGGTTACTTCGTCGGTGTGTACGGCGCGGTCATCGAGCGCATGCGCGAGCGGATCGCGGCCACCGAGGAACCGGACCCGGTCAGCCAGGACCTGTTCATCACGATCGCCGCGGATCTCGAGAAGATGAGCTGGATGTTCCAGGCCGAGAACCAGGCCTGAGCGACGCGCGGCCTCGGCCCCGCCTCCCGATTGTGGGAGGCGGGGCTTCGGCATGAGCGCGGGCGGTGCGGGCGCGGGATGGCGGGTCGGACGGGCGAGGGTTCGGACTGTGGTCTACCAGGGCATCGCGATGCCGCCGTTGGGGCGCAGGATCTGGCCGGTGACGAACCTGGCGGCGTCCGAGGCGAGATAGGCCACCGCGTAGGAGATGTCGGTGGGCTCGCCGACTGTGCGCAGCGGGGCCATCCGGGCCATCGGCGCGGCCACGGCGGCCTTGCGCTCCTCGTCCTCGTTGCCGTCCGCGTCGGTCCAGTGCCGGCCGGTCATCCCGGTGACGATCCAGCCCGGCGCGACCGCGTTGACCCGCACGCCGCTGGGACCGACCTCGGTGGCCAGGGTCTTGGTCAACTGCACGACCGCGGCCTTGGCCGCGCCGTAGCACAGCAGGCCCGAGGTCGCGGTGTCCACCGCGCCGGAGGCCATGTTGACGATGCTGCCGAAGCCCTGCGCGGTCATCACGCGCGCCGCGGCCCGACAGCCGAAGAAGACACCCTTGAAGTTGATCGCGAGGACCCGGTCGAGGTCGGCTTCCTCGGTCTCGATCACCGTGCTCGAATGCATCACCCCGGCGATGTTGGCGAGCACGTCGAGCCGGCCGTGCGCGGCCACCGCGTCGCCGATCAGCGCGTCCACCTGGGCGGCCTTGGAGGTGTCCACGCCGGCGGCGGTCGCGGCGCCGCCGGCGGCCACGATCGCCTTCGCGGTCTCCTGTGCCCCGGCCTCTTGGATGTCCGCGCAGACCACGGTCGCGCCCAGGTCGGCCAGCACCTCGGCGCTGGAGCGGCCGATGCCCGAGGCCGCGCCGGTGACGACGGCGACTCGGCCGGTCAGATCGAGGGCTTCACGAAACACGGTTGGCCTCCCGGCGCTAGGCGTGCACAGCGCGCCGACCGTACGAGCCATCTGACGAACAGTCAATAAAGGCGTGGGGCAACGAGATCGGTGTCACCGCCGGCCCTCCTGCCAGTGGCACCAGCGGTGCGTGGCGCCGCCGCGGGGGAACACGCCGGCCGCCGCGAGGGCGTCGCACGGGTCGCTCTCGACCCGGTTCGACCGCCCGGTCGGCGCCCTCGTGCGGGCCGGCCGGGCCTCACCCTTCTCGGCCCGCGGGCGCGGGCGGGTGGTCCGGGGCGGGGGCGGCGAATCCGGGTCCTGCCCGGTCGCGGTCGGGCCGGCCGGCTCGGGCACCTCGGACTCGGCCGACCCGCCCGCCATCGCCGTGATCGCCGGCTCCGGCTCCGCCGCGAACGCGGAGACCTCGGCGGCGGGAGTCGGTTCCGGCACGGGCGCGAACGGTGCGGCGGCGGTCGCTGCCGGGGGCGCCGGGCGCGGCGACGGGCTCGGCGCGGACACCGAGGTGCAGCCGGCCGCGGCCACGAGCAGGACGGGCAACACCAGGGCGGGCACGATCCGGGGCGGGCTCATGCCCTGTACGACGAACCGCCCGGGCGTCGGTCACCGGGTGTACTCCCATCGGGTGACACTTGGCAGCGCGGGCACCAGAACGCGACCCGCGGCGGGTCGCCCAGGTCCGCTCGTCGGATCGGGGTGCCGCAGCGCGCGCACGGGCGACCGCCGCGCCCGTAGACCCAGTGCCGCCGGCCCGGTCGGGTGTCGCCGGTGGTGACGTGCCCGATCCGGTCGCGATTGGCGTACAGCAGGCGGTGCGCCAAGGCGGCCCACGCGTGCGGGTCGCCGGCCGCCGCGACCGGGGTCCAGGGGGTGATGCCGCGCAGGAAGCACAGTTCCGCCCGGTACACGTTGCCGATCCCGGCCAGGTTGCGCTGGTCCAGGAGCGCCTCGCCGATCGGCCGGTCCGGGCGCTCGGCCAGTCGGCGTGCGGCCTCGACCGGATCCCAGTCCGGACCGAGCAGATCCGGACCCAGCCGGCCGACCGCGGTCGCCTCGTCGGCGGTGCGCAGCAGTTCGACCACGGGCATCCGCATTCCGACGGCGGTCTGTGTCGCGTTGGCCAGCACCAGGCGGATCGCGTGCCAGGGCCGGGGGAGCGGGCGCGGGCCGGTGGGTTGAATCTCCCACCTGCCATCCATCCGCAGATGGGTGTGCAGCGTGAGGTCGCCCTCGATCCGGGTCAGCAGGTGCTTGCCGCGCGGGACCACCGCCAGGACCGAGCGCCCGGTCAGGTCCACGGTCGCCAGGGCGGGCACGCGGAAGTCGGTCACGGTCAGTGGGCGGTCCACGAGGGCCGCGCGCAGCCGCCGCGCCACCTGATACACGCTGTCGCCTTCGGGCACCCCACCATTGTCCCGGACGGGCGGCGGCCGGAGCCGAGCCCGGGGCCGGCCTTCCGAGTCCCCCCGGACCCGTCGGTGCGGCCGAACCCCGGGGGTCGCGGCGCCGCAGGCGATGCCGCACAGGGACCGACGTCGCGAGCGCGCGGCCAGGAACACGTTCGCGACGCCGGATCCATGTGCTTCCGACCGTGACGCGTGCAGGGTCGCCACGGGCGGATGGTGCCGGTCGGCGTCACCGGGATCGCTCCCCGCGTCGCCTTCCGTGACCACGATCCTGCTGGACGTACATGACCGGGGTGTTTCGCGGACCGGGCGCTCGTGTAACGAAACGGTGTCACCCTCGCAGGCGCAGCCCCCTGGGGGTGGCATGGAACCCGGCCGCCTCCAGTGCCTTGCCCAGCGAGGAGGTGAGCACCTCGGCGCCGTCGGCCCGCTCCACCGTCAGCTTGCCCAGCGCGCCCGCGCGCACCGCGTGGGCCAGCGCCTCGGCGGCGGGGCCGACCCGGTCCGGGTCGTCGGTCCAGGACAACAACGTGCGCCCGCCGCGCTCGATGTACAGGATCGGTTCGCCGTCGAGCAGGACCACCAGCGCGCCCGCCTTGCGGCCCGGGCGGTGGCCGCCGCCGGTCTCGCCGGGACGGTCCGGCCACGCCAGCGCGGCACCGTACGGATTGGCCGGGTCGGCGGCGGCCAGCACCACCGCGCCGGGCACCTCGTGCGGCTCACGGCGCTCGCTCGCGCCCTGGAGCGCGCGCAGCCGGTCCACCGCGCCGTCGGCGGCGAACTGGGCGGCGCCCAGCCCCTCCACGAAGTAGCCCCGGCGGACCCGGCCGCCGTCCTCGAACACGCTCAGCACCTTGTAGGCGGCGGCGAACCCGCCGGGGCTGCCCTCGGCGACCACCGCGCCGCGGGTGACCACGCCGTGCCGGTCGAGCAGCGTCTCGGCCAGCGCGTGGGCGCGCCGGGTCGGGTCGGGCTCGGGTGCGGGGGCCAGCGACCAGCGGCCGGCCACGGTGGGCGGGCCGGTGCGCCCGGACGCGACCGGACGACCCCGACTCAGTCCCGCGTACCGCCCGCGCGGGGTCGCCCGCCGGGCGCGATGCGCGGTGGAGCCGGACGTGCGCCCGGAGCCGAGCAGCGCACGCAGCGGGGTGAGCGTGTCACCGGTGACCCGCCCGGACCACACCAGGTCCCACAGCGCGTCGGCGATCGCCGCCTCGGACGCCGGAGCCGGCAGTTCCAGCCGCTCGGTCAACTGCCGGAAGAACAGCGCGTAGCCGCCGGACAGCGCGGCCAGGATCGCGGTGTGCAGTGATGTCGTCTCCAGCGGCACCGGCGGCGGGAACAGGTATGGCGCGGCGTCCGCGAGGCAGAGCGAGAGCCAACCGTCCTTGCCGGGCAGCGCGCCGTGTCCGGCCCACACCACCTCGCCGGCCGCGCACAACTCGTCCAGCATCGCCGGGTGGTAGTCGACCACGCGCGAGGGCAGCACCAGCTTCTCCAGCGCCGAAGCCGGCACGCTCGCGCCCTGGAGCTGCTCGATCACCCGGACCAGGCCGTCCGGGCCGCGCACCCCGCTCGCGCCGACGCCCTGCCACGCGGTCAGGAACCGGGCCAGTGCGACCGGCGGCACCGGTTCGACCTCGTGCCGCAGCGCCGCCAGCGAGCGCCGGCGCAACATCCGCAGCACCTCCGCGCCGCACCACTCCAGGCCGGATCCACCGGGGCGGAACTCGCCGGAGACCACCTGCCCGCCCGCGGCCAGCCGCTCCAGCGTGCCCGTGGTCACCGCGACGCCCAGACCGAAGCGGGCGGCGGCTTCGCCCGCCCGGAACGGGCCGTGCGTGCGCGCGTGCCGGGCCAGCAGGTCGCCCAGCGGATCCTTGACCGGCTCGGTGAACGCCTCGGGGACGCCGACCGGCAGGGGAGTGCCCAGCGCGTCCCGCAGTCGGCCCGCGTCCTCGATGCCGGCCCAGCGCTCCTCGCCCGCGATCCGCACCCGGATCACCCGACGCGCATCCTCCAGGCCGGTCAGCCAGTCGCTCTCGAAGGCGCCCGTGGCGCGCGCCGCGACCTCGGCGGTGGTCAGCGGCCCGAGCAGCCGCAGCAGATCGGCGACGCCCTCGGCGTCGCGCACCCGGCGATCCTCGGCCAGTCGTTGCAACTCGGCCTCGGTGCGGGCCAGCACCTGTGGGTCGAGCAGTTCGCGCAACTCGGCCTGGCCGAGCAGCTCGGCCAACAGCCGCGAGTCGAGCGCGAGCGCCGCCGCCCGCCGTTCGGCGAGCGGCGAGTCGCCCTCGTACATGAACTGCGCGACGTAGCCGAACAGCAGCGAGCGGGCGAACGGCGAGGGCTCGGTGGTGGTGACCTCGACAATGCGCACGGCGCGGGTGGCGATGTCGCGCATCAGGCCGGTCAGGCCGGGCACGTCGAACACGTCCTGGAGGCACTCGCGCATCGTTTCCAGGACGATCGGGAACGAGCCGTACTCACTGGCCACCGCGAGCAGTTGGGCCGAGCGTTGGCGCTGCTGCCACAGGGGGGTGCGCCGGCCCGGCATGCGCCGCGGCAGCAGCAGCGCGCGGGCCGCGCACTCGCGAAAGCGGGACGCGAACAGCGCCGAGCCGCCGACCTCGGCGGTCACCAGCGGCTCCACCTCGGCCTCCTCGAAGAGCGCGAAGTCCGGCGGCAGGGCACCCGCCGCGAGATCGTCGGGCTCCTCGCCGAAGGACTGCTCACCGAAGGGCATGCCGGTGTCCGGCAGCCGCAGCACGATCCCGTCGTCGCCGTGCATGGTCTGCACGTCCAGACCGGTGCGCTCGCGCAGCCGGGCCGAGATGGCCAGCGCCCAGGGCGCGTGCACCTGGGCGCCGAACGGCGAGTGCACCACCACCCGCCAGTCGCCCAACTCGTCGCGGAAGCGCTCGACCACGATGGTGCGGTCGTCCGGGATGTGGCCGCACGCCTCGCGCTGCTCGCCCAGGTAGCCGAGCAGGTTGTCCACCGCCCACGGGTCCAGGCCCGCGGCGGCCACCCGTTCGCGGGCCCGGTCCGCCGGCAGCGCGCCCACCTCGCGGACGAACGCGCCCAGCGCCCGACCCAGTTCCACCGGCCGTCCGAGCGCGTCGCCGTGCCAGAACGGCAGTTTGCCCGGCACCCCGGGGGCGGGCGAGACCAGCACCTTGTCGTGGGTGATGTCCTCGATCCGCCACGACGACGTGCCCAGCGTGAACACGTCGCCCACGCGCGACTCGTAGACCATTTCCTCGTCCAGCTCGCCGACCCGCGACTTCGCGTCGCCGGCGACCAGGAACACGCCGAACAGGCCCCGGTCGGGGATGGTGCCACCCGAGGTGACGGCGAGCCGCTGCGCGCCCGGGCGGGCGGACAGCACCCCGCCCACCCGGTCCCACACGATGCGCGGGCGCAGTTCGGCGAACGCGTCCGAGGGGTAGCGGCCGGCGAGCATGTCCAGCGTCGCCTCGTAGGCCGACGCGGGCAGGGCGGTGAACGGGGCGGCCCGGCGAATCAGCGCGAGCAGCGCGTCCACGTCCCGGTCCTCGATCGACACCATCGAGACGATCTGCTGCGCGAGCACGTCCAGCGGATTGCGCGGCCCGCGCACCGACTCGATCGCGCCCTCGCGCATGCGCTCGGTGACCACCGCGGTCTGCACCAGGTCGCCGCGGAATTTCGGAAAGATCACGCCTCGGGAGATCGCGCCCACCTGGTGGCCGGCCCGCCCCACCCGCTGCAGGCCGGAGGCCACCGAGGGCGGCGACTCGACCTGGACGACCAGGTCCACCGCGCCCATGTCGATGCCCAGCTCCAGGCTCGAGGTGGCCACCACGGCGGGCAGCCTGCCGGCCTTGAGGTCCTCCTCGACCTGGGCCCGCTGCTCCTTGGACACCGAGCCGTGGTGGGCGCGCGCCAGCAGCGCGGGCGCGCCGCGGTTGCTGCCCGCCTGCGCCATCAGCTCGGCCGGCGACGCGTCCTCGGGCAGCTTCTCGCCGGTGGCGCGCTCGTAGGCGATCTCGTTCAGGCGGCCGCACAGTCGCTCGGCCAGCCGGCGCGAGTTGGCGAACACGATGGTCGAGCGGTGCGCCTGGATCAGGTCGACGATGCGTTCCTCGACGTGCGGCCACACCGAAGCCTTGCGCTCGTTGCCGGCCTCGTCGAACTCGCCGGTGCCGCCGCCGAGCTCGCTCATGTCCTCGACCGGGACCACGACCGAGAGCTCGAACGTCTTGGCGGCCGGTGGCTGGACCACACGCACGTCGCCGGTCGAGCGCAGCCAGCGGGCCACCTCGTCGACCGGGCGCACGGTCGCGGACAGGCCGATCCGGCGCGCGGGCCGCTCCAGGAGTTCGTCCAGCCGCTCCAGGCTCAGCGCCAGGTGCGCGCCGCGCTTGGTGCCCGCGACCGCGTGCACCTCGTCCACGATCACCGTGTCCACCCCGCGCAGCGCTTCGCGGGCCTGCGAGGTGAGGATCAGGAACAGCGACTCGGGCGTGGTGATCAGGATGTCCGGCGGCTTGGTCGCGAACCGGCGTCGATCGGCTGCCGGGGTGTCGCCGGAGCGCACTCCCACGGTGACCTCGGGCTCGGGCAGGCCCAGGCGTACGCACGCCTGGCGGATGCCGGTGAGCGGGCTGCGCAGGTTGCGCTCGACGTCGACCGCGAGCGCCTTGAGCGGCGAGATGTACAACACCCGACAGCGCCGGCGCGGGTCGGCCGGCACCGGCTCGGCGGCGAGCCGATCCAGCGCGGACAGGAACGCCGCGAGGGTCTTGCCGGATCCGGTGGGCGCGACCACCAGCGCGTCCTTGTCCTCGGCGATGGCGCGCCAGGCGCCCTCCTGGGCCCGGGTCGGCGCGTGGAAGGCGCCGGTGAACCACTCCCGAGTGGCGAGGGAGAAGCCGGCCAGGGCCGAGGCGGGATCGTCGTGTGGCATAACTCCCCATGGTGCCGCGTGGCTCCGACATTCGCGGCGGACGACAAGCGGGCGACAGGGGGACGCGGCGCGACCGCGATACTGGTCGCATGGGACTCACCGACTTCTGGCGACGCATGCGCGCCCACTTCGGCGACTCGTACGCCGAGTCCTTCGCCCGCGACCACGTGATGTCCGAGCTGGGTGGGCGGACCGTACACGAGGCGCTGGCCGCGGGCATCGAGGCCAAGGACGTCTGGCGTGGCGTGTGCGTCTCGATGGACCTGCCGACGACCAAACGGGCCTGAACCGCCGGGCGGCTCCGCGACATGCCCAAATGGACATAACGTGACGCTCTAGTCTCTTCCTGTCATCGGATACGCATCGCGACACAGTGGTGCGGAAGAGCACAGGGAGCCCATGTGAGCACACCCGACACCCCCACCACACGGGTCGGGTCGCGCGATCGCATGCCGCCGTGGTTGCCGCGGGCCGTGTTCATGATCCTGGCGATGATCGCGGGCTTCCGGCTGCTCGGCTGGACGCTGGCCCACCTGCGCTCGCTGCTGATCGACCTGCTGCTCGCGTTCTTCCTCGCGCTCGCCTTCGAGCCGGCGGTGGACCGGATGGCCCGGCGCGGGATGCGGCGCGGCGCGGCCACCGGCATCGCGTTCGTGGTGGTTTTCCTGGCTTGCGCCGGCTTCCTGACGGTGGTGGGCTCGCTGCTGGTGGACCAGGTGGTCGCGTTCGCGCGGCACCTGCCCGACTACCTCGACGACCTGGTGGCGTGGGTGAACCGCACCTTCGGCACCGACCTGACCGTGGAAAAGATCCAGGGCGACATCTTCAAGGACTCCGACACCGTCCAGGGCTATGCCGAGCGGGTGGCGAACAACGCGCTCGGTCTGTCCGCCAAGATCGTGGCCGGCCTGTTCGAGTTGTTCACCATCGCGCTGTTCACCTTCTACTTCACCGCCGAGGGCCCGCGGATGCGCCGCGCGGTGTGCTCGCTGCTGCCGCCGGAGAGGCAGGCCGAGGTGCTGCGCGGGTGGGAGATCGCGATCGACAAGACCGGCGGCTATCTGTACTCGCGGGCCGCGCTCGCGCTGATCTCGGCGTTCGCGCACTATCTCGTCTTCTTCCTGCTCGACCTGCCGTACGCGGTGCCGCTCGCGCTGTGGGTCGGCTTGATCTCGCAGTTCGTGCCGACCGTGGGCACCTACATCGCGATCGTGCTCCCCGCGCTGATCGCGCTGACGGTGAGCCCGTTGACCGCCGTGTGGGTGGTGGCGTTCGCCACCGCGTACCAGCAACTCGAGAACTACCTGCTGCACCCGAGGATCACCGCGCGCACGGTGGAGATCCACCCGGCGGTCGCGTTCGGCGCGGTGATCGCCGGGGCCGCGCTGCTGGGCGTGGTGGGCGCGCTGATCGCGATCCCGATCGCGGCCACCGGACAGGCCTTCGTCGGCGGCTACCTGCACCGCTACGAGATCCCCGAGCACCACCTGACGCCGGACGAGACCCGGCCCCGCCGGGGCCCGGGTCCACTCACCCGATGGTGGCGGCGCGCCCGGGACCGGCAGGGTCCGGGGGATCCTCAGGACCAGAAGCGGAACAACCGATAGCCGTCGCTCGCCAGGTACGGCGACACGTCCAGCGCGTCGGTGACGTGGTCGATCACGTCGTAGAACCAGCCGTTGACCGACGGCGACCACAACAGCGCGAACAGGAACAGGATCGCGTACGGCGCGTACGGCGCGATGGCCCGCCGGAAGTCGTACGGCAGCCAGGGCTCGATCACGCCGTAGCCGTCCAGGCCCGGCACCGGCAGCAGGTTGAGCACCGCCGCGATCACCTGGAGCTGGATCAGGAACGAGAACGCGGCGACGAAGGTCGGGCTCGCGCCGTCCACCGCGCCGGAGGACAACACCAGTGCGAGCACGATCGCCAGCACCGCGTTGGTCAGCGGTCCGACCGCCGACACCATGCTGTTGCGCACCCGGCCGCGGATCGCCGAGCGGTCCAGGTAGACCGCGCCGCCGCTGAGCGGGATGCCGCCGAGCAGCACGAAGATCGTCGGCAGGATGAAGGACAACAGCGGATCGCTGTACTTGAGCGGGTCCAGGGTCAGATAGCCCTTGCCCACCACGCTGTCGTCGCCCGAGCGCAGCGCGGCGAACGCGTGCGCGAACTCGTGCAGGCACAACGACACCAGCCAGCCGGACATCACCAGCAGGAACACCCCGGTGCGGGTGGCCGCCTCGGAGGAGCCGTCGTCGTGCCAGGTGTACCAGGTCGAGGCGGCGCAGACCGCGACTATCGCGAGGAAGATCGGGCTCGGTCGCACGTGGCGCAGCGAGCCGGCCGCGGGGCGGCGGCCGTAGTCTCCGTAGGGGTGCGTCACGAACTGCTCCAGGTGCGGGAAAGGGGCCGTACGACCGGGAATTCGATCGTACGGCCCCACCCGACACTCAGTGGAAGGTGTGCTCCGGACCCGGGTAGGCGCCGCCGACCACGTCGCCCGCGAACGCCTTGGCCGCGTCGCCGAGCACGGCGCGCAGGTCGACGTACTGCTTGACGAACTTGGCGGTGTGGCCGGTGGTCATGCCGGCCATGTCGGTCCACACCAGCACCTGGGCGTCACAGCGCACACCCGCGCCGATGCCGATGGTGGGGATCTCCAACTGTTCGGTCACGCGCGCGGCCAGGTCCTCCGGCACACACTCCAGGACCACCGCGAACGCGCCTGCGGCCTGCATCGTCTTGGCGTCCGCGAGCAACTGCTCGGCGCTCTCCGCGTCCCGGCCCTGCACGCGGTAGCCGCCGAAGGCGTGCACCGACTGCGGGGTGAGCCCGAGGTGGGCCATCACCGGCACGCCCGCCGCGACCAGCGCCTCGACCTGACGGGCCGAGCGCTGTCCGCCCTCGAGCTTGACCGCGCCGGCACCGGCCTCCTTGAGCAGTCGCACGCCGTTGCGCAGGGCCTGCTCGGGCGACTCCTGGTACGAGCCGAACGGCAGGTCGGCCACGATCAGCGCGCGCTTGGTGCCGCGCACGACCGCGCCGGTGAGCATCACCAACTGGTCCATGGTGACCGGCACGGTGTTCTCGTAGCCGAGGTGGTTGTTGCCCGCCGAATCGCCGACCAGGAGCACCGGAATGCCCGCGTCGTCGAATACGGAGGCGATCATCGCGTCGTACGCGGTGAGCATCGGCCAGCGCTCGCCGGCTCGCTTGGCGCGGGCGAGGTCGCGCACGGTGACCCGGCGCCCGGTTCCCTCGCCGCCGTACAGGGTCAGTCCCGGACCCTCGCCCGAAGCGGCTATCGGCTGCGCGGATGTGTTGCTGGACATGGTGTTCTCCCGACTCGAGGCGCTCGGACGGCGTCCCCGGACAACGCCATGGTGACACGCGCCGTAACAGGACAACAGGGGAGTCGGACGCCGGATTCCGGGTGACCGCCGGGTGCTCGCCGAGTGGTCATCGGCCCGGCATTTGCCGAGGCTTTGCAATACGAGACGTTCTCGTTTCGTAAAGTGCCCTAGCCTGTGAGGCAACCCGAACCGGTCCCACATGTTCGACGAATCGAGCTTCCCCCGTGACTTCAGCGCACGTTCCTCCCATACGCACGGTCGACGAGCACATCCATCGCCGCCGCTGGGCCATCCTCGGCGTCCTGGTGATCAGCCTGCTGGTCGTCGTCCTGGACAACTCGATCCTCAACGTCGCGATCAAGACCATCGCCGACCCGGAGAAGGGCCTGGGCGCCACCCAGAGCGAGCTCCAGTGGGCGATCAACTCCTACACCCTGGTCTTCGCCGGCCTGCTGTTCACCGCGGGCATCCTGGGCGACCGCTTCGGTCGCAAGCGCACCCTGTTGTTCGGCATGGTGATCTTCGGCCTCGCGTCGCTGCTCTCCGCCTACTCGCAAAGCCCCGGGCAACTGATCACCGCGCGCGCGGTGATGGGCTTCGGCGGCGCGTTCGTGATGCCGGCCACACTGTCCATCATCAGCAACGTCTTCGAGCCGCACGAGCGACCCAAGGCGATCGGCATCTGGTCCGGCGCGGTCGGTCTGGCGATCGCGATCGGCCCGATCACCGGCGGCGTGCTGCTCGACCACTTCTGGTGGGGCTCGGTCTTCCTGATCAACGTCCCGATCGTGCTGGTCGGCATCGTCGCGATGTTGCTCCTGGTGCCCGACTCGCGCGACCCCCGGCCCGGCCGGCTCGACCCGATCGGGGTCGCGCTGTCCATCGCGGGACTGGTCTCGCTGGTCTACGGCATCATCCGAGGCGGCGACGCGGGTTGGGGCAGCGTCGAGGTGATCGGCACGATCGTGCTCGGCCTGGTCGTCCTCGCCTTCTTCGTGTGGTTCGAGAAGCGCAGCGACCATCCCGCGCTGGACGTCAAGTTCTTCCGCGACCCGGCCTTCTCCGCCGCGGCCGGCGCGATCGGCCTGGTGTTCTTCGCGCTCATGGGCGTGACCTTCTTCATGGCCTTCTACCTGCAGAGCGTGCGCGGCTACACCCCGCTGCAGACCGGCCTGCTGCTGCTCCCGCTGGCGATCGCGCAACTGATGTTCTCGGCCCGCAGCTCGGTGATGGTCAAGCGGTTCGGCGTACGCGCCGTCACCACCGGCGGCATGCTCCTGGTCGGCCTGAGCTTCCTGGCCTTCCTGGGCATGGATCGCACCTCGCCGATCTGGATCCTGTGCGTGGTGTTCTTCGTCCAGGGCGCGGGCATGGCGCACGTGATGCCGCCGGCCACCAACTCGATCATGTCCTCGCTGCCGCGGGAGAAGGCCGGGGCCGGCTCCGCGGTCAGCAACACCGTGCGTCAGGTCGGCGGCGCGCTGGGCGTGGCGATCCTGGGCTCGGTGCTTTCGTCGGTCTATCGGGACCGGATCTCCGGCGACCTGGACAAGCTCCCGCCGGACGTGCCCAAGGGCGCGGCCGGCGACTCGGTCGAGGCGACGCTCGCGGTGGCCGGCCGACTCGGCGACAAGGGCGCGGCGCTCGTGGACCCGGCCAAGGACGGCTTCATCGACGCCATGCACGCCGCCTCCGTCGGCTCCGCCGTGGTCGCGCTGATCGGCGCGGTCGTGGTGTTCCTGTGGATGCCGCGCCGCGAGTCCGGGCAGACTGCCCCCGAAGCGGACCGAATCGAACGGTCCGCCGAGGAACCGCGCTCCGCGAAGGTCTGACATGCAGCCTGCGACATCCGCATCAGCGGCCGAACCCCTGGCCGACACCACGACCGAGCCCGGCGGGGCGGACAAGCCCCGCCGGGGTCGGCCGCGCAGCGAGGAAGCCGAACGGGCGATCCTGGGCGCCACCTTGCGCCTGCTCGACGCGCACCGCAGCATCGCCGCGATCTCCGTCGAGGCGGTGGCCCAGGAGGCGGGTGTGGGCAAGGCCACCATCTACCGCCGCTGGCCCGGCAAGGAGGCGTTGATCGTGGCGGCGGTCGAGGCCGCCGAGGCGATGCCGGCGGTGCTCAAGGGCCGGTCGCTGCGCGAGGATCTGATCCTGGTCCTGGAGCACATGCGCCTCCAGGCGGTGGACAAGCGCGGCGACGGGCTGATGGGGATGCTCTCCGGCGAGATCCGCAGCCATCCCGAGCTGCACCGGCGCTATCACGAGGTGGTCGTGGAGAAACGCCGGGCGATCCTGCGCGGCCTGTTGCAACGCGGGGTGGATTCCGGCGAGCTGCGTGCCGACCTGCCGATGGAGGTCCTGATGGACCTGGTCACGGGCCCCATACTGGTACGCAAGCTGGTACGGGAGAACGCAAGTCTGGAACCGGAGCTGCCGGGCCAGATCGCGGACGCGCTGCTCGGCGGGATTCGCGCTCGCTCCTGAGCCCATAGGGAACCTATCGACCGCTTTCCGGCGTCCGTTTCGACGTAGGGGACGTTTTGTTCGTACGTTGACGCGGACACAGTCGGGACTCGAGTCTGGGACTTCAGGAGGCAGCATGACGTGGCCCACCACGACGGACACCGGAGCCGAGCCGCAGCCGGCCGGCGACGGAGGTCCTCGGCGAGGGTCACGGTGGTCGTGGCAGGGCGTACGGGATGGTGCGGTCGCCACATGGCGCACCCCGCCGTGGCGCCGCGGCCGAGTGATCGCCGTGTTCGCGGTGCTGGCCACCCTCCCGCTCGCGTTCCACCGGATGGTGCCCAACACCCCGGGCAACTGGGGCAGCTTCGTGGAGACCTTCCTGCCCTGGGCGGGCCTGGTCGTTCCGGTGCTGCTGACCTGCGCGGCGATCCGTCGCTCGTGGACCGCGGTGGCCGCGACCATGCTGCCGATCCTGGTGTGGGTGACCATGTTCGGCGGCTTCTTCATGCCCGGCCGCGGCGGCGGCCCGCACGACCTGCGGGTGCTCAGCCACAACGTGAACGCGAGCAATCCCGACCCGGCCGGCACCGCCCGCTCGCTGCTCGGCGCGAACGCCGACGTGATCGCCCTGGAGGAACTGCCGGAGGGCGCGTGGAAGCTGTACGACGCGGTGCTCAAGAGCCGGTACCCGAACGTGCAGCACGAGGGCACGGTCGCGGTCTGGACCACGGCGGACTTCTCGATGAGCAAGGCCGAGGCGGTCGACGTCGGGATGGGCTTCACCCGCGCGCTGCGCACGGTGATCAAGACGCCCAAGGGCGACGTGGCCTTCTACGCCGTGCACCTCGCGTCGGTGCGCTTCGGCCCGAGCGGCTTCACGGTCGGCGACCGCAACGACACGATCGATCGACTGTCCCGGTCGCTCGCGGTCGAGACCGCGCCGCACGTGGTGCTGGCCGGTGACCTCAACGGCACCACCGACGACCGGGCGCTGCGCCCGGTCACCCGCTACCTGGCGGACGCGCAGGACGCGGCCGGCACCGGGATGGGCTTCACCTGGCCCGAGTCGTTCCCGATGGCCGCGATCGACCACATCATGTACCGGGGCATGGCCGCCGCCGACGCGAAGGTGCTGGGCGGCACGCCGAGCGACCACATGCCGATCCTGGCGGACCTGCGGCTGAGCTGAACGGATCCGCGGCCGAGCCGAGCCGAATCCACCACGAAGGGCCCGACCGCAGCGGTCGGGCCCTTCGTCGTGTCCGTGTCGTGCTCTTCGGGTCTGTCTTCGCGGCGTGCTCGGGTGCTCTCGGGTTGTGCTCAGCCGCTCTCGCGCCACCGGCTGGTGATCGGCAGTCGCCGGTCCCGGCCGAACGCCTTGAGCGAGATCTTGGTGCCCGGCGGGTACTGCCGGCGCTTGTATTCGGCCGTGTCCACCAGCTTGAGGATCCGGTCCACCAACTCCGGCTCGAAACCCGCCGCCACGATCGCGTCGCGGCCCATGTCCCGCTCGACGTAGTCGTCCAGGATGGCGTCGAGCAGTTCGTACGGCGGCAGCGAGTCGGTGTCGACCTGCCCCGGCCGCAACTCGGCGCTCGGCGGCTTGGTGATCGAGTTCTCCGGGATCGGGGCCGGCTCGCCGAGTCGCTCGGCCTCCGCGTTGCGCCAGCGCGCCAGCCGCCATACCGCGGTCTTGGGCACGTCCTTGATCGGCGCGAAGCCGCCGACCGCGTCGCCGTACAGCGTGGAGTAGCCGCAGGCCAGCTCGCTCTTGTTGCCGGTGGCCAGGACCAGGTGGCCCTCCTGGTTGGACAGCCCCATCAAGGTGGTGCCGCGCACCCGGGCCTGGAGGTTCTCCTCGGCCAGGCCGGTCAGCCCGAGCGCGCCCAGGTAGGCGTCCACCATCGGGGCGATCGGCACCTGGCGGTAGTTGAGCCCGATCCGCACGGCGGTGTCGGCCGCGTCGTCCTTGGAGTGTTCGGAGGAGTAGCCGCTGGGCATCGAGACGCCGTACACGTTGCCGCCGCCCACCGCGTCCGCCGCGATCGCCGCGACCAGGGCCGAGTCGATCCCGCCGGACAGGCCCAGCAGCACCGACTTGAACCCGTTCTTGGCCACGTAGTCGCGCAGCCCGGTGACCAGCGCGCGGTAGACCTCCGCGTCGTCGGACAGGGCCGGCGCGATCGAGTGCGCGGCGGCGGGCGCGGGCACCGGCGCGGCCTCCTCGGTGAGGATCACCTGGTGGATGGTCAGGCCGTCGGCCACCACGTCGCCCGCGCTGTACACGCTGTCGTCCACGGTGCGCTCGGGCAGGTCCAGGTCGGCGATCAACAGTTCCTCGCGGAACTGCGCCGCGCGCGAGAGCACCGTCCCCTCGGCGTCCACGATCAGCGAGTCGCCGTCGAAGACCAACTCGTCCTGGCCGCCGAAGGCGTTGACGTAGGCGAGCGCGCAGTTCGCCTCGCCGGCGCGGCGGCGGACCAGTTCCAGCCGCGAGTCGTCCTTGCTCACCTCGTACGGCGACGCGTTGATCGACAACAACAGGCCGACCCGCGCGGCGCGCGCGGCGGCCACCGGGCCGCCCTCCTGCCACAGGTCCTCGCAGACGGCGATCGCGATGTCGACGCCGCCGACCCGGGTGACCAGGAGCCGATCGCCCGGGACGAAGTAGCGGTACTCGTCGAACACGCCGTAGTTGGGCAGGTGGTGCTTGGCCGAGCGGGCCGCGACCCGGCCGCCGTGCAGCACCGCGACCGCGTTCTGCGGGGCGCCGGCCGGGCGGCCCAGTCGCGGCGTGGACACCCCGCACCGGTCCAGATAGCCGACCACGACCGCGACCTCGCCCAGTCCCTCGGCGGCGAGCCGGGCGGCGAGCGCCTCCAGCGCGCGGCGGGAGGCCTCGACGAAGGACGAGCGCAGGGCCAGGTCCTCGACGGGATATCCGGTGAGCGCCATCTCCGGGAAGGCCACGAGCGACGCGCCGCGCTCAGCGGCCTTCCGGGTGCGCCCCACGACCAGTTCGGCGTTGCCGTCGAGGTCGCCGACCGTGGGGTTGATCTGGCTGAGGGCGATGCGAATCCGGGTCACACGATCCAATGTACCCGACCCTTGGCGTCAAAGTGACGAATAGTGGTCCCGGGTGCGGCGACGCGCCGTGCGCACCGCGCTCGCGGGGTCGATGGCGGGCGCTCGGCCGGCCGGAAAACCGCAGGCGAACGGCGGGCGAAAGGCGTACGCCCGAGCGAACCCGGGGCTCGGCGCCCGAGCACCCGGGAGATACCCTTGGCGCAGTTCAGCACCGGGCCCCGACGGCTCGCCCGACCGGATTCCCGGCGGGTGCGATGCCGCGCGAAGAAGGTATCCCGCAGGTCGCCCACGAGCGGTTCTCGGGGTACAGGACCACGGGACGTACGCGCGCACGGCGGTACCTGTGCGCGAGCAAGGGCACAACGCAAAGGGCACGTAATGTGCTGGAAACCCTGAAGCGGGATACTCGTGTGCCCCGCAGTGCCCTGCCGATCGCTCACAGGCCGTCCGACCTGCAAGGATAGGGAATTATGGATAAGCAGCAGGAGTTCGTGCTTCGCACCCTGGAGGAGCGCGACATCCGGTTCGTGCGACTGTGGTTCACCGACGTGCTCGGGTTCCTGAAGTCGGTCGCGGTGGCTCCGGCCGAATTGGAGCAGGCGTTCGCCGAGGGCATCGGCTTCGACGGGTCGGCGATCGAGGGCTTCGCCCGGGTGCACGAGTCCGACATGCTGGCGAAGCCGGATCCGGCCACGTTCCAGATCCTGCCGTGGCGGGCCGAGGCACCCGGCACCGCGCGGATGTTCTGCGACATCCTGATGCCCGACGGCTCGCCGTCCTTCGCGGACCCGCGCTACGTGCTCAAGCGCACCCTGGAGCGGGCCTCGGAGAAGGGTTTCACCTTCTACACGCACCCCGAGATCGAGTTCTTCCTGTTCAAGGAGAAGCCCGTCGACGGCCGGCCGCCGACCCCGGTGGACCACAGCGGCTACTTCGACCACACGCCGCAGCCGGTCGGCCAGGACTTCCGCCGCCAGGCGATCACGATGCTCGAGAACATGGGCATCTCGGTCGAGTTCAGCCACCACGAGGGTGCGCCGGGTCAGCAGGAGATCGACCTGCGCTACGCGGACGCGCTGAGCACGGCCGACAACATCATGACCTTCCGCCTGGTGGTCAAGGAGGTCGCGCTGGAGCAGGGCGTGCACGCGTCCTTCATGCCCAAGCCGTTCTCCGAGCACCCGGGCTCGGGCATGCACACCCACCTGTCCCTGTTCGAGGGCGACCGCAACGCGTTCTACGAGGCCGGCGCCGAGTACCAGCTCTCCAAGGTCGGCCGCTCGTTCATCGCGGGCCTGCTCAAGCACGCCGGCGAGATGGCCGCGATCACGAACCAGTGGGTCAACTCGTACAAGCGGCTGTGGGGCGCGTCGGCGCGCACCGCGGGGATGGGTGGCGAGGCCCCCTCGTACATCTGCTGGGGGCACAACAACCGCTCCGCGCTGGTGCGGGTGCCGATGTACAAGCCGACCAAGGGCCAGTCCACCCGGATCGAGGTGCGCCAGATCGACTCGGCGTGCAACCCGTACCTGGCCTATGCCGTGCTACTCGGCGCCGGGCTCAAGGGCGTCGAGGAGGGCTACGAACTGCCCGCCGGTGCCGAGGACGACGTGTGGGCGCTGACCGACGCCGAGCGCCGCGCGCTGGGCATCGCGCCGCTGCCGCAGAACCTGGCCGAGGCGATCGCGCTGATGGAGCGCAGCGACCTGCTGCCGGAGATCCTCGGCGAGCACGTCTTCGAGTTCTTCCTGCGCAACAAGCGGCACGAGTGGGAGGAGTACCGCCAGCAGGTGACGCCCTTCGAGCTGAAGCGGTACCTGCCGGTGCTCTGACGCCGGTGCCGTGGTGCCGGTGTTTCCGGTGCTCCGAGCGCGCGACGCGAACGGCCCGACCCCCGATGTGTCGGGGGTCGGGCCGTTGCTCGTGGAGCGGCGCGCGGGTGCTCAGGACATCGGCGGGCCGAGGAGTTCGAGGATGTAGCGGACGTAGGCGTCCTTGTCCTCGCCCTGGGGCAACAGCTGCGGCGCGCCCCGGCGGATCAGCGCGATGCCGACGGTCATCGTCAGCGCGGTCAGCGCGTGTCGGTAGGCGGCGTCGGCGGGCAGGCCGAGCTCCTCGGTGAGCCGGGCGCCGAACTCCAGGCGGCGACGGGTGACCTGCTCCAGGATCGGGCCCACCACCGGGTGCTGGGCGTGGATCAGCAGCGTGGTGGTGATGTCCGCGCCGCTGGGCGCGGTGAACGCGTACTCGGTGAGTCGGCGTCCGCGCTCCACCGGATCCTCGATGCGTTCGGCGGCGGCCATCAGTTCCTCGGACTCGGCCACCCAGCGTTCCAGCGCGGCCTGGATGAGCGAGTCGCGGTCCTTGAAGTGCCAGTAGAAGCTGCCCTTGGTGGTGCCGAGGCGTTCCGCGAGGGGTTCCACCGCGACGGCGCCCAAGCCGCCCTCTCGCATCGCCTCCAGGGCCGCCCGAGCCCAGTCCTCTCGGCTGAGGGTGCGGCGGCCGGGGCGAGCGGGCCGGTCCGGATCGTCGTCTGATTGAACCCTCTCCGAGGGAACACCGTTGCGCATGGCACCTACGCTAACGTAGGGTGACGTTCCGTACGGTGGCGTATGGCAGCTCGTCGCTACGGAGGCCTCTTCGGGCCGTGGGACGGACGGCTCGCAGAGTGGAACTGTCGTCCGCCGCCGGGCGAGGACGCGCCGCATTCAAGTTCGCCGCGGTCGGGGGGCTCGGCGAGCCCCGTGCGGCGCGTCCACATTCCCAGTTCCGTTCTTGATCGATCAGCCGTTTCACCGGATACGCTCGGCCGGTGACCTCTGTGGATCAGCCTCGCGAACCGGCGGCCACCGACGGGCGCCTGGTCCGGCTCGGCTTCACCGACATCGCGGGCGCCGCACGCAATCTGCGCGATCCGGCCCTGCTCGGCGCCGGGGACGACTCGCTCTTCCTGGACGCCCTCGCCGCCACCGCCGACCCCGACCTCGCGCTGCTCGGCCTGGTGCGCCTCGCCGAAGCCGCCGACGACGCCCCCGTTCTGCTCTCCACCCTCGCGTCCGCGAAGCCCTTCCGCGATCGCATACTGGGCGTTCTGGGAGTGAGCGCGGCACTGGGCGACCACCTCGCGCGGCACCCCGAGGACTGGCGCTCCCTGGTCACCTACGACGTCCAGGACGCCCGACCCACCCCCGCCTACTTCCACGCCGTGCTCACCACCGCCACCGCCGGCCTGCGCGGCGACCCGGCACTGGACGCGCTGCGGATCGGCTATCGCCGCTGCCTGCTCTCGATCGCCGCCCGCGACGTGTGCGGCAGTGCCGACGAGCCGACCGTGGCCACCGAACTCGCCGACCTGGCCGGCGCCACCCTGGACGCCGCGCTCGACCTGGTCCGGCGCGAACACCCGGTCGAGGCCGAGCAGTGCCGGCTCGCGGTGATCGGCATGGGCAAGTGCGGCGGGCGCGAACTCAACTACATCAGCGACGTGGACGTGGTCTTCGTCGCCGAGGCCCCACCCGGCGTGCCCGAGGGGGTGGCGGTCGCCGCCGCCAATCGGCTGGCCGGCGCGCTGATGCGGACCTGCTCGGCGACCACCATCGAGGGCTCGATCTGGGAGGTGGACGCCAACCTGCGCCCGGAGGGCCGCAACGGCCCGCTCACCCGCACCCTGGCCAGCCACCTCGCCTACTACGAACGCTGGGCCAAGACCTGGGAGTTCCAGGCCCTGCTCAAGGCCCGCCCGGTGGCCGGCGACCCGGCACTGGGCAAGAAGTACCTGGACAGCGTGTCCCCGTTGGTGTGGACCGCCGCCCGCCGGGAGAACTTCGTCGCCGACGTGCAGGCGATGCGCCGCCGGGTGGTGGACAGCATTCCGGCGCGCGAGGTGGAGCGCGAGGTCAAGCTCGGCCCCGGGGGCCTGCGCGACATCGAATTCGCGGTCCAGCTCCTGCAGTTGGTGCACGGCAAGTCCGACCGGACGCTGCGCAGCGGCTCGACGCTGGACGCGCTCGCCGCGCTGTCCGCGGCGGGCTACGTGGGCCGCGACGACGGCGCCGCGCTGGACGCCGCGTACCGCTTCCTGCGCACGCTCGAGCACCGGATCCAACTCTTCCGGCTGCGCCGTACCCACCTGATGCCGACCGACCCCGGCGAACTGCGCCGGATCGGCCGCTCGATGGGCATGCGCTCGAACCCGGTGGGCGAACTGGAGAAGGCCTGGAGACAGCAGACGGTGGAGGTGCGCCGGCTGCACGAGAAGTTGTTCTACCGGCCGCTGCTGGACGCGGTCGCCCGGCTCAAGGCGGGCGAGCAGCGGCTCACCCCCGAGGCCGCGCGGGCCCGCTTCGAGGCACTGGGGTACGCCGACCCGGCCGCCGCGATGCGCCACCTGGAGGCGCTCGCCTCCGGAGTCAGCCGGCGTGCCTCGATCCAGCGCACGCTGCTGCCGGTGATGCTGAGCTGGTTCGCCGACTCGGCGGATCCGGACGCCGGGCTGCTCGCCTTCCGGCAGGTCTCCGACGCGCTCGGCAACACGCACTGGTATCTGCGCCTGCTGCGCGACTCCGGGGCGGGCTCGTCGGGGGCGGCGGCGGAGAACATGGCCCGTGTGCTCGCGTCCGGGCGGCTCGCGCCGGACCTGGTGCTGCGTGCGCCCGAGGCGGTCGCGATGCTCGGCGACGGGGACGGGCTGCGGCCACGCTCGCGGGCGGCCCTGGAGACCGAGATCCTGGCCGCGGTGGGGCGGGCGCCGGGTCCGGAGAGCGCGGTGCAGGCGGCGCGCAGCGTGCGTCGGCGCGAACTGTTCCGGATCGTCGCCACCGATGTGCTGGGCCGGCTGGACGTGGACGCCACCGGCAAGGCGCTCACCGATGTCAACGCGGCGACGCTGACCGGCGCGCTTCGGGCCGCCATAGACGCGTGCGAGCGCACCCGGGGGCCGATCCCGACCCGGCTCGCGATCATCGCGATGGGGCGGTTCGGCGGCTACGAGCAGGGCTACGGCAGCGACGCGGACGTGATGTTCGTACACGAGCCGATCGAGGGCGCCGAGGAGGAGTCCGCGTCCCGGGCCGCGCAGTTCGTGTGCAACGAGGTGCGCCGGCTGCTGCAGATCCCGTCCACGGATCCGCCGCTGCTGATCGACGCCGACCTGCGGCCCGAGGGGCGGCAGGGGCCGCTGGTGCGCACGCTCGCGTCGTATCGCGCCTACTACGAGCGCTGGTCCAAGCTGTGGGAGAGCCAGGCGCTGCTGCGGGCCGACTTCACCTCGGGGGACGCGGACCTGGGCCGGCGGTTCCTGGAGATGGTCGATCCGCTGCGTTATCCGGAGGGCGGGATCGACGACACGCAGGTGCGGGAGATCCGGCGGATGAAGGCCCGGATCGAGTCCGAGCGGCTGCCCCGCGGCGCCGATCCGACCACGCACACCAAGCTCGGGCGCGGCGGGCTGGCCGACGTGGAATGGGTGGTGCAACTCCTGCAACTCCGGCACGCGCACGCGGTGCCCGCGTTGCGGGTGACCGGCACCCGACAGGGACTCGCGGCGGCCCGGGACGCGGGCCTGCTCGACCCGCACGACGCCCGGATCCTGGACGACGCCTGGGTCGTGGCCACCCGGGTGCGCAACGCGGTGATGATCGTGCGCGGCCGGTCCTCGGACAGCTTCCCGTCCGATGTGCGCGAGCTGGGCGGGGTGGCCCGGCTGCTCGGCCACCGGCCGGACGAGACCGGCAGCCTGATCGAGGACTATCGACGCATGACGCGGCTCGCCCGGGCCGTGGTGGACCGGGTGTTCTACGGCGAGGACGAGACTTCGACCGGCTCGCGCTGAGGCCGCTCGCCGGCTCCGTCGCCGCGCCCCTCGTCGCGCGTGCCCGCGCGCGGGCGTACCGGCCGCCCGTGGGGCTCGGGCGCGGAGCGTGGGTCGTCCGGCGGGTACTGCGGGAAGCGGTACGCGGAGCGCCCGTTGAGCAGGCACTGCAGGCCGAAGGCGCCGGCGAGGGTGATCCAGCCGCCGACCGCGTCCAGCACGAAGTGGTTGCCGGTGGCCACGATCACGAACAGCGTGGTGATCGGGTACAACACACCGAGCACCTTGACCCACATCGGCCGGGCGAACATCACGATGGCCATCGCGCACCACGTCGACCAGCCGATGTGCATCGACGGCATCGCGGCGTACTGGTTGGAGACGTTCTTCATGTCGCCGGACGCCATCGAGCCCCACGTGTGGTGGACCAGGACGGTGTCGATGTAGCCGGCGCCCGGCAGTAGTCGGGGCGGGGCCAGGGCGTAGAAGAAGTATCCGAACAGGGCCAGGCCGGTGGTCAGGAACAACACCGTGCGCACGGCCCGGTATCGGCCGGGGTGTCTGTGGAAGAGCCACACCAGGACACCGATGGTCACCACGAAGTGCAGCGTCGCGTAGTAGTAGTTCATCGACACGATCAACCATGTGACGCCGTTCACGGCGTGGTTGACGCTGTGTTCGATGTCGATGTGCAGCGTCTTCTCGAAATCGAGCAGTTGCCAGGCGCGCTCCACGGCGACGTGTTGGCGCTCCGGTACCGCGTTGCGGACCAGCGAATAGACCCAGTAACTCAACGCGATCAGCGCCAGTTCGACCACGAATCGCGGACGACGCGGCGTGCTCAGATAGACACGCAATCGGGTCATCGTGGGGATCGGCTGCATGATTG
Organism: Embleya sp. NPDC127516; assembly: GCF_044765325.1. NCBI lineage: Bacteria > Bacillati > Actinomycetota > Actinomycetes > Kitasatosporales > Streptomycetaceae > Embleya > Embleya sp. NPDC127516. The sequence continues at coordinate 352,455 of NZ_JBIWJT010000005.1, read as the reverse complement.
TCCGTCCGGCTTCGTCGGTCACCCGTCGCCCCGACGGCGGCATGGTCTCTCGGCTCGGATTGCCCCCCATGGCTCAAGTCTGCCAGAGCCCATCCTTTCGCCGATCACCCTGTAGGGCCATCCGAGGGCGATCCTCTCCTTCTCGGGTGGGAGGAATCGGGGCGTAATGGGGGAGATCTCCGGGGGTGTTCGGCGCCCGGCGGCGAGGGCCGCGGTCGGCTTCGGGGGTTTCGGGGGCGGAGCGGTGGAGGTTCGCACGTGCGCGTGCCGCCCTCCGGTTCGTGGAGGGCGGCACGCGGTGTGCGGTCGCTGTGTGGTCGTTTGATTGCTCTTCGTGTGTTATTTGTGTGCTCTCTATGCGCTCTTGGCGCGCTCTTCGAACGGTCGGCGTGAGTCCTCGTGGGGTCTTTGGTCCGGGTGGGATGGGCGGCCCCGGCCGGGACGGTGGGCCGGGATGTGATCAGTGGGTCGGGACGGACTCGGGGGGATTGTCGGCGGGGGTGCTTCCCGCAGTCGTGGTGGCCGGCTTGCGGAGGGTGGCGGCGGCGATCAGGGCGCCGGCGGCGGCGATCGCGGCGGCGCCGAGGAAGGCGGCGGAGAAGCCGTCGGTGAGCGCGTCGGCGTTGCCGACCTCCCGGGCGCCGTGCGCGGCGGCGACGGCGGTCATCGCGGCCAGGCCGAGGGCCGAGCCGATCTGGTAGCTGGTGTTGACGATGCCGGAGGCGAGCCCGCCCTCCTCGGGCCGCGCGCTGGAGATCGCGGTGCCGAGAGAGGGGATGAAGGCGAGGGCCATGCCTGCGGCGGCGAGCAGCGAGGCGGGCAGGACGTCGACCCAGTACGAGCCGTCGGACCGGGCGAAGGACAGCCACAACATGCCGCCGGCGAGCGCGGCGAGGCCGGTGACCACGAGCGGGTTGGGGCCGAAGCGGGCGATCAGGCGTGGGGCGAGCACGATCATCATCACCATGATGGCCACGGTCATCGGCAGCAGCGCGGATCCGGAGGCGAAGGCGCCCAGACCGAGCACCTGCTGCAGGTAGAGGTTGAGGAAGAACCACATCGGGATCCAGGCGCCGGCCATCAACAACTGGGCGAGGTTGGCGGCGGCCAGGCCCGGCGTGCGCAGGATGCGCAGCGGCATCAGCGGCTCGGCCCGCTTGGCCTGGAGGAGCAGGAACAGCGCGACCAGCGCGATGCCGGCGGCGAGGACGAGCAGGGTCTCGGCGGAGCCCCAGCCGGTCTCCGGGGCGCGGACGACGGCGTACACGGCGGCGCCGAGGCCGGCGGTGACGGTGACCGCGCCGAGGAGGTCGATGCCGCCGCGGCGGGCGGGGGCATCGGGCATCAGCGCCGGGGTCGCGACGAGGGCGAGGATCGCGACGGGGATGTTGACGTAGAAGACCCAGGGCCAGCTCGCGTATTCGGTGATCAGACCGCCGAGGAAGACGCCGGCCGTGCCACCGGCCGGTGCCGCCGCGCCGTACAGCGCGAACGCCTTGGTGAGCTCCTTGGGGTTGCCACCGAAGAGCATCATCAGCAGGGTCAGTGCCGAGGGCGCGATCAGCGCGGCGCCGACGCCCTGGACGGCACGTCCGGCGAGCTCGACCCAGACCTCGTTCGCGAGGCCCGCCCCGAGCGAGCCGACCCCCAGGATCGCCCACCCGGTGGAGAACATGCGCTTGGCCCCGAAGAGGTCCGACAGCCGCCCGCCGAGCAGGAGCAGCCCGCCGAACGCGACGACGTAGGCGTTGAACACCCAGGACAGATTCTCCTGCGAGAACCCGAGATCGGTGCGCATCTCGGGCAGAGCCACACCGATGATCGACGTGTCCATGATGACCATGAACTGAGCCAGCGCAATCAGCGCAAGCGCCGCCCAGCGACGCGGATTCGGCTGGGGTTGAGACATCGTGATCACTCCGTAGATACACATGGGGGGTATCGAGCGATCAGGAACATACCCTAGGGGGGTATCGATGACCAGGGGTGGGGCGGAAATACCTCATGGGGGTATGCGAACAGCAGCCCTCGGCGCCTCGAATTCCCCGGGGCCGCCACCCCCGCCGCCGTCTCGGGCCGCACGACGAAACGGCCCTGCGCCCGCGGATGATCGCGGGGGCAGGGCCGTTCCGTCGTGGGCGCGTGGGGGCGACACCCACCCCGAGCCCGCCGGCCGCACACGAAGAAGGCCGTCGACCGCGCTATGGGCAGCGGTCGACGGCCTTGTCTTCGGGGGCGGGAGCGCCCGGCTACTTCGGCTTAGATGTCGAAGTAGAGCTCGAACTCGTGGGGGTGCGGGCGCAGGCGGACCGGGTCGATTTCCTTGGTGCGCTTGTATTCGATCCAGGTGTCGATCAGGTCCTGGGTGAACACGCCGCCTTCGAGGAGGTACTCGTGGTCGGCTTCGAGGGCGTCGAGGACCTCGGCGAGGGTGCCGGGGACCTGGGGGACGGCCTGGTGCTCGTCGGGAGCCAGCTCGTACAGGTCCTTGTCGACGGGCTCGAGCGGCTCGATCTTGTTCTTGATGCCGTCGAGGCCGGCCATCAACTGGGCGGCGAAGGCCAGGTACGGGTTGGCCGACGGGTCCGGGACGCGGAACTCGACGCGCTTGGCCTTGGGGTTGCTGCCCGTGATCGGGATGCGGATGCAGGCCGAGCGGTTGCGCTGCGAGTAGACCAGGTTGACCGGCGCCTCGAAGCCCGGGACCAGGCGGTGGTAGGAGTTCACCGTCGGGTTCGTGAAGGCAAGCAGCGACGGGGCGTGCTTGAGCAGACCGCCGATGAAGTAGCGGGCCGTGTCGGACAGACCGGCGTAGCCCTGCTCGTCGTAGAACAGCGGCGAGCCGTCGGTCCACAGCGACATGTGACAGTGCATGCCCGAGCCGTTGTCGCCGAAGATCGGCTTCGGCATGAAGGTCGCGGTCTTGCCGTTGCGCCACGCGACGTTCTTGACGATGTACTTGAACAGCATCAGGTCGTCGGCCGCGGCCAGCAGCGTGTTGAACTTGTAGTTGATCTCGGCCTGGCCGGCGGTGCCCACCTCGTGGTGCTGGCGCTCGATCTCCAGGCCCGCGGCCTCGAGCTCGAGGGAGATCTCCGCGCGCAGGTCGGCGAAGTGGTCGACCGGCGGGGTCGGGAAGTAGCCGCCCTTGTACCGGACCTTGTAGCCGCGGTTGTTCTCCTCCTGGCCCGTGTTCCAGGCCCCCGCCTCGGAGTCGATGTGGTAGAAGGACTCGTTCGCGCCGGTCGCGAAGCGCACGCTGTCGAACACGTAGAACTCGGCCTCGGGGCCGAAGTACGCCGTGTCGGCGATGCCGGTGCCGGCGAGGTAGCGCTCGGCCTTCTTCGCGACGTTGCGCGGGTCGCGGCTGTACTCCTCATCCGTCAGCGGGTCGTGGATGAAGAAGTTGATGTTGAGCGTCTTGTCCTTGCGGAACGGGTCGAGCCGCGCCGTGGACAGGTCGGGGCGAAGCGCCATGTCCGACTCGTGGATCGCCTGGAAGCCGCGGATCGAGGATCCGTCGAACGCCAGCGTCTCACTCGGGTCGAACGTCTTCGCCGGGACCGTGAAGTGCTGCATCACGCCAGGCAGGTCGCAAAAACGAACGTCGACGAACTTGACGTCGTTGTCGGCGATGTATCGCGACACCTCTTCGGCGTTGTTGAACATCAATCCTCCTCGACCCGGCGCCAGGCGCGGGTAGTTGCGTTCGCGGGGAGCGGCCTCCTCCCCGGTGGCCACTAGGCCTCGAAGGTAGGCGCGAGCGGTTTCCCGTCGGTGTCCCTCGTGTTTCCGGGATGTTACGCACCCACCCGTACGGGGCGGCCCGTCTTTGCCCGGATGCATGCCCATGATCATCTCGCGCACACACACCCCGGGGCGGGTGAATCGGCCCGGCTCGTCTACTTTGGATGGGTGGACGAGAACACGACCGCATCGCGGAACCAGGCCCCCGGGGCGGCGGGCGAAGACTTCGGCTACCGCGGCAAGCGTCTCGGGCTGCCCGAGGACGGACCCAACTCGCTCGCGCCCACCGGGCGCAGGTTGATCGCCCTGCTCATCGACTGGAGCATCTGCTACATCATCGCGCTGTCCTTCATAGGCGGCGGCGACCTCAACGATCCCGGGACGAGCTGGGGCACCCTGGCCGTGTTCGCCGCCGAGAACCTGCTCCTGGTGAGCACGATCGGCTGGACCTTCGGCAAGCGGATCATGGGCATCCGGGTGGTGTCGGTCACCCGCGACACGCTGCTGCCGCTCGCGGTCGTGGTACGTACGTTCCTGCTGTGCCTGGTGATCCCGCCGGCGATCTACGACCGGGACGGGCGCGGGTTCCACGACAAGGCGGTCGGCACCGCGGTGGTGCGTGCGTAGTTCGTAACACGACGCGTGCCGATACGGCGCCCGCGGGCACGACGCGTGCGGGCACGACCCCGCGGACGCGACGCGTACGAACCGGCGCGACGGACTCGGGTTACGACCACCCGGACCCGGTACGGCAAAAGAGCGGCGGCGATCCGATGCGGATCGCCGCCGCTCTCGCGATCGGGCGGGGACGGGGTGCTGCTGCGTGGCGCGGTGGCCGTCGAGGGGTCAGCCGCGCGGGCCGCGCGGCATGCGCGCGCCCTTCGGCATCGGGCCCTTGGGCACCGGCATGTTCTTCATCAGGTCGCCGACCGCGCGCAGGCGGTCGTTGACCACCGCGACCTCGGGCTTGGCCATGGTCGGGCTCAACTTCATGATGTGCCGTTGCAGCTTGCGCAGCGGGACCTGGCCCTCGTCGTTGCCGACGATGATCGTGTGCACCACGGTGCTCGCAGCCAGGCGGGACATGCGCTTCTTCTCATCGGCCAGCAGTCGCGTCACGCGACCGGGCTGGCCCTCGCCCACCAGGATGATGCCGGGGCGACCCACGGCGCGGTGCACGACATCCTGCTGGCGGGTGATGGCCACGGTGGGGGTCACGACCCAGCCACGCTTGAGTGACTGCATGACCGCCAACGCCGCGCCGGGCTGGCCCTCCATCTGGCCGAGCACCGACTTCTCGGCCCGTCGTCCGAAGATGAAGGCCGCCGCGAGCAGACCCACGAGGGCACCGAAGATGCCCAGGTAGATCGGATGTCCCCACCAGAAGCCGATGGCCAGGAGTACTGCGAATACGCCCAGGCCCCAGGCCGCCACAATCAAGCCGACCCACGGATCGGCCTTCTTCGTCTGCTGGTAGGCGAGCCGGATCTGCTTCAGCCGGCCGCTCTTCTCGGATGGTTCCTTGCTCGCCATGTGAAAAGGATACTGGCGTGCCATCCACCCGGGACAATGGCTGCCGACAGCTTGTCCGAACCTTCATGCGACCGGCGCAGCGCCGCGGCCGTCCGACGGGAGACGAGCCCCCGGCGAACGGCCGAACGGTGTCGCGGGCGGCCGGGCGCGGACACCTGTGTCCACACCCGCGTCACGCGATGCCACACGCGTCGCGGGTCAGTGCGAGCCGGCGCCCGGTGTCGGGTTGACCGGGGCGAGCCGGGCCAGGATGTCGGAGGCCTCGGCGCGGGCGCGGGCACGGTTGCGGTCGGCGCACACCGCGGCCCACGCGTTGCGCCGTGCGGTGCGCTGGCCACCCTCGAACATCAGCACGGTCTCGACCGCTCGGAAGACCCGGCCGACGGTCGCCCGCCGGGCCGCGGCGCCGCGGTCGAACGCGCCCCACAGAACCGAGGCGTTGTCCTGCTGCGTGTCCTGCATAACGTCGTCCCCCTACCTGTTCTCGGTGCGAAGGCTCACCGCACTGCGGTCGACTCTCGCAACAATGTGTTACCAAACGATGACGTCAGGGTCAAACCGACGTGAAGGTCTGCACACCTTCGCCCGAAGCGGAGCGGGTTTCGCGTACCTCGAGGGCCTGGCGGTAGAGCCGGCCCGCGCGGTACGACGAGCGGACCAGGGGGCCGGAGAGCACGCCCGCGAAGCCGATCTCCTCGGCCTCCTCGTTCAGCTCGACGAACTCCTCCGGGCGCACCCAGCGCTCCACGGGGTGGTGCCGCACGCTCGGCCGCAGGTACTGCGTGATGGTCAGCAGCTCGCAGCCGGCGTCGTACAGGTCCTGCATGGCCTGGCTGATCTCGGCGCGTTCCTCGCCCATGCCCAGGATCAGGTTGGACTTGGTGACCAGGCCGTCGGCCCGGGCCTGGGTGATCACGTCGAGCGAGCGCTCGTAGCGGAAGCCCGGCCGGATGCGCTTGAAGATCCGCGGCACCGTCTCGATGTTGTGCGCGAGCACCTCGGGACGGGAGGAGAACACCTCGGCCAGTTGGTCCGGCTGGGCGGTGAAGTCCGGGATCAGCAGCTCCACCCCGGTCCCCGGGTTCAGCTCCTTGATCTGGCGGACGGTCTCCGCGTACAGCCACGCGCCGCCGTCGGGCAGGTCGTCGCGGGCGACGCCGGTGATGGTCGCGTACTTCAGGCCCATCGCCTGGACCGACTCCGCGACGCGGCGCGGTTCGTCCCGGTCCAGCTCGGCCGGCTTGCCGGTGTCGATCTGGCAGAAGTCGCAGCGCCGGGTGCACTGGTCGCCGCCGATCAGGAAGGTCGCCTCGCGGTCTTCCCAACATTCGTAGATGTTGGGGCAGCCGGCCTCCTCGCACACCGTGTGCAGCCCCTCGCGCTTCACGAGTTGCTTGAGCTCGGTGTACTCGGGGCCCATCTTCGCCCGGGTCTTGATCCACGAAGGCTTGCGCTCGATGGGAGTCTCGGCGTTGCGGACTTCCAGGCGAAGCAGCTTGCGGCCGTCGGGTGCGACAGCGGACACGCGCGACTCCCTCTTCTCGGGGCAGCCTGCGGGGCGGGACAGACTGCGATGGGCCCCGACAGGATGGTCCGGGCCCGTGGTGGGGCGGTACGTCCAGAGTACGCCGAGCGAAACGGGCGTTCGGACGGCCCGTCAGGTGGCAACCCGGACGAACCGGGGTGGATTCCCCGGATGCCGGATTCGGTACGAGGCGTGCGTCACGCGGACCGTGAGGCGTGCGTCACGCGGGTGACCCGGCGCGCGTGCCGCGGGCGTCCGGGCGTGCCTCGCGCGGGCGTTCGGGCGGGCGTCACGCCGGCACGTGCGCGAACACGTCGGCGAGGTGTTTCTCGGCCAGTGGCAGTACCTCGGTGACGGTGACCTCGCGGCCCAGTTCGCGGCTCAGCGAGGTGACGCCGGCGTCCTTGATGCCGCACGGCACGATCCGGTCGTAGTACGTCATGTCGGCGTCGCAGTTGATCGCGAAGCCGTGCATGGTCACCTTGCGCGAGACCCGGACGCCGATCGCGGCGAGCTTGCGGTCGTCGCCGCGCTGGCCCGCGTTGGAGGGCGCGTACTCCGGGCCGGCCAGACGCGGGTCGAACTCGGGGTGCAGGCGCGGGTCGGGCCCGGCCGCGAGTCGGCTGTCCAGCCGCAGGTCGAGACCGCCGGTCGGGGCGGGCCGCTCGGGAACCGCGTCGCCCAGGACCCAGACGCCGCTGCGGCCCTCGATCCGGGTGGTCTCCAGGCCCAGGTCGGCGCAGACCCGGATCAGCGCCTCCTCCATCCGGCGCACGTGCGCGACCACGTCCACCGGCTCGGGCAGTCGCACGATCGGGTAGCCGACGAGTTGGCCGGGGCCGTGCCAGGTGATCTTGCCGCCCCGGTCCACGTCGACCACGGGCGTGCCGTCCATCGGGCGCTCGGAGGGGTCGGTACGGCGGCCCGCCGTGTACACCGCGGGGTGCTCGAGGAGCAGACACGTGTCGGCGGCGGCACCGCTCACCACCTGCTCGTGGACGCGGCGTTGTTCCTCCCACGCGGCCTCGTACGGAACGGCGTCGGCGCCGATGCCCAAGTGCACGAATCGCAAGAAGCTGGTCACGTCCACCAGCGTACGACGGGGCCGGATCTCACCCGTGGCCGGCGTCGAGCCCGCGTACGTGGCAGGTGACACCGGTGAACGTGCAGCCGATCGACTCGACGTGCCCGTACAGGCCGAACTCGATCACCGCGCTGGCTCCGGGGGCCAACGGGCCCCGGCCGCGCGCGGTCGCGGTGCTGCGGTCGGTGCTGGTGCGCATGTCCTCGCCGTAGAGCATGGTGAAGCCGCTCTGCCGACCCGTCGCGGTGAGGGTGAGGTCCCACGCGGGGAGCGGGTGGGCGGTGCGGTTGGTGATGACCACCGTGCCGTCGGCGCCCCAACCGGAGTCGCTCACCGTGGCGTCGACGGTGATGTCCTTCGGGCCGGTGGTGGCGGGCGGGCGCGGGACGGGTGGGGCGGCCGACGTGGGCGGCGGGCTCGAGCGGGTCGCGGTCGGGCTCGTGCTCGCGGTCGGGCTCGTGCTCGCGCTCGCCGAGGCGGACGGGGTCCGGGTCGCCGATCCGGTCGGGCTCGTGGTCGTCGTGGTGGTCGCGCCCGGGCTCGGCGAACCGGCGTCGGGAAACGCCGGAGCGGGCGCCGGCAGCGGCATGTTCACGTCGCGCGAGACCGGGCGGCCGCGGCCCTTGTCACGATCCGAGCCGGCGAACAGGAAGACCCCGCTGGTGAGCAGCAGGCACACGAGCGCGACCGCGGCCAGCGGGATCACGATCCCGCGAGCGGTGTCGTCGGGCTGCCGGGTCACGCGTGCGCTTCCTTCGAATCGATGTCGGGCGGTCGGCGCGAGGCCGTCGGCACCGGGGTGGTCGGTCGCGAGCTTCGGTCGGGGGCGGTCACGTGGTTCGTCTCCGCGTGGGTGTCGATCATCCCATCGGGTGAACTGCCCCGCGCATGTTCCACCACGGGTCCGCGCACCGCAAGCGGCCCAGGGCTGGTGACGGCACATCGGATCCGTCCGCGGGGTTCGGCAGGTTCTGCCGAACTCGGCGGCGCCGGGCCGCCGTCGAGGCGCCGTCGGGCCCGATTCGTGCCCCGATCGCCGGGCCGATCCCGGTAACTCGAAAGGGTCATTGTTGCGAGCGTTCGGGTTGTAGCGCTCCAGAAATCGCTAGATTCTCGCGCGATCACCCACCCACACCGAACCACCGCACCAGCGGGAGGCGTTCATCTCCATGGCAGCCAGGGTCGAGCGGCGCCCCAATCACCGGCTGGCGGCGCTTGTCGAGGAAGCCGGCTTCTCACATGCCGGTCTGGCCCGACGCGTTGACCAACTCGGTGCGGAACAAGGCATCGATCTCCGGTACGACAAGACCTCCGTGGCGCGCTGGCTGCGTGGCCAACATCCGCGCGGGATCGTGCCGATACTGCTTGCCGAGGTCTTCACCCAGCGGCTCGGCCGCAAGCTCAGCGCCGAGGATCTGGGCATGGCCGGTTGCCGACCGGACTATGCCGGGCTCGAATACGCGTCCGGTCCGCCCGAGGCGGTCGAGATCGTCACCGGCATGTGGCAGGCCGACTCGGCGCAGCGATCCGCGCTGGTGGAGGCCGCGTTCACGCCCGGGGCGCTGGTGGTGCCCAGCCGGGACTGGCTGATCGGCGCCGGCGACGAGCGGCCCGCCCGGCAGGACGGCGATCGGGTCGGGCTCGGCGACGTGGCCGCGGTGCGCGCCGTCGGCGAGGCGTTTCGGCGGTTGGACAACTCGTTCGGCGGGGGTCACGGCAGACAGGCGCTGGTGCGCTACCTCGACACCGAGGTGACCGCGATACTGCGCGGGACCTACGACTCGCGCACCGGCAGCGCGTTGTTCGGCGCGGCGGCCACGCTCACCCGGCTGGTCGGCTGGATGGCGTACGACGTGGGCGTGCACGGGATGGCGCAGCGCTACTTCGTCCAGGCGCTGCGGTTGGCCCAGGCGTCGGGGGATCGGGCGCTGGGCGGATTCGTGTTGTCCACGATGAGCCGGCAGGCGGTCTACCTCGGGCACGGGCGCGAGGCGGTACAACTGGCGCGAGTCGCCCAGCAGGGCGCCTCGGCGGTGGCCACGTCCCGGGTCAGGGCGCTGTTCCACGCGGTCGAGGCGCGCGGGCACGGGCTGTTGGGGGACGCGCGGGCGTGCGGGGCGGCGCTGCTGCGCGCGGAGCAGGCGTTGGAGTGCGTCGCGGAGGGGGACGACGAGCCGGAGTGGGTCGCGTTCATGAACGAGGCGCAGCTCACCGACGACCACGCGCACTGCTACCGGGACTTGGAGGACTACGACAAGGCTCGCGAGTACGCGGAGCGGTCGTTGCGGCTGCGCGGGAGCGAGTACGCCCGCAGCCGGCTGTTCTGCCAGACCATCCTGGCCACCGCGTTGTTGGAGCTGGGCGAGGTGGAGCAGGCGTGCCGGGTGGAGGCGGAGGCGACCGAGCAGGCGGAGGGTCTGCGGTCGTCGCGGGCGGTGGACTACGTGCGCGAGTTCACGCATCGGCTGGCGCCGTACCGGGACGTGCCGGCGGTACGGGAGTTCGAGGCGCGGTCGGGGTGTTTCGTGCGCACGGCTTGAGGGTTTCCGCCCATCCGCCCACCCGTTGCGTATGGCCCGAGGGTGGTGGATTTCGGGCCTCGGGTGGGCGTGACGGGTCGGTGGGCCTTCTTCAGGCCGCCGGTACGCCCAGGTCGGCGAGGGCGGATCTGGCGGCTCGGCAGCCGGAGGCCAGGGCGCCCTGGATGGAACTGGAGTCGCGGTGGTCGCCGCAGACGTACAGGCCGCCGATCATGCGGACCGGGCGGCGGAAGTTGTGGCCGGGCTCGACCACCGGGACGGCGCGCGGGATATGACAGGTGGTCAGGTGCGCCCACTCGGTGGTGGGCGTGTCGTACACGACGGCCAGCCGTTCGCGGACCCGTAGTTCGAGTTTGGTCGGCTCCGAGCCGTCGTGGCCCAGCACGGTGGTGGCGATCAGGGCGCGCCGGTCGGGCGCGTACGTGGGCGCGACCTGGCTGACCACCGCGGTGTGCGTGAACGGGCTGCGGGGGTCGGCCTCCACGAGCAGTGACGCGTCGGGCCGGGGAGCGGCGCGCGCCACGTGGTACAGCGTGGTCACCGGGTGGAACTCGGGCATCCGCAGGCCCGGCAGCAGGGCCACCGCCGTGGTCGGGTCGGTGGCCACGACCACCGCGCCGGCGCGGATCTCGCCCGCCACGTCGGTCAGTACGCGGTCGGCCGAGACGGACAACACCCGCACGCCGTAGCGCACCGCGCCGGCGGGCAGGCCGACCGCGAGTTGCCGGGGTACGGCGGCCATGCCGCGCGCGGGCAGTGCCACCCGGCCGCGCAGGAACGAGCGCAGCGTCAATTCGGCGAACCGGCTCGACGTGCCCAGCGCGGGATCGTGCAACAGCGCGGTCAGCAGCGGGCGCAGCGTACGGCGGGTCAGGTCCGGCGGCAGCGCGCGCATCGTCTGGGCGTCGACGGTGGCCGTCTCGGGAGCGCTCATCACCCGGGCGACCGGAGAGGACGCGGTCCGGGCCAGTAACGCGGCGAGTCGGGCGCGGTCGGTGCCGTTGCCGTTGCGCAGACCGCCGAGCGCGTCCCGGACCCGGCGGACGTCGCCGACCCGATGGGTGCGGCCGTCCTCGTGGAGCAGCACGCCGGGCTGGAACGCGCGCAACCCCAGTGCGGGGACGTCCAGTTGCCGGCCCACCTGAGGCCACGAGGTGGTCAGCGACTGGAAGCCGTGATCGACCCGGAAGCCGTCCACGAGGTCGGTGCGCACCCGCCCACCGGGTCGGTCGGCGGCCTCCAGGACCGTCACCGCAACCCCCGCCGCGGCGATGGTCCGTGCCGCGCTCAAGCCGGCCAGGCCGGCTCCCACCACGATCACCTCGGTTCGACGCACGTCGACCACGGTCGTCCTCCCGTCCCCCTGCCCACGGCCGCAGGCGCCGCGGAGTCGGTTTCATCGCCTACTGGTCATACCCAGCGAAATGCCGAAAGACCGTTGCGGTACACGGGAGTTGGTGTGGTTCGGCAGGTGTGCGACCCGCCGACCCGGTGTGCCCGTTACCGACCGGCGATCGCATCCGCCCGGCCGACGCCGCGTCCTACGGCCCGGGGCAGCGGCCGGGCGGGGGTCGCCGTCGGTCTCGTCAGCGGTTCAGGGCCGCGGCGATCGCGGTGTCGATGGTGGGGTGTCGGAAGGTGAAGCCGGAGTCGAGCAGGGTCTTGGGGAGCACACGTTGGCCGGTGAGGATCTCGTCGGCGAAGTCGCCGAGGACGGCGCGCAGGGCGAAGGGGGGTACCGCGAAGACGGTGGGGCGGTGCAGGGCCCGGCCCATCGCCCTGGTCGCCTCCGCGTTGGTGACCGGGTGCGGCGCGGTCAGGTTGACCGGGCCGGCGAGGTCGGCGCGGTCCAGGACGTGGCGGATCGCGGCGACCTCGTCGACCAGTGAGATGAAGCTCCAGTACTGCCGGCCCGAGCCGAGCCGGCCGCCCAGACCCGCCTTGAACAGCGGGAACATCCGGCCCCACGCACCGCCGGATCGGGAGACCACCAGGCCGGTCCGCAGATGGGCGACCCGGATGCCCGCCTCCAGGGCCGGTGCGGTGGCGGCCTCCCACTCGGTGCACAGGTCGGCGAGGAAGCCGCTGCCGGGCGGGGACGATTCGTCCACCTCGCGATCGCCGGTGTCGCCGTAATAGCCCATCGCGGAACCGGCCAGGAGCACGTGCGGGGCGGGCTCGAGGGCGGCCAGCGCGCGCGAGACGGCCTCGGTGCCCAGGACCCGGCTGTCGCGGAGTTCGCGCTTGTAGGCGGCCGTCCAGCGCTTGTCCCCGATGCCCGCGCCGGCCAGGTGCACTGCCGCGTCCACCGGACCGAGCGAGGCGGTGTCCACGGTGCCCGCATGCGGGTCCCAGCGCACCTCGTCCGGCCTGCCGGGAGGCCGGCGGACCAGCCGGACCACGTCGTGGCCGTCGGCGGTCAGCGAGCGGACGAGAGCGGAACCCACGAGGCCGGACGAACCGGTGACGGCGATGCGCATGGGAACATCCTTGCCCACCGGACCCCGGACATGCCGAAGGCGGCCCGGACGCGCTGTCCGGACCGCCCTCGGGACGTGCCTGCCGCGGCGGTGCGTCCGCACCGCCGCGGCGTGTCCTACAGGCCGAGGTCGCCCTCGAAGGCGCCTTCCTCCAGGCGGGTCTTCACCGTCTGCAGGAAGCGGGCCGCGTCCGCGCCGTCCACCAGACGGTGGTCGTAGGACAGGGCCAGGTACACCATCGAGCGGACCGCGATGACCTCGCCGAGCGTCGGGTCGTTGACCACGACCGGGCGCTTGACGACCGCGCCCGTGCCGAGCATCGCGACCTGCGGCTGCGGGAAGATCGGCGTGTCGAACAGCGCGCCGCGCGAACCGGTGTTGGTCAGCGTGAACGTACCGCCGGCCAGCTCGTCCGGGCTCACCTTGTTGGTGCGGGTGCGCTCGGCCAGGTCGGAGATCTTGCGCGAGAGGCCCGCGATGTTCAGGTCACCCGCGTTGTGGATGACCGGGACCATCAGGCCGCGGTCGGTGTCCACCGCGATCACCAGGTGCTCGGCGTCGTGGTAGGTGACCGTGCCCGCGTTCAGGTCCATCGACGCGTTCAGGACCGGGTGGACCTTGAGCGCCTCGACGGCCGCCTTGGCGAAGAACGGCATGAACGACAGCTTGACGCCCTCACGCGCCGCGAAGTCGTTCTTGGCCCGGTCGCGCAGGCGGGCGATGTTGGTGACGTCCACCTCCACGACCGTGGTGAGCTGGGCCGAGGTCTGCAGCGACTCGACCATGCGCTTGGCGATCACCGTGCGCATGCGCGAGAGCTTCTCGGTCCGACCGCGCAGCGGCGACGGCTCGATCGCAGCCGGGGCCTTGGCGGCGGGCGCGGCCGAGGCGGCGGCCGGAGCCGATGCCGCGGCGGCGGCCTGGGCCGCCTGCTGCTTGCGGGCCGTCTCCAGGACGTCCTGCTTGCGGATCCGACCACCGATGCCGGTGCCCGCGATCGAGCCCAGGTCCACGTTGTGCTCGGCGGCCAGCTTGCGCACCAGCGGCGTGACGTACGCGCCGTCGGCCTCGGCGGGCGGGGTGAGCTGCGCGGCCGGAGCCGGTGCGGCGGCGGCCGGAGCCGGAGCGGGCGCCGGAGCCGGCTTGGGCGCGGGCGCCTGGGCCGGAGCGGCGGGCGCCGGAGCGGGAGCCGGTGCGGCGGCGGCCGGAGCCGGAGCCTGCTGGGCCGGAGCCTGCTGGGCCGGAGCCTGCTGGGCCGGTGCGGGCGCCGCCGGAGCGGGCGCCGCGGCCGGCGCGGAACCGGGCGCGCCGATGACGGCCAGCTCGGCGCCGACCTCCACCGTCTCGTCCTCGGCGACGCTGATCTTCAGCAGCACGCCGCCGATCGGCGCGGGGATCTCGGTGTCGACCTTGTCGGTCGAGACCTCCAGGAGCGGCTCGTCGGCCTCGACCGTGTCACCCTCCTGCTTGAGCCAGCGGGTGATGGTGCCCTCCTGCACGCTCTCGCCGAGCGCGGGCAGCAGCACCGGAGTGCCCTGCACGTCGCCGGCGGGTGCGGCCGGAGCCGCGGCCGGGGCGGGCTCCTGCGCGGCGGGCGCGGCCTCGGCGGGCGCGGCCGGAGCCGCCTCCTCCTGCGCCGGCGCGGCGGCCGAAGCCGCCTCCTCCTGCGCCGGCGTGGCGGCCGGAGCCGGCGCCGCGGCACCGGTGCCGTCGTCGATCACGGCCAGCTCGGCGCCGACGTCGACCGTGTCGTCTTCCTGGGCCTTGATGGACACCAGAATGCCGGCGGCGGGGGAGGGGATCTCGGTGTCGACCTTGTCGGTCGAGACCTCGAGCAGGGGCTCGTCCAGCTCGACGCGCTCACCCTCCTGCTTGAGCCAGCGGGTGATGGTGCCCTCCTGCACGCTCTCGCCGAGCGCGGGCAGTGTTACGGAGACCGGCATGGGTCAATGACTCCTTCTCAACGCTTCAAGGCGTGTGTCTTGGATGACGGGGCGCGATTGCGGGCGCGTCGTCAGTCGTGGACGTGCAGGGGCTTGCCCGCCAACGCGAGGTGGGCCTCGCCAAGCGCCTCGGACTGCGTCGGGTGCGGGTGGATGAGCTGGGCGACCTCGGCCGGCAGGGCCTCCCAGTTGTAGATCAGCTGGGCTTCCGAGGTCAGTTCGCCCATGCGGGCGCCGACCATGTGGATGCCGACGACCGGGCCGTCCTTGACCGAGACGACCTTGACCTGGCCGGTCGTCTTGAGGATCTGGCTCTTGCCGTTGCCGCCGAGGCTGTAGCTGATCGTGGCGAGCTTGTCCGAGCCGTAGCGCTTGACCGCCTGCGCCTCGGTGAGGCCGACCGAGGCCACCTCCGGGTCGCAGTAGGTCACGCGCGGCACGCCCGCGTAGTCGATCGGCACCGGGTTCAGTCCGGCGATCCGCTCGGCGACCAGAATGCCCTCGCCGAAACCGACGTGGGCGAGCTGAAGGGTGGGGATGAGGTCGCCCACGGCGGAGATGGTCGGCACGTTGGTGGCGCAGTACTCGTCCACCAGGACGTAACCGCGATCCATCGCGACGCCGGCCTCCTCGTAGCCCAGGCCCGCCGAGACCGGGCCGCGACCGACGGCGACGAGCAGCAGCTCGGCCTCGATCTGCTTGCCGTTCTCCAGCGAGACCCGCACGCCCGCGTCGGTGTACTCGACACCGGCGAAGCGCGCGCCGAGCTCGAACTTGATGCCGCGACGGCGGAAGGCGCGCTCCAGGAGCTTGCTGCTCGCCTCGTCCTCCAGCGCCACCAGGTGCGGCAGCGCCTCGACGATGGTTACGTCCACACCGAAGGACTTCCAGGCGCTGGCGAACTCGACGCCGATCACACCGCCGCCCAGCACCACCGCGGACTGCGGGACCCGGTCGAGCACGAGCGCGTGGTCGCTGTTGATCACGCGGTTGCCGTCGATCTCCAGGCCCGGCAGCGACTTGGGCACCGAGCCGGTCGCGAGTACCACGTGTCGACCCTCGTAGCGCTGCCCGTTCACCTCGACCGCGGTCGGCGACACGAGCTTGCCTGCGCCCTCGACGACGGTGATGTTGCGGCTCTTGATCAGTCCGGTCAGGCCCTTGAACAGGCGCGAGATGACGCCGTCCTTGTAAGCGTGCACGGCTGCGATGTCGATGCCGTCGAACGTCGACTTGACGCCGAACTGCTCGCTCTCACGAGTCTGGTCCGCGACCTCGCCCGCGTGCAGCAGGGCCTTGGTCGGGATGCAGCCGTTGTGCAGACACGTGCCGCCGAGCTTGCCCTTTTCGATGAGGACGACCCGCATACCGAGTTCGGCCGCGCGAAGGGCGCACGCATAGCCGCCGCTCCCGCCTCCGAGAATGACTACATCGAAAACGGCTCCGGCGTCGTTCGCCACGTCACGTCCTCCTGTGATTGCGATGCCCACCCGCGCGGGACGCGGCGGGGAGCACCCCCTTCTTGTGGAAGGTCTCAAGTGCCGGTACAACATCCTCCCACTTGTCGGGAGCGGCCGAGCACTCCGCCCCGGTGTTGCCTGTCCCACAAGGGCGGGGCGGAAATGGCGGACCGGGGGCACAACGTGTCGTCGTGACTCGTTGTTCCGACACGAACGCGACCGCCGACCCCGGACGGACGCGGATGACATGCGCGTACGACAGGAAGGAAATCCCCGTGGGGTTGTTCCGACGCAAACGCGGTGCCGGCGCGGACGCGCCCGACCGCAGGCAGGCCGCTGCCGCGGCCGCGCACCTGAGCGAGTTCGCGCGCAGCCGCAAGGGAGTCGAGGCGTACATCGAGCCGGTGACCACCCTGAGCGGAACGACGGTGGTGTTCATCGCCGACACCGGGGAGTGGACCCGACGCCGGGTCGTCGACCCCGGCGCCGCGCGCACGCTCGCGCGCAAGCTCGGCATCCCGGTCTACGAGGCGGCGCTGGTGGGCTACCCGAAGCGGATGCGCGAGTGGACCCGCCGGCAGTCCGGCGAGGGATCCTGAGCGATCCGGGTCCGAGCGATCCGGGTCCGAGCGATCCGGGTCCACCCGGATCGGGTTCGGCCGGGGCGCCTGCGTGCCCCGGCCGAACCGGTCGAACCGGTCGAACCGGGATCGAGTCGGATCGAGTCGGATCGAACCCACCGGACCGCACCGGTCCCGGTGAGCGCGGAATCAGATCCGGTTGTCCGCGACGTCCTGCGCGACCTGGAGCAGCGAGCGCACCGCGACACCGGTGCCGCCCTTGGGCCGGTAGCCGGCGGCCTCGCCCTCGTGGAACGCGGGACCCGCGATGTCCAGGTGCGCCCAACTGACGCCCTCGGCCACGAACTCCTGGAGGAAGAGACCGGCCACCAGGCCGCCACCCATCCGCGAGCCCATGTTCTTGATGTCGGCGATCGGCGAGTCCATCGACTTGCGCAGCTCGGTCGGCAGCGGCATCGGCCAGGCCGGCTCGCCCGCGCGCGTCGCGGCGTCGTGCACGGCGCCGCGGAACGTGTCGTCGTTCGACATGATCCCGTACATGTCGTTGCCCAGCGCGACCATCATCGCGCCGGTCAGCGTCGCCACGTCGATCAGCATCTGCGGCGACTCCTCGCACGCGCGCGTGATCGCGTCGGCGAGCACCAGCCGGCCCTCGGCGTCGGTGTTGAGCACCTCGACCGTGCGACCGCCGTACATGCGCAGCACGTCGCCGGGACGGGTCGCGGTGCCGGAAGGCATGTTCTCGGCCAGCGCGAGCCAGCCGGTCACGTTGACCTCCAGGCCCAGCCGCGCCACCGCCGCGACCGCGCCCAGTACGGCCGCCGCGCCGCCCATGTCCATCTTCATCGTCTCGTTGGCGCCGGCCGGCTTGAGCGAGATGCCGCCCGAGTCGTAGGTGATGCCCTTGCCCACCAGCGCGATGGTGCGCTTGGCCTTGGGGTGCGTGTAGCCCAGGCGGACCAGGCGCGGCTTGCTCGCCGAGCCCTGGCCCACGCCCAGGATGCCGCCGAAGCCGCCCTTGGCGAGCGCCTTGTCGTCGAGCACCTCGACCTTGAAGCCGGCGTTCTTGCCGGTGTCCACCGCGATCGCGGCGAAGTCCTTCGGGTTGAGGTCGTTCGGCGGGGTGTTCACCAGGTCACGGGCCTGGTTGACGCTCTGCGCGGTGATCGCGGCGCGCTCGACGGCGGCCTTGGCGGCCTTGTCCCGGCCCTTGATGCCGAGCAGCACGACGTCCTTGACCGCGTCCTTGCGGCCCTCGCGGGACTTCTCCCGGTAGGTCTCGAACGAGTAGGCGCCGAGCAGCACGCCCTCCCCGAACGCACCGATCGCCTCCGCACCGGCGAGCGGCAGGGCGACGCCAGCCTTCTTGACACCGGCGAGCGCCCGGGCGACGTTGCCGCCGGCGCGGCGCAGCGTGTCGTGGGTGAAGCCGTCGGCGGGCTGCTCGCCCAAACCGACCACGAGTACCAGTGGGGCCTTGGCCGCGCCGAAGGTCGGCACGCGGTGTAGTTCGCCCTCGGCGCCGGTGGCGTCGAGCGCGGACAGGGTGTCGGTGAGCCGGCCGTCGAACGCCGCGGCGACGCTTTCGGCGCCTGCGGCGAGGACGGCACCGTCCTCACCCTTGACGGTGCCGATCACGAGCACGTCGGCGCGCAGGGAAAGGGCCGCGGTGGAGCCGATACTCAGTGTGGTCACGAGGATCCTGTCTCTCATCTCTCGGGGGTGCTGAGTGCCCGCACGATCGGTGGGGCACCGACGCGGCGATCCTTGCTCGGGATGCCTCGTCGAGCGGTGACGAGCCGTATGGAAGATACGTTCGCCTTCAGCATTTCACGCCTTCCCGGCAAACATCTCAGCCAGTGGACACGACCACCAGGACGACGCACCCGCACACCTCCACGACGGCGCCCAGGACATCGCCGGTGATCCCGCCGAATCGGCGGGTGGTGTGCCGCAACAGCAGTGCGCAGGCGGCGAGTCCGGCGGCCGCGGCGCCGAACGCGCGCAGCGCTTCGATCGGGCCCTGGAGCACGCCGTACAACCCGGCCGCGCCGAGCAGGACCAGCGACCACACGACGAGCACCCCGCGCCCGACCGTGCCCGCGACCATCGCGCCGAGCCCCTCCGGCCGCGCGGACGGTACGCCGGGGCCGCACGCGATGGACAGCGCCACGCGGCCGGTCACCGCGGCCAGCACCAGAGCGGCCGCGGCCGGCCCGGGGCCGTCGTGCTGGAGGCGGACCAGCGCGCCGGTCTCGAGGAGCACCAGGAACAGCAGGCTCAGCACCCCGAAGGGGCCGATGTCGGACGCCTTCATGATCCGCAGCGCGTCCGGCGCGGGCTTGGCCGAGCCGAGGCCGTCGGCGGTGTCGGCCAAGCCGTCCAGATGCAGGCCGCGGGTGAGCAGCGCCAGGGTGCCGACCGCGAGCGCCGCCGCGGTGAGCGCGCCGGTGCCCGCCCGTTCGGCCAGCGCGAGCACCCCGGCGGCGAGGCCGCCCAGGACCAGGCCGACCAGCGGCGCGCACGCCATCGCGCGGCCCGCCACCGGGCGATCCACCCGCTCCACCCGGACCGGGATCACCGACAACATGCCGAACGCCAGGCGCAGTCCGGCCGAGGTGGTGCCCGGGCTCACGGGGTGGGGTGCACCCGGGCCACCAGGTCGACCGCCGCGCGCAGCACCGGCAGCGCGAGCAGCGCGCCGACCGCCTCGCCGCCGCGCACCCGGTAGTCCAGCACCGGTTCCAGCGCGAGCCGGTCCAGCGCCTTGACGTGGCCCGGCTCCGGCGTGACGTGGCCGGCCAGCCACCAGTCCGGGGAGCGGTACGAGATCCGCTGGGCGACCAGCGCGGACGCGGCGGTGGCCACGTCGTCCAGCAGCACCGGGGTGCGCCGGATCGAGCACTGGAGCAGGAATCCGGTCATCGCCGCGAAGTCGGCCCCGCCGGACACGCCGAGCAGCCGCATCGGGTCGCCCAGCACCGGCCGCGCCCGACGCAGCGCGTCGCGGATCGTGGCGCACTTGCGGATCCAGGTCGCGTCGTCGATGCCGGAGCCGCGACCGATCACGGCCGCGGCGTCCATGCCGGTCAGCGCGCCGATCAGGACCGCCGCCGGGGTGGACGCGGCGGCGCCCAACGAGCCGAGCAGCAGCAGGTCGGCGCCCGAGTCGATCTCCGTGTCGGCGGTGGCCATGCCGACCGCGAACGCGCGCTCGACCTCGCCGGGGGCGAGTGCGTCGGCGGTGTCCACCGGCGCGGACGCGCGGCGGATCCGATCCCGCGAGACCTGCTCGGGGAACGCGTCGGGCTCGGCGTCGACGGCGATGTCGACGATCTTGATCGGCGCGTCCAGACCGGCCGCGAACGTGGCCGCGGTCGAGGTGCCCGCCAGCGTGGCCCGGACCTGGCGCGCGGTCCAGCCGGGGCGGCGGACCGACACGTCGTGGGCGGCGACGCCGTGGTCGGCGGCGAAGAGCACGACCCGGGGGGCGCCGATCGGCGCGGTGGTCTTGCCGCCTCGGACCGAGGCGAACCAGATCGCGAGGTCTTCTAGTCGGCCGTAGGCGTTCGGCGCGCCCGCGACGGCGAGGAGGTGTTCGCGCACGCGGGCGCGGGCGTCGTCGTCGGGGCGCTCCACCCGGGCGGCCAGGGAGTCGAGGTCGATGCTCACCAGGTCAGGGTAGTTGTGCGGGCCCGGGCCCGTGGCGCGGGCGGCCCGGTTGCCTCGACCGGTCAGGACGCCGCGTGCTTCGCGCGGCGCGGGAGGCTGCGCAGAGTGAGGACCTGGCCGGCCACGACGAGCAGGACCTCGTCGGATTCGCCGGCGACGACGGCGTTGAGTCGGCCCAGTTCGTCCCGGAAGCGGCGTCCGGCGGGGGTCGGTGGGACCACGCCGCTGCCGACCTCGTTGCTGACGCCGACCACCGGGACGCGGCACGCGCGCCACGCGGCGGCCAGCGCGCCGACCTCGGCGCGTACCGCCTCGCGCGCGCCCGCCGCCCATCGGGCGTCGTCCCACGCGTCGTGCGCGTCCATCACCGCGGTCAACCACAGCGACAGGCAGTCCACCAGGAGCGGCTGCCGGGCCTGGGCGAGCAGCCGGGTCAGCTCGACCGTCTCGGCGGTGCGCCAGCTGTCCGGGCGTCGTTCGCGGTGCAGGGCGACCCGTTCGGCCCATTCGGCGTCACCCTCTCGGGTGCCGCCGGTGGCCACGTAGAGTACGTCCGGGCAGGCCGCCAGGCGCCGTTCGGCCTCGGCCGACTTGCCCGAGCGGGCGCCGCCCAGGACCAGCGTGCGATGCGGGCGCGGGGTGGGCGAGGGGTCCGCGCCGACCCGGACGAGACCGCCGTCCGGCACCGCGCGAGCCCCCCACGCGGCGAGCCGGCGGTGCAACTCCTCGCCGGGCGGCGACTCGTGCGACAGGTGCACCGCGAGCACGTCGGTGTCCTCGGTGACCGCGCCGTCGCGGCGCAGCGTGGCCAGCCGCTCCGGCCACGAGACCACGTCCAGGAGCACCACGTCGTAGTGCCCGCCCTCGCGCGTCCAGGCCCGGATGGCCTCCGCCTCGGGCGGCAGCGTCGAGGGCGGCGCGTACAGCAGTCGCGTCCCGTCCGCGCCGGTCACCTCGTACGCGACCCGCCCGGGGGTGCCGCCGGGAAGTACGCGTATTCGGTGCTCGTCCAGCTCGAAGGCGTCCCCCTCGGCCACCTGCCGCCAGTGCGGTCCGTCCGCCGACGGCGCGGGCAGCCAGGGCGGCGGCCCGGACGGCGCGGCCACCTCGGCCAGCCCGGCGGCGGGCAACCAGGCCAGTGGCGCGGACTCGGCCGGCCCGCTCAACAGCAGGCGGCGCACCCCGGTGAGCGGGTGTCCGGCGCGGGCGGCCGCGTGCGCGGGCTCGGGGCCGCAGTCCAGCAGCAGCGTGCCGTCCAGCAGCACGCACGCCGGTCCGCGCACCACGGGACCGGTGCACCCCAGACACGAGGCACAGGTGCAGAACGGCTGGGGCCAGCCCTTGGGACCGGCCGTGCCGAGCAGCGTCAGCTCCATGGGTGTCGTCGTGCTCCTGGCTATGAGGTGGTCGGGCTTGATCTACTGTGCAGGTCTTTTGACGGTCCGAGATCCCGAGGTGAGGAGCCCGACATGTCGTGGGTGTGGCGGTATGAGGACGCGGACGGTGCCCCGGTCGAGGGACCGCAGGCGGAGGACTTCACCAACCAGTCGGACGCGGAGAGCTGGCTCGGCGAGACCTGGAAGGACCTGCTCGAGGCGGGCATCGAACAGGTGAGCCTGCTCGAGGACGACGCCGTCGTGTACGAGCACATGAGCCTGCGCGCCGCCGAGGGCTGAGCAGGCGCGCTCGAACGGATCGGGGGCGCGGCCGACGCCGCGCCCCCGATCGTCTCGAGCGGGTGCTACGGACGCGTCGCCGGGCTCACGGTGAGCGCCGGGTCGCGGCTGACCACCGGGTCCAGGATCACGTCGATCTTGGTCAGCAGACCCTCGTCCAGCGTGACGCCGGCCGCCTTGACGTTCTCGTGCACCTGCTCCGGCCGGGACGCGCCGATGATCGCGGCGGACACGTTCGGGTTCTGCAGCACCCACGCGACGGCGAGCTGGGCGAGCGACAGGCCCGCCTCGTCGGCCAGCGGGCGCAGCTGCTGCACCCGGGTGAGCACGTCGTCGGTGAGCATCCGGGAGACGAAGTCCTGGCCGCCCTTGTCGTCGGTGGCGCGCGACCCGGCCGGCGGCGGCTGCCCGGGCAGGTACTTGCCGGTGAGCACGCCCTGGGCGATCGGCGACCAGACGATCTGCCCGAGCCCGAGCTCCTCGGAGGTCGGCACCACCTCGGCCTCGATCACCCGCCACAACATCGAGTACTGCGGCTGGTTCGAGATCAGCGGCACGCGCAGCTCACGGGCGAGTTCGGCACCCGCGCGGATCTGCTCGGCGTTCCACTCGGAGACGCCGATGTACAGCGCCTTGCCGGCCCGGACCACGTCCGCGAAGGCCAGCATCGTCTCTTCCAGCGGCGTCTCGTGGTCGAACCGGTGCGCCTGGTACAGGTCGACGTAGTCGATGCCCAGCCGGGACAGCGAACCGTCGATCGACTCCAGGATGTGCTTGCGCGACAGACCCCGGTCGTTGCGACCGGGGCCGGTGGGCCAGTAGACCTTGGTGAAGATCTCCAGGCCCTCGCGGCGCTCACCCTTGAGCGCGCGACCCAGCACCGATTCCGCACGCGTCTCCGCGTACACGTCGGCGGTGTCGAACGTGGTGATCCCGCAGTCGAGCGCGGCCCGCACACACGCGAGCGCGGCGTCCTCTTCCACCTGGGAGCCGTGGGTGAGCCAGTTGCCGTACGCGATCTCGCTGATGACGAGGCCGCTGCGGCCGAGGTGTCGGAAGTCCATGCGAACACCCTATGTCGGACACCGACGCGACGATCGGCCGCACCACCGCCCCCACCGGCCACAGGTGTCCGGGGCGCTTCCTAGCGCACCGTCTTCTCGCCGACCAGGTGCAGGACCGGCGCGATCAGCCGGTACGGGTCGCGCCGGGACGCGTCCTCCTCGCAGGCCAGCAGGTTCGTCCACGCCTTCTGGCCGCGCGGCGGCTCGGCGTCGTCGGGCTGGAGGCCGCTGAAGACGCCCACGCCGTACCAGTCGAGCACCGGCGCGCCCAGATCCGCGAGCACCGTACACAGGCCCTCGACGGTGTCCGCGCGCAACGTACCGCCGGCGGGGTTGGGGTACGTGGTCGCGGACAGGCCCTTGAGCGTCGCCGTCCACTGGGCCGCGGCGCCCGCGCGCATCGCCAGCGAGCCGGCGTTGCGCGAGGTGATCGAGATCAGACCGCCCTGGGTCATCATCCGGGCCAGCGCGGCGAGCATGCCGTCCGGCTCGGGCTGCGCCTCCAGCACGTCGTGGCACAGCGCCAGGTCGAAGCTGCCCGGCGGGAAGTGCCGGCCGGCCTCGGCGCCGTCGCCCTCCACCAGCCGGATCCGCCCCTGCACGTCGGCCGATTCCTGGGCCAGGTCCTCGTGCAGTCGGGTGAGCACATCGGTGTCGGTGTTCACCGAGGTGACGATGTGTCCGGCGCGGGCGAGCAGTATGCCGGGCGACGCGGGCCCGCAGCCGACGTCGAGCACCCGCAGGGGGCCCCGGTCGCGCAGCCGTGTCATGTGCTCGGCCAGTTGGCGGGCCACCAATTCGCGACGCACCTGCGTGTGCAGGTCGCCGGTCAGCCCGGTGATCGTGGTCATGCCACCTTCTCGCCTCGTTTGACCTGCGGCTTGGGCAGCCGCAGCCGACGGAGCTGGAGAGAGCGCATCAGCGCGTAGGGCGTGAGGCCCTTGAGGTTCTCCTTGGGGAACTTCGCCCGCAGCGCCTTCTTCATGCCCAGGTTGACTCGGATGGAGTCGAGGATGATCAGCAGGATCACCGCGATCCACAGGAACAGCGAGAAGTTCTTCACCGCCAGGCTGGGCAGAATGCTCAGGATCAGGATGATCACGGCCGAGGGCAGGAAGAACTCGCCGACCGTGTAGCGCGCGTCGACGTAGTCACGGGCGAACCGGCGCAGCGGTCCGCGGTCCCGGGCCGGCAGCGCCCGCTCGTCGCCGGTCAGCAGCGCCTGGCGCTGGGCCTCGCGCTCCTCGCGCATCCGCATCCGAGCCTGCTTGCGGGCCTGCTTGGGGTCCTTGGCGACGGACACCTTGGTCTTGCGGTTGGCCTGGGCGTCGCTGCGCTTGGGCGTGGGCCGGCCCTTGGGCGCCTGGGGGTCACGGACGGCCTGCGAACCCTGGGAACGCTCCAGGGACTGCTCGGCGGTCTCGGGCTCTGCGTGGGAACGTCGTCGGAACACCCTCAAAGCCTACGTGTTCGAGGTCGCGGACATTTCAAGGCTCCCCGGATCCGGTGCGAGGGGGATGCGGAACTCTCGCGGGCGGGAACACGTCAAGTGAGGCAAAGCCCTGCTGCCACAAGGTCGCTTGGGCATTTAGGCTTCAGGGAGCAGCACGGGTTGCCTACGAAGGGGGCACGCGAGGCCCATGAGCGGTGTAATGAAGCGAATGGCGATGATCTTCCGCGCGAAGGCCAACAAGGCCCTCGACAAGGCCGAGGATCCACGCGAGATGCTCGACTACTCGTACCAGAAACAACTTGAGCTGTTGCAGAAGGTACGTCGGGGCGTGGCCGATGTGGCGACCTCCCGCAAGCGGCTCGAATTGCAGATGACCGGTCTGCAGCAGCAGTCGGGCAAGCTCGAGGACCAGGGCCGCAAGGCGCTGGCGCTCGGTCGCGAGGATCTGGCCCGCGAGGCGCTCATGCGCCGCTCGGGTGTGCAGCAGCAGATCTCGGACCTCGGTACCCAACACCAGAACCTCCAGGCGGAGGAGGAGAAGCTCGTCCTGGCCTCGCAGCGACTGCAGGCCAAGGTGGACGCGTTCCGTACCCGCAAGGAGACGATCAAGGCGACCTACACGGCCGCCGAGGCCCAGGCGCGGATCGGTGGCGCGGTCGCCGGCATCTCCGAGGAGATGGGCGACGTCGGGCTCGCAATCCAGCGGGCCGAGGACAAGACCGCGCAGATGCAGGCCCGGGCGGGTGCGATCGACGAGCTGCTCGCCTCGGGCGCGCTCGACGACCCGACCGGGATGGCGAAGGACGACATCACCGCGGAGCTGGAGCGTTTGTCCAGCACGTCGGACGTGGAACTGGAACTGGAGCGGATGAAGGCCGAGCTCTCCGGTGGCACCCCGCCGCCGGCGATCGGCCCCGGACAGCCCCGGCCGCGTTTCGACAAGCAGGGAGACGGCACATGATCGTTCGGATCGTGGGTGAGGGCCAGCTCGATGTCGCGGCGGAGCACCTGGATGTGCTCAATCGCTTCGACGACGAGCTTCAGGCCGCGATCGACGGCGGCGACGACGCCGCCTTCCGCGCGGCGCTGACGGCGCTCCTGTC
Source organism: Embleya sp. NPDC127516 (assembly GCF_044765325.1). NCBI lineage: Bacteria > Bacillati > Actinomycetota > Actinomycetes > Kitasatosporales > Streptomycetaceae > Embleya > Embleya sp. NPDC127516. Next base: position 326,594 of record NZ_JBIWJT010000005.1, on the reverse strand, counting down.
CAAGGTCCGAGAGGTCGGCACCGCGGTGCCGGATGACGAGATCGTGCCCTCGGACCTGCTGTTGCCGGCCGAGGACGCCCATGTGGACGAGGTCAGGAAGATGCTGAGCGCGGACGGTCTGATCCCGGGCTGACGCGACTACCGCTCCTCCGTGCTGCGTGTGGGCGGTGTGCCCCGGGGACTCCCGGAGCACACCGCCCGCTCACGTGTTACGGCAGTGCCAGCATGCGGTCGAGCGCGACCTTCGCGAACTTCTCGGTCTCCGCGTCCACCCGGATCCGGTTGACCACGTTGCCCTCGACCAGCGACTCCAGGGTCCACACCAGGTGGGGCAGGTCGATCCGGTTCATCGTCGAGCAGAAGCACACCGTCTTGTCCAGGAAGACGACCTGCTTGTCGGGATGCGCCGCGGCCACCCGGCGGACCAGGTTGAGCTCGGTCCCGATCGCCCACGCCGAACCCGGCTCGGCCGCGTCCAGCGTGTTGATGATGTATTCGGTCGAGCCGACGTAGTCGGCCGCGGTCACCACCTCGTGCCGGCACTCCGGGTGCACGAGCACGTTGACCCCGGGGATCCGGGCCCGTACGTCCTCGACCGAGCTCACGTCGAACCGCCCGTGCACCGAGCAGTGCCCGCGCCACAGGATCATCTTGGCCGCACGCAACTGCTCGCGGGTCAGGCCGCCGTTCGGCTTGTGCGGGTTGTAGAGCACGCAGTCATCGAGGCTCAGCCCCAGTTCCAGCACCGCGGTGTTGCGACCCAGGTGCTGGTCGGGCAGGAACAGCACCTTCTCGCCCTGTTCGAAGGCCCAGTCCAGGGCGCGCCGGGCGTTGGAGGACGTGCATATCGTGCCGCCGTTGCGGCCGGTGAACGCCTTGATGTCGGCCGACGAGTTCATGTACGAGACCGGCACGGTCACATCCGCGATGCCCGCGTCGGCGAGCACGTCCCAGCACTCCTCGACCTGCTCCGACGTGGCCATGTCGGCCATCGAGCAGCCCGCGGCCAGGTCCGGCAGGATCACCTGCTGCTCGTCGGAGGTGAGGATGTCCGCGCTCTCGGCCATGAAGTGCACACCGCAGAAGACGATGTACGGCGCGTCCGGACGGGCCGCCGCCTCACGCGCGAGCTTGAACGAGTCGCCGGTCACGTCGGCGAACTCGATCACCTCGTCGCGCTGGTAGTGGTGGCCCAGGATGAAGACCCGGTCGCCGAGCCGCTCCTTGGCCGCGCGGGCCCTGGCCACCAGGTTCGGGTCGGACGGCGACGGCAGGTCGCCGGGACACTCGACGCCCCGTTCGCTGCGCGGGTCGGCGGCGCGCCCGAGCATGAGCAGCGCGAGCGGCGTCGGCTGCACCCCCGGCGGCAGGTCCAGATCGTGTGTCGCGGTCACGGCGCGCACCTCTTCTCGTCTACTTGACACTAATAATCCTATCCTGTTCATGTCAGGTTGACGAGAGTGGGGGTGTGCGACCATGAGTAAAACGCGAGGGCCCGAAGCATGATGTGGGAATAGGGCCGAGCCACCATCGGTTGCCGACGGTGGAAGTGGCGTACGAATGTCGAACCACCACGTGGGAGCTTGCAGATGACTGTCCAGGACGAGACCACCAAGACCGGTGGCATCCTCCTCAGCGATGAGGCGGCGGCCAAGGTCAAGACTCTGCTGGAGCAAGAGGGTCGCGACGATCTCGCGCTGCGCGTGGCCGTCCAGCCCGGCGGTTGTTCCGGCATGCGGTACCAGCTGTTCTTCGACGAGCGCTCGCTCGACGGCGACGTGGTGGCCGACTTCGGCGGTGTCTCGGTCGTCACCGACCGGATGAGCTCGCCGTACCTGAGCGGCGCGACCATCGATTTCGTCGACACGATCGAGAAGCAGGGCTTCACGATCGACAACCCGAACGCGGCCGGCTCCTGCGCGTGCGGCGACTCGTTCCACTGACGTCTCGCGACTGATCGGTCGCGACGCACCCCGCTCGACGACGACGCCGCGCCGACCCCTTCCGGGTCGGCGTGGCGTCGTCGTGTGCGGGCTCGGAGAGGTCCTCGGGTCAGCCGGTGGAGAAGGGCTTGCCACCCGGCGTGACGGGTGCGCCGGTCTCGGCGTCGACGAGCGTGCGGGTGCCCAGCGGTGTGGGAAGGGTCACGTTCACCTTGTTCTCCACGGCCATCTCCGTGCACACGTCGCCGGTGCGGGTGGTCTCCACGCGGATGGCAACCTGCGTCGCCGACTCGCTCGCGATCACCAGGCGGTTGGTCTCGCACTGGCCGCCCCACAACCAGGCGGTCAGCGTGCGGCCGTCCGGCGCCAGCGTGTAGCGGCTGAACCGGGTGTTGTCCTGGGCGGGGTAGTAGGTGTGCGGAGGGCCCGTGGGCAGGTTGGGCGAGGACGTCGAGGTGTCCGGGCCGGCGGCGTTGTCGCCGGCGGCGGGAGCGCCGGGTCGGGCCTGGGCGCCTCCGCCGGGCTCTGTGGCTCCGCTCGGCGGCTGCTGCGCGGCTGCGCCCGGCCGGGTGTCCCCGCCGGTCGGGGCGCCGGGTTCGACCGGCGCGCCGGCGCCGGGGTCGGCGGTGGTCGAGCGGGGGGATTCCTCGCCGCCGAGCACCGCCCAGGTGCCGCCGCCCACGCCGAGCACCGCGACGATCGCGAGCCCGACGATCAACGGCCGGCGGCGTGCGGTGGGTTCGGGTCGAATTCCTTCGTCGTGCTCACCGTGTGTACGCATGACGATTCGACGCGGCCGGCGCCGGGGCGGTTCCCCTCGGGGTGTCGGTCAGTCGCCGTACTCGGACATGCCCGCGACCAGCGTCGCGCCGTGCGCGGGGACGTCGGTGGCGGGGGCGTGCGAACCGGCGGGCGCGGCCTTGATCGGCGTGCGCTCCGGGCCCGGGGTGGTCCACGACGCGTCGATGTGACGGCAGTCACCGCGCAGGTCCTCGAGCGTCTCGGGCTCGGCCTGCGACGGCATCACGGGCATCGGGGACATTTCACGACTCCTTGTACTGGGGATCCCCAGAGTAGGTCGCACGGAGCGTGACGGCACGGTGTACCGACCGGTAGTTTTCACAGGGCCGCCAGAGTGCGGTGGGATAACGTGTGCGAGTTTCCCCCCTCTCGTACACCCCGTACGTCACCCCTCCCCGTACTCCACTAGGAGACACGCGCCATGCGCATTGCCGTGACCGGGTCGATCGCCACCGACCATCTGATGACGTTCCCGGGTCGGTTCTCCGACCAGCTCGTCTCGGACAAGCTGCACGTGGTCTCGCTGTCCTTCCTCGTCGACAAGCTGGACATCCGGCGCGGCGGCGTGGCGCCGAACATCTGCTTCGGGATGGGCTGTCTGGGACTGTCGCCGATCCTGGTCGGCGCCGCCGGGGCAGACTTCGTCGACTACCGGTCGTGGTTGGACCGGCACCACGTGGACACCGAGTCCGTGCACATCTCGCCGACGCATCACACCGCGCGGTTCGTCTGCACGACGGACGAGGAACACAACCAGATCGCGTCCTTCTATACGGGTGCGATGAGCGAGGCGCGGGAGATCGAACTTCGGCCGGTGGCCGACCGTGTCGGCGGGCTGGACCTGGTCGTGATCGGTGCGAACGACCCCGAGGCGATGTTGCGGCACAGCGACGAGTGCCGGGACCGGGGCTACCCGTTCGCGGCGGACCCCTCGCAGCAGTTGGCCCGGATGGACGGCGAGGACATCCGGCGGCTCATCGACGGTGCGGCGTACCTGCTCACGAACGAGTACGAGAGCGCGCTGATCGTGCAGAAGAGCGGCTGGTCCGAGGCGGACATCCTGAAGAAGGTCGGCGTCCGGGTCACCACGCTCGGTTCGAGCGGGGTCAAGGTCGAGCAGGCGGGCGAGGAGACGATCGTCGTGCCTTGTCCCGCGGAGGACGCCAAGGTCGACCCGACGGGTGTGGGGGACGGGTTCCGGGCCGGGTTCCTGTCGGGGATCTCGTGGGGGTTGTCGCTGGAGCGGGCGGCGCAGGTGGGGAACATGGTGGCGACGTTGGTGATCGAGACGGTCGGTACGCAGGAGTACACGTTGCGGCGGGCCTCGTTCCTGGGACGGTTTGCTGCCGCGTATGGGGATGTGGCTGCGGCTGAGGTTTCGGCGCACGTTCCGATCTGAACCCGGCCTCCGGGTGGTGGTTGGCCTCAAGCGCCCGGCCGGGCTGAGTTGGCCTCAAGCGCCGGCCGGGCTGAGTGGCCTCAAGCGCCGGCCGGGCTGAGTGGCCTCAAGCGCCGGCCGGGCTGAGTGGCCTCAAGCGCCGGCCGGGCTGGTGTGCTCAAGCGCCGCACGGGCTGGGTGGCCTCAAACGCCGGCCGGGCTGGGTGGCCTCAAGCGCCGGCCGGGCTATGTGGCCTCAAGCGCCGGCCGGGCTGGTGTGCTCAAGCGTTGGCCGGGCTGGTGTGCTCAGGCGCCGCACGGGCTGGGTGGCCTCAAGCGCCGGCCGGGCTGAGGGGTTGCCCGGTCGGGTGAGGTGGTTTCGGTGTTGGTTGGGTTGAGGGGTGGCCCGGCCGGGGCGGGTGGGTTTTGGTGTATGCCCGGCCGAGGGTGATCCGGTCAGGAGCGGCGGCGGACCACGTAGGCGGTGCCCTGGGGGTGGGGGGTGGTGTGGAGGAATTCGTGGCCGGTCATTTCGCACCACGCGGGGATGTCCAGGGCTGAGGCCTCGTCGTCGGAGAGGACGGTGACCAGGGTGCCGTCCTCGACGTCGAGGATGCGCTTGGCCAGTTCGATCACCGGGATGGGGCAGCGGCGGCCGAGGGCGTTGACGATCACGCCTTCCGGCGGTGTCGGTGTCGGCGTGGGGGTGTGGGTGTGGGACACCGCCGCGCGGAGGTTCGAGACCAGGCCGGGGAGTACCGCCAGGAAGCGGTCGACCTCGGCCTCGGGGACGCCGCGGGGCAGGGAGACGCGGATATTGCCCTGGGACAACACGCCCATCGCCTCCAGGACATGGCTGGGGGTCAGCGTCGAGGACGTGCACGAGGAGCCCGAGGACACCGCGAAGCCGGCCTTGTCCAACTCGGTCAGCAGCGCCTCGCCGTCGACGTACAGGCAGGAGAAGGTGACGATGTGCGGGAGTCGGTCGACCGGATCGCCGACCACCTCGACGTCGGGCACCGTTTCGCGAACGCGGGTGCGGATGCGGTCGATCAGGCCGGACAGTCGGCGATCCTCGTCGGCCGACTCGGTGCTCACCGCACCCAGCGCGACCGCCGCCGCGACGATCGCCGGGACGTTCTCGAAGCCGGGCACGCGGCGCGCCTCGCGCTCGTCGTAGGGCAGGGCCGACGCGTAGCGGGTGCCCTTGCGCACCACGAGCAGGCCGACCCCCGCCGGTCCGCCCCACTTGTGCGCGCTCGCGGTCAGCACCGACCAGCCATCCGGCACCGATAGCCGACCCACCGACTGCGCGGCGTCCACGAGCAGGGGCACACCGGCCGCCTGACACGCCGTCACCACCTCGGCGAGCGGCTGGACCGTACCCACTTCGTGGTTGGCGCTCTGCACGCACGCGAGCGCGGTGTCCGAACGAAGCGCCGAGGCGAACGCCGCTACGTCGAGTCGGCCCGTACGGTCCACCCTCGTCCGGGTGATTTCCGCGACCGTTCCGAGTTGCTCCGAACGGGCCGCGTGGGTGTCGGCGGTGTGCAATACGGAGGAGTGTTCGACCGCGCCGAGGACCACGTGCGTTCCCACTCGGCGGCGGCCGGCGAGCACGCCGAGCATGCCCAACTGGACCGCCTGTGTCCCGGATGTGGTGAATGACACTTCATCAGATCGGGTGCCCAGAACGGACGCCACCGTCTCGCGCGCCGCGTCGAGCAGCATGCGGGCGCGCCGGCCGTCGTAATAGCCGCGCGCGGGATCGGCCCAGCCCTCGTCGAGAGTGCTCAGGAAGGCCGCTTTCGCGGCCGGGTGCAGTGGCTCGGTGGAGGCCGCGTCGAAATACGCCATGCGTCGGACGTTAGCCAATACCCGAATCCCGGACGCGTTCGGGCCGTTCGCCCGAACGGACGCACCGGCACATCTACCCGGCCCGCCACACCAGACCTCCGCGCGCGACCCGAATAGGGCTGGAGTAGGGTTTGGCCCGCAGAAACATCCATACCTGTCCGCGCAACGGGTCGTCAGGGAAGAAAAGTTCCCCACCGTGACTCGCGCGCGGGCGAGACATTCGGGAAGGCGCTACGTGAGTCCCTACGGCTCCGACCGCTCGCCGCGGCGCTGGATGCGGCGCAGGGTGCCGCAGCTGCTGGCTCTGGGCCTCGTCACCGCGACCGCCACCGGCTGCTCCGTCGATTCCAAGGACCTGCCGAGACTCGGCCTGCCCAACCCTGTCACCGAGCAGGGTCCGCGAGTCCTGTCGCTCTGGCAGGGCGCCTGGATTGCAGCGCTGATCGTCGGGGTCGTGGTGTGGGGGCTCATCCTGTGGAGCGTCGCGTTCCACCGCCGGTCGCGTACCAAGATCGAGATCCCGCCGCAGACGCGCTACAACCTCCCCATCGAGGTTTTGTACACGGTCATCCCCGGCATCATGATCGCGGTCTTCTTCTACTTCACCGCGCGTGACGAGACCAAGCTCGAAGAACTCTCCAAGAACCCCGACAACACGATCAACGTGGTCGGCGTGCAGTGGAGCTGGTCCTTCAACTATCAGGGCGACCCGGCCGACGGCACGGTCGACGTCTACGAGCAGGGCACGCCCGGCAAGCCGCCGACGCTGTACCTGCCGGTGAAGGAGTCGGTGCGGTTCGATCTGACCTCGCCGGACGTCATCCACTCGTTCTGGGTCCCGAACTTCTTGTACAAGAAGGACATCATCCCGGGCCGCACGAACAAGTTCGAGGTCGTTCCGACCAAGAAGGGCACGTACGGCGGCAAGTGCGCCGAACTGTGCGGCGTGGACCACTCGCGCATGCTCTTCAACGTGAAGATCGTGGACAAGGCCGTTTACGTCCAGCACCTGAAGGACCTGGCCGCGAAGGGCCAGACCGGCTGGCTGCGCAGCAAGATCAACGAGCCTGCCCCCGTTGAAGCGCACGGGAAGAAGTGACGAGTGACAATCCTCAGTGAGCCACAGACCGTGGCCCCGGACGGACCTCCGCCGGTCCGGCGCAAGGAGCCCGGGAACATCGTCATCAAGTGGATGACGACCACGGACCACAAGACGATCGGGTCGATGTACCTGATCACCTCCTTCGTCTTCTTCTGCATCGGTGGTGTGCTCGCGCTGGTCATGCGCGCGGAGCTGGCCCGCCCCGGTACGCAGTTCATCTCGAACGAGCAGTTCAACCAGTCGTTCACGATGCACGGCACGATCATGCTGCTGATGTTCGCGACGCCGCTGTTCGCGGGCTTCACGAACTGGATCATGCCGCTGCAGATCGGCGCCCCCGACGTCGCGTTCCCGCGCCTGAACATGTTCGCCTACTGGCTCTACCTGTTCGGCTCGATCATCGCGGTGGCCGGCTTCATCACCCCGCAGGGTGCCGCCGACTTCGGCTGGTTCGCGTACGCGCCGCTGTCCGACGCGGTGCGCTCGCCGGGCATCGGCGGCGACATGTGGATCATGGGTCTGGCGATGTCGGGCTTCGGCACCATCCTGGGTGCCGTCAACTTCATCACCACGATCATCTGCATGCGCGCGCCCGGTCTGACCATGTTCCGGATGTCGATCTTCTGCTGGAACGTGCTGCTGACCTCGGTCCTGGTCCTGATGGCGTTCCCGGTCCTGGCCGCCGCGCTGTTCGCGCTGGAGGCCGACCGCAAGTTCGGCACACACATCTTCGATCCGGCCAACGGCGGACCGATCCTGTGGCAGCACCTCTTCTGGTTCTTCGGCCATCCCGAGGTGTACATCATCGCGTTGCCGTTCTTCGGCATCGTGTCGGAGATCATCCCGGTCTTCGCGCGCAAGCCGATGTTCGGTTACAAGAGCCTGATCGCCGCGACCATCTCGATCGCGGGCCTGTCGGTCACCGTGTGGGCGCACCACATGTTCCCGACCGGCGCGGTCATGCTGCCGTTCTTCTCCTTCATGACGTTCCTGATCGCCGTACCGACCGGCGTCAAGTTCTTCAACTGGATCGGCACCATGTGGCGCGGCTCGTTGTCCTTCGAGACACCGATGTTGTGGACCGTGGGCTTCCTGGTGACCTTCGCGTTCGGTGGTCTCACCGGCGTCATCCTCGCGTCGCCGCCGCTGGACTTCCACGTCTCGGACACCTACTTCGTGGTGGCGCACTTCCACTACGTGGTGTTCGGCACCGTGGTGTTCGCGATGTTCGCGGGCTTCCACTTCTGGTGGCCCAAGTTCACCGGCAAGATGCTCGACGAGCGGCTGGGCAAGATCACCTTCTGGACGCTGTTCATCGGCTTCCACACCACGTTCCTGGTGCAGCACTGGCTGGGTGCCGAGGGCATGGCCCGTCGGTACGCGGACTACCTGGACTCGGAAGGCTTCACCACGCTGAACACGATCTCGACCCTGGGCTCGTTCCTGCTGGGTCTGTCGATCCTGCCGTTCTTCTACAACATCTGGAAGACGCACAAGTACGGCAAGAAGATCACCGTGGACGACCCGTGGGGCTACGGCCGTTCGCTGGAGTGGGCGACCTCCTGCCCGCCGCCGCGGCACAACTTCACGAGCATTCCGCGGATCCGTTCCGAGGCTCCCGCGTTCGACCTCCACCACCCGGAGATCGCCGCGCTGGAGTACCTCACCGACGAGCGTTCCGAGGCGTCGCCCGAGCTGGCGAAGGGAGCCGAGAAGTGAAGTTCAACGGTGTCCTGTTCGCAGTCCTGGCCGTGTTCCTGCTGCCGGTGACGATCATCTACTGGTTGTTGTCCGAGGACCCGACCGGTACGACCGCCCTGGCGCTGACGTTCGGCCTGGCGCTGATGATCGGGTTCTACCTGATCTTCACCGCGCGCCGGATGGACCTGCTCGCGCAGGACAACGAAGAGGGCGAGATCGCCGACGACGCCGGCGAGCTGGGCTTCTTCGCCCCGCACAGCTGGCAGCCGCTGCTGTTGGCGACCGGTTCGGCGCTGCTGTTCCTGGGCGTCATCTTCGGCTGGTGGCTGGCGATGTTCGCCGCGCCGTTCGTCGCGATCGGTGTCTTCGGCTGGGTCTTCGAGTTCTACCGGGGTGCGGACCAGCGCTACTAGCGCCACCGATTCGCAACCTTCGCAACACGGTTTTGCCACAAGGCCGATCACCCTGATGGGTGGTCGGCCTTGTGTGATATCTACAGAGGACTCCCTGACGCCCCCGAATGTCACCGGTGTGTGACCGTTCGGCGGTTGTAGCAACCCGAACCGGGGGTCGACGCGTCAAATGGACGCAAGGGAGTACCAGGACGAGGGAGGAACACGCGTGCCCCGGATACACGGAGCATCGCGCACGGGGGCAGCGGGCGGCGGCATACGCCTCTTCGCGGGACTCATGGTGGCGCCGCTCATATTCATTGCAGGCTGCTCGTCCGACGGCGGCAAGACCGACCCCGGCGGCTCGACCGGTGGCAACTCCGGCGGCTCCGGTGGCGGTCCGAACAAGAAGGTCGCCGCGGCACCCGCCACGATCGCGATCACTCCCGCCGACGGTACCAAGAGCGTGGAGACCGACGGCGCGCTCAAGGTCGACGCGACCGGCGGCAAGCTCACCTCGGTCGTGGTCACCGACGCGAAGGGCAAGACCGTCGACGGGCAGATCAGCCCGGACGGCATCGGCTGGAAGCCGGACGCCCCGTTGGCCAACGGCGGCGCCTACACGGTCGCGGCCAAGGCCGCCAACGCCGACGGCGCCGAGGTCACCGCGCAGAGCAAGTTCAACACCAAGGCCGCCGACGACACGTTCGTGGCCGACTTCAACATCGAGCCGGACAGCACGTGGGGCGTCGGCGCGATCATCTCGCTCAAGTTCAACGAGCCGATCAAGGACAAGGCCGCGATCGAGCGCAACCTCAAGGTCGTCTCCGAGCCCGCCGTGCAGGGCTCGTGGTCCTGGCTCAAGGACCTCGACGGCAACGACCGGATCGACTACCGCCCGGAGAAGTACTGGGCGAGCGGCACGAAGGTCAACCTCAAGGCCAACCTGACCGGCGCGAAGGCGGCGCCGGGTGTCTACGGCAAGCAGACCAAGGACATCAAGTTCACCATCGGCCGCTCGCTGGTGGCCACCGCGGACCTCAAGTCCAAGCACATGGTGGTCACCAAGGACGGGGCCCAGATCGAGGACCTGCCGATCTCGGCGGGCGGCCCCAGCTTCCCGACCTGGGGCGGCACGATGGTCGTGCTCGACAAGGTCGACGGCATCACGATGGACTCCGAGACGGTCGGCCTGGGCGACGCGTACAACATGAAGAACGTGCGGCACGCGGTGCACCTGACCGCGTCCGGCACGTACGCGCACGGCGCGCCCTGGAACGAGGGCAAGTTCGGCCGGCAGAACGACAGCCACGGGTGCATCGGGCTGAGCGCCTCCAACGCCAAGAAGTTCTTCGACCTGGTCACCCAGGGGGACCCGGTGGAGATCCTCAACAGCACCGACAAGACGGTCAAGGCCGGCAACGGGCTCGGCGGCTGGAGCGTCGACTGGGCGACCTGGCTCAAGGGCAGCGCGCTCACCGGCGGTGGCGCGGCCGGGACCCCGGCGGCGTAGCAAGTCCCACACGGTAGGGCGAACCGCCCGATCGCGCGACCCGGCCGGCGGCCGGTGTCAGGCGATCGGGCGGTTTGTCGTTTTATCTGAATGAAGTGGGTCGTTCCCGGCCACTCTCGATGCACCAAACTCCGCGCCATCCGCGCTCGGCGAGCACGGATGTACGGTGATCGGCCGGTACGGCTGGAGGTCATGAGTGAATCGGGACAGAGCTGTTCGCGTCCGCCGGCTCGGCTGGGCCCTCGCGTCGGCGCTGCCACTCGTGTTCGTGGCCGGATGCGGGACGTGGGAGAAGCAGCGCACCGCCGAGATCGACCGACCCGCCGAGAGCGTCGCCCGCCTCGCGGTGGACGTGCGCACCGATCGTCCCGCCCAGCCGGGCCGGCCGATCACCGTCACCGCCGGCGACGGGCGGCTGTACGCGGTGAGCCTGGTGGGCCCGGACGGCAAGCCGGTGCCGGGCGGCAACGCGGCCGGCGACACGACGTGGTCCAACTCCGAACCGCTGGCCTACGGCAGCAGGTACACGCTGACCGCGTCCGCCGTCGACGTGTACGGGCTGACCTCGACCCGGACCGAGTCGTTCACCACGCTCACCCCGGACGCCGAGACGCACGTGGAGTCGGTGCTGCCGGAGGCGGACTCGAAGGTGGGCGTGGGCATGCCGATCACGGTCACCCTGGAGCGGCCGGTCACCGACCCGGCGCGGCGTGCCGAGGTGGAGCGGCGACTCCAGGTATCCGCGTCCACGCCGGTCGAGGGCGCGTGGGGCTGGGTGGACGACACGACCGTGCGCTATCGGCCCAAGGACTACTGGCCGGTGAACACCAGGGTCTCGGTGGCCACCAGTCTGCTCGGCGTCGACTTCGGGAACGGCGTCTACGGCGGCCCCGGCAAGGTGGTCGACTTCGAGGTCGGCGACGCCGTGGTCGCCACCGTGGACTCCGCGGCGCACACGCTGACCCTCGAGCGCAACGGCGTCGACATCAAGACGATGCCGGTGACCACCGGCAAACCCGGCTTCACCACCCGGTCGGGCATCAAGGTGGTGCTCGGCAAGGCGCCGCACGTGCTGATGGACGGCACCACGGTGGGCATCTCCGCGGACAGCAGCGACGGCTACCGGCTGGACGTCTACTGGGCCACCCGGGTCACCTGGAGCGGTGAGTTCGTGCACGCGGCCCCGTGGTCGGTGAGCTCGCAGGGCCGGGAGAACGTGAGCCACGGCTGCGTCGGGATGAGCGACGAGGACGCCAAGTGGTTCTACGACCAGGTCAAGGTCGGCGACGTGGTCACCGTGGTGAACACGGGCGACGCCAAGAGCATGGAGCCGATCGGCAACGGCTACGGCGAGTGGAACCTGGACTGGTCGCAGTGGCTGACCCACAGCACGAACGGCCCGGCCACCACCCGCCGGCTCTGACGGGCCGTCCGGCAACTCCGGGCCCGCCGCCCGGCGCTCCCGTGAAGGCGCTGTACGGCCGCCTGCGGGGCGCGACGCGAAGGGCCCCACCGGGAAGATCCGGTGGGGCCCTTCGTCGTTCCTGCGCGTCCTACGGGTCGTGCCGATGTGGCGTCAGCAGCCCGGCCCCGGTCGCGTCAGTGGTGACCGTGTCCGCTGGTCAGTTCCTTGTACTCCTCGGCCGTCGGCTTCTCGATCGGCTCGGCGAAGTACCAGTGCGACATCTTCGAGCGCAGCTTCTGCGAACGCTTGACCTTGCGGGCCACACCGTTCTCGTCCTCGGCCGGCTCGAGCTGGTACGGCTTGGGCTGCTCGTGCGCGGTGAGGGTGTGCCGCACCCCGGCGTCCAGCGGCTCGTGGATCTCCACGAACTCGCCGTGCGGGAGCTTCTTGATCACACCGGTCTCGCGACCGTGCAGGACCTTGTCCCGGTCGCGCCGTTGCAGACCCTTGCAGATGCGCACCGTGGCCAGGTAGGCCAGCACGGGCGCGACGAAGAACGCGACGCGGCCGATCCAGGTGATCGTGTTGATCGACATGTGGAAGTGGGTGGCGATGATGTCGTTGCCACCACAGACCCACAACACGCCGTAGCAGATGATCCAGGCGACGCCCAGGCCGGTGCGCACCGGCATGTTGCGCGGGCGGTCGAGCAGGTGGTGCTCACGCTTGTCGCCGGTGATCCAGCCTTCGATCCACGGGTACATCGCCAGGAACGTGAACAGCACGCCGGGCAGGACCAGGGACGGGATCAGCACGTTGAAGCTGAGCGTGTGGCCCCAGATGTTCCATTCCCAGTTCGGCATGATGCGCAGGGATCCCTCGAGGAACCCGATGTACCAGTCCGGTTGGGAGCCCGCCGTGATCTGACCCGGGTTGTATGGACCGTAGGCCCAGATCGGGTTGATCTGCACCATGCCGCCGAGGGCGGCGGTGATGCCGAACACGATGAAGAAGAAGCCACCGGCCTTGGCCGCGTAGACCGGCAGCAGCGGCAGGCCGACCACGTTCTTCTCGGTCTTGCCCGGGCCGGGGAACTGGGTGTGCTTCTGGTAGAAGACCAGGATCAGGTGCACGGTCACCAGGCCGACCATGATCGCCGGGATCAGCAGCACGTGGATGGTGAACAGGCGGGGCACGATGTCCTCGCCCGGGAACTCCCCGCCGAACAGGAAGAACTGCACGTACGTGCCGACCAGCGGGATGGCCAGGACCACACCCTCGGCGATCCGCAGACCCGTACCGGAGAGCAGGTCGTCCGGGAGCGAGTAGCCGGTGAAGCCGTTGACCATGGCCAGGATCAGCAGCAGGAAGCCGAACAGCCAGTTTATTTCGCGCGGCTTGCGGAACGCCCCGGTGAAGAAGATCCGGAACATGTGCACGAACAGCGACGACACGAAGATCAGCGCGGCCCAGTGGTGGATCTGACGCATCGCCAGACCACCGCGGATGTCGAAGCTGATGTCCAGCGTCGAGGCGTACGCCTGGGACATGTGAATGCCCTGGAGCGGCACGTAGGAGCCGTCGTAGACGACCTCCTGCATGCTCGGCTTGAAGAACAGCGTCAGGAAGACACCGGTCAGCAGCAGCACGATGAAGCTGTACAGCGCCACTTCACCGAGCATGAAGGACCAGTGGTCCGGAAAGACCTTGCGCAGGTTCTTCTTCGCCGCGCCGTAGATGCCCAGCCGGCTGTCCAGGGCGTCGGCCGCGCGAACGGCCGCGTTGTTCGGGATCGGGGTGCTCTTGTTCGCCCCGCCCTTGGGTTGTTCGCTCGACATCAGCCACGCTCCCAGAAGCTCGCGCCGACCGGTTCGGCGAAGTCCTGCGTCGCGGCGAGGTTACCCGCCTCGTTCACATGGATCTTCAACTGCGGCAGCGAGCGCGCGGCCGGACCGAACACGACCTTGCCGTCGTCCGCCAGGTCGAAGGTGGACTGGTGACACGGGCACAGCAGGTGGTGCGTCTGCTGCTCGTACAGGCCGATCGGGCAACCCACGTGGGTGCAGATCTTCGAGTACGCCACGATGCCCTCGTAGCCCCAGTCCAGTTCCTTCTTGGACTTGATGTCCTCCGGCTCCAGCCGGACCACCAGGACCGCGGACATGCCCGCCTTCTCCAGCCAGCCGTGCGAGAGCTCTTCCTTCTCGCCGGCCGGGCCGTACTTCTCGACCAGGCCGTCGGGCAGCACCATGGTCAGCGAGCCCTTGACGATGTCGTCCGGCTTGATCGGCAGGCCGGTCGCCTCGTTGATCAGCTCGACGCCCGGCTTCCAGTCGGTGTGCCGCAGCTTGGTGCCCGGCAGCGGACCGAGGTCGCGCAGCAGCACGACGCCGGACAGCGGCACCAGGGCCATCGCGCCGATCATCGTGCGCCGGATCAGCGGGCGGCGACCGATCACCGAGTCCGCGGCACCCTGGGTGAACTCCCGGATCGCGTATTCGCGGGTCTCCGGGTCCGAGGTGAACTCGTGCCGCTCCTGGACGATCTCCTCGTCCGTCATCAACGTGCGCGCCCAGTGGATCGCGCCGGCGCCGATGCAGAACAGCGCGAGGCCGAGGAAGCCGCCGAGCGCGAGGTTCTGGGCACCGATCTTCCCGAAGAAGAAGATGTCGATGATGCGGTACTTGTCGATGCCGACGTACGCCCAGATGAAACCGATCGTGGACAACATCGAGATCACGAAGAGGAACGCGACCTGACGCTCGGCGCGCTTGGCGGCCCGCTCGTCGATGTCGGTGACGCGCGGCTCGTGGGCCGGCAGGCCGGGGTCGGCGAACGGGTCGCCTTCCGCCGGAACATGTGCCGAGGCGTGGACCTCGGGCAGGTGCTCTTCAGGCACTTCAGACTTGTCCTGGCTACTCATTTGGTCCTGGCCTTGGGGGTCCGGGCGGCAATCCAGATCGCACATCCGATGAGCAGACCGAGCGCGATGATCCAGCCGAACAGACCTTCGGAGACCGGGCCGAGCCGGCCGAGACCCAGGCCGCCGGGGTTCGGCTCCTTCTTGGTCGTCTCGTTGACGTACGTGACGATGTCCTTCTTCTGCTGCTCGGGCATCGTGCTGTCCGGGAACGAAGGCATGTTCTGCGGGCCGGTGAGCATGGCCTCGTACATGTGCTTCGGGTCCACGTTCTTCAGCGGCGGCGCGAACTTGCCCTCGGTCAGGGCGCCGCCCTCACCGGAGAAGTTGTGGCACTGCGAGCAGTTCGTGCGGAACAGCTCGGCGCCGTTGACGATGTCGCCGTCGGGCGCGTACATGTTCGCCGTCGGGACCTTGGGTCCGACGCCGAGGGAGGCCACGTACGCGGAGAGCTGGTCGATCTGCGCCTGGGTGTAGACCTCGGGCTTGCGCGGCGCCTGGGCGCCGGGCTGCTGAAGCGGCATCCGGCCGGTCGCCACCTGGAAGTCGACGGCGGCCGCGCCGACGCCGATCAGGGACGGACCGTCGGTGGAACCCTGGGCGTCGAGCCCATGGCAGGTCGAACATCCGCTCAGGTAGAGCTTCTTGCCCGCCTCGACGGCGATGGAGGCGGAATCGTCGGCCTCCGCCTTCTTGGCAGGCGCGAACGCGGCGTACAGACCCCCCGTGGCCGCGAGCGCGAAGATGAGTACGACGATCGCCGCCAAGGGGTGGCGTCGCCGCGCGGAGAGCTTTTTCACGGAAAACCCCGGTCCAATGTCGTCTGCGTAGTAAGTGTCGGGACGTCTACCTGATGACGTAGATCGTGAAGAACAGACCGATCCAGACCACGTCGACGAAATGCCAGTAGTACGAGACGACGATTGCGGCCGTGGCCTGCTCGTGCGTGAACCGTCGGGCCGCGTAGGTGCGTCCGAGGATCAGCAGGAAGGCGATCAGACCGCCTGTCACGTGCATGCCGTGGAAGCCGGTGGTCAGGTAGAAGACCGAACCGTAAGCCGACGACGAGAGAGTCGTGCCCTCCTTGACCAGCTCCGTGTACTCCATCACCTGGCCGCCGACGAAGACGGCGCCCATCACGAAGGTGATGACGAACCACATTCTGAGCTTCTTGACGTCACCGCGTTCGGCCGCGAAGACGCCGAGCTGGCAGGTGAGCGAGGACAGCACGAGGATCGTCGTGTTGCCCGTCGAGAACGGGATGTTCAGCTCACTGGCGTGCTCACGCCAAGCGTCCGCGCCGGTGACGGAGCGGATCGTGAAATACATCGCGAACAAGGCCGCGAAGAACATCAGCTCGGACGCCAACCAGACGATCGTGCCGATGCTGACCAAGTTGGGACGGTTGAGCGTCCCGTGTGTCCCGTGTGAGGGGGGCCCGGTTTCTAGTGAAGTTGCTGTCGCCACGGCGGCCATTATTGCGGTCGCCGGATCTGCCCACACTTCGGGGGGCAACCTTTGTACAACGTGTCCGGGTTAGGCTCTGGTTCCGTGAGTGGCTCTGCAGGCGACGCCGGGGTGTTTCTGGCGCACGCGACCCCTGGGAACGTACCGCCGGAACTGACCCCCATTCGGCTCCTGACCGGGTGGGTGTTCGAGCCGATCCCGATCCTGGTCGCGATGCTCTTCGGCGGCCTCTATCTGTACGGGGTGCACAAGCTCAGGGCCCGTGGGGACTCGTGGTCGCGGTGGCGGAGCTTCTCCTTCCTGGGACTGGGGCTGGGCACGTTCCTGCTCGCGACCGAGTCCGCGTTGGCCGCGTACGACACCGTGTTGCTGAGTGTGCACATGGTTCAGCACATGGTGCTGGCGATGATCACGCCGATCTTCCTGGCGCTCGGAGCGCCGATCACACTCGCGCTGCGTACCCTGCCGACCAAGTGGCGTAATCGACTCAACGCGCTGCTGCACAGCAGATACGCGAAGGTGGTCACCTTCCCGGCCTTCGCCGGGTTCATCTTCGTGCTCAACCCGTTTGCCCTGTACTTCACCCCTTGGTACGAGCTCACGTTGCGGAACACCTTCATGCACGACATGAATCACGTGCATTTCGTGATCATCGGCTGCATGTGGTTCTGGCCGCTGCTGGGTCTGGACCCGATGCCGCGCGCGAGTTATCCGATGCGGCTGCTCGCGGTGTTCGCGACGCTGCCGTTCCACGCGTGGCTGGGTATCGCGATCATGAGTTCGTCCAACGTGCTCGCCGGTGACTGGTACAACGACCTCGGTCGCGACTGGGGCGCCAGTCCGCTCTCGGACCAGGGCACGGCGGGCGGAATCCTGTGGGGCAGCGGCGACATCATCGGACTGCTCGTCTTCCTGGTGTTGTTCGTGCAGTGGGCCCGGGCGTCGGAGCGCGAGGCGGTCCGGGAGGACCGCCGGCTGGATCGACTCGAACTGATCGAGGCCGGCCGCAAGGCGCACGAGGAGCGGTTGGCGCGCGAGGCGGCCGAGGCCGGCGGCGGTGTGGAGCAGGGCTTGGACGACGCCGGAAAACCCGTGTCGAAGAGCACTCTTCCGGGTGACTCTGCCCGAACGGAGGAGGCCGACTCGGCCGTCCGGGTGGCCCGCGGGCCCGAGCCGAGGTTGGCCGACGCGGCCGAGTAGCGTCGCGGCATGATCCTGGAACGTTTCCTGCGCCGGCGGCGACCGGAACCCGATCCCGTGCTCGTCGACGACGGCACGCTCGTGGTGGTCGGGTCCTGCTTCGACCCCTCGCGCGCCGATTCGGCGGTGGTCGCGCAGATGCGGGCGGACGGAGTCGCGGTGGAGACCGGACGGTTCGTGATGCGGCACGTGCTGACGCTGCCGGATCTGGCGGCGGCCGACGAGGCGGCCCGGATCCTGACGCCGGACGGCTGGCGGGTGGTGGCGCCGGCCCCCGACGAGCGGCCGCTGCGGGTGCTGATCTCCCGGCAGCAGGTGATCACCGGCCTGGAGCCGGCCCGGGAGCGGACCCGGATGGCCGGGCTGGCCCAGCGCCTGGGCGGCGACGCCGAGGGCTACGAGGTGCTCGCGCGCGGGTGATTCGGGGCGCGTCGGGGGTGCGGTCGGTGTCGCCCGGGCCGGACCGTGGCCGGCCGGGAGCGGGACGAGCGCGTGACGAGCGCGTGACGAGGCACACATTTTCGTGCCGAAAAGCGCTAACATCCGGGTCGATCCGAGTGTTGCCCGTACCGAACATGCGCAGCCTGAACATATGCAGCCCTGAACACACGCAGCCCAGACACAGGCAGGTGGACATGACGCGCGGCGAGACCATGACCGTCCTCGTGTACAGCGACGACCGCAACACCCGACGGAAGGTCACCCTCGCGCTCGGGCGCAGGCCCGCCGTCGACGTGCCGTTCGTGGAATACCTGGAGTGCGCCACCGAGCCCGCCGTGATCGAGGCGATGGACAAGGGCGGCATCGATCTGGTGATCCTGGACGGGGAGACCGCCCCGGCCGGTGGCATGGGTGTGTGTCGTCAGCTCAAGGACGAGATCTACAACTGCCCGCCGGTGCTGACCCTGGTCGGCCGTCCGCAGGACGCGTGGCTGGCCACGTGGTGCCGGGCGGACGCGGTGGTCGCCCACCCGCTGGATCCGCGCACGCTCGCGGACGCGGCGGCCGACCTGATCCGGGGTCGGATCGCCGGACGCCAGCCGGCCTGACCGCATCCCGGATAACCACCCGGCCGCGACGGGCGCGGTGGGTACGCTGTCGCGGACTCATCCGATGACACAGCGGGAGCGGACCATGGGCGCCTCGGCCTCTACGAACAAGAGCGGCGGCAACCCGGCGGCCCGTTCCTGGCGGGACCTCCTGGCGACGCTCATGCGCGGCGACGACCTGCCGGCCGACGCGACCGCGTGGGCGATGGACCACATCATGACCGGCGAGGCGACGCCGGTGCAGGTGGCCGGGTTCGTGATCGCGCTGCGGGCCAAGGGCGAGACCGTGGACGAGGTCTCGGGTCTGGTGCGGGCGATGTACGCGCACGCGTCGACGATCGAGGTGCCCGGCCGTACGGTCGACATCGTCGGCACCGGTGGCGACCTCGCGCGGACGGTGAACATCTCGACGATGTCCGCGATCGTGGTCGCGGGCACGGGCGAGACCGTGGTCAAGCACGGCAATCGGGCGGCGTCCTCGTCCAGCGGTGCCGCCGACGTGCTCGAGGCGCTCGGTGTGGTGCTGGACCTGACCCCGGAGCAGGTGGCCCGGACGGCCGAGGAGGCGGGCATCACGCTGTGCTTCGCCCAGCGCTTCCACCCGTCGCTGCGGCACGCCGCGCAGGCGCGGCGCGAGCTGGGGGTGCCGACCACGTTCAACTTCCTGGGGCCGTTGACCAATCCGGCTCGTGTGCGGTTCCACGCGGTCGGGGTCGCGGATCTGCGGATGGCGCCGATCGTGGCCGGTGTGCTGGCCGATCGGGGTGCGACCGCGCTGGTGTTCCGGGGTGACGACGGGCTGGACGAGTTGACCGTCACGACCACGTCGCAGGTGTGGATCGTGCGGGACGGCGACGTGCGCGAGGACCGGGTGGACCCGCGGGACCTGGGCATCCCGCTGAACGGGATCGAGTCGTTGCGCGGCGGCGACGCGGCGTTCAACGCCGAGGTGGCCCGGAAGTTGTTCGCGGGCGAGCAGGGCGCGGTGCGCGACGCGGTGTTGTTGAACTCGGCGGCGGCGCTGGCCGCGTTGGGCCCGGGAGAGGGATCGTTGACCCAGCAGTTGGCGGCCGGGATCGATCGGGCCGCCGAGGCGATCGACTCGGGCGCGGCGCAGGCCGCGCTGGATCGTTGGGTGGCCACGACCCGGTCGTTCGCGCGGGGATAGCGGGTCCGGGCGGGAGACCGTACGCCGGGCGTGGTCGTGGCCGACCCGCCCGGCGTCGTGCCGTCCAGGATGTGGGAATGGTGGGGCCGTCGTTGCGCGGGGCGCTCCGTCTGGTAATAATTCTGCGCAGGTCACGAGTGACAGTGGGAAGCCCCGGCTTGCTGTCCGGCAACCCTCGCTCCGCGGTGGGGTGCCCCGGGTGATGACACGGCCGGGCGTCGTAAGGCGCCCCGGCAAGCGCGGACCCCTTGCATGACGGCAGGCAATTGCTCCATGTGACCCGGGGGTCCTGTACCTGGGGAGCATGTGATGGCGTGAAATCTCTTTCTCGAAACGGGCGAATCGCCCTGATCCGTACGCGCTGAGTCGTCGCGCGTCGCTTTTCCGAGACCACATTTCACCAGCGGATCACCCGGTGCGTTTCAATGTCGATTCAGCGACATTCGCCTCGGTGTTCCGTGCCTGCCGAGGAGTTTCGCCATGACCGTCGACACCGCTTCCGCCTCCTCCGCCGCCTTCGACTGTGACGTCGCGATCGCCGCGCCGCTGCCCGTGGTCGGGCGGGACGTGCTCGTTCCGCTGGTGACCGGTGGCGAGGTCGAGTACGCCGCGCTCGACTACGGGGCGAGTGCGCCGTGTCTTCAGCGGGTGTGGGACGACGTGTCCACATACCTGCCCTACTACGGCAGCGTGCACCGCGGTGCCGGCTACCTGTCCCAGTTGTCCACCGACCTGTACGAGCAGAGCCGGGCCACGGTCGCGAGCTTCCTGGGGCTGCGGGCCGACGACACACTGCTGTTCACCCGCGGGACCACCGACTCGCTCAACCTGCTCGCGTCGGTACTGCCGCGCGGCACGCGGGTGTTCGTCTTCGAGACCGAGCACCACGCCGCGCTGCTGCCGTGGCGCCGGCACGCCGGGGTGACCCAGTTGGCCGCGCCGTCCTCGCCGGCGCAGGCCGTCGCGACGCTGGAGGCGGCGCTCGCCGGGTCCGGCGACGGGCCCCGACTGGTGTGCGTGACCGGTGCCTCGAACGTGACCGGTGAGCTCTTCCCGGTCGCCGAACTGGCCGAGGTCGCGCACCGGCACGGCGCGCGGATCGTGCTGGACGCCGCGCAACTGGCGCCGCACCACCCGGTGTCGGTGGCCGACCTGGACGTGGACTGGATCGCGCTGTCGGCGCACAAGCTGTACGCGCCGTTCGGCTCCGGCGTGTTGGCCGGGCGGGGCGACTGGCTGGACGCGGCCGAGCCGTACCTGGCCGGTGGCGGGGCGAGCAAGGCGGTCAGTCGGGACCACGTGGAGTGGCAGCGCGGTGCGGCCCGGCACGAGGCGGGATCGCCGAATGTGATCGGCGCCTACGCGTTGGCGTCCGCGTGTCGGGCGATCACCGAGGCGGGGCCGGCGGCGCTGGTCGCCCGCGAGGAGGCGCTGCTCGCGCGCCTTCGGGCGCAGCTGGCGCAGATTCCGGCGGTGCGGACGCTGGAGCTGTTCGGGCCGGAGTCGGCCCGGGTGGGGGTGCTCTCGTTCGTGGTCGAGGGGTGGAACAGCTCGCGGTTCGCGGCGGTGTTGTCGGCGGAGTACGGGATCGGTGTGCGGGACGGGCTGTTCTGCGCTCATCCGCTGGTGCGGCACCTGTTGGGCGGGCGGGCCGACCAGCCGAGCGAGTGCGGGTCTCCGGACGCGCCCGAGGGTGAGCAGAACCTCAACGCGATCCGGGTCAGCTTCGGCTTGGGCACGCCCGTCGAGCACCTGGACCGCTTTGCGGGGGCGGTGCGGGAGATCGTGGAGCGTGGGGCGTTGTGGAGCTACACGGTCGATGGGGGGCGGTGCGTTCCGGACGCGGACCCGCGCTCTGTGCGGCAATTGCCTGCGGCGTAGGGGGTTTTGGCCTCGCCGGCCGGGCGTCCTCAAGCGCCGGACGGGCTGGGGTGGCCCCTGCCGGGGGTGTCCTCAAGCGCCGGACGGGCTGGATTGGTGTTGTTGGGCGGTGGGGCTGGGGTGTTGATTGCGCCCGGGCCCGGGGGATGGCGGCCCTGCCGGGGGTGTCCTCAAGCGCCGGACGGGCTGGATCGGTGTTGTTGGGCGGTGGGGCTGCGGTTTTGGGTGCGCCGGGGTGGGTGTCCTCGAGCGCCGGGTGGGCTGGGTTTGGTGTTGTTGGGCGGTGGGGCTGCGGTTTCGGGTGCGCCGGGTGGGCTGGAATCGGCCCGGGGTGGGGTGGCCTTGCCGGGGGTGGGTTCGAGTGTTGGGCGGGGTGGGTCCGGGCGCTTTGGGGGCGCCCGGACCGGGGGTTATTCCAGGCCGATGGCGAAGGCGGCTTCGAGGTCGTGTTGGGAGTAGGTGCGGAAGGCGATGTGGGTGGTGGTGGCCTCCACGCCGGGGACCTTGTTGAGGTGGCCGGGGATGACGTCGGCCAGGTCGTCGTGGGCGCGGACGCGCACCATGGCGATCAGGTCGAATTCTCCGGTGACCGAGTAGACCTCGCTCACGCCCTCGATCGCGGCGATCGCCTCCGCGATTTCCGGGGTCTGGTCCACACGCGTCTTGACCTGCACGATCGCGGTGATCACGGGTAGTCCTCCGGCTCTCGACGACAAGGTGCCCGAGCTTAGTCGGCGCACGTGCGCCGGGGAGTGTCGGTGGCGAGACCGCGGCTTCACCCGATCGGAGTGGTTTGCTCCGGCCACACCCTGGGTGCGGCCGGCCGGCCCAGGGTGAGCAGGTCGGACAGCTCGTGCCGGCCGCTCGCGTGCATCCGGCCGATGAAGGCGCGCAGGACGTGCGCGGTCGCCCGGGCGTCGGCGAGCGCTCGGTGGGTCGGGTCGGTGGGCGCCTCGAAGTACCGCGCGAGCGTGCCCAGACGCATGTTCGGCACCGTCCCCGGCGGCAGCAACGCGCGGGCCAGCGCGAGCGTGTCCACGACCCGCAGATCGGGCCACGGCGCGTCGCAGGCGAGGCTCGCCGCACGCAGAAAGCCCACGTCGAAGGGGGCGTTGTGGGCGACCAGGATGGCGTCCTCGGCGAACCGGGTGAACGCCGGCAACACCAGCCGCAGCGGTGGCGCGTCGGCCACCAGATCGTCGGATATCCCGGTCAGGTCCGTGATGAACTCCGGGATCGGTACGCCGGGCGCGACCAGGGTCGCGAACTCGCCCAGACGGTCCGATCCGCGCAGGCGTACGGCGGCGATCTCGGTGATCCGCGCCTCCTGCGGATCCAGGCCGGTCGTCTCCAGATCGACGACCGTGAACACCTGGCGCTCCACCTCGTCACGAATCGCTCGGGACCCGGGCATGGTTCGCAACTCGTGGCCCGGGGCGATACTGTCCGGCGGGCGGGAACGCCGCGGCCGGTCGGCCGCCGGCAAGCCCTGATTCGCCGAACCTCGTGACCGGCAATCCCGGTGCGCGGTGCTGCTCATGTACCGGACGGTACGTTTCCGGCCCGACACGGCCGCGCCCAGGTACCTCTCGCCGCCCGGCATCATGGGTGTACGCGGGCCGCTCGCGGACCGGCAGACGCTCGCAGACCAGACAGGAAGGGAACACGCATGTCGATCCAGGCCCCCACCGAGGACACCCGGTGGCGTTGCTCGCTGTGCGGCAACCTGACCCGGTTCGACGTGACGCGGACCACCAAGGCGGTCGAGTTCACCCACCTCGACCTCGCGGGCGTCGCCCGGGTCGAGGAGCGCGAGATCGTTTCCGACGAGATCGAGTCGGTGCGCTGCCGCTGGTGCAACGCGACCGACTCCGTCGAGCTGGTGGCGCGACCCGACGCGAGCTGAGTGCCGAGACCGTGCGGCGACAATGGGACTGTGCATCGTTTCGGCATCGGGGCGGCCCGGCGCGGCCGTCCCCGCTCCGGAACACGCCATGATCAAGGCGTCGGCGTCCCGGCAACGGTGACGCGGGGAGGGGCCTCAAGGGAACGGGAAGGACCGGAGGAGCAGTGAGCGGACCGGATACCCGCGCGGACGAGGTCACGCCTGCGCACGCCGCCGAGGCCGCCGAGGCGGTGCCGGCCGCCGAGCCCGACCTCGACGCGCAACCCCGGGCCGAGGCGGAGACCGACCCGGTGTCCGTCGACTCCGAGGCCGCCCCGGAGGCACCCGTCGACCACGCGGTCGATCCGGAGCCGCACGGGCCCGCCGCCCCTGCGGCCCACGCGCATCCGGCCGGGCCGGCGAGCGCCGAGGCCGATCCGAACCCCACCGCCGAACCCCGTGTCGCCGCCGGCGCGGATGCCGACGCCTGCGCCGAACCCGGTGCCGTCGGGGCCGACCCGGAGCGGGGTGATCCGCAGGTCGTCGAGCCCGAGGTGTTGTCCGGGCCGTTGCCCGAGGCGGTCCGGGTGCGGGTGATCTCGGTGGCCGCGGACGCGCTCGGCACGATGACCGCGGACGAGGTGCCCGGACCGCTGCGCCGGTTCGCCCGGTTCACCCACCAGCGCCGGGCCAAGTTCGCCGCGACGCCGCTGGCCGCCGCGCTGGAGAACGACCCGGTGTTCCGGCAGCGCATAGCGGAGCGCTTTCGCAAGGGCCTGCCGGAGATCTCCGAGGCGCTCGAGGCCGGCAAGGTGCCCGCCGCGGCCGACCCGCTCGACGTGGCCGCCGCCGCGTACCTGCTGCGCCCGCGCGGCTGGGTCCGACTGATCGAGACCGCCGGCGACGCGGCCAAGGAGGCCGCCGCCGATCGCGCCGAGGCCGAGGCCGCCGAGACGTTGTCCCGCCTCGAGCACGAGGTCGGCGTACTGCGCGCGGCATCCAAGACCGAGCACGAACGGCTGCGCGCGGAGCTGGAGACCGCCCGCAAGGAGGCCGACCACCTGCGCCGCCAGGTCCGCGGCCTCCAGGGCAGCGCCAAGCACGAGGAGAAGGAGGCCCGTCGGGCCCGCTCCGAGCTGGACGCCGTGCGGGTCGAGGCGCAGGCTGCGGTCGCCGCCGCGGAGAAGGAGGCGCGCCGCCTGCGCGGTCGCGTCGCCGAGGTCGAATCGGCCCTGGAGGCCAGCCGTCGGGCGGCCCGCGAGGGACGCAGCATGGAGGACACCCGGGTCCGGCTGCTCCTGGACACCGTGCTGGAGGCCGCCCAGGGGCTGCGCCGCGAGCTCGCGCTGCCGCCGGTGGGCATCCGGCCCGCCGACATGGTGGACGCGGTGGTGCCGGGCGCGTCCGGGATAAAGGACATCGCGCAGCGCGCGCTGGAGGGCGACGACCCGGCGCTGCTCGACCAATTGCTCGCGCTGCCGCAGGCGCACCTGGTGATCGACGGCTACAACGTGACCAAGACCGGCTATCCCACGCTCGCGCTGAACAAGCAGCGCGACCGGCTGGTCGGCGGCTTGACCGGGCTCGCCGCGCAGACCGGCTGCGAGGTGACGTGCGTGTTCGACGGCGCGCAGTTGGACGCGCCGGTGCTGCTGGCCCCCGCACGCGGGGTGCGGGTGATGTTCAGCAAGCCGGGCGAGACGGCCGACGAGCTGATTCGCCGGCTGGTCCGGGCCGAGCCGCCGGGCCGCCCGGTCGTGGTGGTTTCCACCGACCGCGAGGTGGCCGAGGGCGTGCGCAAGGCCGGGGCCCGCCCGGTGCCCTCCACGATGCTGCTGCGCCGGCTCACCCGCGGCTGACCCCTGGCGCCCGGGCGCCGTTCGCACCGCGTGTCGGTGCCGCTCCCTACCGTTGACGAGGAAAGTCGACGAAAGGGGAGAAGCCACATGCGCATCGCCTGTCGTACGCACCGCGGCCGAGGGCGCGCCGGCGCCGGTTGCGCGATTCCGGCCTCGATCGGGCCGGCGTTGATCAGCGTTCGTTCGATCGATTCCGGTATATCGTCCGAATTATCATTTATTTCGCAATACGCCGACTCCGGGGAGTACGGCGAGCACGCCGATCAGCTCGACTACGCCGAGTTGGACGAGGAAACCCTCACCGCGCTGCGGTTGTTCGCGGCCGAGGGGATGCTCGCGGCGGCCGGCGCGCAACCGCGCGACAACGGCGAGATGCCGAGCGTCCGTCGATCGGTCGAGCGCGAAAGGTGACCGTCGGGTGACCTTTTTCGGAGAATTGGCGAAGAGCGACACGGAATTCGCCGATTGATTTGAAGTGATCATGTTTGGGTCACTAAGGTCGCCGGTCGAGCGCCCGAGCACTCGACCGTCCGGCCCGGACGGCGGGTAGCCGGGCTCGGAGAAGGAGCCCACCTCCGTGGCGTCCCATCGCAGGCCGAGGGCCGGCAAGACCCGGGTCACCGTGTTGACCGCCACCGCCGTCACGGCGGTCGCGTTCGCGTCGAACGTTTCGTACGCCGACCCGGCGCCCTCCCAGGAGCAGGTGCGGCAGCGGATCGGCGAGCTGTACCACCAGGCCGAGGCGACCACCGAGGAGTACAACGGCCTCGCCGAGCGGCAGGAGCGGTTGCGCGAGCAGGTGGCTCGCGCGCAGGGCCGGATCGCCGACGCGCAGGCCGAGCTGGTGGTCCTCCAGGGCGACCTGGGCTCGATGGCGGCGGCGCGGTACCGCGGCGGCGGCGTGGATCCCACGCTCGCGCTGCTGATGTCCGAGAACCCGGACGAGTACCTGTCCCGGGCGTCCGCCCTGGATCGGCTCGCCGAGCGGCAGCAAGCCGCGGTCGTCCGTGCCCGGTCCACCCGGCGCACGCTGGACCAGGAGCGTCGCGAGGCCGCCGACACGCTCGCCGCGCTGGAGGCTGGTCGCAGGGATCTCGCGGCCAAGCGGGCCGACGTCGAGAGCAAATTGACCCGGGCCCGGGAACTGCTGAACACGCTCGACGCGTCGGATCGGGCCCGGTTCCTGGTTGCCGACGGGCCGGCCGAGGGGTCCGCGGGCGCGTTCGCCGATGGCACCGATCCGAACCGCGCCTCGCGCGACGAGGCCCGGACGGGGTCGGCGCGGGATGCCCGGACGGCCCCGCTCGACGGCCGTGCGGCGATCGCGGTGGCCGCCGCGACGAGGGCGCTGGGCAAGCCGTACGTCTGGGGCGCCGGCGGCCCCGACTCGTTCGACTGCTCCGGGCTGACCGGCTGGGCGTGGCGGCAGGCCGGCGTCGTGCTGCCGCGCACGTCGCAGGCGCAGGCCGGCGCGGGCCGCGCGGTCCCGATCGCCGAGATCCGGCCCGGCGACCTGGTCGTCTACTTCGGCGGATACACCCACGTGGGCGTCTACGTCGGCGCCGGGCGGATCATCCACGCCCCCAAGCCCGGGACGAACGTGCGCTACGCGCCGCTGAGGTCGATGCCGATCGCCAAGGTCGTTCGCCCCGCCTGACCGCCCCCGGCCCGTCGGGGGACCACGTTCGTCGCAGGCCCGGTCCCGGCGCGGACCGGGCGCCGGTCGCGCCCACGTTACGATCGACCGGTGGATGACCCGAATCGGGCCGCGCGCCGGATCCGCAGCCTGCTGCCGGTCCTGATCGTGGTGTGTGCGCTCGCCCAGCTCGGGGCCGTCCTCGGGGTCACCCGGTTCATCGCGGACACGGTGACCGACGCGCCTCCGGGCGTCCACTCCGGGGCCTCGAAAACCCCCGGCCGGACCACCGCGGACGGCGACGAACAGCACGCGAACGCGCGCCGGATAGCGATCGGGGCGCTGCTGGAGCGGCGTTCGGGCGCGGTCCTGTCCCGCGATCGCGAGGCGTTCACGAGCACCCTGGACCCGCAGAGCGCGGAGTTCCGGCAGTCCCAGATCGGCGTCTTCGACAACATCGCCGAGGTGCCGTTCGCCGGCTGGGAGTACGAGGTCGTCACCCCCGAC
The DNA here is from genome assembly GCF_044765325.1 of Embleya sp. NPDC127516. Taxonomy (NCBI): domain Bacteria; kingdom Bacillati; phylum Actinomycetota; class Actinomycetes; order Kitasatosporales; family Streptomycetaceae; genus Embleya; species Embleya sp. NPDC127516. The sequence continues at coordinate 298,930 of NZ_JBIWJT010000005.1, read as the reverse complement.
GCGTTCGAGCTCTCCGCCGCGCGCGAGAGCGCGCTGGGCGCCCCGGTGCTCACCGCGCACGTCGACCTCCTCTACCGGATCACCGGACACGACGTGGCGCCCGTGCGGGTGCCGCAATACCTGACCTTCGTGCTGCGCGCGGGCACGTGGTACCTCGCGGCCGACACCGACGGCGCCGGGGCCGGGATGCGTGCTCCCGCCCAGGTGTGGGACCTGGGCCCGGTCACCGTCGTGCAGGGCACGCACAGCACCGTGCTCGGGATCGGTACGCGCGACGTGATGCGCGAGTTCGCCGACATCGCGGACCAGGCGGTACCCCGGGTCAGCGCGGTCTGGGGGGAGTCCTGGCCCGGGCGCACGGTCGTCGTGGTGCCCGGCACCCAGGTGCAGATGGCCCGGCTGCTGGGCGCCGAACCGGGCAAGTACGCCAGGATCGCGGCGGTGACCACCGGTGAGCGCGGCGCGGCGGCGGACGCGGCGGCCGCCGACCGGGTGATCGTCAATCCGGACGCGTTCCGCGAGTTGGGCGACCTGGAGCGCCGGGTGGTGATGACGCACGAGATCACCCACGTGGCGAGCCGCGCGTTCACCCGGGCCTGGACGCCGACCTGGCTCTCCGAGGGCTTCGCGGACTACGTCGGCTACCTCGACTCGGCGCAGACGATGCGCACGGCGGCTCCCGAACTGCGCCGCGACGTCAAGGCGGGCAAGGTGCCCGAGCGGCTGCCGGCCGACGCGAGCTTCGAGACCACGCAGGAGGACCTGCCCCAGGCGTACGAGATGGGCTGGCTGGCGTGCAAACTGATCGCGGAGCGGTGGGGCCAGGCCAAGCTGGTCGACCTGTACCGTACGGTCGGCGCCGAACGGCCGCCCGGGGTCGACGCGCCCGACTCGGCCTCGGCGCTCGCGTCGGCGATGGTGTCCGTCCTGGGCACCAACCCCGACTCCTTCACCAGGACCTGGCTCGACTACCTGCGGACGCAGGCCGGATGACGGGGGCGTGGCGGGCATGTCGGTCCAGCGGTTGTTGCTGATCTGCCTGGTGTGCACGGGCGTGCTGCTGCTGGTGGCGGTCGTGGTGACCACGCCGTGGCGCCCGCTGGCCGAGCCGCCCGGCGGCTTCACCCACCCGGACGCGGCCCGGGACTTCACCGCCGCCGAGATCGCCCGGGGTCGTTCGCTGGCCCGGGCCGCGCGCCCGCCCGCCTACCTGTCCATGGCGTTGTCGCTGGTGGTCTCCCTCGTGCTCGGGCTCACCCCCGCCGGCGCGCGGATCATCGAGGCGGTCGCCCGCCCGCTCGGCGGCGGATGGGTGTGGCGGATCCTGCTCGGCGGCCTGGCGCTGGCCCTGATCGGCCGGCTGGCGACGCTGCCGTTCGCGGCGCGCCTGGAGGTGGTCCGGCGACGGTACGGCCTGTCCGTGCAGTCGTGGGGGAGCTGGTGGCTGGACCTGGCCAAGGGCTTCGCGATGTCCACCGGCCTGTTGCTGATGGTCGTGCTCGGGCTGTACGCGCTGATCCGCGCGCTGCCCCGGGCCGGCTGGCTGCTCGCGGCGGGCGCCGGCGCGCTGCTGGTGGTGGCGATCTCGTTCCTGTACCCGCTGGTGGTGGAACCGGCGTTCAACAAGTTCCACTCGATGCCGGACGGGGAGTTGCGCACGTCGCTGATGCAACTGGCGGAGCGGGACGGGGTGCCGGTACGCGACGTCCTGGTCGCGGACGCGTCGCGGCGGACCACCGCGCTCAACGCGTACGTGTCCGGATTCGGCTCGACCCGGCGGATCGTGGTCTACGACACGACCGTGCGGGACGCGGATCCGCGCGAGGTGGAGCTGATCGCCGCGCACGAGCTGGGGCACGCCAAGCGCAACGACGTGCTGCACGGCACGCTGATCGGCGCGGCGGCGCTCGCGGCGGGCGTCTGCGCGCTGGGCCTGCTGATGACGTGCGCGCCGCTGCTGCGCCGGGCGGGCGCGGACGAAGCGGGCGATCCGCGCTCGCTGGCCCTGCTGCTCGCGGCGGTCGCCGTGATCGGCACACTGGCCGGACCCGGCGAGATGTTGATCAGCCGCCGCCTGGAGGCGCGCGCCGACGTGCACGCGCTCGACCTGACCCGCGACCCGGCGGCCTTCATCCGGATGCAACACAGCCTGGCGGTGGCCAACCGCTCCAACGTCACCCCGAACCCGATCCTGCAGTTCCTGTTCGCCTCACACCCGTCCGCTCCCGAGCGCATCGCGCTCGCGCGCGACTGGGAGCGGCTGCACGGCAAGGGGTAGGTCGGACGCGGCCGGCCCGGGATCCGGCGTCGATCACCGGCGTCGGCGTCCTCGTCGCCGTTACGTCGACGAGCGCATCCACACCGCCGGGTCCGGGACGAAGCGCACGCGCAGCATGCCGTCCCGCAGCCCCGCGCCCTCGATGACACAACGTCGCAGCGCCGAGGGGAGCTTGATCAGGCGACGGTTCGGGCCCACCGTGATCACCAGTTCGTCGCCGCGCCGCAGCAGGTCCAGGTCGTCGCGATCGGTGCCCGGCAGCGGCAGCAGCAGCGACAGCCGCTCGCCGTCGCGCTCGATCAGGTGCTCGTCCTCGGCCGGGCCGCCCGGCCGCACCGGGCCGAAGTGAGCCGCCACGTCCGCGAGTTCGGCGGCGCCCAGCGGCTCGGCGGTCAGCGTCGGGATCTGCGCCAACGGCACCCGCGGGAACAGCGCGCACAGCGCGTCCACCGTCTCCCGGGCCACCTCGGCCCGCGAACGCACCGCCGGATCGGGCGAGTCGGCGGCGCCCACCCCGTTCACGATCACGTCCTCGATCCGGTGCCCGTACAGCGCGAGCGCCGAGGCGGCCCGCCGCGCCGCCGCCAGCGCGACCGTCCCGGGTCGCAGCACCACACGCACCGTGGTCGTCGGCGCGGCCACCAGCGAGCGCAGCACCGCCAATTCGGCGGTGACCCGCCGGGCCGTGTCGTAGACCCAGTCCTCGGGCATCGGCACACCGGCGACCGCCGCCAGCACCGGCCGCAACGCCCGGGCCGCCTGCCGCTCCACCGGAAGCAGGCGGTCCAGGTAGCGCGCCAGCCCCTCCGGCAGCGCCAGCGCCGGCACCGCGCGCTCGACGGCCGGTAGGTCGACCACGATCAGCTCGTGGCGCCGCGCGCTCACCGCCCGCGCGAGCACCCGCAACGCCAGCACATCGCCGGCCCCGGGCAGCACGGTGATCTCCTCGGGATCCAGCGGATCCACCCCGACCACCGCGAGCGCCGCGCCCAACTGGCCCTGGACCAGCAGGAACTCGCGCTCGAACTCGGCCCGCGCGCCGACTCGCTGCACGGTCAGGTCCGGCAGCACGTCGGACGCGTCGGTACTCACCGGCACGTCCAGGACCGCGTCCATGTCCCGGGTGCCGTCGGCGGCGAGCAGCAGCGTGCGTCGCCCGGCCCGTGCCGAGGCGACCGCCGTCGCCGCCGCGACGGTCGTGCGTCCGGCTCCCGGCAGGCCGGTGACCAACAGGACCCGCGTCACCGCCGGGTCAGCTCTCGACGCGCTTCTTGAGCCCGGTCAGGGCGCGATCGATGATGACCTTCTCCGCCTTGCGCTTGAGCATGCCCAGCATCGGGATCTTGACGTCCACGGTCAGTTCGTAGGTGACGTCGGTGCCGCCGCTGATTGGGCGCAGCGCGTAGCGACCGTCGAGCGCCTTGAGCATCTGGCTGGTCACCAGGGTCCAGCGCACCTCGCGGTCTTCGTCCCACGTGTAACCGAGCACGTGTTCGTCGCTGATCACGCCCGCGTCGAGCTTGAAGCGCACGCGCACCGCGCGCCCGCTCGCCTCGTCGATCTCGAGGACCTCGGTCTCCTTGACCTCGCCGGTCCACTCGGGATAGCCCTCGAACCCCGCGATGACGGCCATGACCTCGGCCGGCGTGGCGTCGATCGTGATGGTCGAGCTGGTCCGTTCAGCCATCGTGAGGAGTCCTCCGGAAGCTCGCGTAGCCGTTGTGGCTGTCCCGGACAAACATCACCGGATGCTTGGGTACAGCCGATCCGCTCGAAGGCTATCGTGCCCGACCTGCGCGTACGCGGCACCGGCTCACCAGGTGAGGACGTACGGTTTCCCGGTGGCCTGGAAATGCCCCACGTTGACGCATTCGGTACGCCCGATCCGCATCCGCGCCCGCAGCGGCTGGTGCACGTGACCGAACAGCACCAGATCCGGCCCGGTCTCGTGGATGGCCCGCAGCACCGCCTCGCTGCCGCGTTCGAACCGGCGCGCGACCACGTCGTAGGTCAGGTCCGGGACCGCGGGCGGGATGTGGCAGCACAACACGTCGACCCGGCCGACCGCGGCGACCTTGGCCGCGTACTCCTCGTCGGAGATCTCGTACGGCGTGTGCATCGGGGTGCGCAGCCCGCCGCCGACGAAGCCGAAGGTGCGACCGCCGATCTCGACCACCTGGCCGTCCAGCACGGTCACGCCCTCACGCGCGTAGTCCGGCCACAGGTCGGGCACGTCGACGTTGCCGTAGGTCACGTACGTGGGCGTCGGGAAGGCCGCGAACAGCGCGGCGTACTGCCGGCGCACCGCCTCCTCGATCGCCGCGCGGGCCCCACCCGGCACGCCCGCCCACAGTGCCCCGGAGAACTCCCGGGCCTCGGTGAACCGGCGGGCGTTGCGCAGCGCGAGCAGCCTGCGGGTGTTCTCCACACCGAACAGGTCGGTGAAGATGCCCCGGTCCAGATCGTGGTAGTCGAGGAAGAGCACCAGGTCGCCCAGGCACACCAGGGCGTCGGCGCCGTCGCCCGCGTGGGCGAGTGCCTCGGCAGCGCCGTGGACGTCGCTCACCACGTGGACCCGCATGTCGGTCACTGTACTGACGGGCCGGAACCGAAACCGACGGCGCGGTGGGGTTGCCTCCGTCACACCCGCCCTCGGCGACGAATCGATACTCTCGACATGCACGACCGAATCGGGACGGATGGGCCCCGGGCGCCCGCACGGGATCCGAGTCGATCCGGGCGTGGGCTTGTCCGTGGCGTGAGACGGGGCACAGGATCATCGGGACCTCTGTCCCCCGGACCTACTTGCCAGTAACGTCTGCCCCCGTCGACGAAACGGGCAAGAGCCACCGACGAGCCGCACCGACGAGACCCGAAGAGACCCAGCGCAGAGACGGACCGGCGACGGACCGCGGAAACGGACCGCGGACGGACCGGCGAGCCACCGGCGAGTACGACCCGCCGGCGACACAGACAACGGCAAACGGCAGCGCCGAACCCCCGGCGCCGAGACCGCAACGAGGAGCATCAGTGCGCGAGTGCAGCGTCCCGGCCCTGGCCGAGGTTCCCGCCGAGGGCAACCTGACCGACCTCATCAAGCGCAACGCCGCGGAGGCACCGGATGCCGCGGCGCTCGCCCGCAAGGTGGGCGGACGCTGGACCGACGTGACCTCGACCCGGTTCCTGGCCGAGGTGTACGAAGTCGCCAAGGGCCTGATCGCGGCGGGCATCGAGCCCGGCGACCGGATCGGCCTGATGTCGCGGACACGCTACGAGTGGACGCTGATCGACTTCGCCATCTGGTGCGCGGGCGCGATCTCGGTCCCGATCTACGAGACCTCCTCGGCCGAACAGCTCGAGTGGATCCTGTCCGACTCGGGCGCGCGTGCGGTGATCGTGGAGAACACGGCGCACGAGGGCGCGGTCGAGCGGGCACGCGAGCGGTTGCCCGAGCTCAAGCACGTATGGCGGATCGACGAAGGCGACGGCGAGGCCGCGGTGGCCGCGCTCACCGCCGGCGGGCGCGACGTGGCCGACGCCGTGGTCGAGGAGCGCAGCGCGACGCTGCGGGCCGACTCGGTCGCGACCATCATCTACACCTCCGGGACCACCGGGCGGCCCAAGGGCTGCATCCTCACGCACGGCAACTTCCAGGCCGAGCTGGGCAACGTGGTCGCGCTGCTCGAACAACTCTTCATTCCGGAGAAGTCGAGCTGCCTGCTGTTCCTGCCGCTCGCGCACGTGCTCGGCCGGATCCTGGAGATCGGCTGCGTGATGGCACGCGTGCGGGTCGGGCACTGTCCGGACGTCAAGGAGCTGACCACGGAACTCGCGTCCTTCCGGCCGACCTTCGTGCTCGCGGTGCCCCGCGTGTTCGAGAAGGTCTACAACTCGGCCTCGGCCAAGGCGCAGGCCGACGGCAAGGGCAAGATCTTCGACATGGCCGCCGAGACGGCGATCGCCTACAGCGAGGGCATGGACGCGGCGAGCATCAGCCTGGGCCTCAAGCTCAAGCACAAGGTGTTCGACAAGCTGGTCTACGGCAAGCTGCGCGCGGCGCTGGGCGGCCAGGCCACCCACGCGATCTCCGGCGGCGCACCCCTGGGCACCCGCCTCGGGCACTTCTTCCGCGGCATCGGCTTCACCGTCCTGGAGGGCTACGGCCTGACCGAGACGTGCGCCGCGCACACGGTCAACCCGGCGGTCGGGATCCGGATCGGCTCGGTCGGCCGGCCGGTGCCCGGTTCGGCGGTACGGATCGCCGAGGACGGCGAGATCCTGGCCAAGGGCCCGAACGTGTTCACCGGCTACTGGAAGAACGAGGCGGCCACCGCCGACGCGTTCGAGGGCGACTGGTTCCGCACCGGGGACATCGGCGTGCTCGACGACGACGGCTTCCTGACCGTGACCGGACGCAAGAAGGAGATCCTGGTCACCGCGGGCGGCAAGAACATCGCGCCGGCCGTGATCGAGGACCGCATCCGCGCACACCCGCTGATCAGCGAGTGCATGGTGGTCGGCGACCGCCGCCCGTTCGTCGGCGCGCTGATCACCATCGACCCGGAGGCCTTCCCGACCTGGAAGGAGCAGCACGGCAAGCCCGCCGACGCGACGGTCGCCGACCTCGCCGAGGACCCGGACCTGCTGGCCGCCGTCCAGGACGCGATCGACGAGGGCAACAAGGCCGTCTCGCGGGCCGAGGGCGTGCGCAGGTTCCGCGTGCTGACCATCAACTTCACCGAGGAGAGCGGCCATGTGACGCCGTCCCTCAAGCTCAAGCGCAACCTCGTGCTGCGGGACTTCGAGCACGACATCGAGAAGATCTACGAGGGCTGAGCCCCGAGCCTGTCGACGTCGTCGGCAGGCGCTCGCGACAGCGGAGGCGGGTGGTCCGGGGTTCCTTGGGCCACCCGCCTTCGACGTGTCCCGGCTCAGCCCGCCCGGTCCGGGTCCAGCAGCCCGCGCAGCCGCCCCGACAGCAGGTCCCAGCGCCATTCCCGCTCGACCCAGCGCCGTCCCGCCGCGCCCATCCGGGCCGCCTTCGCCGGGTCGGCCAGCAGGCCCGCCACCTTGTCGGCGACCGCGGCGGGCGAGCGGCCGTTCACCACGTAACCGGTCTCGCCGTCCAGGACCGCGTCCGGGGCGCCGCCCGAGTCGCCCGCGACCACCGGCCGACCCACCGCGGACGCCTCCAGGTAGACGATGCCCAGGCCCTCGACGTCCAGCCCCTTGCGCCGGGTCCGGCACGGCATCGCGAACACGTCGCCGGCCTCGTGGTGCGCGGGCAACTCGGCCCACGGCACCGCGCCGGTGAACACCACCGAGTCGCGTACGCCGACCTCGTCGACCATCGCCTCCAGCCGGTCCCGGTACGGCCCGGCGCCCACGATCAGCAGTGCCGCGTCCGGCACCCGGCGCCGGATCCGGGGCAGCGCCTGGATCAGTACGTCCTGGCCCTTGCGCGGGACCAGCCGGGACACGCACACCACCACGCGACGATCGCTCAGCCCGTGCCGGGCCCGCACCTCGGCCCCGCCGACGTCGGGGCGAAAGACCTTCTCGTCCACGCCGGGCGGCAGTTGCACCATCCGGGCGGCCGCCGCCGGGGTGAGCGCGGGCGCGATCCTGCCGCGCGTGTACTCGCCCAGGAAGGTGACCGTGTCCACCCCCTCGCCGATCCGCCGCAACAATTGCCGCGCGCCCGGGAGCACCGCCCAGCCGGCCTCGTGCCCGTGTGTGGTGGCCACCAGGCGCTCGACGCCGACCGCGCGCAGCCGGGGCGCCATCAGGCCCAGCGGTGCCGCCGCGCCGAACCACGCGGTGTCGCAGCCCTCGGCGCGGGCGATCTCGCGGGCTCGGCGGACCGCACCGGGAGTGGGCACCAGCATCGGAGTACGGTCGCGCACGATCGGGAAGGGCTGCTCCGCGTCGAACGCGGCCATCTCCGCCCGGTCCTTCCACGACGACGTGTAGACCACGACGCCGTCCGCCGGCAGCCGCAGGGCCATGGAGTGCACGAAGGACTGGATGCCGCCGGGGCGCGGGGGGAAGTCGTTGGTGACGATCAAGGTCTTCATCACGAACGAGGATCCCAGACCGGGGAATCCTTGCCGCGGACCGCACGAACGAGGATCCCGGGTCGTTCGAACCGAGCGCCGCGGATCGCCCGATCAAGGCTTGGGACGACACGCTCGGGGCTCCGAGACGGCACGCTCGGGGCGCCGAGACGACACGCTCGAGGGTCCGGGACGGCATGGCCGGGGCGCCCCGACCGCGACGCGCGGATCCGGCCGCGTCGCCGATCCGCCCGGATCGACCCGGGCGCCTCGATACGATCCGACGGTGAGCCCTCCACAGTCACACCGTGTCCGGAACGTGTTTCGGAGCCCGTCGGGTGTCCTGTGGACCATCGCGCTCGTCTGGGCGGCGACCCGAGTCCTGTTGCTGCTGACCGCGATGGACGTGCTGCCCAACCCGTGGCCGTTCGTGACCGGCGACGCGCGGGCCATCTACCGCGAGTGGTTCCACGTGCTGCGCTCGGGGACCTTCCCGGTGGACGACGTGCGCTGGCAGTACCCGCCGGGCGCGGCGGGGGTGCTGCTGCTGCCCGGAGTGTTGCCGTTCGACTACGCGACGTCGGTCTACCTGCTGATGCTCGCCGCCGACGCGGTGGTGTTGTGGCTGCTGGCTCGGACGATCCCGCGCGGCGGCTCGCCGTACGGCGCGGCCCTGTGGGTGCTGGCGGTGCCGCTGCTGGGGCCGATAGTCCTGGCTCGCTACGACCTCGCGGTGACCGCGCCGACGGTGGCCGCGCTGCTGCTGATCGGCGGGCGGCGCACGGACCGCAACCGGCTCGCGGGCCTGCTCGCGGGCGTCGCGGCCGCGATCAAGGTATGGCCGGTGCTGATCTTCGTCGGACTGCGCGGGCGGGGCCCGATGGCCCGGGTGTACGGCTGGACCCTGCTCGGCGGCGCGGCCGTGGTGCTCGGTTTCGCCGCCGCGCTGCCCGGCGCCTTCGCGTTCCTGGGCTACCAGCGCGAACGCGGCATCGAAGTCGAGTCGGTGTTCGCCATGCCCTTCCACATCGCGGCCCGGCTGGGCTGGAGCGGCCGGGTCCAGGAGAGCTACGGCTCGCTGGAGTTCCACGGCCCGTACGTCTCGGCGGTGGGCCGACTCAGCCTGGTCGCCACCGTGCTCGGCTTCGGCTGGCTGCTGCTGTGGCGGGTCCAGGCCCGCCGGTTCACCGACACGACGGCGTGCGACGCGGCGCTGTGCGCGCTGCTGATCTTCGTGGTGACCAGCCGGGTGATCAGCCCGCAGTACCTGGTGTGGCTGATCGGCCTGGCGGCGGTGTGCCTGGTGCGGCGGGACACCACGCAGCGTCCGACGGCCGTACTGCTGCTCTGTGCGATGCCGTTGACCATGCTCGAATTCCCGATCTGGTTCGGCGAGTTGCTCGGTTCCCAGCCGCACGCGGTGCTGGCCCTGGGACTGCGCAACGCACTGCTGGTGGCGGCGACGGTGGTGTCGGGACGGCGGTTGTGGCGGGCCGGTCGGACCGTCGAGGACGCGGTCGTGGCCCGGGCGCCGGATCCGGCCGCGACGGTCGGTGCCGGCCGGCGGCCGGCGGAGAGCCCGGTCTAGGCAGGCTGGGTACGGGGGAGCCGTCGCCATCCCGAGGCTCGTTTCCCGGGCTCGTTTCCCGGGCTCGATTCCGGGGCTCGATGCGAGGGCTCGATTCCGGGGCTCGATTTCGTGCCTCGCGAGGGTGCGCGGGTTCGGCGACGGCCTCGTCGGGTTCGTGGTCTCGGATCGTTCGCGCGGGGTTCTGTTCGCGTCGGGGTGCGCGAGCGCGGACAATGCGTCGGATGGACCGAGACGAGCGGGTGACGGGCAAGGGCGCGGCCGGCGACGGTGCGGACGCGTGGGCGGACAACACGGACCGGGTGCCGTCGGACGAGGCGGATGCCGGCTCCACCGAAGAAGGGGCACACACGGAGCGTGACGGCGAGCGGGTCGATCCCTGGGCGCGGCTCGGGGAGGAGGCTCGCAGGCTCGCCGAATCGTTGAGCGGGGCCGACAAGGGGGACGAGGCGCCCGCCGCCCGGTTGGCGGAGGAGGCGCGCAGGTTGGCCGAGACGCTCGTGGAGCAGGCGGGCGCGGTACGCGAGCAGGTGGTGCGCAGGCATCCCGAGGTCGCCGCGCACCTGGCCGCGGCCGGATCCGAGCTGGCCTCCGCGTACCGGGCCTTCGTGGGCGACCGGGAGCGCCGGTGGGCCGCGCGGCCGGCGGAGACCGAGCGGATTCGGCTCGACGACGAATAACCGGCCCTGCGCGCCGGGCCGCGTCGCCGGCGCCGTCGTCCCCCGGTCGGCCGCCCGTTTCCGGGTATCCCCACGATGACCTGCGGGCGTACGGGTGGGGTGGACCCGGGGAAGGGACCAGTACGATCCGTTGCGGGCAATGCACGCGAACGAGCTTGGGACGACATGGGACTCACGATCGGTGTCGACATCGGTGGCACCAAAATCCTCGCGGGCGTGGTCGATGCCGACGGGGTGATCCTCGATCGGCTCAAGGTCGCGACCCCCAAGGACGCCGATGGCACCGCGCGGGTGATCGCCGAGGCGGTCAACACCCTGCGCCGGAACCACGTCGTGGAGGCGGTCGGGCTCGGCGCGGCAGGTTTCATCGGCGCGGACCGATCGACCGTGCTGTTCTCGGCCAATGTCGGCGCGTGGGTCGGCGAGCCGCTGCGCGACCGGATGGAGGCGCTGATCGGCCTCCCGGTCGTGGTGGAGAACGACGCCAACGCGGCCGCGTGGGGCGAGGTGCGCTTCGGCGCGGCCGCGGGCCACACCAACGTGATGTGTGTGACCGTCGGTACCGGCATCGGCGGCGCGATCGTATTCGGCGGCGAGTTGTACCGGGGCGGTGGCGGGATAGCGGGTGAGCCCGGACACATGCGGGTGGTCCCGAACGGCATCGCCTGCCCGTGCGGCAACTACGGCTGCTGGGAGCAGTACGCCAGCGGCAGCGCGCTGACCCGCTACGCCCGCGACCGCGCGGCCGGCATCCCCGAGGCGGCGGAGAAGCTGCTCGCGCTCGGGAACGGCACGCCCGCCGGGATCCAGGGCCCGCACGTCACCCAGGCCGCGCTGCTCGGCGACCCGGTCGCGCTGGCCGCCTTCCGCGAACTCGGCACCTGGTTGGGCCAGGGGCTGGCCGATCTGTCCGCCGTGTTGGACCCCGCCGCGTTCGTGATCGGCGGCGGCGTCTCCGACGCGGGCGACCTGCTGCTGGTCCCGGCCCTGGAGACCTATCGCAGCGTGCTGCGCCGGGGGCACCGGCTGGGTGCCGAGGTCGTGGTGGCCACGCTGGGCAGCGACGCGGGACTGGTCGGCGCGGCGGACCTGGCCCGTCGCTGACGGTTTCGCGACGACGCGCGATACCGGTGCCGCGCCGACGCGCGGACAATCGCCGCCCGACGAGCGGGCGGGCGCATGGCTGGTCGATCGTGGTTCGGGCCGGGCGGTCCGAGCCGGGCAAGGGGGCTCCAGTGACTGTCGGTACCGGTGAGATCCGGGTCATGTCGTACAATGTGCGCTCGTTGCGCGACGATCGCGAGGCCCTCGCGCGGATCGTCCGACACTGCGCGCCAGACCTGCTCTGCGTCCAGGAGGCGCCCCGGTTCCTGCGCCGGCGGCACGCGGTGGCCCGATTCGCGCGCGAGTGCGGCCTGGTGGTGATCACCGGCGGCGGCACCGCGTCCGGTCTGCTGCTGCTCGGCGGCCTGCGGGTGAGCGTACGCCGGGCGAACGACGTGCTGTTGCCGCGGACGCCCGGGCTGCGTCAGCGTGGCATGGCCACCGCCGTGGTCGAGGTCGGCGGCGCCGAGTTCGCGGTGGCCAGTACACATCTGAGCCTGGACGCCGCCGAGCGGCTCGAACAGGCCGAACTGGTGCTTCGCCGGCTGGCCGGCCTCGGCGTCGAACACCGGGTGCTGGCCGGGGACGTCAACGAGTCGGCCGGCCGGCCGGCGTGGGACCGGCTGGCCGAGGAGTTGCAGGACGGCTACGCGACCGCGCCGAACGGCTCGGAGTTCACCTCGCCGCGCCGCGATCCCGGGCGCCGGTTGGACGGTGTGTTCGTGTCCAAGGGCATCGAGGTGCTCGGGTGCGGCGTCCCCGACGACGTCACGGACGCCGACTACACTGCGGCTTCCGACCACCGCCCGGTGCTGGCCGACCTGCGGGTGCCCACCGCCTGACAGCGGATCGGGCGGCGCGGGTGAACCGGGAGGCGGGCCGGGCGTTCGGACGGGTCAGGGCTGGAAGCTCGCCTTGAAACCGGCCAGCAACTCCTGGGTGGCCGGGTCGTTCCAGACCGCGTCCGGAGTGTCCATGTACAGCGAATAGCCGCGCCCGGACGGGACCGTGAAGCCGAGGTTGAGCACGTGGTGCTTGACGGTGCTCCCGTAGGTGAAGTGCCAGGCGGCGGCGCGGTAGTCGCGGTAGTCGGCCTTCTCGATGCTCAGCCGCTGGTAGTTCGGGAAATTGCCGCGCACGTCGGGTTCCAGGTTCTTCCAGTCCTCGACCGGATCGGTCGGCGAGCTGGCGACGGTGTCCACGTTGAGCTTGAGCGTGCGCTCCGCGTTGGCGAAGAACTCCTGCGAGCCCTCGGTCTTGACCTTGCTCCAGCCCGGCGGCAGGCCGATCCGGTAGGGCGTGGTCGATCCCGTGTACGAAGTCCAGCCCGCCGGCAGGCCGTTCGTCTCGGGGGGCGGCTGCTGCTGTTGCGTGGTCTGCGCCGGCGGGCCGCTCGGGCTCTGCTCCGGCTCGGTGCTCGGCGGCTGGGTGAGATTGCCCGCGGCCGGGGCGGAGGCGGCGGAGCTCGGCGAGGCCGGCGGAGAGGGAGTGGTCTGCGGGCCGGCCGAGTCGCCTGCGCCGGCCTTCGCGTTGGGCTTCTTGTCGTCGGCCGGGACGATCAGGAAGAGGATCAGGCCCACCACGACGCCGAAGACCACCAGGGCGGCGATCGCGGCGGGCAGCGGCAACCACGGGAACGTGCGCGCCGGGCGGTCCTCTCGGACCGGCTTGGCGGGTTTCGCGGGCGGGGCGACGAGTGGCGATGCGAACTCCACGTCGCCCCGGGGTATTTCGTCCGAATCCGGGTCGGTGACGCGCACCGCGGGCACCACCGCGGGTATCGACTCCGCCTTCGACTCCGCCTTCGGGTCCGCCGCCGGCGCGGGCCGGGGCAGCAGCGGTGCGGGCGGCAGCGGCAGTGCCCGGGTGGCCGCGTTCTCCTCCCGGATCTCGCGCAGCGCGTCGCGCAGCATCGCCTCGGCCTCCGCCGCGTCCGGCCGCTCCTGCGGATCGCGGGCCAACAGCGCGCGCAATACCGGGTCGAGCGCGCCCGCGTGCTTGGCGGGCGCCGGGTCCTCGCTGACGATCGCGGTCAGCGTCGCGAGCGGCGTGGAGCGCTCGAACGGCGCCTTGCCCTCGACCGCCGCGTACAGCGTCGCGCCGAGCGACCACAGGTCCGAGGCCGCCGTCGGACTCAGGCCCTTGGCCCGCTCCGGCGGGATGTACGCCGGCGCGCCGAGCACCACACCCGACTGGGTGACCGACGAGTCGCCCTCGACCACCGCGATGCCGAAGTCGCTGAGCACGGCCCGGTCGTCGAGCGTGATCAGCACATTGCCGGGCTTGACGTCGCGGTGCAGGATCCCGGCCGCGTGCGCGGTGCGCAGCGCGTCGATCATGGTCAGCCCGATCTCGGCGACCCGGTCGGCGGCCATCGGGCCGTCGGTGCGGATCACCTCGGCCAGCGAGCGCGAGGGGACCAACTCCATGACGATCCAGGGCCGATCGTCCTCCTCGACCACGTCGTAGACGCGCACCACCGAGGGATGGCTCAGCCGCGCGGCGGCCCGGGCCTCACGCGCCGCGCGCTCGCGCAGCCGGGCCCGGTCGGCCTCGTCCGCGCCGGGCTGCGGCAACATCTCCTTCACCGCGACCTCGCGCCCCAGGACCTCGTCCCGAGCTCGCCAGACCGCACCCATGCCGCCTCGCCCGAGTCGGTCGGCGAGCAGGTAGCGCCCGCCGATCAGGCGTCCCTCGTTATCCGCGTCCACGCAAGGAAGGTACCCGGACCCGGACCTCGAATGCGGAATGATGTCCCGTCAGAACCGGTCGCGAACAAGGCACATGAGGTCGAATCAGACCACGGCGCCATCGTCCGGGTCGTCCTCGTCCCGATCTCGTCGCATCCGTGCCACCAACGCGACGAATCCGCCGGTGAACGCGGCGAACGCGGCGAACGAGGTCCACGGTCCGACCGCGCGGCCGAGCAGCACCGACACGAGCAGATACAGCGGACCGCCCACCAGCGCGATCCAGGCGATCTTGGTGGCCGCGTCGGTCTTGGGCAGCGGCGGCGGAGGAGGCGGCACGAAGTGCTCCTCCGGGTCCTCGTGCAACTCGTCGATCACCGGCGGCCCGGGCGGCGCCAGCGAGTAGTCGCGCGGTCCCGCGGCCGCGGGCAGCCCGACCTTGAACGATCCCTCGCCCGGCTCGTCCCGGTCCGACCGCTCGCCGCCCAGGTCCTCGGCCACCGGCCAGCGCGGGACCGGGTCGGCCACGTCGTTGTCGAAGGACGCGACGATCTGCGCCCACACCTCGTCGTCGCCCGGCCGGTCGGCGGGCGCGTCGGGTTCGCCCCGCTCGGCGCCTTCCGCGCGCGGCGGATCCACCTGCGGGATGTCCGCCGGTCCGGTCGCCGCCTCCTTGGCCCGGGTCCGGGGCGAGGACGGCTCGGTCAGCGAGCGCAGGATCGCCCGGGCCCGCGACGTCGCCGTCGCGTCCACCCACAGGCGCTCGATCTCCTCGGGCTCCTCGTCCGGATCCCGGGGTTCCAACGTCGAGACGTATGCCGCGACCCCCGCGTCCCGCAGGGCGACCAGCATCACGTCCGCCGCCTCGGGATCGAGGTCGGTCAGGGGCTTGAAGGACTCCGCGTCGAGTCCGTTGCCACGTCCGCGCACCGTTCGTTCAGTCCCTCTCGGCCGTCTCCGGGGCTCGCGCGTCCGGCGCGAGCCGGTGTACGAACTCCAGGCTGGATGCGAAGATCCGTTCCGCGTCGTGGTCGAGCGTCGCCACGTGATAACTGTCGTTGAGCAGGACGTCGGTGACGTCCGTGGAGGAAATCCTGGCCAGCACCGTCTCGGAGTTGGCCGGCGAGACCACGTGGTCGTGCGGACTGTGCAGGAGCAGCACCGGCTGGGTGACCTGCGGCAGATCGGCGGAGACCACGCGCCAGAAGCGGGACAGCGAATAGGCCGCCTTGACCGGCGTGCGCGGGTAGGCGAGCTCGACCGAGCCCTCCTTGCGGATGTCCGACGCGATGCCGGGCGCCGATGATATGACGTGGCGCAATACCGGCAGCAGCTTGATCTTCGGATCGTCGGCCTGCACGGACGGGTTGACCAGCACGAGGCCGGCCACCTTGTCGCCGTGCTGCTGGGCCAGCCGCAGGGCCAGGCCGCCGCCCATCGACAGGCCCATCACGAACACCGTGTCGCAGCGCTCGCGCAGTCGGTCGAACGCGCGGTCCACGGTCGCGTACCAGTCCTGCCATGTGGTCAGGTTCATGTCCTGCCAGCGGGTGCCGTGACCGGGCAGCAGCGGCAGCGACACGCTCAGCCCGGCCGCGGCCAGGTGTTCCGCCCACGGTCGCAGCGACTGCGGTGTGCCGGTGAAGCCGTGGCAGAGCAGGACGCCCACGGGACCGCCGTCGTGGTGGTGGGGCTCGGCACCGGGCAGGATCGACACCAACGGGCTCCTTCGGGTGACGGGCTTGGCGGGACCAGCCGGCCGGGTGGGCACCACGAGGTTGTGGCGACCGGTGGACGACGGCGATACAGGTTCCATAACGGGGTCGACAGGCGAGTGGTTCCGCCTCTTACCCCCTAACACCTGGACACCTCGGAATCGTCCCACGGGGGTGCGCGATGCGTACAGCGGCGCCGTGTGGCCGGCGGCCGGCCCGGGAGGCGGCCCGCACAACCCGGCCGAGGATCCACCGCGAGCGGCCCGGGGCGGGTTCCCGGGCCCGGTCGGGCGGTTTGCCCGACCGGGCCGTACACGGGTCCCGGCCCGGGGGCATGCTCTAGGGTTCGTCCTGTCCCGAGGAGGAGGTCAGGGTTGTTCTACCGGCTGATGAAGATCATCGTCGGCCCCGTGTTGAGGCTCTTCTTCCGCCCCTGGGTGGAGGGTGAGGAGCACATCCCGGACCGGGGCCCGGCGATTCTGGCGAGCAACCATCTCTCGTTCTCGGACTCGTTCTTCCTGCCCGTCGTGGTCCCGCGCCGGATCACCTTCCTGGCGAAGTCGGACTACTTCACCGGCCGCGGGGTCAAGGGCCGGCTCACCGCCGCGTTCTTCAAGGGCGTGGGCCAACTCCCGGTGGACCGCAGCGGTGGTCGCGCCAGTGAGGCCGCGCTCGACGCCGGCCTCAAGGTGCTGCGCGAGGACCACCTGTTCGGCATCTACCCCGAGGGCACCCGTTCGCCGGACGGTCGGCTGTACCGGGGCAAGACCGGGATCGCCCGGCTCGCGCTGGAGTCGCACGCCCCGGTGATCCCGGTGGCGATGATCGACACCGAGAAGATCCAGCCGCCCGGCAAGATCGTGCCCAAGGTGATGCGGGTGGGCATCAGGGTCGGCGAGCCGCTGGACTTCTCCCGTTACGAGGGCATGGAGGACGACCGCTTCATCCTGCGCGCGATCACCGACGAGATCATGTACGCGCTGATGGAGTTGTCCGGCCAGGAGTACGTGGACATGTACGCGGCCGACGCCAAGAAGCGGATCGACGAGGCGCGCAAGCAGGCGTCCAAGGCGGCCGACAAGCCGGCGGACCCGACGGACGCCGCCGGCCCGGACGCCGCGCCGACCCCGAACGACGACTCGGGCGGTTCCGGCCGACCCGCCGCCTGACCGGGCGGCACCCGGCACACCTGGGGGTTCACGTGGGGGTCGAGCAGTCGCTGTGGCGCGCGCTCACGGTCTTTCGCACGCTCGCCCTCGTCTACGCGGTCGTGCGGTACGCCCAGGTCGCGGACGAGTATCGGCACCCGGTCGGCGGGTGGGCCGTGATGGCGCTGCTCGTGGTCTGGACGGCGGTGACCGCGTACGGCTTCCGCAAGCCCGCCTTCCGCGAACCTCCGCTGCTGATCCTGGACCTGTGCGTGGCCGTCGGGTGCCTGGTCGCGACCCGGTGGCTGGACGATCCGGAGCGGATCGCCCAGGGCACGATGACGCTGCCCACGGTGTGGGCCTCGGCACCGGTGCTGGCGTGCGCGATCAAGGGCGGTTGGCGGACCGGTTCGGCGGCGGCGCTGACGATAGGCGCCGCCGACATCTTCGAACGCAGCGCGCTCACCGCCGACAACCAGCACAACATCGTGCTGTTGCTGCTCGCGGGCGGCGCGGTCGGCTACGTCGTGGAGATCGCCCGGGTGAGCGAACAGGCGTTGACCCGCGCGCTGCAACTGGAGGCGGCCACGCGCGAACGCGAGCGATTGGCCCGGGACATCCACGACAGCGTGCTCCAGGTGCTCGCGCTGGTGCAACGGCGCGGGGCGGAGATCGGCGGGGACGCCGCGGGCCTGGGCAAGTTGGCCGGTGAGCAGGAGGTGGCGCTGCGGCAGTTGATCTCCGCGACGCCCGCCCGGGTCGAGTCGGCCGACCTGCCCGGATCCGGGGAGGACGGCGACCCGGCCCGGCAGGATCTGCGGGTGCTGCTGGGCGGCTTCGCCGGCGCGCGCGTGACGGTGTCCTCGCCGGGTACGCCGGTATTGCTGCCGACCCCGGCGGCGCGCGAGGTGACCGCGGCCGTCGCGGCGGCGCTGGACAACGTGCGCCGGCACGCCGGTGAGCAGGCCAACGCGTGGATCCTGGTGGAGGACGAGCCGGACGAGATCGTGGTCAGCGTCCGGGACGACGGTTCGGGGATGGCTCCGGGCCGGTTGGAGGCGGCCCGGGCCCAGGGCCGGTTGGGCGTGGCCCAGTCGATCGAGGGCCGGGTGCGGGATCTCGGCGGCAGTGTGGTGTGGTCGTCGGTGACGGGAGAAGGCACCGAGTTGGAGTTCCGGGTGCCGAGGCAGGGGAGCGGATGAGCGAGACGAGTACACCCACACCGGGGACCGAGCCGGCCCCGACGCCGCTGAAGGTCCTGGTCGTCGATGATCACCCGATGTGGCGCGAGGCGGTGGCCCGCGACCTCGCGGCGGCGGGCCACGACGTGGTCGCCACCGCCGGCGACGGCCCCGAGGCGGTCCGGCGGGCCCGGGCCACCTCGCCGAACGTGGTGATCCTGGACCTGCACCTGCCCAAGCTGCCCGGCGTCGAGGTGGCGCGCGAACTGGTCCGGCACGACCCGTCGGTGCGGATCCTGGTGTTGTCCGCCAGCGGTGAGCAGGAGGACGTGCTGGAGGCGGTCAAGGCGGGCGCGACCGGATACCTGGTCAAGTCGGCGAGCCGCGAGGAACTGGTGGACGCGGTGGGTCGGACCGCGGTCGGGGATCCGGTGTTCACCCCCGGGCTGGCCGGTCTGGTGCTCGGCGAGTTCCGCCGGATGGCCACCGACCCGCCGCGCAAGGACGCGACCGGCGGCCCGGCCGCGCCGCGGCTGACCGACCGCGAGACCGAGGTGCTGCGGATGGTCGCCAAGGGCCTGTCCTACAAGCAGATCGCCCAGCGCCTGTTCCTGTCCCATCGCACGGTGCAGAACCACGTACAGAACACCTTGAACAAGCTGCAGTTGCACAACCGGGTGGAACTCGTGCGCTATGCCATCGAGAAGGGTCTGGACGACTAGGCGTCGGTGTGGATCCGGGTCTGCTCGATCCGATCAAGTCGGGTACCTCGAACGGGTGGTGGGAAGAGTCGAGGTGGCTTCTCGCACCGGTAGCGTGGGCCGCGAATCGTACCGGACGGAAGAAATCGGAGATTTCGATGCGTGTCGGAGTACTGACCGGCGGCGGCGACTGCCCGGGCCTGAACGCGGTGATCCGGGCGGTCGTCCGCAAGGGCGTCCAGGACTACGGGTACGACTTCATCGGCTTTCGGGACGGGTGGCGCGGGCCGCTCGAGGGCGACGTCATGGCGCTCGACATCAAGGCCGTACGCGGCATCCTGCCGCGCGGCGGGACCATCCTGGGCTCGTCCCGGACCAACCCGATCAAGGTCGATCGTGGCATCGAGCGGATCCGGGAGAACCTGGCCAAGCTCGAGGTGGACGCGCTCGTGGCGATCGGCGGCGAGGACACCCTCGGCGTCGCGACCCGCCTGCACGAGCACGACGTCAAGGTCGTCGGTGTGCCCAAGACCATCGACAACGACCTGAACGCGACCGACTACACGTTCGGCTTCGACACCGCGGTCAACATCGCCACCGAGGCGATCGACCGACTGCACACCACCGCCGAGTCGCACCGCCGGGTGCTGATCGTCGAGGTGATGGGCCGGCACGCGGGCTGGATCGCGATCCACTCCGGGATGGCCGGCGGCGCGAACGTGATCCTGATCCCGGAGCAGAACTTCGACGTCGAAGAGGTCTGCGCCTGGGTGGACAGCCGGTTCCGCACCAACTACGCGCCGATCATCGTGGTCGCCGAGGGTGCCATCCCGCTGGCCGGTCAGATGGTCACCAAGGACCAGACGCTGGACGCGTTCGGCCACGTCAAGCTGTCCGGCATCGGCGACTGGCTGGCCTCGGAGATCGAAAAGCGCACCGGTCACGAGGCGCGCACCACGGTGCTCGGCCACGTGCAGCGCGGCGGCACTCCCACGGCGTTCGACCGGTGGTTGGCCACCCGGTTCGGCTTCCACGCGATCGACGCGGTGAACGCGGGGGACTGGGGCAAGATGGTCGCGCTGCGCGGGACGGACGTGGTGACCGTGCCGCTGGAGGCGGCGACCCGCGAGCTCAAGACCGTGCCGCCGGCCCTGTACGAGGAGGCGAAGGTGTTGTTCGGCTGATCCGTCGCCGAACCACCGCGGGTTCTTCGCGGATCCTTCGCGAACCACGGCCTACCACCGCCCGCCCGTCGCGCGGGGCGCGCGACGGGCGGGTTCGGTCAGGCGCCGGGATCGGGCTCGATTCCGGCGCCTTGCCGGCGGTTCCTGCGGGCGAAGTACACGATCGTCGCCCCGACGCCGGCCAGGATGACCCAGATCGCGACGGTGGCGAGGGTGGAGGTGTCGTCCTCGTCCTCCTCACGCTGCCCGGCCGCCGAGTCCGGGGCGGTCGGCGGCAGTTCCGGGCGCAGCTTGGGCGGGCGGGGCGGCACCCCGGCGTTGGGCACGTGGAACACCCGGAAGTCGCTGCGCGAGGCGAGTGCGCGGTCGGTTCCCTCCGGGGCGCCGCCGCCGACCAGCACCGCGAGGTCGCCGCCCGCCACCGGCGAGCCGGTCGGGATCGACACGCGCACCGTGATCGCGGTGAGCTCGCCCGGCGGCAGCGGCCGGCGGCCGTCCCACGGTTTGGGCGTCAACTCGCCGACCAGGTGCGCGTCGCGTCCGTTGGCGGGGTCGGTGAGCACCGCGAGCGGCACCGGGAACCAGCCCCGGTCGTGGTCGTCGTACGCCTCGACCACCAACTGCTGCGGCGTGATCGGGGACTGGCCGCTGGTGAACACCAGTTCCGGACGCACCGCGGGGATGATCCGGTCGGTGTCGTTGCCGAAGGTGACCCGGAACTCGGCGGCGCCGGCGCCCGCGCGCAGCCAACCGGGCACGCCCACCAGGTCGAACGTCGGCCCGTCGGAGCGCCGCGCGGTCGGCACCACCTTGGCGGTGCCGCCGAGGTGCTCCGTGCCCGCGTCCGGCACCGACGGGGAGCGGGTCCCACCGGGATCCGGCGGACGCGTGGGCATGGCCCCGTCCGGTCCCAGCAGCGCGGAGTCGGCGATGTAGCCGCTCACGAAGCGCGGTTCGTCGCCGGTGCCCGGGGACACGGGTCGGCCGCCCACCAGCACCTGCACGAACTGCGCGGGCACGTTCGCGGCGATGGTGAAGCGCACCCGGAACTCGACCGAGGCACCGGGCGCCAGGCGACCGGAGGTCGCGTCGATCGCGCCCGGACCCGGGAAGGGCAGTCGTGCGCCGCCCTGCGGGTCCAGTGGGGTCGGGGTCCAGCCCGCGTGCACCGGATCCGGTATCTCCAGGCGCACCTGGTCGGGGGCCAGGTGCCCGGTGGCGCCGATGATCTCCACCCGCGGTTCCAGCAGCAGCGGGACCTCGCCAAAGTTGCGCGCGCTCGCGGTGAGTTCGACGGGAGTCGCGGGTCGGATCCGGTCCGGCATTCCGCGCACCTCGACCACCTGCCCGATCGGCGGTTCCGCCACGGGCGTGGGATCGGGGACCGGCGCCGCGTGCCCGGTCGGCGACCCGAGAAGCACGAGGAGGGCCGTCGAGGCGAGACAGCGGCGCAGGCGCATGCGGGGTACCCGTCGTAGGAAGGAGCTTGCTCGACCGTAGGTTCGAACGGCCGGAGCCTACCGGGCGGTACGGGCCGGGCCACACCGATATAGCGATGCGGGCCGGCCGTCGGTTCCCGACGCCCAAGCCGCCGCTCAGGAGCCGTGCGGATCGTCCGCGCGGCGCAGCCGGATCACCGGGATGTCCCGCCGGGTCTTGTCCTGGTACCCCGCGTAGGGCGCGAACACCTCGACCAGACCCGGCCACACCCGCGCCTTCTCGGCGGGGGTCAGCGTCTCGGCGGTGGCGGCGAAGCGCTCGGTGGCCACTCGCAGGCGGACTCGGGGTTCGGCGGTCAGGTTCAGGTACCACAGCGGGTGGTGGTCCGAGCCGCCGAGCGAGGCCACGATCAGGTAGTCCTCGCCGTCGCGCCCGTAGATCAGCACGGTGCGGCGCCAGACGCCGCTCTTGCGGCCCAGCGTGTCCAGGAGCAGGCACGGCGCGCCTTGCATCGTGATGCCCTTGGTGCCGCCGGATTCCTCGTAGCGCCGGGCCTGGTCGGCAACCCACTTGCGGGGACTGGTCGTTGCGTCGAGTTCGGGCATTCGTACCTCCGAGGGTGAGTGCGCGTGGGTTCGGGTGGTTCGGGGGATTCGAGTCACTCCGCCGTGCGGTGGGCGGGGGAGCGGGTTGTGCGCGGTGGGCAGGCCCGCAGGTGGGCGCGGGCCGCGCGGGCCTCGGCCAGCGCGGTCAACCGGGCGTTCCACGGGGCCGCGTGGGCGGCGCCGATCCCGCGCGAGCACTGGTTGGTGGCGGCGAACACGAAGGTCTCCATCGCCTCCCGGGAGACCGTGCGCCAGCAGGCGAACCGATCCGCCCAGGAGGCCGCCTGTTCGGCCGTGTGCCCCTCGTCCATCAGCCGGCTGGCCACCAAGGTGACCTCGATCCAGGCGGGGCCCCGGGCGGGCTGGGCCCAGTCGACCAGGTAGGCCCGGGGGCCGCGATCGTTGATCAACACGTTGTGCGGGTGCAGATCGGTATGCAACAAGCTCTCGCCGCGCAGGAGTTCGAGCTGACGACTGGTGAGCAGCGGACGCCAGCGCTCCTCGATCCGCGGCAGCGGCAGATCGCGGACGGCGACCCGGCCGAGTCGGCGCAACGCGTCCGCGACGAGCGGCAGATCCGCCGTGCCCGGTGCGAAGTCGGCGTGTCGGCCGATGATGTGGTCGAAGCCCAGGAGTACCCAGTCGTCGAGCCGGATCTCCCAGCGCAACCTCGGCGACACGGCGCCCACGTGCGGCGCGATCCGGGCCTCGACGCGCTGTTGCGACACCGCCGGGTGATCGCGCGGGACGCCCTTGACGAAGTAGCGGGAGTGCTCGGTGGTCACGATCGCGGCGAACTCGCAGTTGAATCCGGCCCACACGGTGGCGACGGCCAGCACGCGTCCCGCACACCGCTCGACCGCGGCGCGCGCGTCCGTGGGCAGCTCGTCCCACAGGGTACGCGGCGCCGTATGGAAGTTCGGCGGCGGAAGCGGCGGATCAGCCATCGGCTTCCGGTGGTGACGGTGGCAGCGGGCGCGGCCCGCCGAAGGTCACTCCGCATTTGCGGCAACGTTTGCGACCGCTCCAGTCGACGGGGTCGTGCGGCGGACAATCGGAGCCCACGGGAACCCCCTCCACTGGAAAACCGGTCAACGAACGGGGTCGAGCATCCTCCGTCGTACCGCGGCGAGCAACGCGATTATGGTCGCACGCCGGTGCGACGAAGGGGCCGGTGCGGCCGGTTGGCGACCCCCGCGGGCGCGCCTGGGACCGATCGCCTCATATCGCCTCGAATCGCCTCGGATCGCCTGGGACCATTTTCGACCGCCGGGTTCGGCCGCGTCCCCCGTGCGCCCGGCCGTCGCGGGCCGGGCGCCTCGGGCGGGTGCGTGCGCGCACGCGCGGCGGACCTCACAGCCCGGCGAGCAACTCCCGCACGATGCCCAGGCCGTTGTGGGTGAGCACCGACTCCGGGTGGAACTGCACGCCCGCGAGCCGCATCCGGCTCGACCGCAGCGCGTGCACCTGTCCGCTCTCCGGGTCCGCGGCGAACTCGACGTTGGGTACGACGCCGGCCGTCCG
Source organism: Embleya sp. NPDC127516 (assembly GCF_044765325.1). Lineage (NCBI taxonomy): Bacteria > Bacillati > Actinomycetota > Actinomycetes > Kitasatosporales > Streptomycetaceae > Embleya > Embleya sp. NPDC127516. The sequence goes on along the minus strand of NZ_JBIWJT010000005.1, from coordinate 275,036 downwards.
CACGGCCGCGAACGCGTTGTAGAAGCCGACCCGCTCCGGCCGACCGAACAGGTCGATCTCGACCTGCTTGCCCTGATACGGCCGCGGCTTGCGGACCAGGTCCAGACCCAGCTCGTGCGCCAGGAGCTGATGGCCCAGGCAGACCGCGAGCAGCGGTCCGCCCGCGTCCAGGCGGGTGCGCAGCAGCGCGCCCATCAGCCGGATCTTGCGGTGCGCGGTGTCCCTGGGGTCGCCCGGACCCGGGCCGAGCACGACCAGTTCCGCGGCGCGCACCCGACGCGAGGTGACGTCGTCGTACGAGCGCAGCTCCACGTGCAGGCCGAGGGTGCGCAGCACGTGCGCGAGCATCGCGGTGAAGGTGTCCTCGCCGTCCACCACCAGCACCCGGCGGCCGGCCAGTTCCGGGGCGCGCAGCGCGCTCTCGTCCCGTGGCCGGAGCCAGAATGGCGCGAGCGCGGTGTTGCGCGCGGCCAACAGCGCGGCCACCTCGGGATCGGCCGCGAGCGCCGGGCCCGCCGTCCGCTCGGCGGCCGGCACCACACCGAGCGCGGCCAGCACCCCGGCCGCCTTGGCGTGCGTCTCGGCGACCTCGTCCTCGGGCCTGGAGTGCCGGACCAGCGTGGCGCCGGCGGGCACCCGCAGGCCGCCGTCGGGGGTGATGTACGCGGTCCGGATCAGGATCGGCGCGTCCAGCGTGCGCCGCCCCTGGTCGTCGCGCCCGATCAGCGCGAGCACTCCGGAGTAGTAGCCGCGCCCGGTCGGCTCGTGTCGGCGGATCACCCGGCACGCGTTCTCCAGCGGGCTCCCGGTCACCGTCGGCGCGAACATGGTGCCGCGCAGCACCGCGGCGACGTCGTGCGAGGTGATCCCGCGCAGCAGGTACTCGGTGTGCGTGAGGTGGCCCATCGGCTTGAGGAACGGGCCCTCGACCGCGCCGCCGAGGTCGCAGACCGCGCTCATCATCTTGAGTTCCTCGTCGACGACCATGAACAGCTCGTCGATCTCCTTGGGATCGCGCAGGAACGCCATCAGCCCCTCGCGGGAGGGCCCCTCGGCCGGGTGCCGGTAGGTCCCGCTGATCGGGTTCATCACCACCTCGCCGCCCACCGAGCTGACGTGCCGCTCCGGGCTGGCGCCGACCAGGGTGAGGTCACCGGTGTGGATCAGGTAGGTCCAGTACGCGCCGCTCTCCCGGGTCAGCAGCCGGTGCAGCAGGGTGCCCGCGGCGGCCGGCGTGTACCCCTCGATGTGATCGCGGTAGTCGCGCCGGATGACGAAGTTGGCGCCCTCGCCGCGGCCGATCTCGTCCTCGATCACCCGCTTGACGATGGTGGCGTACGTCTCGTCGTCCACGTCGAAGTCGCCGCCGCGCAGTTCGACCGGCACCTGCGGCAACGCCGCCAGCACCTCGTCCAGGGGCAGCAGGCGCTGCTCGGTGACCTTCAGGCAGCGCAGCGGTGTGCCGTCCTGGTGATGCTCGAACCCGCGCTCGCGGATCTGCGCGTAGGGCACCAGGGCGAGCAGTTCGTGGCCGGGTCCGCCGGCGGCCGGCAGCGGCAGGTCGTCGAGGTCTCGGACGTCGACGATCTCGCCGGTGAGCAGTTCGACCTCGGCCGAGTGTTCGCGCCGGATCAGCGCGAAGGGCGGTGGGGCGTCGCGGAACAGCGGGGACAGGGCGTCGGCGGTGCGCATGGGTGCTCCTCGGTGGGGAAGAGACGCCCTCCCGACCGGGCGATCCGCCGGTTGTCCGCCCCGGCCGGGGCGGAGGTCCGCCCGGTCCGGGAAAAACAAAGGGCCGCCCTGCCGGGCGGCCGTCGGATCGTCAAGGTGATCGCGAAGTCAGTGGGCCGCCGCAGGGACGGGCCACCAGGAGCTCCGATGGAGATTGATCGCGATCACGGCCTCACCATATCGGGCGGGCGGAGTCGGCGTCTCGCTCTCCGGGCGGTGGACTCAATCGGGTTGCCTCTCCGCTTAGTCTTGAGCGGTGACCCTGAACGACATCGAATCCTGGCGTACCCTCCCGGCGGCCCAACAGCCCGAGTGGCCGGACAACGAGGCCCTGGGCTCCGCCCTCGCGGACCTCCGTTCCTATCCGCCGCTCGTCTTCGCCGGCGAGTGCGACCAGCTTCGTGGTCGGCTCGCGTCGGTGGCGAAGGGCGAAGCGTTCCTGCTCCAGGGCGGCGACTGCGCGGAGACCTTCGCCGGCAACACCGCCGACGCGATCAAGAACAAGCTCAAGACCCTGCTCCAGATGGCCGTCGTGCTGACCTACGCGGCCTCGGTGCCGGTGGTCAAGGTCGGCCGGATGGCCGGTCAGTACTCCAAGCCGCGCTCCAGCGGCATGGAGACCCGCGACGGGGTGACCCTGCCGTCCTACCGGGGCGACGCGGTCAACGAGCTGGCCTTCACCGAGGCCGCGCGCACGCCGGACCCCGAGCGGCTCAAGCGCATGTACCACTCGTCCTCCGCGACGCTGAACCTGGTCCGCGCGTTCACCACGGGCGGTTACGCGGACCTGCGCCAGGTGCACGCGTGGAACCAGGACTTCGTCGCGCTCTCGCCCTCGGGCGAGCGCTACGAGCGGCTCGCGGCCGAGATCGACGGCGCGATGCGGTTCATGCACGCGTGCGGGACCGACCCCGAGGAATTCCGCACCGTGGAGTTCTACGCCAGCCACGAGGCGCTGATCCTGGACTACGAGGACGCGCTGACCCGGGTGGACTCGCGCACCGGCGACCTGTACGACGTCTCCGGCCACATGGTCTGGATCGGCGAGCGGACCCGGCAGCTCGACGGCGCGCACGTCGAATTCGCCTCCCGGATCCGCAACCCGATCGGCGTCAAGCTCGGCCCGACCACCTCGCCCGAGGACGCGCTCGCGCTGATCGACAAGCTGGACCCGAACCGCGAGCCGGGCCGACTGACCTTCATCGTCCGGATGGGCGCGGGCAAGGTCCGGGACAACCTCCCGGCCCTGGTGGAGAAGGTGGCCGCGGCCGGCGCCCACCCGGTGTGGGTGTCCGACCCGATGCACGGCAACACGTTCGAGGCGTCCAGCGGACACAAGACCCGCCGCTTCGACGACGTCCTCGACGAGGTCAAGGGCTTCTTCGAGGTGCACCGGGCGCTCGGTACCCACCCGGGCGGCATCCACGTCGAGCTCACCGGTGACGACGTCACCGAGTGCGTGGGCGGCGGCGACGAGATCTTCGTCGACGACCTGCACCAGCGCTACGAGACGGCGTGCGACCCGCGGCTGAACCGCAGCCAGTCGCTCGACCTGGCGTTCCTGGTCGCGGAGATGTACCGCAAGAGCTGACCGCGCGCGATCACCACGATCGCCGAAGGGCGGACCCTCCCCGGGTCCGCCCTTCGGCGCGTCTGTAATGCTGCCGGTATGACCTTCACGGACCTGCGCAGCGACACCGTCACCAAGCCCGGCCCCGCGATGCGCGCGGCGATGGCCAACGCCGAGGTCGGCGACGACGTCTACGCCGAGGACCCGACCGTGCGGGCGCTGGAGGAGTACGTCGCCGACCTGTTCGGGCACTCCTTCGCGCTGTTCGCCCCGACCGGGGTGATGGCCAACCAGCTCGCCGTGCGGCTGGCCGTGCCGCCGGGTGGCGAACTCGTCCTGGACGCCGACGCGCACATCGTCGCGCACGAGGACGCCGCGGCGGCCTGGCACGGCGGTGTGCAGACCCGGACCACGCTCAGCCCGCGCGGTCTGCTGGAGGTCGCCGACCTGGCCCGGCTGATCCGGGTGGACAACGCGTACACCGTCGGCACCCGCATGGTCGCGGTCGAGCAGACGCACAACCGGGGCGGCGGCTCGGTGTACCCGCTGGAGCGGTTGACCGCGATCCGCGACCTGGTGCACGGGTACGAGCTGCCGCTGCACTGCGACGGAGCGCGGATCTGGAACGCGCACGTGGCGACCGGTACGCCGCTGCGGGCCTACGGCGCGCTGTTCGACACGCTCAGCGTGTGTCTGTCCAAGGGGCTGGGCGCGCCGGCCGGCTCGGTGCTGCTGCTGCCCGCCGAGTACGAGGCCGAGGCGCGTCGGATGCGGCACCGGATGGGCGGCGGGCTGCGCCAGGCGGGCATCCTCGCGGCGGGCGGCCTGTACGCGCTCGAGCACCACGTCGAGCGGCTGGCCGAGGACCACGAGCACGCGCGGGGGTTGGCCGATCTGCTGCGCGACGCGGGCTTCGCGGTGCCCGACCCGGAGACCAACATCGTGCTGGTCGAACTGGGGGAGGGGCAGCCGGACGCGGCAGCGGTGGCGGAGCGCTGCCGTGTGGAGGGTGTACTGGTGTCGCCGTTCGGGCCTCGGCTGATCAGGCTGGTCACGCACATGGACGTGGACGCGGCCGGTTGCGCGCGTGCCGCGACGGCGATCGCGCAGGCGGCGAAGGGCTGATCAGGGGGCGCCGGTCAGGCGGCGGAGTGCCGGCGCAGCGGGACCACGTTGTCGGGCAGCGCCGACGCGGCGACCGCGGGCATCGGCAGCGGGACCGGCTCTGGGGCCGGGGCGGTCCCGCAGGGGGTCGCGCACGTCTCGGTCTCGCCGCACAATTCGCGCCGGCGGCGGCGCGACTCGTCACGCGGCAACATCGCGGTGATGCTCTTGACGCAACGCCCGCAGTCGGTGCCGGCACCGCCGCAGGACTGGGCTATCTCACGCATGGTGCGCGCGCCATCGGCAATCCGGTCGTTCACCTGTTTGTCGGTGACACCGAAACACATGCAGACGTACACGGAGATTTCCCCCCAGCGGCGAGGCTACTTAGGTAAGGGTAACCTCAGCGTTCGCCGGGGGGAATACCGGGTGATCGGTAACACAATCCGAGCGGTTGCCCGATCGCATCCGGGAATGTCCCGAGCCGCCGGTCAGCTCTCGTTCGGCTGCTTGAGCAGGCCCGCGATGTAGAGCTGCTCGCCCACCTCCGAGAGCAGGGCGAGCTGCGTCTCCAGGTAGTCGACGTGCTCTTCCTCGTCGGCCAGGATCTCCTCGAAGATGTTGGCCGAGGTCACGTCGCCCTTCTCGCGCATCAACGGGATTCCGCGCCGCAGCCGCTCGACGGCCTCCATCTCCACCGCCAGGTCGGCGCGGAACATCTCCTCCAGGTTCTGGCCGATGCGCAGCGCGTTCAGTCGCTGGTAGTTCGGCAGTCCCTCGAGCATCAGGATGCGGTCGGTGAGCTTCTCGGCGTGCTTCATCTCGTCGATGGACTCGTGGCGGGTCCAGGCCGCGAGCTTGATGTAGCCCCGGTGCTCCTGCATCTTCGCGTGCAGGAAGTACTGGTTGATCGCGGTGAGCTCCGCCGTGAGCTGTTCGTTCAGGAGCTCGATGATCTGCGGGTCACTGTGCATCGCGACGCACCTTCCGGTGTGGGTGGGACACGGGGGAACCCCGAGCGCGCATGAGGCGGTTTTCCCTCGAATCCTGTCACTTTTGGTAGCTCATCCGCCACGAAGGGCAGCCTTGCCTTGCAATGTCGAACATGTCCCACCAGGGTCGGTCGGCCCGGGATTCCCGGGCCCAGGACCGGATCGGGTGCCGCGCGCGGGGTCCGGGGCGCGCGGGGGCGGTCGTGAGTTGGTCGGGGCGTCTGGGACCATGTGAGGTATGGGGCATACGGAAGCGGCACAAGGTGGAACCGAGGCTCCGGACCGCGATCCGCGACTTCCGCCGGGCCAGCGAATCCAGCGCGGATGGCCCGTTCTGCACTACGGACCGGTCCCTCGGTTCAAGCCCGAGATATGGGACTTCCGCGTCTTCGGCGCGACCGCCTCGGGGGACAAGCACTGCTGGAACTACGACGAGTTCTCGGCGCTGCCGCACGACACCGTCGTCGCCGACTTCCACTGCGTGACCAAGTTCAGCATGCTCGGCAACGAGTGGAGCGGGCTGACCGTCGCCAAGCTCCTGGAGATCGCCCCGCCGGCGCCGGAGGTCACCCACGCGATGGTGTGGGCGGAGTACGGCTTCAGCTCCAACCTGCGCATGTTCGACTTCGCGAACGACCAGACCATCCTGGCCACCCATCACAACGGCGAGCCGCTCACCGCCGAGCACGGGTTCCCGGTCCGGCTGATCGTGCCGCACCTGTACGCCTGGAAGGGCCCCAAGTGGGTGCGCGGGATCGAGTACATGGTGGCCGACAAGCGCGGCTTCTGGGAGGAGCGGGGCTACCACAACATCGGTGACCCGTGGCGGGAGCAGCGCTACTCCTACCAGGAGGAGAGCGGCGAGGGCCCCGCGCTGACCTGAGCGGTGCCCGCGGGCGAACGACCGAAGGCCCCGCTTCCCCGACGACGTGTCGAGGGAGCGGGGCCTTCGCGGTGCCGCCCTAGAAGTTCGAGATGAAGACCTCGCTGTTGCGCTTGACCATCGAACCCGCCGCCGGATCCTGCTTGCCGACGTTGGCCGGGATCAGCGGGATCATTCGGTTGTTCACCCGCAGCCCGACGGCCTGCAGCGCCCGGGCCGCGTCGTCCGGGTTCATCCCGGTCACCGGCGGCACCTGGACCAGGTCCGGTCCCTTGGACAACACCACGGTGATCCGGGTGCCGAAGGGCACGGTCGCGTTCGTTCCCGGGGCGAAGGACATGATCCGGCCGACCGGCACGGTGTCCGAGAACTGCTGGGTCGGATCCACCTCGACGCTCACCCCGGTCGCCGGCTGGAACCTGGCCTTGGCCTCGTCCACGCTGAGCCCGGTCAGGTCCGGGACCACGGTGTCCGGGCCGCGGCTGACCACCAGGGCCACCACGCTGTCCCGCTGGAGCGGCTCGCCGGCGGCCGGTTGGCTGCCGACCACGGTGCCGGGCGGCTTGTTGCTCGCGGTCTTGGTCTCGGTGCCGGGTTTCAGGCTCGCGTCGGCGAGCGCCTTCTTGGCGTCCTCGATCTTCAGGTTCACCAGCGCGGGCACCACGTGCCGCTCCGGGCCCTTGGACAGCTTGACCTTGATCTTCGAGCCGCTGAGCACGTTCTTGCCCGGGGCGGGGTCGGTGGACAACACCGAGCCCTTGGCGGTGATCTCGCTGAACTCCCCGTCGCCGACGTACTCGACCTTCAGGCCCGCGGACTCGAGTTTGCGCTCGGCGTCGGCCTGGGTCATGTTCAGGACACCCGGCACATCGGAGTAGCGACCCGCGCCGTACCACCACGCACCGCCGCCGATCGCGGCGGCGACGAGCAGTACCACCGCGAGCACGATCATCCCGCGCGAGGGCCCGCGCCGGCGGCGCCGACCGGGCAGCTTGGGCTGCTGCGGATAGCCGCCGCCGGGGGTGCCGGTCGGGGGCGCCTCGGTGGCCGGGGCGTACTCGTGGTGCTCCGCCGCATAGGGCTCGTCGTACGCGCCGCCGCCGTAGCGCGCCTGCTCGTCCTCCATCGAGTCCACGCTCAGTCCGAGCGGCGCCAGATGCGGCGGCAACATCACCTCGCCCGCCCGGAACACGCTCGTGGCGTTGTCGTGGATCGGCTCGGGCGGCGGCGGCAGACGCAGCGCCGCGCCGAAGTCCAGCTCCGTGTCCGGCATCGCGTGCCGGGTCCGGCGGACCAGGCTCAGCAGGGTCTCGGCGTCGTTCGGCCGCTGCTCCGGGTCGCGCACGGTGGCGGTGCGCACCAGCGTGTCCAGCGCGTGCGACAGGCCCGGCACCGCGAGCGAGGGCGCCGGCACGTCCGCGTGCACGTGTTTGTAGATGACCTCGACCGCGGTCGCGCCGTGGTGCGGCTGCCGGCCGGTGAGCATCTCGTAGAGCACCACGCCCGCCGCGTACACGTCCGAGCGCGGGCTGGACTCGCCTCGCTCGACCTGTTCCGGCGCGAGGTAGGCGACCGTGCCGACCAGGACCTTGCCGGTCGCGGCGGTGGCGGTGGTGCTGGTCGCCCGGGCCAGCCCGAAGTCGCCGAGCTTGATCCCGCCGTCGTCGGAGATCAGCACGTTCTCCGGCTTGACGTCGCGGTGCACGAAGCCCGCCCGGTGCGCCGCGGACAGCGCCGCCAGCATCGGCTCCAGTACGCCGAACGCCTCGCGCGGTGTCATGTTGCCCAGGTCCTGGAGCAATTCGCGCAGCGTGCGGCCCTCGACGTACTCCATCGCCAGGTAGGCGAAGGCGCCGTCGGTGCCCTGGTCGAAGACGTTGACCACGTTGGGGTGCGACAACCGCGCCGCGGCCTTCGCCTCCAGGATGAACCGGCGGGTGAACTCCGGGTCCTGGGCCAGCCCGGCGTGCATCACCTTGAGGGCGACGGTGCGGTCGAGACGGGTGTCGAGAGCCCGATACACCGTGGCCATGCCACCCGCGGCAACTCGGGCATCGACCCGGTATCGACCGTCGAGCAGCCGCCCGACGAGCGGATCATTCAAGGTCGTGTCCATGTTCAGGAGTGTAGGGTCCACTGCCTTGTGGACGCCGACGGTCTTCCCCATGGTTCCCCGTCCGAGGAAGGCCGCACCGATCGTGCGGCCCGGTCAGAAGGCGGGGTGCTCGGGGCTCGTCTCCAGCATGCCGGCCATCGGTGACGACGCGTGCGCGTGGTGTCGCATCGGGATCCGCCCGGCGCGGTAGGCGAGCCGGCCGCCGTCCACCGCGTGCCGCATCGCCTCGGCCATCAACCGCGGCGATTGCGCCCGGGTGACCGCCGTCGCGAGCATCACCGCGTCGCAGCCCAGCTCCATCGCGAGCGCCGCGTCGGAGGCGGTGCCCAGGCCCGCGTCCAGCACCACCGGGACCTTGGCCTGGTCGGTGATCAGCCGGATGTTGTGCGGGTTGCGGATGCCCAGGCCCGAACCGATCGGCGACCCGAGCGGCATCACCGCCACGCAGCCCACCTGCTCGAGCCGGCGCGCGAGCACCGGGTCGTCGTTGGTGTACGCCAGCACCCGGAAGCCGTCGTCGACCAACCGCTCTGCGGCATCCACGAGTTCCACCCCGTCCGGCAGCAACGTGCGCTCGTCGGCGACCACTTCGAGCTTGACCCAGTCGGTCTCCAGCGCCTCCCGGGCCAACCGCGCGGTCAGCACCGCCTCGCCCGAGGTGAAGCACCCCGCGGTGTTCGGCAACACCCGGATGCCCAACCGGCGCAGCACGTCCAGCACCGAGCCCGAGGTCCCCGGATCCACTCGGCGCATCGCCACCGTGGTGATCTCGGTGCCCGACGCGATCAGCGCCTGCTCCAGGATCTCCAGGCTCGGCGCGCCGCCGGTCCCGGTGATCAGCCGCGACGTGAAGGACTCGCCGCCGATCACCAGCTTGTCGTCGGCCATGCCGGTCATCCTCCCTGGACGGCGGTCAGCACCTCGACGCGGCTGCCCGCGTCGAGCACGGTCTCGGCCCACGCGCCGCGCGGCACCACGGACTCGTCCACCGCGACCGCGACACCCTTGGCGGCGGTGGTCAGCGTGGCCACGAGGTCGGCGACGGTGGTGCCGTCCGCGACGCGGCGCCGGTCGCCGTTGACAAAGACCTCGATGTCGTTCATGCCATCACCTCTCGGGCGGCGCTCGCGAAGCGGTCGGGCCCGAAGGGCTCGATGAGTTCGGGGGTGGTGCCGTGCGCGAGCGCCTCGGCCACGGTGTCGGCGGTGATCGGGGTGAGCAGGATGCCGTGCCGGTAGTGGCCGGTGGCCACCACCAGGCCGGCCAGCGCGGAACGACCCAGGATCGGCGCGTTGTCCGGGCTGCCGGGGCGCAGCCCGGCGAGCGTCTCCATCAAAGGCAGCTCGGTGATGCCGGGGACGAGTTCGTGCGCGTCGCGCAGGAGTTCGTACACGCCGCCGGCGGTGACCTCGGTGTCGTGCCCGAGTTCGTGCTCGGTCGCGCCGATCACCAGTTCGCCGTCCGCGCGCGGCACCAGGTACATGCTGCCGCCCTTGACCACGCCCCGGACGTTGCGGGACAGCAGCGGCAGCAGGGCCGGCGGCACCCGCAGGCGCAGGATCTCGCCCTTGACCGGGCGCACCGGCGGGACCGCCTCCGGCGGCAGGCCGGGGATCAGCGCCGAGCGGGCGCCCGCCGCGAGCAGCACCTGATCCGCGATCAGGTCGCGCCCGTCGGGCAACCGCACGCCGTACGCGCGCTCGTCGGCGACCAGGACGCGCTCGACGCGCTCGCGGACGAAGCCGACGCCGGCCCGCGCGCAGGCCGCGAGCAGCGCCGCGACCAGCAGGCGGTTGTCGATCTGGTGGTCGTCCTCGACATGCAGGCCGCCGGTGATCGCCGGGGACAACATCGGTTCGAGCCGGCGGCACTCGCGGCTGGTCAGCCAGGACGAGTGCAGGCCCAGCCGCTGCTGGTGGGCGTGCAGGTCCTTGAGTACGGCCCGGTCGTCCGCGTCCAGCGCGACCGCGATCGTGCCGCACGCGCGGTAGCCCGAGGGCAGGCCCGCGGCCTCGGCCAGCTCGGCCGCGAACTCGGGGTAGCGCCGGGCCGATTCGATGCTCAGCCGGAGCAGGCTCTCCTCGCCGTACTGGAGTTCGGAGACGGGGGTGAGCATGCCGGCCGCGGCGTGCGAGGCGCCCGCGCCCGGGGTCGGGTCGACCACGGTGACGGCCAGTCCGTACCGGGTGCGCGCGCGCCACGCGACGGACAGCCCGGCGACGCCCGCGCCGACCACCACGACATCGGTGGTGGGGATGGTGGACATGGTGAGGGGAACTCCCTTCGCCGGTATGACCCGGATCAGGTTCGGACGGTCGGGGGCTCGCAGCCCCCCTCTCAGCCCGGTCTCACCGGGCTCCCGTGACCTCTCCACACTACGACACCGGTTTCGCGTGCCCCGGGGTGCCCGAGTGCGTCCGAGATGTCCTTGACTGAGTCAAGACCCTGCCCGCCGGTCGCGCCGGGGCGCGTCATAGGGTGCCCCGCATGGACAACGTGCTCGTCGTGGGTGCCGGCATGGCCGGCCTGCAAACCGTGGTGGCGCTGCGGGACCAGGGGTACGCCGGGCGCGTCACCCTGCTCGGCGCCGAGGCGCACGCGCCGTACGACCGGCCGCCGTTGTCGAAGGAGGTGCTCGCGGGCAAGACCGACGACACGTCCTTCGAGGCGGACTGGGCCGCGCTGGAGACCGAGGTGCTGTTCGGCCGGACCGCGACGGGACTGCGACCGGGCGCGGTGGACACCGACGCGGGACCGGTCGCCTTCGACCGCCTGGTGATCGCGACCGGCTCGCGCGTGCTCAACCTGCCCGGCGCGGGGGAGGTGCCCGGCGTGCACGTGCTGCGCACCATCGACGACGCCCGCGCGCTGCGCGCCGCACTGGTGCCCGGCGCGCACGTGGTGATCGTCGGCGCGGGCTGGATCGGCGCCGAGGTGGCCACCGCCGCGGCCGCCGCCGGCTGCCCGACCACCGTGGTCGAGGCCCTGCACACCCCGCTCGCCGGCCCCTTCCCCGACGCCATCGGCGAACGCTTCGTGCCGTGGTACGCCGAGGCCGGCGTGGAACTGCTGCTGGGCGCGCGGGTGGATCGCCTGGAGCCGGGCGCGGTACACCTGACCGACGGCCGCCGGCTGCGCGCGGACGCGATCGTGGTCGGCATCGGGGTGCGCCCGGCCACCGAGTGGCTGGCCGACTCCGGTGTGGCCGTCAACGACCGCGGCTTCGTCGAGGTGGACGACCACCTGGCCACCTCGGTGCCCGGGGTGTACGCGGTCGGCGACTGCGTGGACTTCCCGTCCGCCCGCTACGGCACCCGGATGAACGTCGAGCACTGGGACAACGCGCTCCAGGCACCGCGCGTGCTGGTGGCCAACCTGCTCGGCGGCGACCAGGCGTACGACCCGGTCCCGTATTTCTGGTCCGACCAGTTCGGTCGGATGGTCCAGTACGTCGGCCGGCACGGCGCGGGCGAGGAACTCGTCTTCCGCGGCGCGGGCGAGGACGGCAAGTGGGCCGCGGGCTGGTTCGCCGGCGACCGGCTGACGGCGCTGCTCGCCGTCGCCCGGCCGCGCGACCTGGCCCAGGGCCGCAAGCTCGTGCAACTGGGCACGCCGGTGGACCGGGAGCGGTTCGCCGACCCCGAGAACCCGCTCAAGTCGGTCGCGCGCTGACCGCGGTCGGGCCGCGCCGTGCCGCACCGGGCCGTACCGGGCCGGGCGCCGGCCGGCCGGCCCGGCCGCGGAACCTAAACTTGGCCGGGTGAGCGAGATCGACGCCAAAACAGAAGCCCTCGTCCCCGCCTGGGTGACACTCCCCGACATCGCCGAGATCCTCGGTGTGGACATCCTGAAGGTCCGGCAGCAACTCAAGGAGCGCAAGTTCCTGGCCGTGCGCCGCGGCGAGCACCGGGCCCTCCAGGTACCCGCCGACTTCTTCCAGGACGGCAACATCGTCAAGGGCCTGGTCGGCACGCTGACCCTGCTCGCGGACTCCGGGTTCACCGACGAGGAGGCGCTGGAGTGGTTGTTCACCGCGGACGACACGCTCCCGGGCACGCCGGTGCAGGCGCTCCAGGAGAACCGGATGACCGAGGTGCGTCGCCGCGCCCAGGCGCTGGCGATCTGAGGCCGGGCCGATGACGAGCCGACAGGAACGGCTGGCCGCCGCGCGCCTGTACCTGTGCACCGACGCGCGCGAGCGCCAGGGCGACCTGCCCGCGTTCCTGGACGCGGTCCTGGGCGCGGGCGTGGACATCGTGCAACTGCGGCAGAAGGGCCTGGAGGCCCGGCCCGAACTCGGATACCTCCAGGTGTTCGCGGACGCGTGCCGCCGCCACGGCGCGCTGCTCGCGGTCAACGACCGCGCGGACGTCGCGCACGCGATCGGCCCCGACGTGCTGCACCTGGGACAGGACGACCTGCCCGTCCCGGCCGCGCGCGCGATCATCGGCGGCGACGTGCTGATCGGCCGGTCCACGCACGCCGAGGCCGAGGTGGACGCGGCGATCCTCGAGCCCGGGGTGGACTACTTCTGCACCGGGCCGGTCTGGCCCACCCCGACCAAGCCGGGCCGACCCGCGCCGGGCCTGGACCTGGTCCGCTACACCGCGGCGCTGCGCCCGACCCGGCCGTGGTTCGCGATCGGCGGCATCGACCGGGACAACCTGGACGAGGTGCTGGCCGCGGGTGCCGACCGCGTGGTGGTCGTACGCGCGATCACCGAGGCCGCGGACCCGGCGAAGGCAACGGCGGAATTCGTCCGGCGACTCGCCGGGCGCTGACCCGGCGCGCGCGAGACGGCGTGACAATATCCGGCCATGTCCGGTTCTCGGCGGCGTGCTCTCGTCGTTGTCACGCTGCTCGCGCTCGTCGCCGCGCTCGCTCTGGCCTTCGCGCTCACCCGGGACGACGGCGACGGCGGCACCCGCGCGAGTGCGCCGCCCACCACGGCGACCATCCGCACCGGCGCGACCGCCCCCGGACCGCTCGGGTCCACCGCCGCGCGCCCCGACTGGGTGCCCGCCGGGATGCGCACCGTCGCCGCGGCGCGGCTGCCGGCCGAGGCCCGCGAGACGCTGCGCCTGATCGCGGCGGGCGGGCCGTTCCCCTACAACCGCGACGGCGTCGTCTTCGGCAACCGGGAGAAGCTGCTGCCGGCGGAGCCCGACGGGTACTACCGCGAGTACACGGTCCGCACGCCGGGCGCTGCCGATCGCGGCGCGCGCCGGATCGTCACGGGCAGGAACACCGAGCGCTACTACAGCGACGACCACTACGCGAGCTTCGCGGCCGTGCTGCCCTGAGCGGGTGCGCCGGCTCGCACGAAGGGGTCGACTCTGCGGGTGGGTGCCGGCGCCGGCACCGGTCCTGGGCCGATCGGGTGGTTGGCCTCGCGGATGGGCTATTCCGGCCGGACCGGGCGGAGCAAGCGGCCAGACTGCCGAGATGGACACACCCGACGTTCGATGTCGTCCGGGGTCCGCAGAGGATGCCCGCGACCACGACCTGCCGCACCCCGCGACGGTGCCGACCACCTCGACGGGCCCGGCGAAGCCGTCGATCCCCGGGCCCAGAGCCGGCGCCGAACACTCGCGGCCCCACCCGGGCACGACATCCGACGGCGGCGCCGCGCTGCTGTTCCCGCTGTTCGTGCTCGCCGCGATGATCGGCGGGATCTACCTGATCGGCCGCAACCCGCCCCAGGCACTGCTCGAGGCCGACGAGACGCACGGCCCGCACCCCTCCCGGGGCCGGGCGTCCGAGCCGGAGCGGCCCCGCCCCGCGGCCCTGGGCGCACCGTTCGCGGTCGGCGACGCCGCGGACGCCGGACTAGACGCTGCGCACGGTGGCGGCGTCGGCCAGCTCACGCAGCACTTCGCGCGCGTCCTCGGCGATCGGCGCGACGGCCAGGGCGGCGAGGGCCCGCTCGGTCAGCTCGGTGATCATCGTCTCCACGTCGGCGAGCGCGCCGGTGTCCTCGATCACCGCGCGCAATTCCTTGACCCCGGTGTCGCTCAGCGCGGGATCGCCGAGCAGCGCGGTCAGCACCTCGGCCTGCGCGGCGTCGGCCCGCTCGCCGGCGAGCGCCAGCAGCACGGTGCGCTTGCCCTCGCGCAGGTCGTCGCCGGCGGGCTTGCCGGTCCGCTCGGGGTCACCGAAGACGCCGAGCACGTCGTCACGGAGTTGGAACGCCTCACCGAGCGGGAGCCCGTACGCGGAGTAGGCGTCCAGGGCGGCCCGATCGGCGCCGGCCAGCGCGGCACCCACGTGCAGGGGGCGTTCGATCGTGTACTTGGCGGACTTGAACCGCATCACGCGCCGTGAGCGCTCGACCGAGCCGCCGCCCATCGCCTGCTCCAGCACGTCGAGGTACTGGCCCGCCATCACCTCGGTGCGCATCACGTCGAACAACGGCTTGGCCGCGCGCAGTGCCCGGTCGTCCACACCGCTCGCGCCGAACATCTCGTCGCACCAGGACAGGCACAGGTCGCCGAGCAGGATCGCCGCCGCCGAGCCGAACGACTCGCCCGAGCCGACCCAGCCGCTCGTCGCGTGCAGGCCCTCGAACCGGCGGTGCACCGCGGGCTTGCCGCGCCGGGTGTCGCTGCTGTCCATCAGGTCGTCGTGGATCAGCGCGCTGGCCTGGAGCAATTCCAGCGCGGTGGCCGCGCGCACGATCGCGGCATCCTCCGCGTCCGGTCCCGCGATACCGCGCCAGCCCCAGTAGCAAAAGCCCGGCCGCAGCCGCTTGCCGCCGTCGAGCACGAAGTCGCTCAGTGCCGCGGTGACCGGGACCATGCCCTCGCCCACGTCGGCGAGCACCTCGGCCTGACGGTCCATGAACTCGCCCAGCGCGGCATTGACGCGCTGCCGCAGGCCGTCCCGGTCCAGGGGATGTACGGGGAAGGAATCGGCAGCCATGGAGTCTTCCGTCGAGGGCGATGAAACGGTGGGGAAGTACGGGGCAGCCTAACTTGCGCCCGGTCCGGCCATCCGGAGCAGCCCGGCCGTCTCGCGGAGTGGGAAGACGTTCTCGTCCGCGTGACCGCCGGATAACCTGCGTACATGTCTCTCGGTGCCGCATCCACTCGGATCAGTCGAACCCCCGCCATTCGCGATCTGCTCGCGAGCGGCACCCGGTCCTTCTCGTTCGAGTTCATGCCACCCAGGAGCGAGAAGGGCACCCGCACACTGTGGGATGCCATCCGTCGGGTCGAGGCGCTGGCGCCGACCTTCGTCTCGGTCACCTACGGCGCGGGCGGCTCCAGCCGGGGCATGACCGTGGACACCACCGAACGGATCGCCACCGAGACCACGCTCACCCCCGTGGGCCACCTGACCGCGGTCGGGCACACCCGCGCCGAGCTGCGCAACATCATCGGGCAGTACGCCGACGCGGGCGTGCGCAACGTGCTCGCGCTGCGCGGCGACCCGCCCGGCGACCCGAAGGGCGAGTGGGTCGCCCACCCGGACGGCTTCACCTACGCGATCGAGCTGGTCGAGCTGCTGCGCGCGTCCGGCGACTTCTGCGTGGGCGTCGCGGCGTTCCCGGAGATGCACCCGCGTTCGACGAACTGGGAAGAGGACATCCGGCACTTCGTGGCCAAGTGCCGGGCCGGCGCCGACTACGCGATCACCCAGATGTTCTTCTCGGTCGAGGACTACCTGCGGCTGCGCGACCGGGTGGCGGCGGCCGGCTGCGACATCCCGATCATTCCCGAGGTGATGCCGGTCACCAGCCCGACCACGCTGGTGCGGGCGGACGAGCTGAGCGGCTGCAGGGTGCCGGCCGAGCTGGCGGTGGCGGTCGAGGCGGTCGCCGACGACCGGGCCGCGGTGCGCGCGATCGGCGTGGAGTACGCGACCCGGATGTCCGAGCGGCTGCTCGCCGAGGGCGCGCCGGGACTGCACTTCATCACCCTCAACCGATCCACCGCGACCACCGAGATCTACCAGAACCTCGGGCTTCACGAAGGCGGCTGATCCGGTTCGGCCCCAACGACCGGTTCACCCTTTAGGGTGAGGCAACGCGCCGGTAACGAAGGGATCTACCGTGCAGCTCGGCTTGGTGGTGCTCTACATCCTGTTCGTGCCGATCGGGTTGTGGTTGCTGACCGAGGTGCTGTGGCAGCACGGCGCGCCGTTCCGCTACCGCGTGCTCGCCTTCGTCGGCTTCGTCGGTGTGGCCGCAGGCGTGGGGATCAAGAACCCGGTGCTGGTCGGCATCGGCGTGTTCTGCTTCGCCGTGGGCCAGTTCCTGACCACGCGCTACGTGCGCAAGGCCTACCACCACGGCTGGACGGTCAGCGGCCGGCGCCCGAAGGGCCGCCGCGCCAAGGCCCGCTGACGCCTCACGCGCGCCCGATCAGCTCCGCCACCAGCGCCGCGGACATGCCCACCCGGGTCAGACCGCCACCCGGATGGGCGCTCGCGCCGACCGAGAACAGTCCCGGTACGGCCGACCGGTTCGGGACCCGGCGCGGTGCGGTGCGCGGACCGTCGGCGCCCGCGCCCGGCACCTCGCCGCCCGGGGCGCCGGTCTGCTCCGCCAGGTCGGCGGGCGTGCGCAGCTCCGACCACAACACCCGGTCGCGGACGTCCAGACCGCGACGGGCCATCAGGTCGAGCACGGTCGCCGGGTAGGCGGCCCGGACGGCGGCCGAGTCCCAGTCCACCGCGCCGTGCCGAGGCACCCGCAGTTGTACCGTCCACGCGCTGTGCCCCTCGGGGGCCAGCGCCGGGTCGTCGGGGGCCAGTACGCACAGCGAGGGATCGACCGGCGGCGCCGCGCGGCGCGCGAACAGCGCGTCCGGCTCGTGCCCGGGATCGTCCGCGAACAGGTAGGTGCGGTGCGGCGTCCCGGCGGAGCCGCCGCGCAGCGCGAGATGCAGTTCGAGCATCGCCGAGGAGGCCGGCACCCGCCCTGCCCCGCCGGTCCTCGCGGCCGGCAGCAGCCCGGCGCTTTCGGGGTCGGTGGGCAGGTCGGTGATCACGACGTCGGCGTCGAGCCGGCCGCCGTCGGCCAGCAGTACGCCGGCGACCCGCCCGCCGGCGCGTTCGATCGAGATCACCTCGGTGTCGGTGCGCACCTTCACCTTCCGCTGCACGCAGCGCGCGTGCAGCGCCTGGGTCATCCGGTGCAGACCGCCGCGCACCCACCACACCCCGAAGGTCTCCTCCAGGTACGGCAGCGTCGCCAGCGTCGCGGGTGCCTTGCCCGGGTGGCAGCCCGCCTCGGCGGCGAAGCGCTCCAGGTGGGCGCGCAGCCGCAGGTCGCCCAGGTGGGTCCGACCCAGCGAGCGCAGCGAGCGCCACGGCGCGGTCACCCGCAGGTCGGCCCGCCCGCCCGCGCTGCGCAGCCGCTCGGCGCGCTGTGCGGGATCGGCCAGGAGCGGCGCCTCGAAGAAGCTCTTGCGCGTGACGCCCCACATCTCGCCGGCGCGGTGCAGCAGCCGCTGCCAGTCGTCGCCCGCGCCCGGCCCGAACCCGGACTCGAACGCCTCGTGGGTCCCGGACCGGGACGCGTTGGGGATGTCCACGACGGTGCGCGCGCCGCTCGCGGCGGCGAACGACTCGCGGGTGGGTGTGGCGATCGGGACCAGGTCCACGACGTCCTCGATGGCGGCGCCGGTCTTGAGGAACAGGTCGCGGTAGACGGCCGGCAGCGTGAGCAGCCCGGGCCCGGTGGTGAAGGTGAAGCCGTCCCGCACGATCGACCCGGACAGTCCGCCGGTCGCCGACGACCGTTCGCAGATGGTCACCTCGTGCCGAAGCGTGGCCAGCCGAGCGGCCACCGCCAACCCACCCATACCTGCGCCGACAACCACAATGCGAGCCACGGTGGCACAGCGTATATGCGGGTGAGGGGGATCAGGCCCGCCCCCCGGGCCTGATCCCCCTCACCGTCCCGCGACCGCTCCCCACGGTCCACGGGCCCACCCCCCAGCGGGTCACGATTGGTAAGACTCGCGACCCGGGCAGAGGGTTGTACGCGCGGGGAAAATTTCTTTCCACCGCGGGCAACCCGGGTCGAAAGTCGTGATCAAGGCGGATATGGGCGGTGATACTCATGCCCGCCACTGAGTATTCGTACGGATGTTCCGCCACCGGACCGACCGGCACAGTGGTCGGCACGGGGAAGCGCCCATACACAACCTCGGGGGGAGGGCCGTTCGGGGGGACGGCGGGGCGCGGCGACATCGGGACGGACGACGGGGGCGTCGGTCGGTCCCGGTGGGCGACGACCGGCACGGGGGAGCCGGGTCGTTCGAGGCGTCGGTACTGCCGCGGGGGCGGCGGGACCGACGCCTTTCGCATGCCGCATGCCGCATGCACGTCGCGAGACCGGGCCGCGGTTCGGGGCCGGCGGCGGGTCGGGCTCAGCCGGTGACCACCGCGACCAGTCGGGTGCCCGGCGCGAACGTGCCGCGCTCGGCGAGGGCGAACAGGCCGAACAACATCTTGCCGACGTAGATCGGCTCGGGTGCGAAGTCGTGTCGGGCCGCGAAGTCGGCTAGGAAGGCGTCCAGTTCCGGGCCGCGCCGCGCGTAGCCGCCGTGGTGGAAGTCGTGCTCCACATGCCAGTTCTCGGTCGGCGCGCCGTACGTGCGCCGTTGGAGGTCGGCCACCTCGTCGGCGAGGAAGCCGCCCTTCAGCGCCGCGAAGCCGATCGCGCGCCGTCCGGGCGGCAGGCCCGCCGCGACGCCGGCCAGCGTGCCGCCGGTGCCCACCGCGACGCAGACCGTGTCCAGGTCCTCGCCGAGCTCGGCCGGCAGTTCCGCGCAGCCGCGCACGGCGGCCTCGTTGCTGCCGCCCTCCGGGAGCACGTACGCGGGGCCGTGCGCGGCGAGCAGCCGATCGAGTACGCGCGGCGTGTGCTTGGCGCGGTAGGTCGCGCGGTCCGTGAACACCAGCCGCATGCCGTGTTCGACGGCGAAGGCGAGCGACGGGTTGAGCGGGCGGTCGGCGAGTTCCTCGCCACGCACCACGCCCACCGTGGCCAGCCCGTGCGCGCGGCCGGCGGCGGCGGTGGCCCGCAGGTGGTTGGAGTACGCGCCGCCGAAGGTCAACAACGTGCGCTGCCCCTGCTCACGGGCCGCCACCAGGTTGTACTTCAGCTTTCGCCACTTGTTGCCGGGCACCTCGGGATGGATCAGGTCGTCCCGTTTGAGCGCGAGTCGCAGGCCGCGGGCGGTCAGTCGGGGATCGGACAGCTCGCGCAGCGGCGAGGGCAGACGTGGGCGCACCCGGACAAGGGTGGCACGCCGGGTCGGCCCGCCGGGGCTGTCGGTGTCGCCTGTCACGGTGGAGGACGTGGGGGGCGACCGCTCTCGACGGCGGATCGAGTGGACTCGAACATGCTCGAACATCGCTCGAACACGACGGTTCGCCCGGGACTGCGGCAATGACGTTGACGTGGGTGGGGGAGCGAGCTTTACTGGCAAACGAGATCGAACTTTTGTTCGAGAAAGAGTTCGACTCGAACGGCACGGGGCAACCGGATGGGTAGCCCGGGTCGGCGGTGCGTGGGGAAGCGCATCGCCGATCCCCCGGCAGAGGAGGAGCGGCATGACGCGTCTGCACACCGACCCGGTGGAGGTGCTGCGCAGTGGTGGGGACCCCGCGCGGTTCCTGTGGCACGACCGGCTCTACGTGGTCCGGGAGGTGATCGGGCACTGGGTCGAGACCGGCGAGTGGTGGCAACACGCGCGCTCGCGGACCGCCGTCGTGGCGACGGGGGAGCGTGAGGTGTGGCGTGTGGAGGCCGGTGCCGGTCGCAGTGCGCCGTTGGGTGTGTACGACCTCAGCCTGGACGCCGGCGCCGGGACCTGGACGCTGGCGCGGACCGCCGATTGAGGAGGTGGCTTCGTGAGCCCGAGCGCGAGTCTGAACCAGTCCGCCCACATACCCGAGCCGCCGCCGATCCGACGGGCGCCCGTGCGCTGGTCGTCCGCCCCGCGCGGCGCGCTCGATCTGCTGGCCCAGGCTCGGCGCGGGCTCACCGAGGCCGCCGTCAACCGCGACGCCGCAGAGCGGTACGCCACGGCCCATCTGGCCGCGCTGCGCGTGGCCGCGGCCGTGCTGGCCGCTCGGGCACAGGCCGAGGACGAGCGTCCGGGCCGGCGCCGGCGGGCCCCGCGCAGCGCGTGGGAACTGCTGCCGAAGGTGGCGCCCGAGCTGACCGAATGGGCCGCCTTCTTCGCGTCCGGCGCCCGCAAGCGCGCCGCCGCCGAGGCGGGGCTGCCCGGCGCGGTCACCGGCCGCGAGGCGGACGACCTGATCCGCGACGTGGAGACCTTCTTCCGCCTGGTGGTGCGACTGCTCGCGCTGCCCCCGATCCCGGCCCCACCCCCTCCTATCGATTGAACGCACCACCCATGAACCGACCGAGTCGATCGAAGCGCTCGTTCGTCCACCCGCACGTCGCGTCCGGGCATTCGATGCGCTCCGGCGTCCCGCATCCGCACACGCTGATCGAGCGCACGGTCGAACACTGTCCGGACACGCTCGCGCCGACCGATCGGGACGGGGTGTACGGCGCCGTCGCGCGCGGGTGCGTCGCGGCGGGCATCCGGCCCGTCCGGGGCGCCGAGTTCGCGGTACCGCCGATCGAGCCGGCCGCCGCCGAAACGAGCCCGCGCCGACGCACCCCCGCGCGCGGCGGCGAATTCACCGACGCCGGACACCCCCGGGCCGCCGTGCTCGCCCGGGGCAGGGCCGGCCGGAGCGCGCTGTGCCGGCTGATCAGCGACGCGCACGGGCGCGACCGGGCCGACCCGGCGACCACGCGGGACGCGCTCGCCGCGGGCCACCGGCCGCCGGGAGCGGGGCGGCCGGTACGACGCGTGGAGCACCGGCGACCCCCCGGCCGTACACGAACCGGTGGCCGCGTCGACACCCACGGGCCCGCGCCCGCCACACGCCGCGTCCTGGTGCACACGGGCGGCTTCCGGATCCGCCCGTGCGCCGACCTGCGCCCGGCCGGCGGCCCCACCGAGCAGCCCCCGCACAAGCTCTGGCACGCCGGTCCCGGGAGCGCGGGATGACTTCCCTCGACGCCCTAAGGTGGAACCCGACCAGTTCCGGAGGAGGGTGTCCGTGTCCGACCAGACGCGCAGGCGCAGCTCGATGCGTACCGCCGTCGTGTGGCAGGTGCTGCGCGAGGCGTTGGACCGACGGGCCCGGGCGGCCGGACGGGACGTCCTGGACGTGCTCGACGCCGGTGGCGGAACCGGCAACCTCGCCGTGCCCATCGCCCGACTCGGCCACCGGGTCACCGTCGTCGACCCCAGCCCGGACGCGCTCGCCGCGTTCGAACGCCGGGCCGCCGAGGCCGGGGTCACCGACCTGGTCCGGGCCTACCAGGGCGACACACACGGTTTGTTCGACGTGGTCGAGCCGGACGCCGCCGACGTGGTGTTGTGCCACGGCGTGCTCGAGGTGGTCGACGACCCCTCGGCCGACCTCGCGCACATCGTCCGCGCCCTGCGCGCCGGCGGCACGCTCAGCCTGCTCGCGGCCAACCGCACCGGCGCGGTCCTGGCCCGTGCCCTCGCCGGGCACTTCGACCAGGCCCGCGACCTGCTCGTCGACCCCGCGGGCCGGTACGGTCCGACCGATCCGCTGCCGCGCCGGTTCACCGTCGCCGACCTCACCGGCCTGGTCGCCAAGGCCGGCCTCGAAGCCGGCCCCGTGCACGCGATCCGGGTCTTCGCCGACTTGGTCCCGGGCGTCCTGGTCGACGACCCGGGCTCCTTCGACGCCCTCCTGGACCTGGAGCGCGCCGCGGCCGAACAGCCCGAGTACCGCGCCCTGGCCACCCAACTGCACCTGCTGGCGAGCAAGCCGGCGGGCTGACCCCGACCCCGGTCGGGCCGACCCCGATCGGGTCCCCGGCCCGGGCGGTGCCGGATGAGCACCGCCCGATCCGCCTCGCCGGCGATCATGCACGTGGACATGGACGCCTTCTACGCGTCCGTCGAGATCCGCCGCAATCCCGCGCTGCGGGACACCCCCCTGGTGGTGGCCGGCCAGGGTCCGCGCGGAGTGGTGCTCTCCGCCACCTACGACGTGCGCGCGCTGGGTGTACACGCCGGCCAGGCCACCTCCCGGGCCCGCCGGCTCGCCCCGCACGCGGTGTTCCTGTCGCCGGACCACGACGACTACGGGCTGATCTCCGGCGGCGTCATGGAGGTGCTCCGCTCGATCACCTCGCGCGTGGAGCCGCTGTCCCTGGACGAGGCGTTCCTGGACCTGACCGGCGTCACCCGCCGACTGGGCGCGCCGGAGACGGTCGGCGAGAGCATCCGCGCCCGGATCCTGGACGAACAGGGCATCACCTGCTCGGTCGGGATCGCCGACAACAAGTTCACCGCCAAACTGGCCGGCGCCCTGGCCAAGCCGAACGGCCTGCGCGTGGTCCGCCCCGAGGAGGTGGTGGACTTCCTGCACCCGCTCCCGGTGGACCGACTGTGGGGTGTCGGCGAACGCACCGGCGCGCTGCTCACCGATCTGGGCCTGACCACCATCGGTGACGTCGCACACACCCCGGTCGAGACGTTGAGCCGCGCGCTCGGTCCGGCCGCCGGTCGCGGACTGCACGAACTCGCGTGGGGCCGGGACCGGCGTCCGGTGATCCCGTCCGAACCCGAACGCAGTATCGGCGCCGAGGAGACTTTCCCCACCGACGTGGACGATCCGGTGGTGATCCGCCGCACACTGCTCGACCTGGCGCACCGCACCGCGAGCCGGTTGCGCCGGGCGAAGGTGGCCGGGCGGACCGTCACGATCAAGATCCGCTTCGCCGACTTCACCACGCTCACCCGGGCCAGGACGCTGCGCGAGGCCACCGACGTGGGCCACGAGATCTACGGCGTGGCCTGCGTGCTGCACGGCGCGCTGGGCCTGGAACGGGCCCGGCTGCGGCTGGTGGGCATCCGGGTGGAGGGCCTGGTCGGCGGCGCCCATCCGCGCCAACTGATGCTCGGCGAAAGGGTTCTGGGCCGACGCGAGGCGGAGCGCGCGGCCGACGCGGTGCGCGGCCGATTCGGCGACGCGGCGCTCACCTCGGCCGCGCTGCTGGCCCCCGGACCCCGCTCCCGGGGGCGTTCGGGGCGCTGAGCCAGACCCCCGGAAACGGCCTCGGCGACCGGGCGCGACCCGCGCGGCCCCGCCCCTCAGCGCGAACCCGCTCCGGCCGCATATCATCGAAGCCCTGACCGGGGGACATGAGCGTGCGCCGGACAGGGCAGGAGTGTCGACAGGGGCGGGAATCGACGTAGTGACCCATCATCCGGAAGCGGGCTTCGAGCCGGTGCCGAGGGTGGCTTTCACGACAGCGATTACCTGCCTATCCTGAAAGGGCCGCAAGGTCGCGTCGCGGCCGACGAAGGAGGACGCCGTGCCGCTCTCAGAGCACGAGCAGCGCATGCTTGAGCAGATGGAGCGAGCGCTCTACGCCGAAGATCCCAAATTCGCGACAGCGCTCGAAGCAGCCGGCATGCGCCGGCACACCCGGCGACGCACCGTTCAGGCGATCCTCGGATTCCTGCTCGGCATCGTCTTGTTGATGACCGGCATGATGGTCCAACAGATCTGGGTGAGCGTCATCGGCTTTCTGGCGATGCTCGGTGGGGCGCTCCTCGCGGTCACCGGCTGGCGCCGGGGACCCGCGACGGCCAACGCGGGCGAAGGCGGCGGCGCTCCCGGGCGCGCACCGCGCCGGCGCAAGGCCAAGGTGATGAACCGCATCGAGGACCGCTGGCGCCGGCGGCGCGAGGAGAACGGCAGCTGAGCGGAGCACGGCGGCCGACCCGTCCGATGCCCCAGGGCACGGTACGGGAGACTCGGTCACCGCCCGGTCGGGGCCGACCCGATGCCGACGAGTGTCGGCACGGGCGCGTCGATACATACGCATGAACGCCGGTGGCGGTGAACCCTTCGACGGGTTCACCGCCACCGGCGTTTCGTCTCCCGGTCCGGGACCCGCGTCTCCCGATCCGGACCGTCGTCGGTCCGACCGCCGCCCTCAGCCGACGTCGGCCGGCTTCGGCGCGGGTCCCGGGCCGTCGCTTCGACGCCGGCGGAGCCGATCGGTGAGCGCGTACCGGCGTTCGGCCAGGCTCGGCCGGCCCCGGCGGCGCAACGACGACGGGAGCAGCGTCGCGCGCAGTCGCCGGCCGCGGCCGGCCCGGGCCAGCAGGCCCTTGCGGACCGCCCGGACGTCCTCGCCCAGGCCCGGTTGCGGAGTCGGCGGGGTCTGCGCGTAGAGCAGCCGTTCGGTGGCGAGCGCGACGCGCGGCAGCGCCTCGCGGGCCGCGAGCACGGCGGCGTCCACCACGACGGGTTCGGCCTTCGTGTCGTCGGTGTCCGACGCCGCCCGGTCCGACAACACGCCCAGCAGCCGCTCGACCGCCTGGCGCGGGGTCTCCGCGCCGGAGGCCGGATGGCCCAGGTCGCGCGCGGTGTCGAGCACCTCGGCCCAACCGCCGAGTACGGGCCCGGCGCGATCGCCGGGTTCGGGGGCACTCCCCTGCGCCGCCGCGTTTCGGGTCAGCGCCGCGAGTCGGCGGCCCCGGACCCGGCCCCGGGTCAACATCGGTGCCGCCGCGAGCAGCACGACCAGCGCGATCCCGGTGCCGATCAGCAGCGTCCGGCCGGAGAGCCAGGGCCCGTTCGAGGAGCCCGCGGCGGTGACCGGCGCGGCGGACGCGGACGCCGACGGCGTGGCGCCCGGCGACGCCTGCGGCTGCTTGGTGGGCAGTTCGTCCGCGCTGTCGGGGGACGCGGAGGGCAGCACCGGCGCGACGTCCTGCTGGGCGTAGGAGGGCGAGTTGCCCCGCGAGGGGGTCGGCTCGAACCGGATCCAGCCCGCGCCGGAGAAGTACAACTCGGGCCACGCGTGCGCGTCGTGGCTGCTCACCTTGTAGGTCAGGTCGGTCTGCAGCGTGCCGGGGATGAAGCCGACCGCGACCCGCGCCGGGATGCCGAGCGTGCGGGCCATCACCGCCATCGCCGACGAGAACTGCTCGCAGTAGCCGACCTTCTGCTCCAGGAAGTTCTCCAGGGCGGAGGCGCCGTTGCCCTGCGGGACCTTGGTGTCGTAGCGGAACTGGCTCGACCGGGCGAACCATTCCTCCAGGTTGCGGGCCCGGTCGTAGGAGGTGCCGTTCCCGCCGATCTTGAGCGCCTGCCGGCGGACCCGGTCGACCATGTCGGGCGGCAGCGGCAGCGCCACGTACGGCGCGAGCGAGGGCGGCGGTGGTGGCGCGGCCTTGAGCTGGGCGGGCGTCGGTTCGACGTCCAGGCTGGTCACCGTCCAGCCCAGACCACGGGTGTCCTGCTTGTTGTCGGCGAGCAGCAGCCGCCCCTCGGCCTCGTAGCGCCAGGTGCCCTTCACCTGGACCTGCGTCGCCGGGTAGGGCATCGGCAGCGACAACTGCTTGTAGTTGTCGTCGGCCTCGATCCGGGTGGTCACCTCGGTCGTCCGCACCGCCGAATCCAGGCCCGCGGGCTTGGGGAACTCGCGCGGGACGTCGGTCAGCGGACGTTCGGAGGGCTGCCAGCTTCGGCCGTCGAACCGGTCCAGGGAGGAGAGCCGCAGGTAGACCGAGCCCGGTGTGGCCGCGGTGGTGCGGTAGCGCATGAGTTCGGTGTTCTCGGCCCGGTTCAGCTCGTCGGACAGCTTGACCACGGGGTTGATCGTGGTCAGTCGGCGCGACTTGGGTCCGGTGTCGTTCTTGTCGATCAGCCGGTTGGCGCTGAGCGGGATCAGCGCCGGGACCACGACGGCCACCGCGAGCGCGGCCACGCCGATCCGGCCGCCGCCGCGCGCGGGTGGGCGGTACTGCCGCATCGTGGGATGGCCCACCGGCGGCGGGGTCAGCGGCCGACCCCAGCGCAGCAGCCGCTCGCGGCCCTCGGCGAGCAGCAGCAGGACGTACGCCAGCGCCGCGATCAGGAAGATCGCCCAGCCCAGTCCGGACCGGGACAGCGCCGCGGGGACGCTGTAGAGCGCGAGCAGCGGCAGGCCCGCCGGGGCGGCCTGGGCGTAGGTCACCGCGATCAGGTCCACGAGCACGGCCATGCCGCCCATGACCAGCAGCAGGATCGCGATGATCCCGGGCGAGGCGGGCGCGGGGGCGGTGAACTCCCGGATGTCCTGCCCGCCCACCCGCAGCAGGTCCACGAACGCGTCGATGCTGCTCGGGGTGGGGATCGGGCCGCTGGCGTCCGGCACACACACCAGCAGCAGGTAGGGCACCAGCGCGGCGAGTTGGGTCAGTCCCACGATCGGGCGCGGCACCCGGATCCGCCGGGCGCCCTCGCCGACCAGGGCGACCAGGAGGATCGCGCCCAGTCCCTGCGCGATCCAGCCGCCCGTGTCGACCAGCGGGAGCAGTGAGGAAGACGTCAGCGCGGTCGCGAGTCCCGCGACCAGGGCCAGGCGGAGTCGACCGGTCATGACCGTTCCCCTTCATCGACGGTGCCGCCCCCGACCGTGGGCGCCGCACGCGGGCGCGGGGGCGGGGTCGAGCCGCCGGCCTCCGCGGCGGGCGCCGCGGGGGCGCTCGCGCGGGAGGTGCCGGCGAAGGACATCGAACCGGCGGCGGCCGGGTCGCCGACCCGTCCGGCCGAACGCCACAGTTCGGACAACCTGGTACCGGCCCGGGCGGACAACACCCGCCAGCCGGCCTGGCGCAGCAGGGCCACCGCGCTGTCGTGCGGCAGCGCGCCGGGCACCCGGCCCCACGTGCTCACGTCCAGGATCACCGCGACGCCTCGGCCGGATCGGTGACGGGCCCGGCCGAGCCGTTTGATGTCGTCCTCGGTCAGCGCGCCGAGCACGGCGACGGTCAGGCCGCCGCCGTTGGGGTCGCGCAGCGCGGGTTCGGCCTGGTCCAGCCCGGTCACCGGGACGGTCTCGACCACGGCCAGCGCGTCCAGCAGGAAGCCCTCCAGGTCGCCGGGCGCGGCCCGGATTCCCTCCAGGTCGCCGGCCGGCGCGTCGCCCTCGGAGTCGAGCAGTCGGGTGGTGTAGCCGCGCCGGCACAGGTGCACGCCCACGGACGCGGCGGCCGAGACGACCCACTCGAAGGACGAGGCCGGGCCGTCGCCCACGTGCGCGCCCGCGCGGGTGTCGATCAGTACGGTGGCCCGGTTCTGCCAGGCCTGTTCCTCGCGGCGCACCATCAGTTCGCCGCGGCGGGCGGTGGAGCGCCAGTGCACCCGGCGTACGTCGTCGCCGTGTCGGTACTCGCGCGGGACCACGTCCTCCTCACCGGACGCGGACACGTTGCGGGCGTGGCTGTCGCCGTACCCGGTCCACTCGCCGCCCAGGTCGACCGCGGGCAGCGGCTGGACCGCCGGGGTGACCACCAACGTGTCGCGCGCGGCGAAGGAACGGGTCAGCTCGCACATCCCGAACGGGTCGGCCATCCGCAGCCGCAGCGGTCCGACCGGGAAGCGCCCGCGCAGGTCCGAGCGGACCCGGTAGGACACGTGCCGATTGCCGTGCGGCTCGATCCGGTCGAGCACGAACCGGGGCCGCGAACCGAGCACGTAGGGCACGTGGTCCTCGAGCATCAGCAGGCCGGTGGGGATGCGCGAGACGTTGTCCACGCGCAGCCGCACCTGGGACTCGTGACCGGCCGCGACCCGGGGCGGCTCCAGCGCGCGGGCGCTGGTGACCAGGTGCCGGGTGCGCGCGACGATCAGCACCGACACCAGGGGCAGCGCGGTGAGCAGGAATCCGACCCGCAACAGGTCGCGTTGGCCCAGGATCACCGCGCAGATGCTCGCGGCGACCCCCGCCGCGAGGAAGGACCGCCCCCGCGTCGTCAGGCCGGACAGGGCGGTACGCACGTCAGCGCGCCGCCCCGGAGCCCGTGCCGCCGAGGCGGCCGTCGGAGGTCACCGGGGCGTAGCCCTGGTGCGCGGTGGGTGCCTGGTTCGGGTAGGGGCGGCCGCCGTTGTGCTGCGGTGCCGCGCCCGGATAGGGCATGTGGGCGGGCGGCGCGGGCGGCGCCGGGACGATCTGCGGCGCGCCGACCCGCCCCTGGACCGGCGCCTGGCCGGGAGACCCGGGGACCGGGACCTGGCGCACGATGTCGACGACGATCTGCTCGGGGGTGCGCCGGGCCATCTGGGCGTCGGCGGTGGGCAGCAGCCGGTGGGCGAGCACCGCGACGGCCAGTGTCTGCAGGTCGTCCGGGAGGACGTAGTCGCGGTTGTCCAGCGCGGCCGCCGCGCGGGACGCGCGGACCAGGTGCAGCGTGGCGCGCGGCGAGGCGCCCAGGCGCAGTTCGGGCGAGCGGCGGGTGGCGTTGACCAGGTCGACCGCATAGCGCGCGACGGCCGGGGACACGTGCACCCGGCGCACCGCGTCGGCGAGCCGGACCAGGTCCTCGGCGTGCGCGACCGGGGTCAGGTCGCTCAGCGGCGAGCCCGCGCTGTGGCCGCCGATCATCCGCAGCTCGGCGTCCGCGGCCGGGTAGCCCATCGAGACCCGGGCCATGAACCGGTCCCGCTGTGCCTCGGGGAGAGGATACGTTCCCTCCATCTCCACCGGGTTCTGCGTCGCGATCACCATGAACGGCGCCTGGAGTTCGTAGGTGGTGCCGTCGACGGTGACCTGACGCTCGGCCATGCATTCCAGGAGCGCGGACTGGGTCTTGGGCGAGGCCCGGTTGATCTCGTCGCCGACCACGATGTTGGCGAAGATCGCGCCCGGCTTGAACTCGAACTCGCGCTTCTCCTGGTCGAACACGCTGACGCCGGTGATGTCCGAGGGCAGCAGGTCCGGGGTGAACTGCACCCGGCGCATCCGGCAATCGACCGAGCGCGCGAGGGCCTTCGCCAGCATCGTCTTGCCGACTCCCGGAACGTCCTCGACGAGCAGGTGGCCCTCGGCCAGCAGCACGGTCAAGGCGAGGCGGACGACCTCGGGCTTGCCCTCGATCACGGTCTCCATGGCCCCGCGGATCCGATCGGCGGTGACCGTCAGATCCCCCAGACCGGCCTGATCGTTGAACGTCGACACCCGTGCCCCTCCCTGGAACCGCGTTGTGCACGCCCTGGGTCAGGGCCACAGGCCGATTCTCCCGGTCGCGTGCGCTGCCGTCACCCCGTTGGACGGCCCGGACGACGCGTCGTGCGACTCCGGAGGGTAGTCGACGCGGCGTGGGGGCGATCCGGTCGGCAGAAAAGGCTCGGCCGAGACGGGTCCGTCTCCTCGATGGTGCCGTGTCGAGCCGGAATCCGGGTCGACAAGATCGGGGCGACGGACCCTAGGACTGTGCGGGGCCGCTTTCCGGTTGCACGTCGGGGAGGGGGAAAACCTCGCGCAACAGGCCGGTGGTGACGTCGTATACGAATCCGCGCACGGTGTCGTTGTGCAGCAGGAACGGTGACCTGCGGACCCGGTTCATCGACTGGCGCACGTCACCGTCGAGATCGACGAAAGCCTCCACCGCCCACTGCGGGCGCAGGCCGGTGTCCGCCTCCAACTCGCGGCGGAAATCCTCGGTGACGGTGAGCATGCCGCACTGGGTGTGATGGATCAGTACGACCTGCGTGGTGCCCAGGTGTCGCTGACTGATCGTCAGTGAACGCACCACGTCGTCGGTGACCACGCCGCCCGCGTTGCGGATCACGTGTGTGTCGCCGAGCTCCAATCCGAGCATGGCGTGCACGTCCAGACGTGCGTCCATGCAGGTGACGACCGCGGTGTGGCGTACCGGCATCGCCGACATTCCGGGGTTGCGGTACCCCTCCGCGTAGTGCCGGTTCGCTGCGACAAGACGATCGACCATGGTCAGGACGGTAGCGACCTCGGCCGCGTTTCGCTTCGTGGGGGGAGTCACACCGGCGAAGAGCGGATGACTCGTCACTCCTTCCGGTCTATGGGTGCTCATCCCCGAATGGGAGATTCGTACCGGGAGCCCAATGGTGCGGAGGTGGAAACCCGCGCCCGACGTGGGGGAGTGGCGTGCGGGGGGCGCGCAATCGGGTGGTTCTCTCGAGGCACCCCTTCTGACCTGGGCTTTTGTCAAGGATGGGAACGGAGTGACGCGCCCGAAAAGGGTTGACCGTGGGGATTGGTGGAGTAGAGTGGCGGGAAATGGAGCCGAGAGGCTCCACGCGGCGGCCGGAGGTGCTCGGTGTTCCTGGGCACATACGAGCCCCGGTTGGACGAAAAAGGTCGGCTGATCCTGCCGGCCCGGTTCCGGGACGAGCTGGCGGAGGGCCTTGTGATCACAAAGGGGCAGGAACGCTGCCTCTATGTGTGGCCCATCGCGGAGTTCACCCGGATCGCCGAACAACTGGGCAAGGCGCCGGTGACCTCGAAAGCCGCCCGGGACTACATGCGCGTGTTCTACGCGGGTGCCTCCGACGCGGTGCCGGACAAGCAGGGGCGGGTGCTGGTGCCGCAACCGCTGCGCGACTACGCCGGGCTCGACCGGGACAGCCGCGACTGCGTCGTCATCGGTACGAACACCCGGGTCGAGTTGTGGGCGACCAAGACCTGGCACGACTACCTCGCGGAGCAGGAGCAGTCCTTCGCGGAACTGTCCGAGGAGGTGCTGCCCGGCCTGCTGTGACCGAGGCGGCGTACACCCCGTGCCTCGTACTCTCCCGAACGCGATCTCGCCCGTGACGCACCTGCGGCGAGGTCTCCACCCGCTCCGAGCTTTCTGGCACTCCTTCCCCGGTGCCAGAGGTCACTTCCCCAGACGAGCGGGCGGGGACCTGGCGGCATGTTCTCCCGGCCGGTCGCGACTCAGCCTCTAGACTGCGGGTTTCCGCACGACGAAGGGCCCGGAGTGAACGCGACGATGGTGGAGGGGCCGTGACGGCGCCCGCCCACATTCCGGTCCTGCTGGAACGGTGCGTCGAATTGCTCGCCCCCGCGCTGCGGGCGCCCGGGGCGGTCGTGGTGGACGCGACGCTCGGGATGGGCGGGCACAGCGAAGCCCTGTTGACGGCCTTTCCCCAGGCACGGCTGATCGGCCTGGACCGTGATCCCGAGGCGCTGGAGCGCTCCGGGGCCCGGTTGGCGGGCTTCGGCGAGCGTGCCACGCTCGTGCACGCGGTCTACGACGAACTGCCCGAGGTGCTGGAGCGGCTCGGCATCGACCGGATCGACGGCATCCTGTTCGACCTCGGGGTCTCCTCGCTGCAACTGGACCGGGCCGACCGCGGCTTCGCCTACGCGCAGGACGCGCCGCTGGACATGCGGATGGACCCGACGGTGGGCATCACCGCGGCCGACATCCTGAACAGCTACACCGCGGGCGATCTGGCCCGGATCCTGCGCGACTTCGGCGAGGAGCGGTTCGCCCGCCGGGTCGCCGACGCGATCGTGCGCGAGCGGGAGAAGGAACCCTTCACCAACAGCGCGCGCCTGGTCGACATCGTGCGCACCGCGATCCCGGCCGCCACCCGGCGCACCGGCGGCAACCCGTCCAAGCGCACCTTCCAGGCGCTGCGGATCGAGGTCAACGGCGAACTCGCGGTCTTGGAGCGCGCGTTGCCGGCGGCGGTGCGGGCACTGGCGCTGCACGGCCGGATCGTGGTGATGTCCTACCACTCGCTGGAGGACCGGATGACCAAGCGCGTGCTCGCGGCCGGCGCCGAGAGCAAGGCGCCGCCGGACCTGCCGGTGGTCCCGGAGGACCTCCAGCCCAGGTTCAAGCTGCTCACGCGCGGCTCGGAGAAGGCGAGCGAGCAGGAGAACGCGGAGAACCCGCGCGCGGCCTCGGTACGGCTGCGAGCGGCGGAGCGGGTGCGGGAAGACCTGTGAATCGACGCGGCGGACGGGGGAGCCGGGGATGAGCGGCGCGGCGAGGACGATGACCCGCATCCGGCTGGCCGCGCACCAGGCGAAGGGCTCGACCCGGACGCCGTTCGTGGTGCTCGTGGTCGGCCTGCTCGGCGGCGGCCTACTGTCGCTGCTCCTGCTCAACACCGCGCTCAACCAGGGCTCGTTCGAACTGAGCCGGCTGCAAAAGCGCCAGGACCAGCTCACCGACGACCGGGAGGCGCTCCAGCGCGAACTGGACGCCAAGGCCGCGCCGGGCGAACTCGCGCGACGTGCCCAGGAATTGGGCCTGGTCCCGGGCGGCAGCCCGGTGTTCATCGACCCGGCGACCGGGCAGGTGCTCGGCGTGCCGAAGCCGGCCACGTCCAAGCCGCCGCTGGTTCCCGAGGCCCCGGCGACCGCCGCGGCCACGACGCCCGTCGCACCGCCGGCGGGCGGTGGGGGTCCGGGGGCACCGGTTACCGCCGGGTCGGACCCGGCGGGGACGGCGGCGGGCACCGGGACGCCTGCCGTGCCCGCCACGCCCGGCGCCTTTGCCACGCCCGACGGCGCCGCCCCGGCCGTCCCGGTCCCGGCGGCGATGCCGCCGGCCTCCGACGCGCCGGCCGCCTCGGCAGGCCCCACGGCGCCGGAAGCCACCCCTTGACGCATGCCTTCGCCGACCGGTTCGCCCACCCCGGCGACCGGTCCCCTCGGCTCGGCGGGTCGGGCCACACCCGGGACCGTTCGGGCGATCCCGACGCGTCGGGCCACCGGCGGCGATCCCGCCGCGGGCCGGCCCGCGGCGGGATCGCCCGGGTGATGTCGACCGTCGGGCGGATGGGCGCCGAGCGGTCCGCCGAGGGAACTCGGGTCGGCCCCGATCACCGGCCCGCTCGTTGTACGTACGTGTCGCCGCGCGCGCCGCGCCGCCGAATCCAGGTGAAGGGACCTCGCGTTGACCGACGGACGCCGTGACCCCCGTGATCCGCGTGATCCCGACGAGCCGCGTTCGGCGGGGCGGGCCCGCCGGGAACGCGGTGCCGACCCGGCCGCGTCCTCGGAGCGCCGACCCCGCCCGGTGGCCCGGCCCCGAGCGGCCGACGGCTCCGGGGCGGCGGAGGGCCGACGCCCGCGCCCGGGAGCGGGCGAGGAACCGGCAGGGCCGCGTGGCCCGCGTCGCCCGCGCGCGGGCGACCCGGAGCGGGCCGAGCCCGGTGCGGGTCGCCCACGCGCGAGTTCCGGGCAGCGGGACGAGCCCGGTGCGGAAACCCCGCGTTCCGGCCGTCCGCGTCGGCCGAGCGGCGGACAGGCGCCCCCGGCACGCCGGAGCGCCCGACCCGGGGATCCCGACGCGCCCCGGTCGGCCCGCCAAGGCACGGCCGGCGGCCCGTCCGGTGAGCGCCCGGCCCGACCCCGCGGCGACGCGGCGTCCGGCGGGCGTCCGGCTCGGCCCCGGTCCGGTGCCGGCGCGTCGAGCGGCGAGGACTCGGCCCGGTCGGGCGCCTCCGAAGGGCGGTGGGGCCGCCCGCGCGGCGGTGCCGCGTCGTCCGGTGAGCGGCCGAGCCGGCCGCGTCCCGACAGCGGCGCCTCGGGTGGGCTCTGGTCCCGGTTGCGGGCGGGGGACGCCGGCTCGGGCGAGCGTTCGGCCCGCGCCGGTGACGCGGCCTCCGCCGGGCGCCCGCCGCGCCCGCGTGGCGATGCCGGGTGGTCCGGCGGGTCCGGTGCGGGTTCGGCCGGGTCCGGGCGGCGCACGGGTGAGGGCACGCGCTCCCGTGAGGAGCGTTCGGGCGCGCGTCGGCCGCGGCCGAGGTCGGCGGAGGCATCGGTCGAGGGCGGTGCCGGTGCGCGCCCCGGTGTACGCCCGCGTCCGCGGCCGGACGCGCGGGGCGTCGATGTGCCCGGCCGTCCGGAGCGGACCCGGCGTCCGCGCCCGGTCACCGGTGACGGTTCCGCGCGCGGCGCCCGGGACGCCGTGCGGGCCGACCATGCCGGCGCACGCCCGGCGCGCCCGGCCCGACCGCGTCCGGGCGCGGCCCGGCCCGGGCGTACTCGCGACGCGCACGCGTCCGGGCGTCCCCGGCCCGCCCGGCGACCCCGGAGCGCCGCCCGGATGGGCGACCCGCGCAAGCGGCTGCGGATCGGGCTGATCGCGCTCGGCGTGGTGCTGACCCTGTTCGCCGGCCGACTGCTCCAGTTGCAGGCGCTGGACGCCCCCGCGTACGCCGCCCAGGCCGCCGCCAAGCGCACCCAGACCGTCAACGTACCGGCCGAACGCGGTGCGCTCACCGACGCGTTCGGGGTGAGCCTGGCCAAGTCGGTGGACGCGTACGACGTCACCGCCGACCCGACCCAGGTGCAGAAGTACGACCCGCACGCCACCGCGCTGGCGCTGGCCCCGCTGGTGAACGGCGACCCGGTCGCCCTCGAGGAGAAGCTGCGCACCCCCAAGTCCCGCTACGTGGTGCTCGCCCAGCAGGTCGAGCCCGCGGTGTGGAACAACATCCGCCAGGTGCAGAAGGACCTGGGCAAGGTGCGCCGCAACGACCTGGTCGGCATCTACTCGACCAAGCACAGCAAGCGGGTCTACCCGGCCGGACCGGTCGGCGCGAACCTGGTCGGCTTCGTCAACGCCACCGGACACGGCGGCGGCGGCCTGGAGATGACCCTGGACGGCCAACTGGCGGGCAAGGACGGGCGGACCACCCAGGAGATGGTCTACGGCCGCCGGGTGCCCACCTCCGACCTCACCGGCAGGGAGGCGGTGCCCGGTGCCGACGTGCAACTGACCGTCTCGCGCGACCTCCAGTGGTACGCCGAGCAGTTGATCGGCGCCAAGGTCGCCGAGACCAAGTCCGAGTCGGGCACCGTGGTGGTCCAGGACGTGCGCAGCGGACAGATACTGGCGATGGCCACCGCGCCCGGCTACGACCCCAACCGGATCGGCCCCGGCGACGTGCACAACCTGGGCAACCGGGCCGTCGAGGAGGCCTACGAGCCGGGCAGCACCGGCAAGGTGATGACCATGGCCGCGGTCATCCAGGAGGGCAAGGCCGCCCCGGGCACCCACGTGACCGTGCCGAACCGACTCGCCCGCGCCGACCAGATGTTCAAGGACGAGCACGACCACGCCACGCAGCAGCTGACCCTGGCCGGCGTACTGGCCAAGTCCAGCAACATCGGCACGATCCTGGCCTCGGAACAACTCTCGCCCCACCGCGCCGAGGCCAACGCCAAGCTGCACGACTACCTGACCCGGTTCGGCGTCGGACAACCCACCGGGCTGAAGTTCCCGGGCGAGACGCCCGGCATCCTGGCCCCGGCGCCGAAGTGGAACGGCTCCCAGCAGTACACGATCCCCTTCGGTCAGGGCCTGTCGGTCAACTCGGTGCAGGCCACCTCGGTGTTCCAGACCATCGCCAACGGCGGCGTGCGGATCGAACCGAGCCTGGTCAAGGGCAGCACCGGCCCGGACGGGAAGTTCAAGCCCGCCGCCGCGCCCAAGTCGAACGTCGTGGTCAGCCCGGAGACCGCCCGCCAGGTGGCCGACATGCTGGAGACGGTGGTCGCCGACGACGGCGGCACCGGCAAGAACGGCCGGATCCCCGGCTACCGGGTCGCGGGCAAGACCGGCACCGCCAACCGGGTCGATCCCAAGACCGGCCGCTACAACGGCTACACGACCTCGTTCATCGGCTTCGCCCCGGCGGACAACCCGCAGGTCGTGGTGTCGGTCACGCTCCAGGCCCCGGGCATCGACGGCGGCGGCGGCAGCCTGTGCGCGCCGGTGTTCCAGCAGGTGATGACATTCGCGTTGCAGAGCCGCCGGATCGCCCCGAGCGGCGCCGCCCCGGTGGACCTGCCGATCGAGTGGTGACCGGCGCGGTGACCGGCCGGGTCCGCGGCTGCGCGGCCGGTCGCGGCACCGGGGCGAGGACGATCCGACGGCCCAAAGCGCGGTAGCCTGCCCGCCGTGCCCAACCGTGATCTGCGCCGCCCAGCCGAGGTGCGCCCCCAACCGCTGACCGGCCTGGCCGGGTTCGTCCGTGTTCCGTTGACCGGGGCCCCGAGCGATCCGGAGGCGACGCTGACGGGCGTCACCCACGACTCGCGGGCCGTGCGCCCGGGGGATCTGTACGCCGGGCTGCCCGGCGACAACTTCCACGGTGCCGTGTTCGCCGGGCAGGCCGCCGCGGCCGGAGCGGTGGCCCTGCTCACCGACGCGGCGGGCGCCGAACTCGCCGCCGACAGCGGCCTGCCGACCCTGGTGGTCGAGGATCCGCGCGGCCGACTGGGTGAGATCGCGGCCTGGGTCTACGGGCGACCCGCGGAGGACCTGGTGATGTTCGGCGTCACCGGCACCAACGGCAAGACCACCACCGCCTACCTGCTCGACGGCGGGCTGCGCGCCGGCGGCGGCACGACCGGGGTGATCGGCACCGTGGAGACCCGGATCGGCGAGGAGGTGGTGCCCAGCGTGCGCACCACGCCCGAGGCCACCGACGTCCAAGCGCTGCTCGCGTCGATGCTGGAGAACGGCGTCACCGCCGCGGTGATGGAGGTCTCCAGCCACGCGCTCGCGCTGGGCCGGGTCGACGGCACCGTGTACGACGTCGCGTTGTTCACCAACCTGTCGCAGGACCACCTGGACTTCCACGGGTCCATGGAGGAGTACTTCGCCACCAAGGCGGACCTGTTCACCCCGCGGCGCTCGCGGATCGGCGTGATCGACGTGGACGACGCCTACGGTCGCCGACTGGCGGCGCTGGCGAGCGTGCCGGTGCTGACCGTCTCGGCGACGGGGGCCCCGGACGCCGACTGGCGGGCCGAGAACGTCGACCTCGGTCCGGACGGCAGCCGCTTCACCGTGGTGGGCCCGGACGGGCACAAGGCCGACGCGAGCGTGCGGCTGGCCGGTCCGTTCAACGTGAGCAACGCGCTGTTGGCGATCGTCGCGCTGACCGCGGGCGGCGTCTCGCTCGCGGACGCGGTCGAGGGTGTGGGCCGGACCCCGGGCGTGCCCGGGCGGATGGAGCGGGTGGACGCGGGCCAGCCGTTCCTGGCCCTGGTCGACTTCGCGCACACCCCGGACGCGGTCCGGACGCTGCTCGAGGCACTACGTCCGGTGACCACCGGCACACTGACCATCGTGCTGGGCGCGGGCGGCGACCGGGACCGGGCCAAGCGCCCGCTGATGGCCGATGCCGCCGCCCGACTCGCCGACCGGGTCGTGCTCACCAGCGACAACCCGCGTTCGGAGGACCCGCTCGCGATCCTGGACGACATGCTCGCGGGCACCCGCGGGCCGGCCGAACCGCACGGCAGCGTGCTGGTCGAGCCGGACCGGACCGCGGCCATCGCGCTCGCGGTCGAGCGGGCCCGCGCGGGTGACACGGTCGTGATCGCGGGCAAAGGGCACGAGCAGGGCCAGGAGTTCGCGAACGCGGTCAAACACCCCTTCGACGACCGTGTCGAGCTGCGTCGCGCGCTGACCAGAACCATGCGAGGCGGCCCCGCGTCCCCGGAGCAGTCCGACGATGCGAGGATCGTGACCCCCGCACCATCAACGCACACCCCGACGTCCGAGACCCCGACCCCAGGCGTCCCGGCGACCGGCACCTCGCGTGCCGAGGAGACGAACCAGTGATTTCCACCACTCTTGCCGAGATCGCCACCGCTCTCGGAGGGCGGCTTTCGGGCGGCGCGGATCCGCACGCGCGCATCACCGCCGAGGTGGTCGTGGACTCCCGCAAGGTCGGCCCCGGCACGCTGTTCGTGGCCGTGCGCGGCGAGCGCGTCGACGGGCACGACTACGCGCGCGCCGCGATCGAGGCGGGCGCCGTCGCGGTCCTCGCGGAGCGCGACACCGACACCCCGGCGATCCTCGTCGATGACGTGGTCGCGGCACTCGGCCGACTCGCCCGGTCGATCACCGAGCGGCATCCCGACACCACGGTGATCGCGCTGACCGGGTCCTCCGGCAAGACGAGCACCAAGGACCTGCTCGGCCAGGTGCTCGCCACCGCGGGCCCGACGATCGCCCCGAGCGGCAACTTCAACACCGAGATCGGCCTGCCGCTGACCGTCCTCGGCGTGACCGAGGAAACCCGGTACCTGGTCGCCGAGATGGGCGCCCGCCACGTCGGCGACATCGCCTACCTGTGCGAGCTCACCCCGCCCCGGATCGGCCTGGTGCTCAACGTCGGCTCCGCGCACATGGGCGAGTTCGGCGGGCGCGAGGGCATCGCCCGGGCCAAGGGCGAACTCGTCGAGGCATTGCCCGCCGACGGCGTGGCCGTGCTCAACCAGGACGACCCGCTGGTGCGGGCGATGGCCTCGCGCACCAAGGCCCGCGTGGTGACCTTCGGCGAGAGCGCGAAGGCCGACGTACGGGCCGAGAACGTGACACTCGACGAGCAGGGCCGGGCCTCCTTCACGCTGTGCGTGCCGGAGGGCAGTGCGCCGGTGATCTTGCGCCTGTACGGTGAGCACCACGTGGCCAACGCACTCGCGTGCGCCGCGGTGGCACGCGAAGTGGGCATGACCGTCGAGGACATCGCGGCGGCCCTCGGCGCGGCCGGTACGATCTCCCGCTGGCGGATGGAAGTCACCCGCAGGGACGACGGGGTGACCGTCGTGAACGACGCGTACAACGCCAACCCGGAGTCGATGCGAGCCGCGCTCAAGGCGCTCGTCGCGATGGCGGGCGGCAATCGTACGTTCGCCGTGCTGGGTGCGATGCGGGAGCTGGGCGAGGAGTCGCTGACCGAGCACGACGCGATCGGGCGGCTCGCGGTACGCCTGAACATCCACCGGCTGGTGGCCGTGGGCGGCAGGGAGGCCGCCTGGATCGACATGGGCGCGAAGAACGAGGGTTCGTGGGGTGAGGAGTCGGTGCTGGTGCCCGACGTAGAGGCGGCCGTCGAACTACTCCGGGGCGAACTGGCCCCGGGCGACGTCGTACTGGTGAAGGCTTCCCGAGGGGTGGCCCTGGAACGGCTCGCGGACGCGCTGTTGGCGGACGCGGCCGGGGACGACGTGAGCAACTCGGAGGTGCACGGGTGAGGGCCATCCTCATCGCCGGCGGCATCGCCCTGGTGCTGTCGCTGATCGGTACGCCGCTCGCGATCCGAATCCTGGTCAAGCGTGGCTACGGCCAGCTCATCCGGGACGACGGTCCGGCCGGACACCACAGCAAGCGCGGTACGCCCACCATGGGCGGCGCGGTGATCATCCTGGCGGCGCTCGCGGGCTACGGCGGCGCCAAGGCGATCACGCTGGAGACCCCGAGCGCGTCCGCGCTGCTGGTGCTGTATCTGATGGCGGGCCTGGGCCTGGTCGGCTTCGTCGACGACTTCATCAAGATCGTCAAGCAGCGCAGCCTGGGTCTGCGGGCCAAGGCCAAGCTGGCCGGACAGTCCTTCGTGGGCATCTCGTTCGCGCTGCTGGCCATCCAGTTCAAGGACGCGCGTGGGTTCACCCCGGCGTCCACCCACCTGTCCTTCGTGCAGGACACCGCGCTGGACCTGACGCCGGTGTTCTTCGTGATCTGGGCCTACATCCTGATCGCCGGGCACTCCAACGGCGTCAACCTCACCGACGGCCTGGACGGCCTCGCCACCGGCGCGTCGGTGATCGTCTTCGGTGCCTACACCTTCATCGGGGTCTGGCAGTACGGCCAGTCCTGCCTGAACGCCCCCGGCGTCGGCTGCTACGACGTGCGCGATCCGCTGGACCTGGCGATCGTGTCCGCGGCGATGATGGGCTCGTGTTTCGGCTTCCTGTGGTGGAACACGTCACCGGCGAAGATCTTCATGGGCGACACCGGATCGCTCGCACTCGGCGGCGCGCTCGCGGGCCTGGCCATCCTGACCCGTACCGAACTGCTGTCCGCGCTCATCGGCGGGCTGTTCCTGATCATCTCGTTGTCGGTGATCATCCAGGTGGGCTACTTCAAGATGACCGGCAAACGGGTGTTCAAAATGGCGCCGCTCCAGCACCATTTCGAACTCAAGGGGTGGACCGAAGTACTCATCGTGGTTCGGTTCTGGATCATCGCCGGCCTGTGCGCCATTCTCGGGATCGGCATCTTCTACGCGGGCTGGGTTACGGGACAGTAAGAGACGTGAGTACGAAAGACCTGAGCACCTTCACCCATCACGGTGCGCCGTGGGCCGAGTTGTCGTTCTGTGTCGCGGGCACCGGGGTCACCGGCGCGTCCGCGGTCCGGGCGCTGCACGGCCTCGGCGCGCGCGTCGTGGCGATCGACGGCTCCGCCGACGACAACGCCCGGCGGCGCGCCGAGGAGTTGGGCGCGCTGGGCGTCGACGTGCGCCTGGGCGACGACGAGAGCCTGCCGGAGCGGGTGGACGTGCTGATCGCCTCGCCCGGACTGCGGCCCACCAAGCCGCTGTTCGCCGCCGCGCGCGCGGCCGGCGTGCCGGTGTGGGGCGATGTGGAGCTGGCGTGGCGGCTGCGCCCGCGGGAGAACCCCGCGCCGTGGCTGGCGATCACCGGCACCAACGGCAAGACCACGACCGTGCGCATGCTCGCCTCGATCCTGGAGGCGTCCGGCAAGCGGGTGGCGGCGGCCGGCAACGTGGGCACACCGGTGGTGGACGCGGTGCTCGCCCGCGACGGTGACGGCGAACCGGCCTACGACGTTCTCGCGTTGGAGCTGTCCAGCTTCCAACTGCACTGGTTGCCGACCTGGGAGGAAAGCCCCAAGGACGACGCCGGCGCGCCGCGGATGCTGGCCGCGGCGGTGCTCAACATCGCGCCGGACCACCTGGACTGGCACGGCTCGCCGGAGGCGTACGCGGCGGACAAGGGCCGGATCTACGGCGGTTGCCAGATCGCCTGCGTGTACAACCTCGCCGACCCGCAGACCGAGCAGCTCGTGCACGAGGCCGAGGTCGAGGAGGGCTGCCGCGCGGTCGGCTTCGGGCTCGGCCCGCCGGGGCTGTCCGACTTCGGGGTGGTCGACGACCTGCTCGTGGACCGGGCGTTCGTGCCCGACCGGCACAGCACCGCGGCCGAACTGGCCGGCGTGGGCGACGTGAACCCGCCCGCGCCGCACAACGTGGCGAACGCGCTGGCCGCCGCCGCGCTGGCGCGTGCCTACGGCGTGCGGCCGGTGGCGGTGCGCGACGGGCTGCGCGCCTTCCGGCCGGACGCGCACCGCATCGCGCACGTGGCCACCGTGGCCGGCGTCGACTACGTGGACGACTCCAAGGCCACCAACGGGCACGCCGCGGCGGCCTCGCTGGCCGCCTACCGGGACATCGTGTGGATCGCCGGCGGCCTGGCCAAGGGCGCGTCCTTCGACGACCTGGTCTCCGGCGCGAAGAACCGGCTGCGCGCGGTGGTGCTGATGGGCGCCGACCGCGCGGTGATCAGGGACGCGCTCGCGCGACACGCCCCCGATGTCCCCGTGGTGGAGGTCGCCGCGACCGACACTGGGGCCATGGAACAGGTCGTGGGCGAGGCGGCGGCGCTGGCGCGGCCGGGGGACACCGTGCTGCTCGCGCCCGCGTGCGCGTCGATGGACATGTACGCCAACTACGGCAGGCGTGGCGACGCGTTCGCCGAAGCGGTCCGCGGGCTCGACACAGCGGCCGGCTGACCGGGCGAGCGATGGCCGCCGGTCCGCAGACGCGCGAGGCACGCCCCACGCCCACCGCCGACAAGCGGCGGCCGTGGGGCGGTTCGCGGTTGCCCAAACCGCGCGCGAGGCCCGCGCCGCGTCCGGCGGGCTCGGCGCGCCGCGAACTGCGCCGGGCCCTGGACAGCCCGCTGACCGCCTACTACCTGCTGCTCGGCTCGGGCCTGCTGCTGACGGTGCTGGGCCTGGTGATGGTGCTCTCCGCGTCGCAGATCACCTCCCGGACGATCTACGGCTCCTTCGACGAGATCTTCACCAAGCAGTTGATCGCGGTCGCCATGGGATTCCCGCTGATGTGGATCGCGTCACGTCTGCCGCTGCGCTGGTATCGCCGGCTGGCGTACCCGTTCCTGATCGGTTGCGTCGGCGCGTTGTGCCTGGTCCTGGTGCCCGGCCTGGGCATCGAGGTGAACGGCAACCGGAACTGGATCGGCTTCGGCTCGTTCCAGATCCAGCCCTCCGAGTTCGCCAAGCTGGGCCTGGTGTTGTGGGGGGCCGACGTGCTCACCCGCAAGCGCCGGCTGCTCGGCCAGTGGCGGCACATGTTCGTCCCGCTGCTGCCCGGCGCCCTGGTGATCCTGTTCCTGGTGCTGCTCGGCGGCGACATGGGCACCGCGATGATCATCACCGTGCTGGTGCTTGCGCTGTTGTGGATCGCCGGCGCGCCGGGCCGGTTGTTCGCCATGGCGATCGCCGTGGTGGCCGTGCTGGCCACCGTGCTGATCGTGCTCAAGCCGCACCGGGCCGCCCGCTTCGCGGGCTTCCTGGATCCGTTCTCCGACCCCAACGGCAGCACGCTGCAGGCCGCGCAGGGCATCTACTCGCTGGCCACGGGCGGCTGGTTCGGCAGTGGAATCGGGACAAGTTACGGCAAATGGGGCACTTTGCCCGAGGCGCATACAGACTTCATCTTCGCCGTCATCGGCGAGGAATTGGGTCTCGTGGGGACGCTGTCCGTACTCACCCTCTTCGCGGCCCTAGGCTATGCAGGTATCCGCGTCGCGAGTCGGACGAAAGACCAGTTCGTACGGCTCGCCGCGGGTGGCGCGACCGCGTGGATCATGGCCCAGGTCATGATCAACGTCGGAGCGGTGCTCGGCCTGCTGCCGATCGCCGGAGTGCCGTTGCCATTGGTGTCCTACGGAGGTTCCGCCCTGCTTCCGACCATGTTCGCCGTGGGCATGCTGTTGTCCTTCGCCCGAGGTGAGCCAAAGGCCGAGGCGGCGCTCGCCGCACGCGGGCCCGGGGCGGTTCGTCGAGCGTTCGCGCGGATCCTGCCGCGCAGGGATGGGTGAATCAGGTGCATGTCGTCCTTGCCGGCGGAGGAACCGCCGGGCACATCGAGCCCGCTCTGGCATTGGCGGACGCGCTGCGCCGCCAGAACCCCAATGTGGGTATCACGGCGCTCGGCACGGCCAAGGGCCTGGAGACCAAGCTCGTTCCCGCTCGCGGCTACGAACTCGCTCTGATCCCGGCCGTGCCGTTGCCGCGCAAGCCCACGCCCGAACTGATGACCGTCCCCGGTCGACTGCGCGGCACCATCCGCGAGGCCGCGGCCGTCCTGGAGCGGACCAACGCGTCCTGCCTGGTCGGCTTCGGCGGCTACGTCGCGCTGCCCGGCTACCTCGCGGCCAAGCGCCAGGGCGTGCCCACCGTGGTGCACGAGGCCAACGCCCGGCCGGGCCTGGCCAACAAGATCGGCGCCCGGTACACCCGATTCGTCGCGGTGAGCACGCCCGACAGCAAGCTGCGCGGCGCTCGCTACATCGGCATCCCGCTGCGCCGCGCGATCGCCACGCTGGACCGCAACGCGCTGCGCGACGAGGCCCGGGCGATGTTCGGCCTGGACCCGATGCGGCCCACGCTGCTGGTGTTCGGCGGCTCGCAGGGCGCCCGGCGGCTGAACGAGACGCTCGCCGCCACCGCGCAACAACTGCTCGCCGAGGGCGTGCAGGTGCTGCACGCGGCCGGCCCCAACAACGAGTTGAAGATCACCTCCCCGCCCGGCGGACCGGCCTACGTCGTGGTGCCCTACCTGGACCGGATGGACCTGGCCTACGCGGCGGCCGACATGGTGCTGTGCCGGGCCGGCGCGATGACCTGCGCCGAACTGGCCGCGGTCGGCCTGCCCGCGGCCTACGTACCGCTGCCGATCGGCAACGGCGAGCAGCGGCTGAACGCGCAGCCCGTGGTCAAGGCGGGCGGCGGCCTGCTGGTGGACGACGCGGACCTGACCCCGGACTGGATCCGCTCCTCCGTGCTGCCGGTGCTCACCGACGCGCGCAGGCTGCACGACATGGGCAAGGCGGCGGCCGAGTTCGGCCGGCGCGACGCGGACGAGGAGTTGGTCCGGATGGTCCACGAGGCGATCGCCGCCGCGCGGTTGCCCCAGTAGCGCGGGCCGGGGGGAGCGTTCTTGCCCAGGACGAGGGAGCGCGCGCCGGGGCGACCGGCGAAGGCCGGGCGGCCGCCGCGCCGGCGCTGGACCAACCTGCGCCCGCTC
This sequence comes from Embleya sp. NPDC127516, assembly GCF_044765325.1. Classification (NCBI taxonomy): domain Bacteria; kingdom Bacillati; phylum Actinomycetota; class Actinomycetes; order Kitasatosporales; family Streptomycetaceae; genus Embleya; species Embleya sp. NPDC127516. Next base: position 230,673 of record NZ_JBIWJT010000005.1, on the reverse strand, counting down.
CTGGTCCTGGTGCTGCTCGTGCTGGTCGCGGTCACCGGTTGGGCGCTCGTCTACCACTCGCCGCTGCTGGACACTCGCAAAGTGGCCGTCGGCGGCCTGGGCGCGCTGCCCCGGGATCAGGTCGCGCACGTGGCGGCGGTGCCGATCGGCGAGCCGCTGGCCTCCGTCGACCTGGACGCGATCCGGGCCCGGGTGGCCGCGATCCCGCGAGTGGCCTCGGTCCGCGTCGAGCGGGACTGGCCTCACACGGTGCGGATCTCGGTGCGCGAACGGGTGACCGCGCTGGTGATGCCGGACGCGGGCCGCTATGCGGAGATCGACAAGGACGGCGTACGGTTCGGTACGGTGGACGCCGCGCCGCCGGGGGTGCCGGTCGTCAAGGCCGACGCCAACACGGTGAGTACGCAAACGCTACGGGGGGTGGTGCAGGTGGTATCGGCCTTGCCGCCGCCGGTCGCCCAACGTGTACGTGACATCACCGCTCGAACGCGCGACGACATCGTGCTCGTGCTCGACAAGGGCGAGACCGTGCTGTGGGGCGGGGCCGACGCGTCCGACCGCAAGGCCCTCGTACTCGCGGCGCTGTTGCCGCGGCCCGCCAAGTTCTACGACGTCAGCGCGCCCGACGCGCCGGTGACCCGAACCCAGCCGTTTCCCTCGCTCGCGCCGCCGGCGCCCGCGCAGTCGTTACCTCCGGTCGCACCCGCGGCGGCGGTTTCGACCTCGCCCGCCGTGTGACGTGGAGCGAAAGCACCCCGTCACTGCGATAAAACAATAGGGACAGGTTCGGCGTGTTCGTTGAACCGTGTCCGATGGGGACCTAGTGTCGGCCTAGCCCCAGGTTGACAAAGCAGTAATCCGCACCGTTCGCATCGGCGGCATTCGACGCGAATCGGTGTAACTCTATACCTGAGGGTGAGGGTTTTGGTGGCTCGCGGAAATCGCGTCCCGACCTCCCCAAGTCGGCAAATGTCGGCATGCCGGAACCACGGCGTGCCGACCGGAACTCGAGGCGAGAGGCCTTCGACGTGGCAGCACCCCAGAACTACCTCGCAGTCATCAAGGTGGTCGGTATCGGCGGTGGCGGTGTCAACGCCATCAACCGGATGATCGAGGTCGGTCTCAAGGGCGTCGAGTTCATCGCGATCAACACCGACGCCCAAGCCCTCCTCATGAGCGACGCCGACGTCAAGCTCGACGTCGGCCGGGAATTGACCCGCGGCCTCGGCGCCGGCGCCAACCCCGACGTCGGTCGCAAGGCCGCCGAGGACCACCGCGAGGAGATCGAGGAGGTCCTCAAGGGGGCCGACATGGTCTTCGTCACGGCGGGTGAGGGCGGCGGCACCGGCACCGGCGGCGCTCCCGTGGTGGCCAACATCGCCCGTTCGCTCGGCGCGCTCACCATCGGTGTGGTCACGCGCCCGTTCACCTTCGAGGGACGGCGGCGCGCGAACCAGGCCGAGGACGGCATCGCGCAGTTGCGCGACGAGGTCGACACCCTGATCGTCATCCCCAACGACCGACTGCTCTCCATCTCCGACCGGCAGGTCAGCGTCCTGGACGCGTTCCGCTCGGCCGACCAGGTGCTGCTGTCCGGTGTGCAGGGCATCACCGATCTGATCACCACGCCCGGCCTGATCAACCTGGACTTCGCCGACGTCAAGTCGGTGATGTCCGAGGCGGGTTCGGCGCTGATGGGGATCGGCTCGGCGCGCGGCGACGACCGTGCCGTGGCGGCGGCCGAGATGGCCATCTCCAGCCCGCTCCTGGAGGCGTCCATCGACGGCGCCCGGGGCGTGTTGCTGTCCATCTCCGGCGGCTCCGACCTCGGCCTGTTCGAGATCAACGAGGCCGCGCAACTGGTCAGCGAGGCCGCGCACCCCGAGGCCAACATCATCTTCGGCGCGGTCATCGACGACGCGCTCGGCGACGAGGTGCGGGTCACCGTGATCGCGGCCGGCTTCGACGGTGGGCAGCCGCCGTCCAAGAGCGAGTTGGGCAAGCCGGCGACCACGACCCAGGCGTCGCGGCCCGAGCCGGTGGGGCGGCCCGCGTCCAACCCGGGTCCGGGTGTGCTGCACGACCCGACCCCGGCGCCGACCAGCTACCCGGCGCCGACCACCCCGGGCCCGCGCACGCCGCTGGTGCCGGAACCGATCAAGGACGATCTGGATCTCGACATCCCGCCGTTCATGAAGTAGAAGACAATCGGCAGGTTGCAGCAGTAGCGAAAAAATTCGGACAAGGGGTGGGCCCGACGTGTTCACGCGAAGGGCCGCCGCCGGCGGCGCCCGTTTCGCCTTCACCGACCGGTGGGGCGGCACGGGCGCCGCGCCGTATGACGAACTGAACCTCGGCGACCATGTGGGCGACGATCCGCGCGTGGTCGCCGCGAACCGCGCGCGCACCGCCGAGGCGCTGGGCCTGTCGCCCGAACGGGTGGTCTGGATGAACCAGGTACACGGCAACACGGTCACCGTCGTCGACCGTGCCTCGGCCGAGCCGCTGCCCGCCACCGACGCCGTGGTCACCGCGACCCCGGGCCTGGCGCTCGTGGTCCTGGTCGCCGACTGCACCCCGGTACTGCTCGCCGATCCGCAGGCCGGCGTCGTGGCCGCCGCGCACGCCGGGCGGCCCGGACTGGCCGCGGGCGTGGTGCCCGCCGCGATCGAGGCGATGCGAGCCCTCGGCGCCGACCCGGCCCGGATCGTCGCGGAGACCGGCCCCGCGGTCTGCGGCGCCTGCTACGAGGTTCCCGAGGCGATGTGCGACGAAGTGTCCGCAGTTGTCCCAGCGGCCCGCGCGCGCACCCGTGAGGGCACTCCGGGGCTCGATATCCCGGCCGGCGTGTGGGCGCAACTCGCCGCGCAGGGGGTGGCGTCGGGTGAGAAATCGCACATCTGCACGCGCGAGTCGGCGGACCATTTCTCCTACCGGCGGGACCGGGCCACGGGTCGGATCGCCGGCTACGTGTGGCTCGCCGAGGGCTGACCCCGCCCGGGCGTGTTCGGCCCCCGTCGGCGACGATGGGCGAATGGAAACGCACGTTCATCCGAGCGCAGACCCCGCCGGGCGAGGCGCCGAACTCGCCGCCAACCTGGCCGCCGTCCGCGATCGCATCGCCACCGCGTGCGCCGCCGCCGGCCGCCCGCGCGAGGACGTCACCCTCGTCGTGGTGACCAAGACCCACCCGGCGAGCGACGTGCGACTGCTCGCCGGACTCGGCGTCCGCGACGTGGGCGAGAACCGCGACCAGGAGGCCGCGCCCAAGGCGGAGGCCACCGAGGACCTCGACCTGACGTGGCACTACGTCGGGCAACTGCAGACCAACAAGGCCAAATCGGTGGCCGGTTACGCCGATGTGGTGCACTCGCTGGACCGGGTCCGACTCGCCCACGCGCTGTCCGCCGCGGCGGTTCGGCAACACCGCACGATCACCGCGCTGTTGCAGGTCAGCCTGGATGAAGACCCGGCGCGCGGCGGGGTGTCGCCGGCCGATGTGGCGGAACTCGCGGACGTGGTGGCCCAGGCGCCGAACCTGACCCTGGGCGGGGTGATGGCGGTGGCCCCGCTGGGCGTGGAACCCGCCCGCGCGTTCGCCGGGTTGCGAGAAATCGCAACCCGCCTACGCGAAGCCCATCCGACTGCGAACATGGTTTCCGCGGGGATGAGCAACGACCTCGAAGCGGCCATCGAGGCTGGGGCGACACATGTACGCATCGGTACTGCGGTGCTCGGAGTCCGGCCTTCCCTCCGGTAGCGTCGCCGTGAAGTGGATCGCACGACCCACGGTGACCTCAGCCGATCCACCGTGAGACCGGAGGAAGCGGAACATGGCCGGCGCAATGCGCAAGATGGCGGTCTACCTCGGCCTCGTGGAGGACGATGTCTACGAGTATGACGATTACGATGAGGACGACATCGGCCAGGACGGCCGCGACCGGGTCGAGCGCACCGATCGTCGCGAGGAGCGGCGGGACGAGCGTCGTGAGGAGCCACGTGAAGTACGCGAACCGCGTGGGGAATCGCGGGAACGTCGCGAGGATCTCGTTCGTGGAGCTACTGCCCTTCGCGAAGCGGGGGCCCTTCGCGACGAAGGCCGCCTTGAAGAACACCGCGCAACAGTGTCCGCCATGCCCGAACGCCGTCCCGAGAGCAGCACACCGGTGACCGTACACAAAGTCGTCAGCGAACGTGAGCCCTACCGCATCACGACGCTGCACCCGCGTACCTACAACGAAGCCCGCACGATCGGCGAGCACTTTCGCGAGAGCACGCCCGTGATCATGAACCTGACCGAAATGGAGGACACCGACGCCAAGCGCCTGGTGGACTTCGCCGCCGGTCTCGTGTTCGGTCTGCACGGCAGCATCGAGCGGGTCACCCAAAAAGTCTTCCTCCTGTCGCCTGCTAACGTCGATGTGACAGCCGAGGACAAGGCCCGCATCGCCGAGGGCGGGTTCTTCAATCAGAGCTGAGGTGTGCGAAAACTGAGGCTAGGTGCGGTCCTGACCAGAAGGACGGCACACGAGGGGGCAGGTACATGAGCATCGCGCTGGAGATCATCCGCATCGTGCTCTACTGCTTTTTGATCGTGTTGTTCTTCCGCTTGGTGATGGACTACGTGTTCCAGTTCGCGCGGTCGTACGAGCCGCGCGGGGCCATGGTGGTATTGCTGGAGGCGACGTACTCCATCACCGATCCACCGTTGAAGTTGCTGCGCAGGTTCATTCCTCCGCTGCGCCTCGGGGGTGTAGCACTCGACCTGTCCTTCTTCGTACTGATGATCATCGTCTACATCCTGATCTCCGTCGTGGGCAGGCTGTAAGCGGTACCGTCTGTCCGATGCCGACGATCACGCTGAGGTGAAGAGATGCCGTTGACCCCCGAAGACGTGCGTAACAAGCAGTTCACGACCGTCCGTCTCCGTGAGGGCTATGACGAGGACGAGGTCGATGCGTTCCTCGATGAGGTCGAGGGCGAACTGACCCGACTTCTCCGGGAAAACGAGGACCTGCGAGCGAAACTCGCGGCGGCGACCCGTGCCGCCGCGCAGAGTCAGCAGCAGGCTCAACAGCGCAAGGAGCGCGAGCGCCCCGACGCACCCGTCCCGGCAGCCATATCCGGGCCGACCCCGGTTCCCCCGCCGCCCCAGATGGGTGGACCGCAGGGGATGCAGGGCGGCCAGCACCAGATGCAGGGCGGCCCGCAGCAGCTCGGTCCCGGTGGACCGCAGCAGCACCCCATGGGGGGACCGCAGCAGCTCGGTCCCGGCATGAGCGGTCAGCACCAGCTCCAGGGCCCGCCGCAGCACCAGCTCCAGGGCGGCCCCGGCATGCAGAGCGGTCAGCACCAGCTGCCCGGTCAGCAGCAGCACCAGCTCCAGGGCGGCCAGCACCAGCTGCAGGGCGGCCCCGGGATGGGCAATTCCGGCATGAGCGGGCAACACCAGCTCCAGGGCCCGCCGCAGCACCAACAGCAGCTTCAGCAGCACCAGTTGCAGGGCGGCCCGCCGCAGCTCGGTCCCGGTGGACCGCAGCAGCAGATGGGCAACCCCGGTGGCGACAGTGCCGCCCGGGTGCTCGCGCTGGCGCAGCAGACGGCGGACCAGGCGATCGCCGAGGCCCGCTCCGAGGCGAACAAGATAGTGGGCGAGGCGCGCACCCGCGCCGAGGGCATGGAGCGCGACGCGCGTTCCAAGGCGGACGCCCTCGAGCGGGACGCGCAGGAGAAGCACCGCGTCGCGATGGGCTCGCTGGAGAGCGCCCGCGCCACGCTCGAGCGCAAGGTCGACGACCTGCGCGCGTTCGAGCGCGAGTACCGCACGCGCCTGAAGTCGTACCTGGAGAGCCAGCTCCGCCAGCTGGAGTCGCAGGCCGACGACTCGCTCGCGCCGCCGCGTACGCCGGCCACGGCCTCGTTGCCGCCGGCCATGTCGTCCGCGCCGGTACCGATGTCGCAGTCGATGTCCCAGCCTTCGTCGATGTCGCCGGCCATGACGCCGTCGATCGGGCAGCAGATGAGCCCGGCCATGACGCAGCAGATGTCGCCGGTGCGTCCGCAGGCCCCGCAGCCGCAGCAGATGCAGCAGCCGTCGCCGATGCGCGGGTTCCTGATCGACGAGGACCCCGACAACTGACCGGCCACTGAGCGTCGGTCGGCACATCCGAGAAGCGCCCGCCCCCTCCGGGGGGACGGGCGCTTCTCGGGTTTTCGGGGCGTTTCGGGCGACTCGGGATGGTTCGGGCGGGGCGGCCGGGGCCGCCCCGCCCGTCGGCTCACACCTTGCGCAACCAGAACCGCAGACCGAGCGCGGGGTCGCCGTGCTCGAACAACTCCTCGTCCTCCGGCGAGCCCTGGGTGAACTGCGTCGCCAGCACCTCGTCGGCGACCTGGACGCCGTGCGCGAGCAGCGCCGACGTGGTCTCCTCCGACTCGTCCGCGGCCCACCACACCAGGATCCGGTCGGACACCTCCAGGCCGCTGTTCTTGCGCGCCTCCTGGATCAGCCGGACCACGTCGCGGGCCAGGCCCGCGAGCCGCAGCTCGGGCGTGATGGTCAGGTCGAGCGCGACGGTGGCGCCGTCCTGGCCGGCCACCGTCCAGCCCTCGCGCGGGGTCTCGGTGACGATGACCTCCTCGGCCACCACCTCGACCTCCTCGCCCTCGACCACGACGACGGCGGTGCCGGACGCGCGCAGCGCCGCGGCCAGCGTCCCGGCGTCGGCGGCGGCGATCGCCGCGGCCACCACCGGGGTGCGCTTGGCGAACCGCTTGCCCAGCGCGCGGAAGTTGCCCTTGGCGCTGTACTCGACCAGGTCGCCGCCCGCCTCGGACAGCGCCGCGACGGACACCACGTTGAGCTCCTCGGCGATCTGCTCGCGCAGTTCCCCGGACAACTCCTCCCAGCCCGCCGCGCCGATCAGCGCGCGGCCCAGCGGCTGCCGGGTCTTGACCCCGGAGTCCGCGCGGGTGGCCCGGCCCAGCTCGACCAGGCGCCGCACCAGCGTCATCTGCCGGCCCAACTCCGGGTGCACCAGCGCCGGATCCGCGGTCGGCCACGCGGCCATGTGCACCGACTCGGGCGCGTCCGCGGTGACCGGACGGACCACGTCCTGCCAGACCCGCTCGGTGATGAACGGCACCAGCGGCGCCATCAATCGGGTGACCGTCTCCAGCGCCTCGTGCAGCGTGGCCAGGGCAGCCGGCTCCGCGTTCCAGAAGCGCCGCCGGGACCGACGCACGTACCAGTTCGACAGGTCGTCCACGAACGCGGTGAGCGCCTTGCCCGCGCGCTGCGTGTCGTAGGCCTCCAGGGCCGCGTCCACGTCGCCCACGAGGGTGTTCAGCTCGGAGAGCAACCACCGGTCCAGCAGCGGGCGCTCGGCCGGGGCCGGGTCGCTCGCGCTCGGCGTCCAGCCGCCGGTGCGCGCGTACAGGGCCTGGAAGCTGACCGTGTTCCAGTAGGTCAGCAGCGTCTTGCGGACCACCTCCTGGATGGTGCCGTGCCCGACCCGGCGGGCCGACCAGGGCGATCCGCCGGCGGCCATGAACCAGCGCACCGCGTCCGCGCCGTGCCGGTCCATCAGCGGGATCGGCTCGAGTGTGTTGCCCAGGTGCTTGGACATCTTCCGGCCGTCCTCGGCCAGGATGTGCCCCAGGCACACGACGTTCTCGTAGGAGGACCGGTCGAACACGAGCGTGCCGACCGCCATCAGCGTGTAGAACCAGCCGCGGGTCTGGTCGATCGCCTCGGAGATGAACTGCGCCGGGTAGGACTGCTCGAACAACTCGCGGTTGCGGTACGGATAGCCGAACTGGGCGAACGGCATCGAGCCCGAGTCGTACCAGGCGTCGATCACCTCGGGCACCCGGACGGCCCGCCCGCCGCACGTCGCGCCGTCGCCGCTCTTGGCCCGGCAGTCGAAGACCACCTCGTCGATGAACGGCCGGTGCGGGTCCAGGCCGGACAGGTCGCGCCCGGTCAATTCGGACAGTTCGCCCAGTGAGCCGACGCAGGTGAGGTGATCCTCGTCGCACCGCCAGATCGGCAGCGGCGTGCCCCAGTAGCGGTTCCGGGACAGCGCCCAGTCGATGTTGTTGTTCAGCCAGTCGCCGTAGCGGCCCCACTTGACCGTGTCCGGGTGCCAGTTGGTGCGCTCGTTCTCGCGCAGCAGCGCGTCCTTGACCGCGGTGGTGCGGATGTACCAGGACGGCTGCGCGTAGTACAGCAGCGCGGTGTGGCAGCGCCAGCAGTGCGGGTAGCTGTGTTCGTACTCCAGGTGCCGGAACAGCAGCCCGCGCTCGCGCAGGTCGGCGACCAGCGCCTCGTCGGCCTTCTTGAAGAACTGCCCGCCCACCAGCGGCAGGTCCGGCTCGAAGGTGCCGTCCGGGCGGACCGGGTTGACCACCGGCAGCCCGTACGCCCGGCAGGTCCTGAGGTCGTCCTCGCCGAAGGCGGGCGCCTGGTGCACGACACCCGAGCCGTCCTCGGTGGTGACGTAGTCGGCGAGCACGACGAAGTTCGCGTCCTCCAGCGGCAGCAGGTCGAACGGACGCCGGTAGGCCCAGCGTTCCATCTCCCGGCCGGTGAAGCGCTCGCCGGTGGCCACCCAACCCTCGCCGAGCGCCTTCGCCACCAGCGGCTCGGCGACCACCAGGCGCTCCTCGCCGTCGGTGGCCACCACGTAGGTCACGTCCGGGTGCACCGCGGCGGCGGTGTTGGACACCAGCGTCCACGGCGTGGTGGTCCACACCAGCAGCGCGGCCTGCCCGGCCAGCGGCCCGGAGGTGAGCGGGAAGCGTACGTAGACCGAGGGGTCCACGACCGTCTCGTAGCCCTGGGCGAGCTCGTGGTCGGACAGCCCGGTGCCGCAGCGCGGACACCACGGCGCGACCCGGTAGTCCTGGGTCAGCAGGCCCTTGTCGAAGATCTGCTTGAGCGACCACCAGACGGACTCGACGTACTCGGGATCCATCGTCCGATACGCCTTGGACAGGTCGACCCAGTAGCCCATCCGGGTGGTCAGGTCCTCGAAGGCGCCCACGTGGGTCATCACCGACTCGCGGCACTTCGCGTTGAACTCGGCGATCCCGTACCGCTCGATGTCCGGCTTGCCGGAGAAGCCGAGCTGCTTCTCCACGGCCAGTTCGACCGGCAGACCGTGGCAGTCCCACCCGGCCTTGCGCGGCACGTTGTAGCCGCGCATGGTGCGGTAGCGCGGGAACACGTCCTTGAACACGCGCGCCTCGATGTGGTGCGCGCCCGGCATGCCGTTGGCCGTCGGCGGGCCCTCGTAGAAGACCCAGCGCGGGCCGTCGGCGTTCTGTTCGAGGGAGCGCTCGAAGATGTCGTTGTCCCGCCAGAACGCGAGGACCTCGTGCTCCATGGCGGGCAGGTCGACCTGCGCCGGTACCGGGCGGTACATGTGGCTTCCTTCCGCGGGCTGTGATGCGTGCCTACCGAAGGGACGAGACCGCCGTGCGCCGGTCCCGCGGTACCACCCTTCTTGGCCGCGCGCCGCGGGGGCGGGCACAACCCACTCGTGTGTGCGAGGGCCGGTTCTACGGGCCGATCCGGGATCGCATCGACCTTTCCTCCGACAGCTCCGGGGTGATCTTCACGTCGCGCACACCCCCGGGCTCACACCGTCCCCGGATCGCTGATGGCTGCGTGCGGCGCTACTCGTCCCCATCGACACCGTCTCGCTCTGCGGATTGTACGACCCGAACGGGTCGTCGTGCCTCCGACTTCACCCGCCCCCGGGTGCATAACGATCCGCTCGGGAACCGGTAACGAACGGGACACGTAGAAGAGGGATAAGCGTGGTTGCGTCTGGGCACAACCGATTTACGTCGCCGCCCCGGCGCAATCAGTGACGGGACGGCGCGTCCGGTTGTCCGGGGCGACCCATCCCTAAGCGAAACAAGGGGGCCGTGACCATGACGGATACAGAGAAGGCGACTGGCGGGCGGACGCGTCGTGCGACCACGACGGCGACGCCGCGAGCCTCGGTACGGGGAGGAACGGGACGCACCGTGAAGGCACCTGCACACGTGACTGCAACGGCCACGACCACGCTGGCGACGCCGCCCGACGGGTTCCATGAACCGACGGTCTATGTGGTGCGACCCGGTGAGGACCCGTGGGAGCACGCGGAACTGCGCGAGGTGCGCGAGGGGCTGATCGAGACCGCGCACGAGCTTCGGGCCGAGATCGCGGTCTCCGAGAACGGCATCGCCGATCTGCTGCGCGACTCCGGCGAGGGCGCGGGCGACGACCAGGCGGACACCGGGACCAAGAACTTCGAGCGCGAGCACGAGATGTCCCTGACCAACAACGCGCGTGGCATGCTGCTCCAGTCGGAGAAGGCGCTGCGCCGCCTGGCCGACGGCACGTACGGGGCCTGCGAGTCGTGTGGTTCGGCCATCGGCAAGGCACGCCTGCAGGCGTTCCCGCGTGCGACCCTGTGTGTGACCTGCAAACAGCGCGAAGAACGCCGGTAACGCCCACGCGGCCGGCGGCGCGCCGAAGGACTGGAGCGAGCCATCGGCACCGGAGCGGAACGACGGGATGACGCGGAGTCGCAGGCCCTCGCACAGGAGCCGGACACCGGGGCGACCGAGAGCGGGGCGGGCGGCGAGGAGCCGACCGCGCCCGCCGGTTCGCGCACCCGTCGATACATCCTCGTCCTGCTCGGCGTGGCGAGCTTCGCGTACGCCCTCGACCTGATCACCAAGCTGATCGTGGTGGCGAAACTCGAGTACCACGCGCCGATCGACATCTTCGGCGACTGGCTCCAGTTCCGGGCCACCCGCAACGCGGGTGCGGCGTTCGGCATGGGGCAGGGCCTGACCATCGTGCTGACGGTGATCGCCGGCGCCGTGGTCGTGGTGATCCTGCGGCTCGCGCGCAAGCTGAACAGCCTTCCGTGGGCGATCGCGCTGGGCCTGCTGCTCGGCGGCGCGTTCGGCAACCTCACCGACCGGATCTTCCGGGCGCCCAGCGTGTTCGAGGGCCACGTCGTGGACTTCATCGCGCCCAAGCACTTCGCGATCTTCAACCTGGCCGACTCGGCGATCGTGGTCGGCGGCTGCCTGATCGTGCTGCTGTCCTTCCTGGGCCTGCAGCCGGACGGCACCCGGGAGGGCGACGAGAAGGACGACGCGGCAGGCGAGGCGGCGGGCGAGGACGACGCGGCGGCCGAGCCGACTCCCGCCGGCTCGACCGAGACCGAGACCGAGAGCTCGACCGAGACCGCGACCGACACGTCGGCCGAGACCGTGAACGGCACGAGCAGGGGCGTCGCCGACGCGCCGTCCGGTGCCACCAGGGCCGCCGTCGACCCGGCCGAGGCGAAGTCCACGCGGCCCGTCGACCCGGCCGGCGCCGACCACGCCGTCGAGTCCGGCCCGGACGCCGGGCATACTCGTATCTCGTGACTGTCAATCCCGGCTCGCCCGAAATCCGTACTCTTCCCGTTCCCGATGGCCTCGAAGGCGAGCGGGTCGATGCCGCGCTCTCGCGGATGTTCGGCTTCTCGCGCACCAAGGCGGCCGAGCTGGCCGCCGCCGGGAAGGTGCAGCTCGACGGCCGGGCGGCGGGGAAGTCCGACCGCGTGAACGGCGGGGCCTGGATCGAGGTCGAGATGCCCGGGGCGCCCAGGCCCGTGCAACTCGTCGCCGAACCCGTGCCCGGCATGCGGATCGTGCACGACGACGACCACATCGTGGTGATCGACAAGCCGATCGGCGTCGCCGCGCACCCCAGCCCCGGCTGGACCGGCACCACCGTGGTCGGCGGCCTCGCCGCGGCCGGCTACCGGATCTCCACGTCCGGCGCGGCCGAGCGCCAGGGCGTCGTACACCGCCTGGACGTGGGCACCTCCGGCCTGATGGTGGTCGCCAAGTCCGAGCGCGCCTACACGCTGCTCAAGCAGCAGTTCCGCGATCGCACCGTGGACAAGCGCTACCACGCGCTGGTCCAGGGCCACCCGGACCCGCACACCGGCACCGTCGACGCGCCGATCGACCGGCACCCGACCCACGACTACAAGTGGGCCGTGGTGATGGGCGGCAAGCCCAGCGTCACGCACTACGACACGATCGAGGCGTTCCGCGCCGCGAGCCTGCTGTCGATCAAGCTGGAGACCGGCCGCACCCACCAGATCCGGGTGCACATGGCGGCGCTGCGGCACCCGTGCGTGGGCGACCTGACCTACGGCGCGGACCCGACGCTGTCCAAGCGGCTGGGCCTGGAGCGCCAGTGGCTGCACGCGGTGAGCCTGGCCTTCGAGCACCCCGGCGACGGCACGTGGGTGCAGTACGAGAGCGGCTACCCCGCCGACCTGACCGCGACTCTGGAGCGGGTCACCGACCGCTGATCCTCCCCCTTCACCCTGTGCCGACGCCGTGACACCGATGCCTGCGGATCGGTGAATCGGCGGAGATTCGGGGAACGCTCCAAGATCGAATCGCGGTCGATCGGTCTGGGGGCGGAGTGGGTCAGCTCACGCTGCTGTTCCTGTTGATGTTCGGCACGGTCGTGGTCGTGCCGCTCGCGGGGCGACTGCGGCTGCCCTTCCCGGTGCTGCTCACCCTGTACGGCGTGCTGCTGGGCTGGCTGCCGTTCGTGCCGACCCTGCGGATCGATCCCGACCTGCTGTTGCCGCTGTTGTTGCCGCCGCTGCTCTACGCGGCGGCGCAGCGCTCCAGTTGGCGCGAGTTCGCCGCCAACGCCCGCCCGATCCTGCTGCTCGCGGTCGCGCTCGTCCTGGTCACCACGGCCGCGGTGGCGGCGGTGGCGAACGCGATGGTGCCGGGGCTGCCGTTCGCGGCCGCGGTCGCGCTGGGCGCGTTGGTCGCGCCACCGGATCCGGTGGCCGCCACGGCGGTGGCCGGGAGCCTGAGACTGCCCCGGCGCCTGGTGTCGATCCTGGAGGGCGAGGGGCTCTTCAACGACGTCACCTCGCTCGTGCTCTACCAGGTCGCGGTCGCGGCCGTGGTCGGCGGCACGTTCTCGCCGGTCGAGGCGGTGGGGATGTTCGCGCTGTCCGCGGTGGTCGGCGTCGGGATCGGCTTCGCGGTCGGCCTGGCCGGTCGACTGCTGCTCGGCCGGCTCGACGAGCCCACCCTGCAGACCCTGCTCACCCTGCTGGTGCCGTTCCTGGCCTACGTGGTCGCCGACGAACTGCACGGCTCCGGCGTGCTCGCGGTCCTGACCACCGCGTTCTACCTGGGCTCGGTCGCCGAGGACGCGGACAACGTGGTCGGCCGGCTCACCGGGCGCTCGTTCTGGGAGGTCGTCGACCTGGTGGTCACCGGCGTCGCGTTCGGCGTGATCGGCCTGGAGATGTGGGAGATCTTCCACGACCTGCGCGGCGACCGGGTCCGGCTGTTCTGGGAGGCCGGCGCCGTGGTCCTGGTGCTGATCGTGATCCGCGGCCTGTGGTTGTTCCCGGTCGCGGCGCTGGCCCGACGGCTGCACAACCGACTGCCGACCACCGGCGAGACGCAGACCCCGGACCCGCGCGAGACCGTCGTGGTGTGGTGGGCCGGCATGCGCGGCGTGGTGACCATCGCGCTGGCGCTCGCGCTGCCGCTGACCACCGACGCCGACGAGGCGTTCCCCGAGCGACAACGGCTGATCGCCATCGCGTTCTGCGTGATCGTGGTGACCCTGCTGCTCCAGGGGGTCAGCCTGCCCTGGCTGGTGCGCCGGCTCGGGGTCGCCGAGGAGGACGAGGCGGAGGGCCGCGAGGAACGCGCCATCGTGGCCGCCGCGACCAAGGCGGCGCTGGGCCGGTTGCGCGAACTGGACGAGGAGCGCGACCTCCCGGACGAGATGGTGCAGCGGCTGCGCGCCCGGCAGAAGGCGATGCTCGCCGAGCTCAGGCCGGAGGGCGCGACCGAGGAGTTGGCCGACGCGGTGGTCGAACGCTCCCGACGGATCAAGTTGCTGCACGAGATCGAGGCGGAGATGACCGCCGCCGCGCGCCGCGAGGTGATCGCGGCCCGGAGCCGGCGCGGGGTAGACCCGGCCGCCGCCGACCGGGTGCTGCGCCGCCTGGACCTGCGCAGCATGCGCTGAACCCGGCGTCGGCGCCCGGTACGGTTGACCCTTTGTCCGATGGTTTCCCGCATCCCGTCCCCGGAAGGACCCCCACGTGGCCCGCATCGTGCTGTTCCACTCGGCCTATGGGCTGCGCCCCGCCGTACACGCCGCGGCCGAGCGGCTGCGTGCGGACGGGCACGAGGTGACCGTGCCCGACCTGTACGACGGGCGTCGCACCGAGTCGGTCGAGGAGGGCATGGAGATCAAGGACGAGATCGGCGCGGACGAGTTGATCCGCCGAGCCGTGAAGGCGGCCGCCGGGCTCGGTCCCGGGCTGGTCTACGCGGGCTTCTCGCTCGGCGCCTCGATCGCCCAGAACGCCGCGTTCGCGGACTCCTCGGCGGCCGGGCTGCTGATGTTCCACGGCACCTCCGACCTGCGCGAGGACGCCCGCACCGAGGTTCCGGTGCAGTTGCACGTGGCCGAGCCCGACCCGTTCGAGACCGAGGACTGGCTCGGCACGTGGTACCTGGGCATGCGCCGGGCCGGCGCGGACGTGGAGATTCACCGCTACCGCGGCGCCGGCCACCTGTTCACCGATCCGGAGCTGCCGGACTACGACCGCGAGGCCGCCTCGCGCGCCTGGGCGATCGCCTCGGACTTCCTCAGCGAGATCGACTCGGCCGCGGCCGCCGCGGCGGCCAACGACTGAGGCTTCTTGGCCAGGTCGACGTACTTGCGCGGGCCGGTCTGCGCGGGCACCTGCACGGCCGGCTGGGCCTTGGCGAAGCGTCCGTTGCCGCTGTACGGGCCGACCGCCTCGTTGCCCAGCGGCGCGGGCGCGGTGGCGATCCGGGGCAGCGCGTACGGGTGCTCGCAGCGCAGGTAGTCGAGCAGCTTCTCGCGCACCTCGCAGCGCAGCGTCCACAGGTCGTCGGAGTCGCGCGCGGTCACCACGGCGCGGACCAGGATCGTGGTCGGCGTGGTGTCGGTGACGTACAGGCTCCAGCCCTGGCCGTCCCACAGCCCGGTGTCCTTGAGGATGCGATGCAGTTCCTCGCGCAGCTCGGCGACCGGCGCGGAGTGGTCCAGGTGCAGGAAGACGGTGCCGGTCATCCGGATGTCGGTGCGCGACCAGTTCTCGAACGGCCGGGAGGTGAAGTAGGAGACCGGCATAACGATCCGGCGCTGGTCCCACGTGTTCACCACCAGGTAGGTCAGGGTGATCTCCTCGATCGTGCCCATCTCCTGGTTGACCACGACCGAGTCGCCGATCCGGACCATGTCGCTGAAGGCGATCTGCAGTCCCGCGAACAGGTTGGCCAGCGCGCTCTGCGCGGCCAGACCGGCCACCACGCCGAGCAGACCGGCGGAGGCCAGCAGGCTGGTGCCGATGGTCTTCATGCCCGGGAAGGTCATGATCATCGCCGCGAAGGTGATGATGCCCACGATCGCCACGGCGGTCCGGCGGATCAACGCGATCTGGGTCTGGATCCGGCGTACCCGGCCGGTGTCCGTCGCGTTCGCCGCGTAGCGCTCGAACGAGGTGTTCACCAGCAGGGTGACCGCGTGCACGATCAGCCACGCGCACGCGGCGATCACGGTGAGGACCAGGATGTGCCGGACCATCCCGCGACTCTTGTCGGGCAGGGCCGCCGCGGGTTCGGCGAGCAACAGGACCGAGGTGCCGAGCGTCGCCACGATCGACGCACGGCCGCGCCGCATCATCGACCAGAGGGGTCCTGTCAGCGGCTTGCGGGTCTGTACTTCGCGGGCCAGGCGAGCCATTCCCCAGGTCACCAGACCCGTGAAGGCGATCACCGAGACGAGCACGATCAAGGGGCGAAGTATGTGCCACACGTCCACGTCGAGAGCCTCCTAGGGGGCTTGTGGTCAAACCCGTACGGTACCCGAGCGGGACGGGCTCACCCACGCGTCCGTCCCGCGCGCGCCGGCCACCGCAGCCCGCGCGGGGCGCTAACGTGCGAGTCAGGCAGTGGACCGTACGGAGGACCCGCGATGTCCAAGTGGACCAGGATCGGCAAGGCCGGATTCGGCGCGGTGCGGCGCGGACAACGCTTTCGCAGCGCGTCCCGGGCGGCGGCGGAACGTTCCGCCGCCGGTGGTGCGACCGCGTTCGACCCGGACGTGGACACCCGGTTGACCCCGCGTCAGGCGGCGCTGCTGATCCGCTATCTGGCGGGCAAGGTGGTGCTGGGCCGGCTGGAGTTCGTGTTTTTGCTCAAGTACCTGCTGCTCGTGACGGGCCTGCCGCTGCTGTTCCTGTTCCCGCCGGCGGGAATCGTGCTGCTGGTGCTGTTCGGCCTCGCCGCGCTGGTGCAGTGGGTGATCGCGCGCGGGATCGGTCGGCTCGCCGCCTTCCACCGCCTGGGCGCGGCGGAGAACGAGATGACCGACGCGGCGACGGTGTGGTGGCCCAACCTCAAACGGGAGGTCGAACGGGTGGGCCTGCCCAGCCGGCCGCTCGCGCTGCTCAAGGTGGCCGCCGCCCGGGTCGGCCGCCGCCTGGACCCGGAGCGCGAGGCCGCGTTCGCGGCGATCGACTGGCGTGCGGTGATCCCGCGCGAGCAGTGGCAGCGGGCCCGGGTGCTGCTCGCCAAGGAGGCGGGCGGCCGGGCGGGCGAGGGGACCGCGTAGAGTCGTCTCGTCGTGTGTCACCCGGCCGCGCACTCGACGCGGGTCGCACGCCATCTCCACCACCTTCAGGACGACGCGCGGGGTCGGATGTACAAGCTGCCCGGAACGGACGAGCGGAGCGTGACCATCCCCGGCGAGCGCGCGAGGGCCGAACCGTGCTTCACGGTGCGCGGGCTGACCAGGACATATCGCACCGGGCGTCGGAAGAGCCGGCACGTGCTGACCGCGAACGACGCGATCGACCTGGACGTGCGCCGCGGCGAGATCTTCGGCCTGCTCGGCCCCAACGGCGCGGGCAAATCCACCCTGGTCCGCCAACTCACCGGCCTGCTGCGACCGGACACCGGCACGATCGACCTGCTCGGCCACGACCTGGTGCGCCGCCCCGAGATCGCCGCCCGGCTGGTCGCCTACCTCGGTCAGGAGTCCGGCGCGCTGGACGAGTTGACCGTCGCACTGGCGATCGAGACCACCGCCCGGCTGCGTGCCCTGGACGCCGCGCGGGCCCGGGCCGAGCGGGACGCGGTACTCGAGGAACTCGACCTGGGTGCGATCGCGGACCGACCGCTCAAGAAGCTCTCCGGCGGCCAGCGCCGACTCGCGTGCGTTGCCACCGCGCTGGTCGGCGCCCGCCCGGTGCTGGTCCTGGACGAGCCGACCACCGGCATGGACCCGGTCGCTCGCCGCGCGGTGTGGGCCGCGGTGGATCGCCGCCGGGCCGAACAGGGCGCCACCGTGCTCCTGGTGACGCACAACGTGATCGAGGCGGAGACGGTGCTGGACCGGGTCGCGGTGCTCGACGAGGGCCGGGTGATCGCGTGCGACACGCCCGGCGGACTCAAGGCCATGGTCGGCGACGAGGTGCGGCTCGATCTGGTCTGGCGGGCCGACCCGCCGATGGACGACCCGGCGGTGAGCATGCTCGCGCAGACCGCGGTGCGCACCGGCAGGCGGTGGAGCACCCGGATGGAACCGGGGGTGGCCCGCGAACTGCTCGCCGGCGTCACCTCCGGGCCCGCGTTCGAGGCGCTCGACGACTTCACGCTGTCCACGCCGAGCCTGGAGGACGTCTACCTCGCGCTCGGCGGGCGCCACCAGGGACTGGTCAAGGGATGAGAGTGTCGACACCGGTGAGTGCAGCGAGCATCGAGGCCGTGCCGGCGAATCCGGCCGAGGCGGTGGTACCCGCCCCGGCCACGTCGCTCGGCGCGGGGCTGCTGACCGTCTACCGCGCGCAGTTGTCCCGGGTGCGGGTCTCCCGGGTCCCGCTGCTGTTCGTCGCGGTGTTCCAGTCGGTCGGCATCATGATCCTGATGCGCGGCGTGGTGGACACCGGCAGCGACAGCGCGCGCCAGGCGGTGGTCGCCGGCTCCAGCGTGCTCGTGGTCGCCTTCGTGGCGCTCAACCTGCTCGCCCAGCACTTCGGCAACCTGCGCGCGGCCAACGCGCTCGACTACTACCTGACCCTGCCGGTACGCCCGGCCGCAGTGGTGCTGGGCATCGCCGCCGCGTACGCGTCCTTCACGCTGCCCGGCACCGTGGCCACCGCCGTCATCGGCGCGCTCATGTTCCAACTGCCGCTGGCCAACCTGTGGGTGCTGCTCCTGGTCGTGCCGCTGTCCGGCGCGGCGCTGGCGGGCATCGGCGCGGTGCTCGGCCTGCTCGCGCCGCGTCCCGAACTGGCCACCCTGCTCGGCCAACTGGGTATGTCCGCCGCGCTCCTGCTCGGCGTGCTGCCCGAGGACCGGATGCCCGACGCGATCGTGTTGGCCCGCGATGTGCTGCCGTCCTCCTACGGTGTGGACGCGTTCATCGCCAGTTACGGCGACCCGGACTGGGCGGCGGTGGCGGGCAACCTCGCGGTGTGCGCGGCGGTCGGCGTGGTGATGCTCTCGTCGGCCACGTGGTCCTTCCGGCGCAGTACCCGCGCGTAGCGCTCCGGCCCTCGTCGCCGCGACCACCAGACACACCGCCGCGCGGGGTCGTCCCGCCGGCTCGATCCGCACATGGGACGCTGACCAGATGACGTCTGCCGGGGATTTCGCCCCCTACCCCTCGCCCGAGGGCGCGCACGTGGGCTTCGCGCCCGGGCCCGAGGCGCCCCCCACGTTGTGGCGGCGCTATCGCGCCGACGCGGTGGCGTTCGCCGTCGTGGTCGCGGCGTGCCTGGTCGTGGGGGCGATCGTGGGCCTGATCTGGGAGCAGATCACGCCGCGCGTACCGCTGCTCGCGACGCAGGAGGGGGTCTTCCAGACCTCACCGGAGACCGAGACCTCGATCGCGCTGGACGGTTGGTTCGCGGTGTGCGGCGTGATCGCGGGCATCGTGCTGGCGCCGCTCGCGTTCTGGCGCTTTCGCCGGCAGGGCGTGGCCACCGCGCTCGCGCTGACCGTCGGCGGGCTGGCCGGGTCCTATCTGGCGTTCAAGGTCGGCGTGCGGCTGGGGCCGGACGGGATCATGGAGCAGGTGCGGCGGATCGGGCTGGGCAAGCGGTTCGACCAGCCGCTCGACCTCAAGGCCAAGGGCGTGCTGCTGTTGTGGCCGATCGCGTCGATGGTGATCTTTCTGGGGTTGTCGGCGGGGTTCGCGCCGGCGGATCGGGAGGAACCGGTGGCGGGTCCGGGGCCGTACGGGTGGCCGCCTTCTCCGCCGGGCGGGCAGGGTTTTCCTTGGGCGCACACGGCTGCGCCTCTGCCGCGTGTGGATTTGACCAAGCGGGACTCGGACGAGGGCTGAATCCGGCCGGGGCGGGGTTGGCCGGCCTGCGGCCCGCTGGGCCTCAAGCGCCGGCCGGGCTGTTTGTGCTCAGGCGCCGCACGGGCTGTTTGGCCTCAAGCGCCGGCCGGGCTGATTGGCCTCAAACGCCGGCCGGGCTGGTGTGCTCAGGCGCCGCACGGGCTGTTTGGCCTCAAGCGCCGGCCGGGCTGTTTGTGCTCAGGCGCCGCACGGGCTGGTGTGCTCAGGCGCCGGCCGGGCTGATTGGCTCGAGTGCGCCGGCGGCTGGTGTGGTCGAGCGCCGCATGGGGTGGGTTCAGCCCGGCCGGTGTTTCAGGTCGGGGGTCAGGTTCGGCTCACGCTTGCGGTGGTTGCGGTGGTGAGGCGGATCAGGTCGGTGGGGGCGAGTTCGATTTCCAGGCCGCGGCGGCCGGCCGATACGTAGATCGTGGGCAGGGTGAGGGCGGAGTCGTCCAGCACGGTGGGGTGTCGGCGCTTTTGGCCCAGTGGGCTGATGCCGCCCAGCACGTAGCCGGTGGCCCGTTCGGCCGCGGCGGGGTCCGCCATCGCCGCGCGTTTGCCGCCGACCGCCGCCGCGAGCGCCTTGAGGTCGAGTCGGCCCGCCACCGGGACCACCGCGACCGTCAGCGCACCGTCCACGTCCGCCAGCAGCGTCTTGAACACCCGCTCCGTCGGGACGCCGAGCACGGACGCGGCCTCCTCGCCGTAGGACGCCGCGTTCGGGTCGTGCTCGTACGCGTGCACCCTGAACGTGACGCCCTCGCGGGTCAGCGCCACCGTCGCCGGCGTGCCCTGTCCGCCCTTGCTCCTGCCCTTCGCCATGTCGGCGACCCCTCGATCGGTCAGTTGGGTTCGATGCTCTGCCGCAACAGCTCGACCGCCGGCAACGACGGCAGCCGGTCCAGCAGTGCCGCCTCCCGGCGCAGCAGCTCCACCTCGGCGGTCAACCGGGTGGTCGCGTCCTCGGCTTCCAGGAGCCGCTGCTTGTCGTGCGGGTCGAGCACCACCGCGGCGGCCACCAGGTAGGACAGCACCACCGGGTCGTCCGGCAACTCCGGCAGGCTCATCGGGGTGCGCTGCTGGGCCGAGAGCAGCCGACGCTGGTACTCGGCGAACGCCCGGGTCGCGGCCAGACCGAGCACGTCGGCCCGCTCGCCGACCGGGTCCTCCAGGTACTCCACCTCGGCGTACAGGTACGGACCCGAGTCGTCCACGGACACCAGCCGGAACCGGGTCGCCCCGGTGGCCACCAGGTCGTAGCGGCCGTCCTCGTGCGTCTTGATCGTGGCGATCTCCGCCGTACAGCCCACCGGGTGCAGGACGTCGAGCGGATCGCCCTGGATGTCGCCCACCTCGCGCCCGGTACGCAGCGCGACCACCCCGAACCGCTGCTCCGCCTGGGGCAGCACCTCCAGGTCCCGGACCAGCGTGCGGTACCGCTCCTCGAAGATGTGCAGGGGCAGCACCAGACCCGGATAGAGCACCGAGTTGAGCGGGAAGAGCGGAAGCCGGTCGGTCACGGTGACCAAGAGTAGGGCCTGACCGCCGGACCGCGTCGATCATTGATCTCAGGCGCGATTGAGCACCCGTGTGGCGCCCGCCGCGGCGGCCCCGGCGAGCACCCAGCCGAGCAGGATGAGCGTGTACGCGAGCCACTGCCCGGCGCCGGTCGGCTTCCACGCGGCGTCCTGGCCCAGGGTGACCACCGGCAGGAGCAGGTCCAGGGTGTACCAGAACGGGTTCCAGTGCGGCGCCTCGCCGGGCTTGAGCGGCGCGGGCGGGTCGGCCGCGAAGACCGCCGTACCGACCGCGATCAGCGCGATCAACCAGCCGAAGGCGCGCGCGGGCCGGTAGCCGTAACCGATCGCGACGTCCTGCACGTGGCCCCACAACCGGCCCGCCGGGCCCAGTCCGGCGCGCCGCCGGCGCTGCTTGGCCAGCAGCACGGTCCGCGCCACCTCGTCCTCGCCCGCCGCCCGGTACACGCCGGCGAGCTGGTCGTACGGCTGCGGGGTGTACTCCGGAGTGCCGCGCTCGACCCAGTCCACCCGCTGTTCCACGCTCATCGGCTGTTCGGCGCGCAGCACCGAGTACCGCGTCCCGGACAGGTCCAGGTCCCCGGGCGCCGGCCAGGTGTTCGGCGCGTCGGTCAGCGTGCCGAAGGTCGCGTTGGCCAGCACGATCCGCCCGCGCGGCGGTTGCGCGAGGGCCATGTGCAGGCCCTCCGCAGCCACCCGCCACATGGTCAACAGTTCGTCCGGCTCGGCGCACACCACCGCCCGACTGAGCACGATGCCGCCACCCAGGCGCGCGTCGTTCATCCGGATCGAACCGCGCACCGCGAACCCCACGCTCAGGTGCAGCGAGTGCTCCACCCTGATCCGCCCGAGATCCATCGCCAACTCGCCCGGGCGGTCGACGGTCGAGCCGTACAGCGTCACCCGGCCCCCGAAGCGACCGCCGTACAGACTCACCTGACCGGTGAAGACCGTGTTGTCCATCGACGTGTCCGCGCCGACCTGGAGGCCGTTGCCGTGCAGCGCGCCGCCGTGCCGATCCGGCCCGATCACGCAGTCGTCGATCCGCAGGTCGTTGTCCACCCGCGCGTCCAGTATCCGCAGGCCGCCCGCCACCTCGCAGGAGCGCAGCGACAGGTCGCCGTCCACTCGCATGTTGCGCCCCGACAGCGCGGCGAGCACGCAGTTGCGCAGGATGATCGTGCGGGTCGAGGCGACGTTCAGCACGATCTCGTCCTCGATCCGGCAGTCGATCAAGGAGACGTACACGTCCAGGCGCGCGCCGCCCAATTCCAGCGCGCCCACGATCCGGGCCCCGCTCAGCCGCAGCGCCGCGGTGTGGCCGGGCTCGGCGTCCGGCGGCTGGAGCAGCAACCGGGCCAGCACCCGGGCCCGGACGGTGCGGTCCGCGCCCCACGCCGCGCCGGCGCGCGGGTCGTCGTCGGCCGGTACACCCGTGCTCAGATCCAGCCGCTCGCCGCGCCGGTACGCCTCCCATACGCGCGCCTCGATCGCGGTCAGATGTCCTGGCGGTGTGCTCATCCGTGGTCCCCCGACACTGGAAGGCTGCTGAGTGCCCCATGATCGCGTGTCTCACTGTCCGACACGCGAGGACGTTCGATTCGGCACCGTCTCTACACTGGGGCAGGTGATCTCCCGTATCGACCTGCGCGGTCCCGCCTCGCGGGCTGTCCTGGACAGCCCCGCCGCACTGCGCGACGTGTTGCCCCGAGCCGAACTCGACGTCGAGGCGGCCCTGGAGAAGGTGCGCCCGATCTGCGAGGACGTGCGTCATCGCGGCGTCGAGGCGCTGGTGGAGATCACCGAGCGTTTCGACGGTGTGCGGCTGAGCGACATCCGGGTGCCCGCCGAGGCGATCGCCTCGGCGCTGGACACGCTCGCGCCCAAGGTGCGAGCGGCCCTGGAGGAGTCCATCCACCGGGCCCGGATCGTGCACCGCGAACAGCGCCAGCGGGACGTCACCGTGCAGGTGGTGCCCGGTGGCACGGTCACCGAGCGGTGGGTCCCGGTCGAGCGGGTCGGGCTGTACGTACCGGGCGGCAACGCCGTCTACCCGTCGTCGGTGATCATGAACGTGGTCCCCGCACAGGAGGCCGGCGTTGCCTCGATGGCGGTCTCCTCGCCGCCGCAGGCCGACTTCGGCGGCCTGCCGCACCCCACCATCCTGGCCGCGTGCGCGCTGCTCGGGGTGGACGAGGTGTACGCGGTCGGCGGCGCCCAAGCGGTGGCGATGTTCGCCTACGGCGCGGGCTCGTGCGCCCCGGTGCGCCTGGTCACCGGTCCCGGCAACATCTACGTCGCCGCCGCCAAGCGGCTGCTCAAGGGCCGGATCGGGATCGACGCGGAGGCCGGTCCGACCGAGATCGCCGTGCTCGCCGACGACACGGCGGACGCCGGGCACGTCGCGGCGGACCTGATCAGCCAGGCCGAGCACGACACGCTGGCCGCGTCGATCCTGGTCACCGACTCCGCGTCGCTGGCCGACGCGGTGGTCGAGGAGCTCAAGGTACGGGTGGACGCCACCAGGCAC
This sequence comes from Embleya sp. NPDC127516, assembly GCF_044765325.1. Classification (NCBI taxonomy): domain Bacteria; kingdom Bacillati; phylum Actinomycetota; class Actinomycetes; order Kitasatosporales; family Streptomycetaceae; genus Embleya; species Embleya sp. NPDC127516. Next base: position 207,158 of record NZ_JBIWJT010000005.1, on the reverse strand, counting down.
CGCGAGCGGGTCATCGAGGCGCTGGCCGGCCGCCAGTCCGGCATCGTGCTGGTCGACTCGGTGGACGACGGCCTGCGGGTGGTGGACGCGTACGGCGCCGAGCACCTGGAGATCCAGACCGCGCACGCGGCCGACGTCGCGGCCCGGGTGCACAACGCGGGGGCGATCTTCGTCGGCGCGTTCGCGCCGGTCTCGCTCGGCGACTACTGCGCCGGGTCCAACCACGTGCTGCCCACCGGTGGCTGCGCGTGCCACTCCTCGGGCCTGTCGGTGCAGTCCTTCCTGCGCGGCATCCACGTCGTGGACTACTCGCGCGCGGCGCTGGCCGACGTCGCCGAGCACGTGAGCGTGCTCGCCGACGCGGAGGACCTGCCCGCGCACGGCGCGGCGGTGCGGGCCCGGTTCGCGGCCGGCGAGGTGGCCGGTCTCGCGGCGTGGGAGGAGGGCCGGTGACCGACCTGGACAGCCTGCCGATCCGCGACGAACTGCGCGGTCAGTCGCCGTACGGTGCCCCGCAGTTGGACGTCCCGGTCCGGCTCAACACGAACGAGAACCCGTATCCGCTGCCGGACGCGCTGGTGGCCCGGATCGCCGAGCGGGTCGCGGTCGCCGCGCGCGACCTGAACCGCTACCCGGATCGGGACGCGGTCGAGCTGCGCACCGCGCTCGCGTCCTACCTGACCCGGACCGGCGGCCACCCGCTGAGCCCTGCCCAGGTGTGGGCGGCGAACGGCTCCAACGAGGTGCTCCAACAACTGCTCCAGGCCTTCGGCGGCCCCGGGCGCACCGCGCTGGGCTTCGACCCGTCCTACTCGATGCACGCGCTGATCGCGCGCGGCACCGGCACCGGGTGGATCTCCGGCTCGCGTGACGCGGACTACCGGATCGACCCGGAACACGCGCCGGCGCAGATCGCCGAACACCGCCCGAACGTGGTGTTCCTGTGTTCGCCGAACAACCCGACCGGCACCGCGCTGGCCGGCGAGGTGGTCGAGAAGGTGTACGACGCCGCGCAGGCCGCGCGGCCCTCGCTGGTGATCGTGGACGAGGCGTACGTCGAATTCGCGCACACCGAGTCGCTGCTGCCGCTGTTGGCGGGCCGGCCGCACCTGGTGGTGACCCGGACCATGTCCAAGGCGTTCGGCGCGGCCGGCCTGCGCCTGGGCTACCTCGCGGCGGACGCCGCCGTGGTCGACGCGGTCCAGCTCGTCCGGCTGCCGTACCACCTCTCGGCGGTCAACCAGGCCACCGCGCTGGCCTGCCTGGAGTTCGAGGACACGCTGCTGGGCTACGTCCGCGAACTCAAGGAGCAGCGCGACCGGCTGGTCGTCGAACTGCGCGCGCTGGGCTGCGAGGTGACCGCCTCGGACGCCAACTTCGTTCAGTTCGGCCGATTCGAGGACCCGCACGCGGTCTGGGCGCGGATCCTCGAACACGGGGTCCTGGTTCGCGACAACGGGGTCCCCGGCATGCTGCGCGTGAGCGCCGGCACGGACGCCGAGAACACGGCCTTCCTGGATGCGATGCGCCGCGTCCTGAAGGACTGAGAGAAAGTCGGAATCACCGCCATGGCAAGAATCGGTCGCGTCGAACGCGCCACCAAGGAAACCTCCGTCGAGGTCGAAATCGATCTGGACGGCTCGGGGAAGGTCGACGTCGCGACCGGCGTCGGCTTCTTCGACCACATGCTCGATCAGCTCGGCAAGCACGGCCTGTTCGACCTGACCGTCAAGACCCGCGGCGACCTGCACATCGACGCGCACCACACGATCGAGGACACCGCGCTCGCGCTCGGCGCCGCGTTCCGCCAGGCGCTCGGCGACAAGAAGGGCATCCGCCGGTTCGCCGACGCGTCGGTGCCGCTGGACGAGGCGCTCGCGCAGGTCACCGTGGACCTCTCCGGCCGGCCGTACCTGGTGCACTCGGAGCCGGAGAACATCGCGCCGATGATCGGCCCGGACTACGACACCACGCTGACCCGGCACATCCTGGAGTCGTTCGTCGCCCAGGCGCAGATCTGCCTGCATGTGCACGTGCCGTACGGGCGCAACGCGCACCACATCGTCGAGGCGCAGTTCAAGGCGCTGGCCAGGGCGCTGTCCGACGCGTGCGTGCTCGACCCGCGCCGGGCCGGCGTGATCCCCTCCACCAAGGGCGCGCTGTGAGCACCGGCGCGATGGTCCTGATCGTCTTCGGGCTGTTCCTGGTCGGCGGATGCATCTCGTTCGTCAAGCAGGGCCTGCCCAAGAGTGTGATCGCCCTGCTCGCCGTCGGCGCGTTCTTCTCGATCGCGGCCGGCGTCCTGAAGATCGGATAGCCGCGTGCCCAAGAAGGTCATCGTCCTGGACTACGGCTTCGGGAACGTGCGTTCGGCCGAGCGGGCGCTCGCGCACGCGGGCGCCGACGTGGAGATCAGCGCCGACCACAAGGCGGCGCTGAACGCCGACGGACTGCTCGTGCCCGGCGTGGGCGCGTTCGCCGCGTGCATGCAGGGCCTCAAGTCGGTCCGCGGGGACACCATCGTGGACAAGCGACTCGCCGGCGGCCGGCCGGTGCTGGGCATCTGCGTCGGGATGCAGATCCTGTTCGCGCGCGGCGTCGAGCACGGCGTGGCCACCGAGGGCTGCGCGCAGTGGCCCGGCACGGTCGAGCGCCTCGCCGCCCCGGTGGTGCCGCACATGGGCTGGAACACCGTCGAGGCACCCGCGGACAGCGTGCTCTTCCGCGATGTCACGCCGGACACGCGGTACTACTTCGTGCACTCCTACGCGGTGCGCACGTGGGAGATGCCGGTGGTCCAGGACGGCCCGCACATCCCGCCGGACGTCACCTGGAGCACGCACGGCACGCCGTTCGTGGCCGCCGTCGAGAACGGCGCGCTCAGCGCCACCCAGTTCCACCCGGAGAAGTCCGGCGAGGCCGGCGCGCAACTGCTGCGCAACTGGCTCGCGACCCTGTAGGCCCGCTCTTTCGCAAGTCCCCGCCGTGCCGTGTTCGCGCCGCGCCCTTGAACGCATCGTCCGTACGAACTGTTGAGGATCCCCACCGTCATGACCCAGACCCACCGCCTCGAACTGCTGCCCGCCGTCGACGTCGCCGACGGCCAGGCCGTCCGCCTGGTCAAGGGCGAGGCCGGGTCGGAGACCTCCTACGGTGACCCGTTGACCGCCGCCCTGGCCTGGCAGAGCGCCGGCGCCGAGTGGATCCACCTGGTCGACCTGGACGCCGCGTTCGGCAAGGGCAGCAACCGCGAGCTGCTCGCCGACGTGGTCGGCCGGCTCGACGTCCAGGTCGAGCTGTCCGGCGGCATCCGCGACGACGCGTCGCTGGAGGCGGCGCTGTCCACCGGCTGCCGGCGGGTCAACCTGGGCACCGCCGCGCTGGAGACGCCGGACTGGGTGCGCTCGGCGATCGCCCGGCACGGGGACCGGATCGCGGTCGGCCTGGACGTGCGCGGCACCACGCTGGCCGGGCGCGGCTGGACTCGCGAGGGCGGCGAGCTGTTCGAGACGCTGGCCCGCCTGGACGCGGACGGCTGCGCGCGCTACGTGGTCACCGACGTGAACAAGGACGGCACCCTGACCGGCCCGAACCTGCAACTCCTCAAGGACGTGTGCGCGGCCACGGACCGCCCGGTGGTGGCCTCGGGCGGGGTGTCCTCGTTGGCGGATCTGCGCGCCATCGCCGAACTGGTGCCGCTGGGTGTGGAAGGCTCGATCGTCGGCAAGGCGCTGTACGCCCAGGCGTTCACCCTCGAAGAGGCGTTGGAGGCGGTGTCCCGGTGACGGGCAGTGACAATTTGGGCAGTGACAACTCGGGCAATATCGAGCGGTATTCGTCCGGCGGGCGGTGGGAGGAGACCTTCGGGTACTCGCGCGCCGTCGCGGTCGGCGACTACGTGCACGTGTCGGGCTGCACCGCGGTCGTCGAGGGCAACCTCGCGCACGAGGGCGACCCGCACCACCAGACGCTCGCGGCGTTCGCGATCGCGCTGGACGCGCTGGCGCACTTCGGGCTCGGCGCCGCGGACGTGGTGCGCACCCGGATGTTCATCACCCACGCCCGCGACTCGGACGACGTGGGCCGCGCGCACGGCGAGCTGTTCGGCGAGACCCGGCCCGCCGCGACAATGGTCGTGGTGGCCGGGCTGATCGACTCGCGGATGCTGGTCGAGGTCGAGGTGGACGCGTACCGGGGGAGGGCCTCGTGACGTTGGCCGTACGGGTGATTCCGTGTCTGGACGTGGACGCCGGCCGGGTGGTCAAGGGCGTCAATTTCCAAAACCTGCGGGACGCGGGCGACCCGGTCGAGATGGCCCGGGTGTACGACGCCGAGGGCGCGGACGAACTGGTCTTCCTCGACATCACCGCGTCCTCGGGCAACCGGGAGACCACGTACGACGTGGTCCGGCGCACCGCCGAGCAGGTGTTCATCCCGCTCACCGTCGGCGGCGGGGTGCGCGCGGTCGAGGACGTGGACAAGCTGCTGCGGGCGGGCGCGGACAAGGTGGGCGTGAACACCGCGGCCATCCAACGGCCCGAGCTGATCGCCGAGATCGCAGACCGGTTCGGTTCGCAGGTGTTGGTGCTCTCGGTGGACGCGCGGCGGCGCCGGGACGGTGCGCCGGGCTTCGAGGTGACCACGCACGGCGGGCGCACCGGCACCGGCATCGACGCGGTGGGGTGGGCCGCGAAGGCGGCCGAGCTCGGCGCGGGCGAGATCCTGCTCAACTCGATGGACGCGGACGGCACCAAGGACGGCTACGACCTGGAGCTGACCCGACTGGTCCGGGCCGAAGTGGGCATCCCGGTGATCGCCTCCGGCGGCGCGGGCGCGTTGGAGCACTTCGCGCCGGCCGTGGACGCGGGCGCGGACGCGGTGCTCGCGGCGAGCGTGTTCCACTTCGGCCTGTTGCGGATCCCGCAGGTCAAGGACGTGCTGCGGGCGACGGGCCACTCGGTGCGCTGAGCACGCGCGGGCCACGAGGAGCCGACCGCACCCGCGGTCGGCTTTTTCGTGACCGAATGCGAAGGGATTCTTTCGAAAGATTCATTGCGAAAAGATTCCTTCGGATCTACGGTGGGCTCATGAGCGAGCAGCCGCCGGCGCGCCGGATGATCAAGGACGTACAGACCCTCAAGGTGTTCACCCACCCGCTGCGGATCAGCCTGCTGCGGATGTTGCACGCCGGCGGTCCGGCCACCGCGTCGATGCTGGCCAAGCGGGTGGACGCGACGCCGGCGCTGGTCAGCTACCACGTGCGCACGCTGGCCGGCCACGGCTTCGTGGTCGAGGACCCCGAGCACGCCGAGGACGGGCGCGAGCGCTGGTGGAAGGTGGTCGAGGACCTCACCTTCTCGTTCGGCGACTTCGCCGAGGACCGGGTCGGCCGGGACCTGTCCGCGAGCATCGCGCGGGTGCTGGGCTCGCAGTCCGAGGACCGCTACCGGCGCTTCCTGGACGAGATGCAGGTGTGGGGGGCGGAGTGGGCCGGCGCGGCCTTCAGCGGCGCCCCCACGCTCCGGCTGACCGCCGCCGAACTGCGCGAACTCGCGGGTGCCATCCAGGACCTCGTGGACGGCTACCGCGACCGCGAGACACCCGGCGCGGAACACGTGGAGATCTACTACCGCGGCTTCCCCTACCGGCTGTGATCCGCGGACGGGGCGGGAGCCCCTGGACGCCGCCCGCCACGCGCCGTCGGCGCCGCACAGACCGCACGCACCGCACACACACGGGAACGGGGACGAGCATGGCCATCACCGGGACCGCCGGCGCGACACCGCGGCTCGCCCATCGCGACCCGCGCGTACTGGCCTGGCTCGGCGCCTACACCGCGTCGCTGATCGGCGATCAGATCTGGTTCCTGGCGCTGTCCTGGACGGCGGTGCGCAGCGGCGACGCGACGCAGACCGGGTGGGTGCTGGCCGCCGGATCGCTGCCCCGAGCCCTGCTGATGTTGCCCGGCGGGGCGATCGCGGATCGGTACGGACCGCGCCGGGTGGTCCTCGGCAGCGACCTGGTGCGCTGCGCGGTGATGCTGGTTGCCGCGCTCGCGGTGCTCGCGCGCAGCCCCGGGATCGGGCTGCTGGTGCTGATCGCGCTGCTGTTCGGCGCGGTGGACGCGTTGTTCATGCCCGCCGTGGGCGCGTTGCCGGCGCGGTTGACCACGCGTACGCAACTGGTCCGGGTGCAGGGCATGCGCTCGTTGTCCCAGCGGGTGGCCACCGTGGTGTCCGCGCCGATCGGCGGCGCGGCGCTGGCGATGGGCGGCGCGACGGCGGCCTTCACACTGAACGCGGCGCTGTTCGCGCTCTCCCTCGCACTGCTGTGGCGGCTTCGTCCGGGACCCGCGCCCGAGGCGGAACCGGGGCAGGAGGAGCCGGAGTTGGGCCTGCGTGCGGGCCTGCGGTACGTGGTCCGGCATCGGGTGCTGGGGCCGCTGCTGGCGGTCACCGCGCTGATGGAGTTGGGCTTCACCATCCCGATGAACATCGGCATCGTGCTGCTTGCCGACGACGCGGGCTGGGGGCCGGGCGGGATGGGCGTGGTGCTGGGCGCGTGGGGGATCGGCGCGGCGATCGGCGCGCTGGCACTGACCGTCGCGGGCCGGGTGCCGCGCCCGGCGCTCGTGTTGCCGGTGGGGATGGTCGTGATGGCCGCGAGTCTGGTCGGCCTGGGCTACGCGCCCGGCCTGGGAGCGGGCGTGGCGTGCGCGGTGGCGCTGGGTGTGGGCACCGGCGTGGTCGGCGGTGCCGGGAGCGCCCTGGTGCAGACCACGTGCGCGCCCGGCGCGCTGGGTCGGGTGACCGCGCTCCAGATGTTGTTCGGGGTCGGTCTGATCCCGCTGCTGTACCCCGTCGGCGGCATGCTCGCGTCGGCCCACGGCCCCTCGGTCGTGTTCGCCGCCGGTGGCGGCGCGATGCTCCTGGGGGTGCTCCTGGCGCTCGTGAGCGGAGCGTTTCGCCGCCGACCGTGAGGCGCCGCCGGCGCGGACTCCGGCCGGCAGACGCGAAATCGGGTCACGGAAGGATTCCGGTCCCACAACGATCATCTGACCCGGAGTCAAGTAGTTGGGCCCGGCCGAGCGGTGGGTTCACCCGATCGGGCAGGCTAGGCACATGACGATGCCGCCATCACCCGGACAGGGGGGCTACCCCGGCTACGGGCAGCAACCCGGCCAGGGTTATCCGAGCAACCAGCCGTACCCCGGGCAGCAGTACCCACAGGGTGGGCAGCAGTATCCGCCTCCGCAAAACCCGTACGGCGGCGCGCCGCAGTACCCGGGGGCCGGCGGCGGACCGCAGTACCCCGGAAACTACGGGGGCGGGGGCTACGGCGGCGGCATGCCGCCCGGCCCCAACCAGGGCGGCTCCGGCAAGGGCCCGCTGATCGCCGTGGTGATCGCCGCGATCGTCGTGGTCGGTGGCATCATCGCCACGCTGGTCGTGGTGCTGGGCGGGGACGACAAGAAGGACGACAAGGCCGGGCCCACGAACAGCGCGACCACCTCGTCCAGTTCCAAGCCGACGAGCAGCACGAGCGCGCCGAGCACCCCCACCGGCCGCCCGACCACCAGCCGCCCGACCCCGCCGCGGACCACGTCCGGCACGTCCGACCCGGACCTGCCCTCGGAGGTCCGGTACGTGGACCTGTCCAAGGGCGACTGCGTCACCCTGGACGCCACGTCGGGCACCATCGACAAGACGTCCTGCAACAGCACGCACACCGGCGAGGTCTTCCTGACCTACGAGCTCACCGGCAGCACCTACCCGGGTGAGGCGGCGATCACCGACCAGACCGAGTCGAAGTGCACGCCCGCGATGAGCACGGCGCTCAGCGGCCGGTCCGACGCCTCGCAGTTCACCTTCACCTACACCTTCCCCAAGCAGCCGGGGTGGGACATCGGTCGCCGCAAGGTGACCTGCATCGCGAAGTACAAGTCGGGGCAGACACTCACCAAGCCACTGCGCTGACCCGAGCGCCCGGCCCTTGGGGGAGGGATCGACGTGATGAGCACTCCCGGCGGATACCCGGGCGGCAACCACGGTTCCGGCGGCTACGGCGGGGGCGGGTACGGCGGCGGTGCGGGCGGCTATCCCGGCGGCCCCGCGGGGCCGCCGCCCACGAACCCGCCGTCGCCCTACGACGGTCCGACGATCGGCGGCCCGCCCTACGGCGGCGGCCCTCCGTACGGTGGTGGCGGCCCACCGTACGGAGGCGGACCGCCCTACGGCCCGGGCGGTCCCGGCGGCCCCTCCGGCGGGCGGGGCGGCGGGCGCGTGGTGGCGATCGTGGTGGTCGTCGCGCTGGTGATCGCCGGCGGCGTGATCGCCCTGGTGCTGAGCCTGGGCGGGGACGACGACAAGGGCGACAAGGCCGGCCCGGCGGACACCGCGACCGGGCGCACGAGCGCGCCGGCGAGCACTCCGCCGCCCACGGACACCCCCGAGCCGCCGTCGAGCGAGCCGCCGAGTACCCGGGCCGTCACGCCCCAGGCGACCAACTCCAACGGCAGCGTCGCGGTCAAGAAGGTCCCGCTCAGCCCGGGCGACTGCATTTCGTTCGCGGCCGTCGGCACGGACGTGGACAAGGTCGCGTGCACGGCGCCGCACGACGGGCAGCACGTCCGGAACGTCGCGCTGCCGGACGGCACCTGGCCCGGCGACGCGGCGATGGACACCCAGGCGTCCGCGGTGTGCAAGCCGATCGCCGAACCCGTGATCGCCCGCCAACCCGAGGCGGAGCAGCTGACCTGGCTCTACATCTACCCGAAGGAATCGGGCTGGATCAGTGGCGACCGCGAGGTGCAGTGCCTGGTGTCCTACGTGGACGAGACCAAGAAGCTGACGGCGCCCCTGCGATAGGACCGCAGGGGACCGCGAACGGACCCGAGGGCCGGACGGGGCCGCACGGCCCGTCCGACCCTCGGGGGCGACCGGCCCAAGACCGGGCTCGGCTCAGCGCGACGTCTTCTGCTGCGCCGTCCACGAGGCGTGCAGCCGCGAGTAGATCCCGCCGGCCCCGACCAGGCGGGTGTGCGGCCCGCGTTCGACCAGCTTGCCCGCGTCGAACACGAGCACCTCGTCGGCCGATTCGGCGGTGGACATCCGGTGTGCGATGAACACCGCGGTGCGGCCCCGGGTCAGCCCGTCCAGGGCCCGCCCGATCCGTACCTCGGTGGCCGGGTCCACGGCCGACGTCGCCTCGTCCAGGACCAGCAGGTCGGGATCGGCGATGTAGGCCCGCACGAGCGCGACCAGTTGCCGCTCGCCCGCCGACAACGACTCGCCGCGCTGGCCCACGGGGGTGTCCAGGCCCGCGGCCAGCCCGGCCAACCAATCGGCCAACCCCAGGTCGGTGAACGCGGTGCGAATGGCCGCGTCGTCCGCGTCCGGCCGGCCGTAGCGCACGTTCTCGCGCAGCGTGGCGTCGAACAGGAAGCCCTCCTGCGGCACCATCACCACCCGGGCGCGCAGCGACGAGAAGCGCACCCGGGGCAGTTCGACGCCGTCCAGCAGCACCCGACCCTCGTCCGGGTCGACGAGGCGGGTGAGCAGCTTGGCGAACGTGGTCTTGCCGGAGCCGGTCTCGCCGACCACCGCGATCCTCGTCCTGGGCGCGAGCGTGACGTCCACGTCGTGCAGGATCCGCGGCCCGCCCGGGTACCCGTACGAGACGTGGTCGAAGGCGACCTCGACCGGGCCGCGCGGGAGTTCCTCGCCCGCGTCGCCCGGGTCGGCGATGTCCGGCTCCGCGTCCAGCACCTCCAGCACCCGGCGCCAGCCCGCGAGCGCGTTCTGCGCCTCGTTGAGGATCTCCACGCCCATCTGCACCGGGCCCACGAACAGGGTGACCAGGAACAGGAAGGCGACCAGTTCGCCGACGCTGAGCTGCCCGTCGATGCCCAGCCACACACCCACCACCACCACGAGGCCGTTGGCCAGGCCGACCACGAACTCGCCCATCGGGAAGGTCAACGCGACGAACAACTGGGCGCGGGTCTGCGCGTCCCGGTGCGCGTCCACCGACGCGTCGATCCGACGCGCGGTGCGGTCCTCGATGCCGTGCGCGCGCACGATCGCGGCGCCCACCACCGGCTCCGCGATCGCGCCGAGCATCCGGCCCATGGCCACCCGCACGTGCGAGTAGGCGGCGGCGATGCGCTTTTGCACCGCGCGCATGAAGAAGTACAGCGGCGCGAAGCACACCCACACGAGCAGCGTGAGCTGCCACGAGTAGACGAACATCAGCACCGTCACCAGCGCGATCTGCCCGACGCTGACGATCAGCAGCAGACCGCCGAACTGGATGAAGCGGCTGATCGTGTCCACGTCGCCGGTCACCCGCGAGACCAGCGAGCCGCGCTTCTCGGACTGCTGGTGCAGCGTGGACAGGTCGTGGATGTGCCGGAAGGCGGCCACCCGCAGGGTGGACAACCCGCGCTCGCTGGTGCGGTACAGGCGCACGTTCATCGCGTACGCGGACACCGCGGTGACCACCACCGCCAGCGCCGCGAGCGCGGCCATCGTGCGCACCACGGTCAGGTCCGGGCCGGCGTCGGCGCGCAGGCCCCGGTCGATGGTCTGCTGGACGGCCAGCGGCACCACGATCCGGCCGGCCGTGCCCACCACGGCCAGCAACAGCGTGACGATCCAGCCCTCGGTGAACTCCGGGGTCAACCGCAGGCCCCGGCGCAGCACGCTCCATCCGGACTCGGTCGGCCGGGTCGACGCGGGGTCGGCGCCGATCCGCGACGCGGCCTTCGGCTCGGGTTCGGGCGCCTTGGCCGTGACGGTGGCGATACTCATGAAGCCGTGGCCTCCTCGGCCTCGCTGACGTCGATGTCGAGATCCTCGTCCGCGCCCTCGCGCGCGGCGCGCTCGTACGCGTTGACCAGTCGGCGGTAGCCCACCGAGCGGTCCAGCAACTCGTGGTGCGGGCCGCGGTCGAGCACCCGGCCGCCCTCGACGTAGATCACCTCGTCGGCGAGCGCGATGGTGGCCTTGCGGTAGGCCACCACGACCACCGTCGCGGGGCCCGCGTCGCGCAGCCCGTGCAGGATGGCCGCCTCCACCCGCGGGTCCACCGCAGAGGTGGCGTCGTCCAGGACCAACAGGCGCGGGCGCCGCACCAGCGCCCGGGCCAGCGCGATGCGCTGGCGCTGGCCGCCGGAGAGGGTGGTCCCGCGCTCGCCCACCTGGGTGTCCAGGCCCTCGGGCAGCGCGGTGACGAAGTCGGCTTGGGCGATCCGCAGCGCCTCCTGCACCGCCGCGTCGTCCAGGTCCAGGCCCAGGGTGATGTTGTCGCGCACGCTGTCGTCGAACAGGAACGCCTGCTGCGGCACCAGCGCCGCGGTGGCCGCGATCCCGCCACGCCGATAGTCGCGCAGGTCGGTGCCGTCCAGCAGGATCGCGCCGTCGACCGGGTCGACCAGGCGCACCAGGAGCGAGACCAGCGTGGACTTGCCGGACCCGGTCGGGCCGACGACCGCGATGGTGCGCCCGGGCTCGACGTCGAAGGCCACGTCGTGCAGCACGTCGGTGTCGTCGGTGTAGCCGAAGCGCACCGCGCGGGCCTGCAGGCGGGCCGGACCGGCAGAGGCGTCGCCGCCCTCGATCGCCCCGTAGGCGTGCTCGCCCTCGGCCTCCAGCACCCCCTTGACCCGGTCGAAGCCGACCACCGAGCGCGGCATGTCGCCCAGCAGCCAGCCGATCGCCCGGACCGGGAAGGCCAACAGGGTGAACAGGTAGGCCACCTGGACCAGGTCGCCGGGGGCCAGGTCCCCGTGCGAGACCCGGACTGTGCCGACCACCAGCACCAGCAGCACGCCGAAGCTGGGCAGCGCCTCCAGGATCGGGTCGAACAGCGCCCGCACCCGGCCCACCGCGATGTTCGCGTCGGCCAACTCGCGCGACGCGGCGGCGAAGCGGGTGGTCTCCTCGGTCTCGCGGCCCAGCGTCTTGACCACCAACGCGCCGTCGAAGCTCTCGTGCGCGATCTCCGCGACGTCGGCACGCAACTCCTGCGCGCGCATCGCCAGCGGGCCCTGCTTGCGCTGATAGATCACGTTGAGCAGGGCGATCGCCGGGAAGATCACGAAGCCGACCAGCGCGAGCGCCCAGTCGGTGAGCACCATCGAGATCGCCGCGACGAACAACATCACCACCACGCCGGTGGCCATCGGCAGCGGCGCGACCGGATTCCAGGCCGCCTCGACGTCGGCGTTCGCGTTGGACAGCAGCGTCCCGGTGGGGTGGCGGTGGTGCCACGCGAGCGGCAGCCGCAGGTACTGCCGGGTGACCCGACGCCGGTAGGTGGCCTGGAGGCGGTACTGCATCACACCCGCCCACAGGCGGCGCCCGATCACGCCGAACGCCTTGAGCAGCGCGATGCCGAAGACCGCCGCGAACGCGCCGATCAGCGCACCGGCCGTGGTCCGCCCGTCCCGGAACGCGGGAATGATCACCTCGTCGGTGACCCGGCCCAGCACCAGGGCCGAGCCGACCGTCATCACGCCGTACACCGCGCTCGCGCCCACCGCGGCGGCGAAGATCCGCGGTTCCTCGCGGATCGCCACACCGATGACGCGCAGTCCTTGTCGCAGCACGACCTTGTCCGCCACGGGGCTCACTTTCACGGGAATCCGGCCGCCGCGAACGGGGCTCTCGAAGGATGGTTGTCCAATGAAAGTACAAGGCACGTCGGACGGCCCGGATTCCCCGGCGCGGACCTCGGTTCGATCAGGATCGACGCACCCGGCTCGGCTTGGACCGCACCTTTCCCGCATGTCACCCTGTTTCGGGCGTTCCCCGCCGGCCGTGCCGGAGTGTCGCCGGCATCCGCAACCAAACCCCGGGCCGGTCTCGTCTCCACGGGCGTGCCCTGACCATGATCCATAGGACCGAGGACGCCGCTGTGGGCCTGACCAGCCTCAAACTGATAATCCTGCTCGGCGTCGTCGCCTTCGCGGCGGCCGCGGCCGCCGTGTACTTCTGGCCGAAGTTGTCCCGCCAGGGGGTACTGCCGATCCTGGGACGGGTCGGCATCCTGCTGAGCACGCAGGTGCTGCTGATGGCCACCGTCGCGGTGATCGGCAACCGCTACTTCGTCTTCTACACGACCTGGGACGACCTGCTCGGGCACACCGGCAAGCCGGTGGTGAACTTCGGCACCAACGGTCCCGGTGACGTGCCCAAGCTGGTCAAGGAGAACGGGACCGAGACGATAGACGTCCCGCAGGGCAAGAACCCGCAGGCCGCGGGCCAGATCATGCAGGTGGACGTGGCAGGGCGACGCAGCGGGCTGGGCACGGCCGCGCTGGTCTACCTGCCGCCGCAGTACTTCCAGGCCCAGTACAAGGACCGGCGCTTCCCGGTCGTGGTCGTGCTCACCGGCTACCCCGGCAACGAGCGCAACCTGGTCACCCGCCTGGAACTGCCCAAGTTCGCCGCCACCGAGATCGCCGCCGGCCGGGTCCAGCCCACCATCTACGTGATGATGAAACCGAGCGTCGGCGTCGCCCGCGACACCGAGTGCACCGACGTGCCCGGTGGGCCGCAGGTGGGCATGTTCTTCAGCCAGGACCTGCCCGAGGCGATCAGCCAGGCCTACCGGGTCGCCCCCGGACCGCGCGGCTGGGGCATGCTCGGCGACTCCACCGGCGGCTACTGCGCGGCCAAGCTCGCGATGCTGCACTCGGACCGGATCGGCGCGGGCGTCGCGCTGTCCGCCGACTACGGCGCGCCGATGGACGGCGACACCGGCGACCTGTACGGCGGCAGCAAGGCGTACCGCAACCAGCACGACCTGATGTGGCGGCTGAAGAACATGCCGATGCCACCCGTCAGCCTGCTGCTCACCAGCAGCGAGAGCGGTGAGCCGAACCTGGCCGACACCAAGGAGTTCCAGCGACTGGCCAAACCGCCGCTGAAGGTGGACACGCTGCTCCTGCCCACCGGCGGGCACAACTTCAAGACCTGGCAGGCGGTCCTGCCGGACGCGCTGCGCTGGATGAGCACGCAACAGAACACCGACCAACCCAAGGACTCCGCGCCGATCGCCGCGTCGCCGTGACCGCACCGCCGACGGGACGCTCCGACCGCATGCCCCGACCCCACACGTGTGACCGCACACCCGTGACCGCGCCCCCTTGACCGCGCCCGGTGCGGGCCGAAGGATCGGCACATGCCGACTTCCCACGCCCGCACCGAACGTGCCGCGCTCGCCGAACTCCTGCGCGTGCTCGGCCCGGACGCGCCCACCCTGTGCGAGGGTTGGACCACCCGCGACCTCGCGGCGCACCTGGTGATCCGCGAGCGGCGCCCCGACTCCGCGCCGGGCATCATGTTCGAGGCGCTCGCCGGCCACACCGAGAAGGTCCGGCTGCGGCAGGCGGCCAAGCCGTACGAACAGACCGTGCGCCTGGTCGCCGACGGCCCGCCGCGGCTGTCCGTGTTCGGCATCCCCGGTGTGGACGCCGCCGCCAACACGATGGAGTACTTCATCCACCTGGAGGACGTGCGCCGCGCGCAGCCCGGCGGCGCCGAGCCGCGCGAACTGGACCCCGCGCTCACCGAGATCCTGTGGAAGCGGGCCGTCGGCTCCTCGCGGATCGCGCTGCGCGGCGTCCCGGTCGGCGTGGCGCTGCGCCGCACCGACACCGGACCCGACGAACAGCCCAGGACCATCCACAAGGGCACGCCCGTGGTGACCCTGAGCGGACACCCGGGCGAACTGCTCCTGTACCTGTTCGGCCGCAAGGACCGGGCCCGGGTCGAGCTGGACGGCGACCCGGCGGCGATCGACACCCTGCGTACGGCCCGTACCGGCCTGTGAACACCGAACCGGTCGGCCCGCGCGGGTCTGCGACAATGCGCGCATGACCGGTGCCACCCACCCGCCCGCGCGGCCGTCCGACCTCGACCCGACCATCGCCGCACGCCTCAAGCGCGACCCCGACGGCCTGATCGCCGCCGTCGCGCAGGCCGGCGACACGGGCGAGGTGCTGATGGTCGGCTGGATGGACGATGAGGCCCTGCATCGCACGCTGACCACCGGCCGATGCACCTACTGGAGCCGCAGCCGGCAGGAGTACTGGGTCAAGGGCGACACCTCCGGCCACGTGCAGAAGGTGCTCTCGGTCGCGCTCGACTGCGACGGCGACGCCGTGCTGGTGCGGGTCGAGCAGACCGGCGCCGCGTGCCACACCGGCGACCGCACGTGCTTCGACGCGGACGTCCTGCCCGTCTCCGACTGACCGCCGCCGACCCCGGGCCCGCGTGGCCCCGGCTCCGCCCGACCTCGCTGCCCGGGAGATTGCGCACGCCATGACCACCGGAACCGTCACCCCCGACCTCGACACCTTCCGGGCGCTCGCGCGCGACCGGCGGGTCATCCCCGTCACCCGGAGCTTCCTGGCCGACGGCGACACCCCCGTCGGGCTGTACCGCAAACTCGCCGCCGAGCGGCCCGGCACCTTCCTGCTGGAGTCCGCCGAGAACGGCCGCTCGTGGTCCCGCTATTCGTTCGTGGGCGTGCGCAGCGCGGCGGTGCTCACCGAGGCGGCCGGACGGGCCCGCTGGCTGGGCACCCCGCCGGTGGGCGTGCCGGTGGACGGCGATCCGCTGGAGGTACTGCGGGCCACCGTGGCCGCGTTGCACACCCCGCACGGCGTCCCGGGCCTGGAACTGCCACCGCTGACCGGCGGGATGGTCGGCTACCTCGGCTACGACGTGGTGCGCCGGCTGGAACGGCTGCCCGACGCGACCGTGGACGACCTGCGGGTGCCGGAACTGATGATGTTCCTGGCCACCGACCTCGCGGTGCTCGACCACGTGGACGGCAGCGTGTTGCTGATCGCCAACGCGATCAACCACGACAACCGCGAGTCCGGCGTCGACGAGGCCTACCACGCGGCGGTGGCCCGGCTCGACGCGATGACGGCCGACCTGGCCCGGCCGACCGGACTGGCCGCGGCCTCGTTCGAGCGCGCCGCGCCGGCGGAGGCGGTCGGCCCGTGGGGCTCACCCGCCTACCGCAAGGCGGTGGAGGCGGCCAAGGAGGAAATCCGGGCCGGCGAGGCGTTCCAGATCGTGCTGTCCCAGCGCTTCGAGATGCCCACCGAGGCCGGCGCGCTGGACGTGTACCGGATCCTGCGCGCGACCAACCCCAGTCCGTACATGTACCTGTTCCGGCTGCCGGGCCCGGACGGCGGCGCCGAGGGCGGCTTCGACGTGGTCGGCTCCAGCCCCGAGGCGCTGGTCAAGGTCGAGAACGGGCGCGCGATGCTGCACCCGATCGCGGGCACCCGCCCGCGCGGCGCCACCCCCCAGCAGGACGCCGACCTGGCCGAGGAGTTGCTCGCCGACCCGAAGGAACGCGCCGAGCACCTGATGCTGGTCGACCTGGGCCGCAACGACCTGGGCCGGGTCTGCGCACCCGGCACGGTCGAGGTGATCGACTTCATGTCGGTCGAGCGGTACAGCCACGTGATGCACATCGTGTCCACCGTGGTGGGCGAGTTGGCCCCGGAGCGCACCGCGTTGGACGTGTTCGCCGCGTGCTTCCCGGCGGGCACCCTCTCCGGCGCGCCCAAGCCGCGCGCGATGGAGATCATCGAGAACTTCGAGCCGACCCGGCGCGGGCTGTACGGCGGTTGTGTGGGCTACGTCGACTTCGCCGGCGACCTGGACACCGCGATCGCGATCCGCACCGCGCTCATCCGCGACGGTGTGGCGTACGTCCAGGCCGGTGCGGGCGTGGTGGCCGACTCCTCGCCCGAGGCCGAGGACATCGAGTGCCGCAACAAGGCGGCGGCGGTGCTGCGCGCGATCGCCATCGCGGGGACGTTGACGCCGGCGCACGAGGTATAGGGCGGGTCTCGGGACCCGGTAGGAGTTCGTCCTCGAACCGGCCGGGGCTGGTTCTCGGGCCCGGCTCGGGCCTCGTCCGGGATGGCAGGGGGACCGCGCCGACCCGCCCCGGGTCAAGCCGTTCGGCGGCGTGGGTCATGCTGGTGACATGACCGACGCGAGGACCGAGGCCGGCGCAGCGCGCAGTGGCACCGAGACGGACGACCGAGCGATCGCGGAGCCCGCGACCGCGGCCGGCGCGGGCGATACGGCGGACGCGGCGGCGTCGCGGGAGCGCAGGGCGGCCCGCCGGGAGTTGACCGTCGCGGTGCTGCTGGCCCTGGTCGGCGCGGCCGTGGTGCTCTCGGCGGCGGGGCGTACGTGGGCCGAGGGCACCGCGCCGGTGCACGGCTCGCGGATCGCGGTGCACGCGAGCGGCAATACGATCAACAAGGCCGGCTCCGCGCTCGCGCTGCTCGGCCTGGCCGGCGGCCTCGCGGTGCTCGCCACCCGCACGATCGGGCGAACCGTCATCGGCGTGCTGGTGACGCTGGCCGGGCTCGGGGTCACGGTGTTGGCCGTGCAAGGTGCCGGCGACACCTCGGCGGTGAACTCCGAGGCGGCGGGCAAGGCGGCCGTCGAGGGGGTTCGCGCGGTGGACGTCAGCCACACGATCTGGCCGTGGTTCGCGGCCGTGGGCGGTGCGCTGATCCTGCTGGCCGGTCTGTTCGTGGTGCTTCGGGGCCGGCGCTGGCCCGGGATGTCCAACCGCTACGAGGCCCCCGCCGGCAAGGCGGCCGCCGTCAAGCGCGGCCCGGTCCGCAACGCCGATCTGTGGAACGCGCTCGACCGCGGCGAGGACCCCACGCGCTGAGCACTGCTCTCGACGGGTGACAATAAGACTCGCGCGGTTGTGATCGCGGCGCCCAGGACGGTGTCGCGGCAGCCGCGCACAAGCGTGTGAATGTGAAGCCGAAGGAGTTGAGCGATGTCGTCGCAAGCCGGAAACCACGGCAGTACCCCCGCCGCCTGGACCGTGACCATACTGGCGCTGATCGGCTGCACGATCTCCGGCGTCGCGATGATCGCGGCCAACGTGATGTTGTTCTGGGTCGGTGCGGTTGTGGTTTTGGTGGGGTGCGTCGCCGGTGCGGGCATGCGGATGGGTGGTCTCGGCACGGCTCCTGCGCGGCGCTGACGTTCGGCCCCGGCCGGGCTGGTTTTCGGCTGACCTCGGGCGTTCGGTCGGTTCGGGTCGGCCTCAGGCGCCGGCCGGGCTGATGTGCGGCTGACCTCGGGCCTTCGGTTGGCTTGGGTTGGCCTCAGGCGCCGGCCGGGCTGATGTGGGCTCAAGCGCCTGCCGGGCCGGTTCGGGCGTCGGTTGGCTCGGGCGGTGGTTGGGGTTTGGTGTGGCGGGCCCGGGGCTGTTCTAGGGTGGGCTCGCCGGTGCGGCGTTGTGCCTAGGGGGGAATGTGGCCTACGGCTATCCGGGGGCTTCCGGAGGCGGTGAGGAGCGGCCGGATCGGACGCGGGAGTGGAACGCGCCGGCTCGACCGTTCGGGCACGCCATGCCCTATGGACCGCCGACCACGCCGCCGCCCGCCGGACCGCCACCCGGGCCGCCGGAGAACTACCTCGCGTGGGCGGTCGTGGCCACGGTCTTCTGCTGCTTCCTGGCGGGCGTGCCCGCGCTGCTCGCGGCCACCAGTGTCAACGAGCGTTGGCAGCGCGGCGACGTCGCGGGCGCCCGGCTCGCTTCCTTGCGGGCCCGCAACTGGACCATCGGCACGGTGCTGCTCGGCGTGATCTTCTGGACCACCTGGATGGTGGGTGTGTTCCTGCTCGGCTGGAAAGACACGCTGGGTGACCTCTGACGGTGCGTCCGGACCGCACAATGGGTCGGTGAACACCCCCGCCCCGCCCGCGCCGAGCACCGGCTTCCGGCTGCGCAACCTCGGACTGCCGGCCGTGAGCCTGGCCCTGCTCGGTGCCGCGACCGCCTATGTGGGGCTGGTCGATCCGCGCGAGAGCGGCCACTATCCGCCGTGCCCCTACCTGCTGCTCACCGGCCTGCCCTGCCCCGGCTGCGGCGGCCTGCGCTGTGTGCACGCGCTGACCCACCTCGACCTGCCCGCCGCGCTGGGCTACAACGCGCTCGCGGTCGCGCTGTTCCCGCTGATCGGCGTGTTGTGGCTGCGCTGGGCGGTGCGCACCGCCCGCGCGCGCCCGCGTCGGGCGCTCGCCGACCCCCGCCCGCTGCGGGCTCTGCTGGTGGTCGTGCTGCTCTTTTGGATCGTCCGCGACCTGCCCTTCGGTGCGGCGCTCGCGCCCTGACGCACAGTGATCGCCGGCGGTTCCGCCGGCCGGACCGTGCGCACGGACCCACCGTGCGACGCCGTATGCTGCCCCCACCTCTTCGGCGGTGCGGCGTGGACGGGTCTGTTCGAATCGGCCTATACCATCGAAGAGCCGGGGGAGCAGGTTCTCCGGACAAACGAGGGGATGTAGGGCGTGAGCGTTCTCGACGAGATCATCGACGGTGTCAACGCCGACCTCGCCGAACGACAGGCCCGCGTATCCCTTGACGAGATCAAGGAACTCGCGGCCCAGGCGCCGGCACCCCGCGACGCGGAGAGCATCCTGCGCGGCGACGGCATCGCCGTCATCGCCGAGGTCAAGCGCTCCAGCCCCTCCAAGGGCGCACTCGCCGCGATCGCCGACCCGGCCGGCCTGGCCGCCGACTACGAGTCCGGCGGCGCCTCGGTGATCAGCGTGCTCACCGAGCAGCGCCGATTCGGCGGCTCGCTCGAAGACCTCGACGCGGTCCGCGCCGCGGTCGACATCCCGGTCCTGCGCAAGGACTTCATGGTCACCAGCTATCAGCTCTGGGAGGCCCGCGCACACGGCGCGGACGTCGCCCTGCTGATCGTCGCGGCCCTGGAGCAGAACGCGCTGATCTCGCTGATCGAGCGGTCCCGCTCGATCGGTCTCACCACGATCGTGGAGGTCCACGACGAGGAGGAGACCGCCCGCGCGCTCGACGCCGGCGCCACCGTGATCGGGGTCAACGCGCGCAACCTCAAGACCCTCGAGGTGGACCGCAACAACTTCGCCCGGATCGCCCCGCTGATCCCGGACTCGTGCGTGCGCATCGCCGAGTCCGGCGTACGCGGCCCGCACGACCTGATCGCGTACGCCAACAACGGCGCCGACGCCGTCCTGGTGGGCGAGTCCCTGGTCACCGGTCGCGACCCGCGCAGCTCGGTCGCCGACCTGGTCGCCGCGGGCGCCCACCCGGCGATCCGGCACGGGCGCGGCTGAGAGCGCGTGCGGCGATGAGCATGGATCCGCGACTGGCCAGGGGCTGCAAGCCCCGTGGCTGCCGCGCGCCCGCGCGGCGGGTCCGCGGCCGCCGGGTGCGCTATGTGATCGGTTGCGAGCCCGGCCAGGTGCCGGGCAGCCGATGGCGCCGACACGTTTCCTGACCCACCGTCAGCAACGTGCCGTCCGCACGGCATGCCACACCGACAAGGACCTCGCATGTCCAGCACTGCCCAACAGCCGGACCCCTCCGGCCACTTCGGCGTCTTCGGCGGGCGTTTCCTGCCCGAGGCACTGATCGCCGCCCTCGACGAACTGACCGCCGCCTACGAGAAGGCCAAGGACGACCCGGAGTTCCAGGCCGAGTTCGCCGGCCTGCTGCGCGACTACGCCGGGCGCCCGAGCATCATCACCGAGGCGCCCCGCTTCGCCGAACACGCCGGCGGCGCGCGGATCATCCTCAAGCGCGAAGACCTCAACCACACCGGCTCGCACAAGATCAACAACGTGCTCGGTCAGGCCATCCTGACCAAGCGCATGGGCAAGACCCGGGTGATCGCCGAGACCGGCGCCGGCCAGCACGGCGTGGCCACCGCGACCGCGTGCGCGCTGCTCGGCCTCGACTGCGTCGTCTACATGGGCGAACTCGACACCCAGCGCCAGGCGCTGAACGTGGCCCGGATGCGCGTGCTCGGCGCCGAGGTGATCCCGGTTTCGATCGGCTCGCGCACCCTCAAGGACGCGATCAACGAGGCGCTGCGCGACTGGGTCGCCAACGTCGACAACACCCATTACCTGCTCGGCACCGCCGCCGGCGCCCACCCCTTCCCGGCGATGGTCCGCGACTTCGTCAAGGTCATCTCGGTGGAGGCCCGACAGCAGGTGCTCGACCTGACCGGCAAGCTGCCGGACGCGGTCTGCGCGTGCGTGGGCGGCGGCTCCAACGCGATCGGCGCCTTCCACGCGTTCATCCCCGACGAGGGCGTGCGCCTGTACGGCTTCGAGGCGGGCGGCGACGGCGTGGAGACCGGCCGGCACGCCGCCTCGATCACCGGCGGCTCGATCGGCGTCCTGCACGGCGCGCGCACCTACCTGCTCCAGGACGAGTACGGGCAGACCATGGAATCGCACTCGATCTCGGCCGGCCTGGACTACCCGGCGGTCGGGCCCGAGCACGCGTGGCTGCACCAGACCGGCCGGGCGACCTACCGGCCGATCGACGACGCCCCCGCGATGGAGGCGTTCCGGCTGCTGTGCCGCACCGAGGGCATCATCCCGGCGATCGAGTCCGCGCACGCCCTGGCCGGCGCGATCGAGGTCGGGCGCGAACTCGGCCCGGACGCCACCATCCTGGTCAACCTCTCCGGGCGCGGCGACAAGGACATGCACACCGCCGCCAAGTACTTCGATCTCCTCGACGCGGAAGCGGAGCAGTCGTGACCGGCACCGACACCACCACCAGGCTGACGAAGGTGCTGGCCGCCGCCCGCGCCGAGAACCGCGCCGCACTCGTCGGCTACCTCCCGGCGGGCTATCCCTCCGTCGAGGGCTCCGCCGCCGCGATGCGCGCGATGGTCGAGGGCGGGTGCGACATCATCGAGGTCGGCCTGCCCTACAGCGACCCGCAGATGGACGGCCCGGTCATCCAGCGCGCCGTCGAACACGCGCTCGCACACGGCACCAACACCCACCACGTGATCGACAACGTGCGCGCCGTCGCCGAGACCGGCGCCGCGACGCTGGTGATGTCGTACTGGAACCCGATCGAACGCTACGGCGTCGAGCGGTTCGCGAGCGAACTCGCCGCGGCCGGGGGCAGCGGGGTGATCACCCCCGACCTGATCCCGGACGAGGCGCACGACTGGATCGCCGCCACCGACCGGCACCACCTCGACCGGATCTTCCTGGTGGCGCTGTCCTCCTCGGACGAACGCATCGCCTACACCACCCGCCACTGCGGCGGCTTCGTCTACGCCGCGTCCGTCATGGGCGTCACCGGCGCCCGGACCTCGGTGAGTTCCGCGGCCGGCGACCTGGTCGCGCGCACCCGCAAGACCACCGACCTGCCGGTCTGTGTCGGCCTGGGCGTCTCCACCGCCGCCCAGGCGGCCGAGGTCGCCGCCTACGCCGACGGCGTCATCGTCGGCTCCGCGTTCGTGCGCGCCCTGCTGGACGCGCCCGACGAACAGGCCGGCCTGGACGCCGTCCGCGCCCTCGCCGCCGACCTCGCCGAGGGCGTACGCCGCTGACACCCTCGGAAATCATCCATCCCGTGTAAAAACACGCCAAAATGTGAACCGGCTGGACGACGGCCGCCGCAGCACTCCCGCGGCGGCCGTTGCCATGCCCGCCCCCACCCGCATCGGAGGAACCCGCGTTGAGCGCCAACCCCAGGACCAATCGAACACCCGTCATCCTGGCCGTCGTCGGCGTGCTCGTGGCCGCCGTCCTGGCCGCGGTCCTGGGCGTCGTGCTCACCACCGGCGACGACGACAAGGACGACGCCGGCGAGAACAACTCGGCGACCGGCCCCAAGTCGGCGATCCGCGCCGTCGACCCGGCCACGCTGCCCGCCGCCGTGCGACCCGACGGCGTCATCCGGGTCGGCAGCGCCTCCGCGCCGGTGACGGTCACCGTGTTCGAGGACTTCCGCTGCCCGTTCTGCAAGCGCTTCGAGACCGGCTTCGGCCCACTGCTCGCCGACTACGCCGAGGCCGGGAAGATCAAGGTCGACTACCACATCGCCTCCTTCCTGGACGGCAAACTCGGCGGCACCGGCTCCGTCAAGGCCGCCAACGCCGCCCGCTGCTCGGTGGACGCGGGCAAGTTCGCCGCCTACCACATGGTGCTGTTCACCAACCAGCCCGAGGAATCCGAGGACGGCTACACCGCCGCGCGACTGCTCGAACTCGCCGACCAGGTCCCGGGCCTGCGCGGCGAGGCGTTCGACACGTGCGTGAACACCGACGCCAACGCCGCGTGGGTCAGTGCCGCCGAAACCGCGTTCGAAAGCTCCGGCGTCTCGGCCACGCCCGCCATCGCGGTGGACGGAAAAATTCTCGACAGCGGGAACTCGGCCATGCGTTCGCCCGACAACCTTCGTGAACTGCTCGACCAACGCCTGGAGAACCCCGGTAGTGGTAAGGCGGCGCTCGGAGAGGAACCTCAAGCACCTTCCGCCGGTTAGACAGGACATGTGCCGGTCCGGGGTGCGGGGGAGAACCGGACCGGGGTCCCCGCACCTCACCTGTCGTGACGGAGGTCAGACCTTGGGAAGCAAAACGATCGAGCCGGTGGCCCTGTGACGACCACGACGGCCGGCGCGAACGGCACCGCCACAGGCGGCCCGCCCGCGAAACTGCGCGCGATCGCGCCCTGGATCGGCCTCGCCGCCAGACTGGGCCTGGCCTTCGTCTGGGCATACGCCGGCTGGGAGAAGGCGCTCGACCCCGACCAGGCCGCCTACGCGGTCCGGGGCTACGACGTACTGCCCGACAACCTCGTCGAGCCGGTCGGCTACGCCCTGCCCTACCTGGAACTGGGCCTGGCCCTGCTCCTGGTGATCGGGCTCGGCACCCGACTGGTCGCGTCCTTGTCCGCGCTGCTCCTGCTCGTGTTCATCGCGGGCATCGCCCAGGCCTGGGCCCGCGGCCTGGCGATCGACTGCGGCTGCTTCGGCGGCGGCGGCCCGGTCGAGCCGGACAAGACCGCGTACCTCGAGGAGATCCTGCGGGACTGCGGCTTCATGCTGCTCGCGATCTGGCTGATCGTCTTCCCCCGAACCCGCCTGTCCGCGGACGCCTGGCTGTTCCCCGAGGAGCAGTCCTACCTCGACCACCACGCGGACGACGAGGACCCGGACCAGGACGAGGACGAGCGGAACGCCGACGCGGACGAGTACCGCGGGGACGCGAACCCGAACCCCGGAACCCGGGAACCGAAAGGCCCTGAGATCACGTGAGCTCGAAGAATTCCGAAGGCAAGCGCACCGCGCGCGAGCGCATGGCCCAAGAGCGCGCGCGCCAACAGGCGATCGACAAGCGCAAGCGCGTCATCGTCATCGCCGGCGCCGTGGTGGCCGTCCTCGCGGTCGTCGCCATCATCGGCGTGGTCGTGGGCATGTCCAAGACCAACAAGAAGAAGGGGCCCTGGAAGGACGCGCTCGCCAAGCCGTTCAGCGCCCCCGCCAACCTGTCCGCGGACGGCCTGGGCATCTCGGTGGGCAGCAACCCCAACGCCCCCTCGTTGATCATGTACGAGGACTTCCGCTGCCCGATCTGCCACGAGGTGGAGAAGGCCCTCGGCCCCACCCTGCGACAGATGGCCGACGCCGGCACCATCAAGATCGACTACCACATCGCGTCCTTCCTGGACGGCAAACTCGGCGGCAACGGCTCCAAGTACGCGGCCAACGCCGCCGGCTGCGCGCAGACCGCGGGCAAGTTCGCGCAGTACCACGACACGCTCTTCGCGAACCAGCCCGACGAGTTGGACGACAAGTTCGGCAGCCGCTCCTACCTGCTCGACCTCGCGGGCAAGGTCGAGGGCCTGCGCTCGCCGACCTTCGACAGTTGCGTCAACGACCTGAGCGTCGCGGGTTGGGTCAACAAGGTCGAGGACGCGTTCCAGAACGCCAAGATCGGCGACACCCCGGTCACCGGCACCCCGACCGCGGGCATCAACGGCAAGACCATCGACCTGATCGTCAAGGGTCGCGGCCTGGCCACCCCCGACGAGGTGCGCGCCCAGATCCTGGCAGCGATCAAGTAGTCACCGTCCGTCGCACATCGAACGGGCGCGACACCACATTTTCCGGTGTCGCGCCCGTTCGCATGTGCCCGCCCGCACACGTTCGCCCCCACACCCGGTAGCGTCGTACCCGCCATGGACCTCGCATTCATTCCCAGCCCCTCCCGCGGCCAGATCGACCTCGGTCCGATCCCGCTGCGCGGCTACGCGCTGTGCATCATCCTCGGTGTCGTCCTCGCGATCTGGCTCGGCGAGCGACGCTGGGTCGCCCGCGGCGGTCGCCCCGGCACGGTCGGCGACATCGCCGTGTGGATGGTGCCCTTCGGCCTCGTCGGCGGCCGCATCTACCACGTCATCACCACGCCGGGGCCGTACTTCGGCGACGGCGGCGACCCCATGCAGGCGTTCGCCGTGTGGAAGGGCGGCCTCGGCATCTGGGGCGCGATCGCCCTCGGCGCGGTGGGCGCCTGGATCGGCTGCCGCCGCCGGGGCATCCCGCTGCCCGCGCTGGCCGACGCGCTCGCCCCCGGCATCGTCCTCGCCCAGGCCGTGGGCCGCTGGGGAAACTGGTTCAACCAGGAGCTCTACGGCCGCGAGACCGACGTGCCGTGGGCGGTGAAGATCGACGGCGACCACAACGTGATCGACCCCGGCCAGGCCGGCACCTTCCACCCGACGTTCCTGTACGAGTCGCTGTGGTGCGTCGGCGTCGCGGCGCTGGTGATCTGGGCCGACCGCCGGTTCAAACTGGGCCACGGCCGCGCCTTCGCGCTCTACGTCGCGGGCTACACGGTGGGCCGGTTCTGGATCGAGTACATGCGCGTGGACGACGCCGAGCACGTGCTGGGCATGCGCCTGAACAACTGGACCTCGATCGTCGTGTTCGCCGGCGCGCTCGCCTACATCTGGATCTCGGCGCGCAAGCACCCCGGCCGCGAGGACCCGGCCACGCTGCGCGGGCACGACCGCGGGATGGACGAGGACGCTGAGGACGAGGACGCCGACGGGGCCGAGAAGGCCGAGAAGGCGAAGGCGACCGAGGACACCGGGGGCACCGAGGACGCGGCGGACGCGAAAGCCACGAAGCCCGTGAAGCTCGTGAAGGATGCCGAGAGCGCCGACCACGAACCCGGTGGGCCGGCCGAGGCCGCGACCGACGCCGACCCCGGCGCGGACACGGATGCCGAGCCCGCCGCATCGGTCGTGCGCAAGCCCGCCGACAAGGGCTGACCCCGCTCTACCCGAGGCTGCCCCGACCCGCTTCCACCTGCGGGTTCGGGCAGCCTCTCCGGGTTCGGACAGCCTTTCCTGGCCGGCGGCGGGTCCGGCCGAAACGGTAGCGTCGTCGCCCCAGCGTGACGAGAGGGCCGAACGACCTTGAAGACCACCGACACAGCCGCCGACAGCACGGGTGCCCCGGCCCTCGGACACCAGGACGGCATAGACCACACCCACCGCGACATCGGCGGCGGCTGGCTGCGCCCGGCCGTGTTCGGCGCGATGGACGGCCTGGTCTCCAACTTCGCGCTGATCGCCGGCGTCGTCGGCAGCGACGCCACGCCCAAGACCGTCGTGATCACCGGCCTGGCCGGCCTGGCCGGCGGCGCCTTCTCGATGGCGGCGGGGGAGTACACCTCGGTCGCCTCCCAGGGTGAACTGGCCCGCGCCGAGGTCGAGGTGGAACGCCGCGAACTGTGCCGCAGCCCCGAGGCCGAACAACGCGAACTCGCCGAGCTGTACATCGCCCGGGGCCTGGACGAGGACCTGGCCGTCGAGGTCGCCCGCCAACTCTCCCGCGACCCCGAGCTGGCCCTGGAGATCCACGCCCGCGAGGAACTCGGCGTGGACCCGCACGACCTGCCCTCGCCGTGGCTCGCGGCCGGCTCCTCGTTCGCCTTCTTCGCGATCGGCGCGCTGCTGCCCCTGCTGCCGTACCTGCTCGGCGCGACCACGCTCACCCCCGCCCTGCTGCTCACCGCGCTCGGCCTGTTCGGCGCGGGCGCCGCGGTCTCCCGGGTCACCGCCCGGCCGTGGTGGTTCGGCGGGACCCGCCAGTTGGTGCTGGGCGCCGCCGCCGGCGGACTGACCTACCTGCTCGGCCTGCTGATCGGCCGACAGGTGTGACGGGTGAGGCATACGTAACACGGCCGTAGCCCGGCGACCTCACCCGGAAACGACCGATTCCACGGGTCGGACACCCAGTTTCGGTGTCGGGATGGTCGGGAATGAGCCAGCTGATATGCCAAGGCGACCGGCGCGGCGCAGCGCTCGACAGCCCGGCCGGATCACCCTGGAGACCGCATGGTGAGACGGGTTTGTCCCGGGTTCCGGATACACGTACTGATCGTGTAACCTGCACGAAATCGCAGAGGGCCAACGTCGTCCCTGTTGCGCACCACACGCCACGACGACGACGGGAGCGCCCATGCCTCCTGCCATGCCCGCAACTCCGGGCCCCCTCTTCTCCGCGATTCCCGCGGCACAGGGGTTGTACGACCCCCGTAACGAGCACGACGCCTGTGGTGTCGGATTCGTGGCCACGCTCACCGGCGAGCCCAGCCACGACATCGTCGACCAGGCCCTGACCGTCCTGCGGAACATGGAGCACCGGGGCGCCACCGGCGCCGAGGCCGACACCGGCGACGGCGCGGGCATCCTCATCCAGGTCCCGGACGCCTTCCTGCGCGAGAGCGCGGGCTTCGACCTGCCCGCCGCCGGCGGCTACGCGGTCGGCATCGCCTTCCTGCCCGACGACGACGTGCACGCCGGCCGCGCCAAGTCCTCCATCGAGCGCATCGCCGCCGAGGAGAACCTGCGCGTGCTCGGCTGGCGCGAGGTGCCCACCACGCCCGGCCTGGTCGGCACCATGGCCGCCGAGACCATGCCGCGCTTCGCCCAACTGTTCGTGGCCGGCGTCGACGACACCGTCACCGGGATCGCCCTGGACCGGCTCGCGTTCGCGCTGCGCAAGCGCGCCGAGCGCGAGGTCGACGTCTACTTCGCCTCGCTCTCCGCGCGCACCCTCGTCTACAAGGGCATGCTCACCACCGGGCAACTGGAGCCGTTCTTCCCGGACCTGTCCGACCGGCGCCTGGCATCCGCGATCGGCCTCGTGCACTCGCGGTTCTCCACCAACACCTTCCCGGCCTGGCCGCTCGCCCACCCGTACCGCTTCATCGCGCACAACGGCGAGATCAACACCGTCAAGGGCAACCGCAACTGGATGGCCGCGCGCGAGTCGATGCTCGCCACCGACCTGATCCCCGGCGACCTGAGCCGGCTGTACCCGATCTGCACCCCCGAGGCGTCCGACTCCGCGTCCTTCGACGAGGTGCTGGAACTGCTCCACCTGGGCGGTCGGCCGCTCCCGCACGCCGTGCTGATGATGATCCCCGAGGCGTGGGAGAACCACGCCACGATGGACGCCGCCCGGCGCGCCTTCTACAAGTTCCACGCCACCGTGATGGAACCGTGGGACGGCCCGGCCTGCGTCACCTTCACCGACGGCACCCTGATCGGCGCGGTCCTGGACCGCAACGGCCTGCGACCCTCGCGCTACTGGGTCACCGACGACGGCCTGGTCGTGCTCTCCTCCGAGGTCGGCGTCCTGGACATCGACCCGGCGCGGATCGTGCGCAAGGGCCGGCTCCAGCCCGGCCGGATGTTCCTCGTGGACACCCAGGCCCGGCGGATCGTCGAGGACGACGAGATCAAGACCGCGCTCGCCGCCGAACACCCCTACCAGGAATGGCTGCACGCGGGCCTGATCAACCTCGAGGACCTGCCCGAGCGCGAACACGTCGTGCACACGCACGCCTCCGTCTCGCGCCGCCAGCAGACCTTCGGCTACACCGAGGAAGAACTGCGCGTCATCCTGGCGCCGATGGCCCGCTCCGGCGGCGAACCGCTCGGCTCGATGGGCACCGACAGCCCGATCGCCGCGCTGTCCGCCAAGCCGCGACTGCTCTTCGACTACTTCGTCCAGCTCTTCGCGCAGGTCACCAACCCGCCGCTGGACGCCATCCGCGAGGAACTGGTCACCTCGCTGGGCAGCTTCGTCGGCCCCGAGGGCAACCTGCTCGACGCCCAGCCCGCCGACTGCCGCAACGTCGTCCTGCCCTTCCCGGTGCTCGACAACGACGAACTCGCCAAGCTGATCCACATCAACCTCGACGGCGACCAGCCCGGCCTGAAGGCCGTCACCATCTCCGGGCTCTACCCCGTCGACGGCGGCGGCGCGGCACTGGCCAAGCGCCTCGAGGAGATCCGCGCCGAGACCACCGGCGCGATCGCCGACGGTGCCCGCATCGTGGTCCTCTCCGACCGCCATTCGGACGCCGAGCACGCGCCGATCCCCTCGCTGCTGCTCACCTCCGCCGTACACCACCACCTGATCCGCACCAAGACCCGCACCCAGGTCGGCCTGATCGTCGAAGCCGGCGACGTGCGCGAGGTGCACCACATCGCGCTGCTCATCGGCTACGGCGCCGCCGCCGTCAACCCCTACCTCGCGATGGAATCCGTCGAGGACCTGGTCCGCGACGGCGTCTTCCTCGGCGACATCGCCCCCGAACAGGCGATCCGCAACCTGATCAAGGCACTCGGCAAGGGCGTGCTGAAGGTGATGTCCAAGATGGGCATCTCCACCGTCGCCTCCTACCGCGGCGCCCAGGTGTTCGAAGCCGTCGGCCTCGCCGCCGACTTCGTCGCCGAATACTTCACCGGCACCACCAGCAAGCTCGGCGGCATCGGCCTGGACGTCGTCGCCGAGGAGGTCGCCCGCCGGCACGCCAAGGCCTACCCGCCCACCGGCATCGCCCCCTCGCACCGCCGACTGGAGATCGGGGGCGAGTACCAGTGGCGCCGCGAAGGCGAACCGCACCTGTTCGACCCCGAAACGGTCTTCCGCCTCCAGCACTCCACCCGCACCCGGCGCTACGACATCTTCAAGAAGTACACCGAGCGCGTGGACGAGCAGTCCAAGCGGCTGATGACGCTGCGCGGCCTGTTCGCGTTCAAGACCGGCGCCCGCGAGTCGATCCCGATCGACGAGGTCGAGCCGATCTCCGAGATCGTCAAGCGCTTCTCCACCGGCGCCATGTCCTACGGCTCCATCTCGATGGAAGCGCACCAGACGCTGGCCATCGCGATGAACCGGCTCGGCGGCAAGTCCAACACCGGTGAAGGCGGCGAGGACCCCGAGCGGCTGTACGACCCCCAGCGGCGCTCGGCGATCAAGCAGGTCGCCTCCGGACGCTTCGGCGTCACCAGCGAATACCTGGTCAACGCCGACGACATCCAGATCAAGATGGCCCAGGGCGCCAAGCCCGGCGAAGGCGGCCAACTGCCCGGCCACAAGGTCTACCCGTGGGTCGCCCGCACCCGACACTCCACCCCCGGCGTCGGCCTCATCTCGCCGCCGCCGCACCACGACATCTACTCGATCGAAGACCTCGCCCAGCTCATCCACGACCTCAAGAACGCCAACCCGGCGGCTCGGGTGCACGTGAAGCTGGTCGCCGAAGTCGGCGTCGGCACGGTCGCGGCCGGCGTGTCCAAGGCACACGCCGACGTGGTGCTCATCTCCGGCCACGACGGCGGCACCGGCGCCTCCCCGCTCACCTCGCTCAAGCACGCCGGCGGCCCCTGGGAACTCGGCCTCGCCGAAACCCAGCAGACACTGCTGCTCAACGGCCTGCGCGACCGCATCGTCGTGCAGACCGACGGCCAGCTCAAGACCGGCCGCGACGTGCTGGTCGCCGCCCTGCTCGGCGCCGAGGAATACGGCTTCGCCACCGCGCCCCTCGTCGTCTCCGGCTGCGTGATGATGCGCGTCTGCCACCTCGACACCTGCCCCGTGGGCGTCGCCACACAAAACCCCGTGCTGCGCGAGCGGTACAACGGCCAAGCCGACCACGTCGTCAACTTCTTCGAGTTCATCGCCGAAGAAGTCCGCGAACTGCTCGCCGAACTCGGCTTCCGCACCCTGGAAGAGGCCGTCGGCCACGCCGAACTCCTCGACACCAGCGCGGCGATCCGACACTGGAAGACCGAAGGCCTCGACCTCGCGCCGCTCTTCCACGTGCCCGCGCTCGCCGAGGGCACGGCCCTGCACCACACCAGCCCGCAGGACCACGGACTGGCCAAGGCCCTGGACAACCAACTCATCCAACTCAGCGCCGACGCGCTGCAGAACGGCGAGCGGGTCGTCATCAACCTCCCGGTGCAAAACACCAACCGCACCGTCGGCACGATGCTCGGCCACGAGGTCACCAAGCGCTACCGCGGCGCCGGCCTGCCCGACGACACCATCGACATCACCCTCACCGGCTCCGCCGGCCAATCCTTCGGCGCTTTCCTGCCCAAGGGCATCACCCTGCGCCTCGAAGGCGACGGCAACGACTACGTCGGCAAGGGCCTGTCCGGCGGCCGGATCACCGTCCGCCCGCACCGCTCCGCCGGCTTCGCCGCCGAGGACAACATCATCGCCGGCAACGTCATCGGCTACGGCGCCACCGGCGGCGAGATCTACCTGCGCGGCGTCGTCGGCGAACGCTTCTGCGTACGCAACTCCGGCGCCACCGCCGTCGTCGAAGGCGTCGGCGACCACGGCTGCGAATACATGACCGGAGGCCGGGCCGTCGTCCTCGGCCGCACCGGCCGCAACTTCGCCGCCGGCATGTCCGGAGGCGTCGCCTACCTGCTCGACGCCGACCCGAACAACATCAACACCGAACTCGTCGGCGTCGAGGAACTCGACGCCCTCGACAGCGCCGAACTGCACGACGTTGTGCGCCGGCACCACGAGGAGACCGGCTCGGCCGTCGCCGAGACCCTGCTCTCCGACTGGGACGCCGCCTCCCGGCGCTTCACCAAGATCCTGCCCAGGGACTACAAGGCAGTGCTCGCCGCCAAGGACGCCGCCGAGCGAGCCGGTCTCACCGAGACCGAGATCGTCCAGAAGATGATGGAGGCGGTTCATGGCTGACCCGAAGGGCTTTTTGA
The DNA here is from genome assembly GCF_044765325.1 of Embleya sp. NPDC127516. NCBI lineage: Bacteria > Bacillati > Actinomycetota > Actinomycetes > Kitasatosporales > Streptomycetaceae > Embleya > Embleya sp. NPDC127516. The sequence goes on along the minus strand of NZ_JBIWJT010000005.1, from coordinate 175,230 downwards.
CCACGCCCCAAGAGCTCGGCAAGCGTCGCCCCGTCGACGTGCGCATCCGGGACTGGAAGGAGGTGTACGAGGAGCGCACACTGCTCCCGATCATCACCGAACAGGCCGGCCGCTGCATGGACTGCGGCATCCCGTTCTGCCACAACGGCTGCCCGCTGGGGAACATCATCCCCGAGTGGAACGACCTGGTCTGGCGCGACGACTGGCAGGCCGCGAGCGAACGACTGCACGCGACCAACAACTTCCCCGAGTTCACCGGCCGACTGTGCCCCGCCCCGTGCGAGGCCGCCTGCGTACTCGGCATCAACCAGCCCCCGGTCACCATCAAGAACGTCGAGGTCTCGATCATCGACCGGGCCTGGGACGACAACAACGTCGCCCCGCAACCGCCCGACCGGCTCTCCGGCAAGACCGTCGCGGTGATCGGCTCCGGCCCCGCCGGCCTCGCCGTCGCCCAACAACTCACCCGGGCCGGCCACACCGTCGCCGTGTACGAGCGGGCCGACCGGATCGGCGGACTGCTGCGCTACGGCATCCCCGAGTTCAAGATGGAGAAGCGGCACATCAACCGGCGCATCGAGCAGATGCGCGCGGAAGGCACCAAGTTCTACACCGGCATGCAGATCGGCACCGACCTGGACGCGGCCAAGCTGCGCCGGCGCTACGACTCTGTGGTGATCGCCGCCGGCGCCACCGCCGCACGTGACCTGCCCATCCCCGGGCGCGAACTCGGCGGTGTGCACCAGGCGATGGAATACCTGCCGTTCGCCAACAAGGTGCAGGAAGGCGACCTGGTCGCCTCGCCGATCGACGTGGCCGGCAAGCACGTGGTGATCATCGGCGGCGGCGACACCGGTGCCGACTGCCTGGGCACCGCGCACCGCCAGGGCGCGGCCTCGGTCACCCAGCTCGAGATCATGCCCCGGCCCTCGGAGGAGCGGCCCGCCGCGCAGCCGTGGCCGACGTACCCGATGACCTACCGGGTGGCCAGCGCGCACGAGGAGGGTGGCGAGCGTGTGTACGCGGTCAACACCCAGGAGTTCGTGGCCGGCGAGGACGGCCGGGTCAAGGCGCTCAAGCTGGTCGAGGTCGAGTTCAAGGACGGCCGCTTCGTGCCGGTACCCGGCAGCGAGCGGGAGATCCCGGCGGACTTCGTGTTCCTGGCGATGGGCTTCACCGGGACCGACCGCTCCAACGGGCTGGTCGAACAGCTCGGACTCGCCCTGGACGAGCGCGGCAACGTGGCACGCGACGAGAGCTTCGCGACCAACGTGGACGGCGTGTTCGTGGCCGGCGACGCCGGGCGCGGACAGTCGCTGATCGTCTGGGCGATCGCCGAGGGCCGCTCGTGCGCGGCCGCGGTGGACGCGTGGCTGACCGGCGGCACCAACCTGCCGACGCCGATCCGGCCCACCGATCGGCCGCTCACGGTGTGATCGGGCGCGGATCCGGTGCGGATCCGTGCGGATCCGCACCGACCCGGCGTGACGCGGTGTGATCGCGCGGTACGAGTTTGAATATGTGACGAAAGTCGCGTGAACAGGAAAGGGCGTCGCCGTTGCGACGCCCTTTCCGCATGTTGGAAAAGCGCCATATACCGGACGCGGGTACGGCTTACCGGGCGGTAGGAACTAGGCTCTGACCATGCGTCGAGCCAAAATTGTCTGCACCCTGGGCCCTGCCACCAATTCGTATGAACAGATCCGCACGCTGGTCGACGCAGGCATGGATGTAGCCCGCTTCAACCTCAGCCACGGCGCGTACGCCGAGCACGAGGAGCGCTATCACCGCGTCCGTCGGGCATCCGACGAATCCGGTCGCAGCGTCGGCATCCTCGTCGACCTCCAAGGCCCCAAGATCCGCCTGGAGACCTTCGCCGAAGGCCCCGTGCTCCTGGAGCGCGGCGACGAGTTCACGATCACGACCGAGGACGTCCCCGGCGACAAGCACGAGGTCGGCACCACCTACAAGGGGCTGACCGCCGACGTCACCAAGGGCGAGCGGATCCTCATCGACGACGGCCGGGTCACCCTGGAGGTCGTCGACGTCGAGGGCCCGCGCGTGCACACGATCGTCATCGAGGGCGGCATGGTCTCCGACCACAAGGGGCTCAACCTCCCCGGTGTGGCCGTGAGCGTGCCCGCGCTGTCCGAGAAGGACATCGAGGACCTCAAGTGGGGCCTCAACCTCGGTGCGGACATGATCGCGCTGTCCTTCGTGCGCGCCGCGAAGGACATCGAGGACGTCCACAAGATCATGGACGAGGTCGGCGTCCGACTCCCGGTGATCGCGAAGATCGAGAAGCCACAGGCGGTGGACAACCTCGAGGAGATCGTCCACGCCTTCGACGCCATCATGGTCGCCCGCGGCGACCTCGGCGTCGAAATGCCGCTGGAGGCCGTGCCGATCGTGCAGAAGCGCGCGATCACACTGGCCCGGGCCAACGCCAAGCCCGTCATCGTCGCCACCCAGATGCTCGACTCGATGATCAGCGCCTCGCGCCCCACCCGGGCGGAGGCGTCCGACGTCGCCAACGCCGTCCTGGACGGCACGGACGCGGTCATGCTGTCGGGCGAGACCTCGGTCGGCAAGTATCCGATCGAGACCGTCAAGACCATGGCGCGGATCGTGGTCGCGGCCGAGGACTCCTCCGCGATGCAGGAGGAGATCCGCGGTCTGGCCGGTCCGCGCACCCAGGGCGGCGTGATCGCGAAGGCCGCGATCGAGATCGCCGAACGACTGGACGCCAAGTACCTGGTGGCGTTCACCCAGAGCGGTGACACGGGCCGCCGGTTGTCCCGGTACCGCTCGATGATCCCGATGCTGGCCTTCACCCCGGAGCCGGCGGTGCGCAGCCGCCTGGCGCTCACGTGGGGCCTGGAGACCTTCCTCGGGCCGCTGTGTAGCCACACCGACGAGATGGTTCGTCAGGTGGACGCGGCACTGCTCGCGATCGGCCGCTGCAAGAAGGGCGACCTGGTCGTGATCACGGCCGGCTCCCCGCCCGGCGTTCCCGGATCGACCAACCTGATCCGCCTGCACCACATAGGGGATCTGCCCAACGAGTAGGACCCTGTCGTAGTACCGACGGCCCGTCACCCACTGGGTGACGGGCCGTCAGTACTTGGGGCCGACGTGTTCGTCCATGAGTGCGACGGAGGCACGGCGGGCGACCGAAAGGTTGTTGCGCCGGGCGAACCTCCACTCGACACCGAGTTGGTCCAGCGTGGTCGTGAGGATGCGCATGATGTCCGTGGACTCGTTGGTGAACAGGTAGCGCGGGTACTCGTAGCGCTTGCGCTCGCCGGCGACCATGCGGGTGGTCCAGTTCATGTTCCGACAGCCGTCGGAGTGGATGAGGCCGCGCACGAGGGCCCAGGGCTCGGCTCGGACGATGTTCTGTTGCCAGGATTCGAGGACGATCGACCGCTCGTGCTTGCGGCCGGGGCCGTGCTGGGGGAACAGGCATGGCCAGTGTTGTGAGTAGCGCTTGATGTCTGTACACCCTCGGCGGGGTACGAAGTTCGACGCGGAGCCCGGGAGGACGCGCGCAATGGCATCGGCGCATTCCCGCATCAGGCCCAGCCACGCGTTGGCGCAGGAGATTCTGAGGCTGTACGCGCGGGGGCCGGCCACGATGTGGCCGTCGCCGAGATAGAGGCCGAGCAGGTAGGCGTATGCCGGGCGATCGACGTCGAGTTCCAGACAACGGAAGCAAAGGGCCCGGCGTCGTACAGGGAGGTCGCCGTGACGAAAACGCTCCGTGTGTAGCCAAGAGCCCACGGTCCCTGGCGGGATACGCAGCCTGCGAGCCACGTCGGCATTGGAGACGCCTGCCCGCAGCAGAGTGATTGCCTGGCGACGGAGATCGGGGTCATGCATGGAACCACGGTGTGCCGCAGCCACTCGCTAGTTCAGATGTTCGAGTGCGATTCACTCGATCGGACTAGTTGGTGCCCCGAGTCGGACTCGAACCGACACTGTATGGGTTTTGAATCCATTGCCTGCTGCCAATTGGGCTACCGGGGCGCTGACCTGGGAACGCCTCGTATCAAACGAGGTCGCCCCCTGCACGAGGAACACCATACCGCCTCTCGGTACCCTCGTGTCCGCACCATTTCCCTGATCGAGGAGCGACGTGACCGCCGCCACGCAGCCGCCCGCCGCATCGCAGGACAGCCACCGCGCCCGTGTCGTCATTGCCGAGGACGAGGCGCTGATCCGGCTCGATCTGAAAGAGATGTTGGAGGAAGAGGGGTACCACGTCGTCGGTGAGGCCGGAGACGGCCAGCGGGCCGTGGAGCTGGTCCACGAGTGCCGGCCCGACCTGGTCATCCTGGACGTGAAGATGCCGATACTCGATGGCATCTCGGCTGCAGAGCAGATCGCGAAGGCCCGCCTCGCCCCCGTGCTGATGTTGACCGCCTTCTCCCAGCGCGAGCTGGTGGAGCGGGCCCGGGACGCCGGTGCGATGGCGTATCTGGTCAAGCCGTTCACCAAGGGCGACCTCGTCCCGGCGATCGAGATGGCCGTCTCGCGCTACACCGAACTGGCCGCCCTGGAGCGTGAGGTCGGCGACCTCACCCAGCGGCTGGAGACGCGCAAGCTGGTCGATCGTGCCAAGAGTGTGTTGCAGGAGAAGTACGGGATGTCCGAGCCCGAGGCGTTCCGCTGGATCCAGAAGGCCTCGATGGACCGTCGGATGTCGATGCGCACGGTGGCCGAGGTCGTGGTGTCCGGAGGCGACGTCGCCGACTGACCCAGCCTCCCCCAATCTCCCACGAACCCGCCCGATTGCGGTCAAATCGGGCGGGTTCGTCGTTTTCCCGGCATCGGATGATCATATTTGATCACTTTGGATCGATAGATTTAATTCACTGTTTCTTTTGGATTACTTCTGGTTACGGGCGCATCACATCTCAGTCGGCGGACTGCCGCTGCCCTTCCCGCCGGACTACATTCCGGGCACCGCATGTTCATCGCGGTTTGTGAAGGCGCCCCGATGCGGGCTCCGAACTTTTTCTACAAGGGGTTGGGGTTTGCTGTGCTCAAGCGACGCGTGATCAAAATCGCGCTGCCCATCGCGGCAGCGGCACTCGTGCTTTCCGCGTGCGGCAGTGACGATGACGACAAGAAGAAGGAAGGCGGCAGCACCGCCCCCGGTGGTGGTAACAAGCCGACCTGGACCATAGGTTTCCAAGCGGGGCTCTCGGGGGAGAATGCCCAGCTTGGCATCAACGAAGAGAACGGCGCACGTCTCGCCGTCGAGCAGGCCAACGCGAAGGGCGATCTTCCCTTCACGCTCAAGTTCAAGACCTCGGACGACGAGGCGTCGGAGACGAAGTCGGTCTCCGCGGCGCAAAAGCTGATCGACGACAACAACGTTGTTGCCGTCGTCGGCCCCGCCTTCTCCGGCCCCACCAAGGCCGCGTCGCCGAACTACGCCAAGGCGAAGCTCGCCACGGTGTCCCCGTCGGCGACCAACCCGTCCCTGACGAACGCGGAGAACAATTTCACCGCGTTCCTGCGCGGGGCGCCGAACGACAACGCCCAGGGCGGCGGGATGGCGAAGTACCTGTCGAAGAAGCTTCAGGTCAAAAAGGTCTTCGTCGTCGACGACAAGACCGAGTACGGCGTGGGTCTGTCGAAGGTCGCCAAGGACGAGCTGACCAAGGCCGGCGTCCAGGTCGTCTCGGACAGCGTGCCGAAGGCGACCCCGGACTACGGTCCGATCTCCACGAAGATCAAGAACTCCGGCGCGGACGCCATGATCTACGCGGGCTACTACCAGGACGGCGCGCCGTTCGCCAAGAAGCTCAAGGAGGCCGGGTTCACCGGTCCCAAGTTCTCCGGTGACGGCACCAACGACTCGCAGTTCGTCTCGCTCGCCGGGGACGCCGCGAACGACTGGTTCCTGACCTGCCCGTGCGCCGACGCGAACGTCGAGGCGGCCACGAAGCAGTTCACGGACGACTACAAGAAGCGCTTCAACACGAACCCGAGCACCTACTCGGCGGAGTCGTTCGACATCGCCAACCTGGTGATCGAGCAGATGAAGTCCTTCGGCGCGGAGAAGATCACCCGCGAGGCGATGCTGACCAAGCTCAAGGGTGCCTCGTACAAGGGTCTGACCAAGACCTTCAAGTTCCTGCCGAACGGTGAATTCGACGGCGCGACGACCTTCATCTACCAGGTGAAGGGCGGCAAGATCGGCTACATGGGCGACATCGACCAGCTCGTGGGCGGCTGACCCGATAGATCGGGCGGCGCTACCTGACGATCGGGCCCGGGTCTTCCCGGAGTTTTCGGGAAGACCCGGGCCCGTCCGGTTTTCTTGAGGAAGCTTTCCTTATGCAACCTGATGAAATCCTGGATTACCTTATTCCAGGGATCATGCTCGGTGCGTTGTACGCGGTGATCGCCATCGGCTATACCCTGGTCTATGGCGTTCTGCAACTCATCAACTTCGCACACAGTGAAGTGTTCATGGTGGGCGCCTATTCGGCGCTTCTCGCCTTGACCTGGATCGACCCGAGCAGCAATCCGACGACGTTCATGTCGGTGTTGTTGGTCGCGGCCGGTCTGGCCGTTTCCGGTACCGCCGGCGCGGCCACGGCCTTTACGCTGGAAAAAGTCGCGTATAGACCGCTCAGACGCAGGAACGCGCCTCGGTTGGCGTTCCTGATCAGCGCGATCGGGGCCTCCTACTTCCTGCAGAACCTTGCGGGGAAGTTGTTCGGTCGCGACTCGCGCGCACTGCCGACGGTGTTCGAGAACAAGAAGGTCTTCTCGGTCTTCGGCACCCAGGTCACCATCCTGCAGCTGCTCATCGTTTGTGCGGCGGTGCTGATGATGGTCGGTCTGGACTACCTGGTGAACCGCACCAAGCTGGGCTCGGGTATCCGGGCGGTGGCGCAGGACGCCGAGACGGCGGGCCTGATGGGTGTGGACATCGACAAGGTGATCTCGCGGACGTTCATCATCGGCGGGTTCATGGGCGGTATCGCCGGCTTCCTGTTCGGCCTGCATCTGCAGTTGTCGTTCACGATGGGCTTCCTGCCGGGTATCACCGCGTTCGCCGCGGCGGTCGTGGGCGGGGTCGGCAACATTCGCGGCGCGATGATGGGCGGCATGCTGCTCGGCATCGTGGAGAGCTTCTCTTCGCCGATCTTCGGTGAGTCGTGGCGGTACGTCAGTGCCTTCGCGGTGCTGGTCCTGGTGCTGATGTTCCGGCCGACCGGCATCCTGGGCGAGCGGTTGGGGAGGTCGGCGTGACCACGACGACTGAGGACAGGGATCTCGCGCCGACGGGTTCGGCGCTGGCCAAGTTGCGGCGCAAGCGCTGGTATCAGCAGCCGATGGTCGGTCGCCTGGTGGGCACCGTCTCGGCGGCGGTGCTGCTGGACGTGATGAGTGGTCCGCAGGGCAGCCGCGAGGACGTGTTCTTCTCGCTGGACAAGACCCTCGGGTCGATGCGTCTGGTGTGGTGGGTCCTGGGCGCGGTGGCGCTGTGGGCGGTCCTGGAGTTCGCCAAGCCGCTGTACAACCGCTATCTGGCCGCGAGTGTCGGTCCGCTGGACCGGTTCCACACGCCGGTGACCGGACCGGTCAAGGGCTTGATCGCGCAGACCCGGGCGACGTCGGCGAACCTGCGCAGGATCGTTTGGGTCCGGATCGGCTTTTCGGCCGTGGTGATCGGCCTGCTGATCCTGCTGCCGAATCTGTTGTCCACCTTCTGGAACCAGGTTCTGGTCAACGAGGTGGCGATCTACGTCCTGCTCGCGATCGGCCTGAACGTGGTGATCGGCTGGGCGGGTCTGCTCGACCTGGGCTTCATCGCGTTCTTCGCGATCGGGGCGTACAGCACGGCGTACTGGACCGGCGCGATGCCGGTGGATCCGCCGTTCACGCTGAACGCGTTCCTGGTGATCCCGGTGGCGGTGGCCACGTGTCTGCTGGCCGGGTTGCTGCTCGGCGCGCCGACGTTGCGGCTGCGCGGTGACTACCTGGCGATCGTGACGCTGGGTTTCCACGAGATCATCTATCTGATCGCCAAGAACGCGGACGACTTCACCAACGGTCCGCGCGGGGTCCAGGGCATCTCGAACTTCGGGGTGCACGTCGGTCCGATCGACTACGACTGGGAACTGGACCCGGTGCCCTACTGGTACCTGCTGATCGGCATCGCCACGATCCTGATCATCGCGTTCCTGCGGTTGGAGCACTCCCGGGTGGGTCGGGCCTGGACCGCGATCCGCGAGGACGAGGTGGCGGCGTCGGCGACCGGTGTGCCGACGGTGAAGTTCAAGTTGATGGCGTTCGCGATCGGCGCGTCGACCTCCGGCATCGCCGGTGTCGCGTACGCGAGCAAGGCTCGGTTCATCAGTCCGGAGAGCTTCCTGCTGCTGTTCTCGGTGCTGGTGGTGGCCTACGTCATCTTCGGTGGCATGGGCTCGCTGTGGGGCGTGATCATCGGGACGGCGTTCCTGGCCTGGTTGCCGCAGTACATGAAGGACTGGGTCAACCCGAACGACCGATTCATGTACCTGGGCGCGCTGTTGATCATCATGATGATCTACCGCCCGCAGGGCCTGATTCCCTCGGTTCGGCGCAAGCGCGAGTTGAGCATGGCCAAGGCGGGTCTCGGCGACGCGGACGCGATGTCGGAGCCGGCCGGCGGGAGGATGACGTGAGCATCACCACGACGAAGGCGGACGACGGGCCGCGGGTGGATCCCGCCGATCAGGTCATGCGGGTGCGCGGTGTGACGCTGCGCTTCGGTGGCCTGGTGGGTCTGTCCGATGTGGCGTTGGACCTGCACCGCGGCGAGATTCTCGCGGTGATCGGTCCCAACGGCGCGGGCAAGACGTCGTTGTTCAACTCGCTCACCGGGATGTACGTCCCGCAGGAAGGCAGCATCGTGCTGCGCGACCGGGCGGGTGCCGAGCATTCGCTCAAGGGGCGCAAGCCGCACCTGGTGAACCGGCTCGGGGTGGCCCGCACGTTCCAGAACATTCGCCTGTTCGGCGCGCTGACCGCGCTGGAGAACGTGAAGATCGCGGCGGAGACCCGGCAGAAGGCCGGCCCGGTGTCGATCATGCTGGGGCTGCCGAACGCGCGGCGCGAGGATCGCGAGAGCGACAAGCGGGCGCTGGAGCTGTTGCACTTCGTGGGGCTGGACGGGCTGCTCAACGAGTTGGCCGCGTCGTTGTCCTACGGGCAGCAGCGCAGCCTGGAGATCGCCCGCGCGTTGGCCACCGATCCGCAGGTGTTGCTCCTGGACGAGCCGGCGGCGGGCACGAACCCGACCGAGAAGCTCGAGCTGGAGGTGTTGATCCGCCGGATCAACCGCGAGCTGGGTATCAGCGTGCTTTTGATCGAGCACGACATGCGCCTGGTGATGTCGGTGGCGGACCGGGTCACGGTGCTCAACTTCGGCAAGGTGATCGCCTCCGGCTCGCCTGCCGAGGTGCAGCGCAATCCCGAGGTCGTCGCGGCCTATCTGGGATCGGAGATGGCCGCCGAGATGGTCGCCGCCTCGGATGCCGAGGCCGCGGGCGAGTCGGACGGTACGGTCCCCGCGCAGCGGGACGGGGAGGAGCAGCGATGAGCACCGCCGAGTCCAAGGGCACGGACGCGGTCGGGCTGGCCAAACCGGCCGCGAGCACCGCGACGACACCCCGTAAGAAGATGCTGGAGCTTGATGACCTGCACGTGTTCTACGGCGCCATCCAGGCGCTCAAGGGCGTGCACATCGAGGTGAACGAGGGCGAGATCGTGGCGCTGCTCGGCGCCAACGGCGCGGGCAAGACCACGACGCTGCGCACCATCTCGGGTCTGTTGACGCCGCGTGAGGGCGAGGTGCGCTGGCGCGGCGAGCGGATCGACGGGGTGCCGGCGCATCACGTGGTGGGGTTGGGGATCGGGCATTCTCCGGAGGGTCGCCGGGTGTTCCCGGCGATGACCGTCACGGAGAACCTGAACATGGGCGCGTACCGGTTCAAGTCGGTGCCCAGGGCCGAGTTGGACCGGGTGTTCGAGTTGTTCCCGCGGCTGGCCGAGCGGCGGTCGCAGCTCGCGGGCACGTTGTCCGGTGGCGAGCAGCAGATGCTGGCGATCGGGCGGGCGTTGATGGGGCAGCCGAAGCTGCTGCTCCTGGACGAGCCGTCGATGGGTCTGGCGCCGCTGATCGTGGCGCAGATCTTCGAGATCATCCGGGAGATCAACGAGCAGGGCACCACGGTGTTGCTGGTCGAGCAGAACGCGGCGCAGGCGCTGCGGCTGGCGCACCGGGGCTATGCCCTGGAGACCGGTTCGGTGGTTTTGTCCGGTCCGGCCGAGCAGCTGTTGTCGGACCCGAAGGTACGCGAGGCGTATCTGGGCGAGGGCGCGTAGCGCCGCGGTGGCCGCGTGGTGGAGGGGGTCGGCCCCTTCACCGCGCGGCGCCGTTCGCCGGCGCGGCTCGGTCGGCCGCGTTTGGTCAGCCGCGTTTGATCATGCAGCTCAGGCGCGCGGTGCAGACCCGCTTGTCGTCCTCGTCGGTGATGACGATCTCGTAGGTGGCCAGGGTGCGGCCCAGGTGTACCGGGGTGGCCACGCCGGTGACCAGGCCCGTTTTGGCGGAGCGGTGGTGGGTGGCGTTGATCTCGATGCCCAGGGTGATCGCGTCGGGGCCGGCGTGCAGTGCGGAGCCGACGGAGCCGAGGGTTTCGGCGAGGACGCAGGAGGCGCCGCCGTGCAGGAGTCCGTACGGCTGGGTGTTGCCCTTGACCGGCATGGTGGCCACGACGCGTTGGGCGGTGGCCTCCACGAAGGTGATCCCCATCCGGTCGGACAGGGTCTCCTGGTTGCCGATGTTCATGAATGCCAGGACCTCGTCTAGGTTGGGCGCGGTGGTCTCGTCGGGCATGGGCCGGTCCTCCGGATACGTGGTTGTGTCGGCCTGACAGCCTAGGATCGCGGTCGTGGCAGCGACTCAGACCCCCCAGACCTCCGTTCCCGCCGGTTCCCGGCCGCGACTTCTGCTCCTCGACGGGCACTCGTTGGCGTATCGGGCGTTCTACGCGCTCAAGGAAGCGTCGATGAGTACCGCGACGGGCCAACCGACCCAGGCGGTCTACGGGTTCACGTCGATGTTGGTGAACGTGTTGCGGGACGAGGCGCCGACCCATCTGGGTGTGGCGTTCGACGTGTCCCGGCAGTCGTTTCGCACCGAGGAGTTCCCGGATTACAAGGCGAACCGGTCGGAGACTCCGGAGGAGTTCAAGGGCCAGGTCGAGCTGATCGTCGAGGAACTGACCGCGATGGGCGTGCCGACCATGCGGGTGGCGGGCTACGAGGCGGACGACGTGATCGCCACGCTGGCCACCCGGGCCGCGTCCGAGGGCTTCGAGGTGTTGATCCTCACCGGCGACCGGGACGCGTTGCAGTTGGTCACCTCGGACGTCACGGTGCTGTATCCGATGATGGGCGTGAGCAAGCTGCACCGGTTCACTCCGGAGGCGGTGGAGGAGAAGTACGGGCTGACGCCGGCGCAGTATCCCGACTTCGCGGCGCTGCGCGGCGACCCGAGCGACAATCTGCCGGGCATTCCGGGGGTGGGCGAGAAGACGGCCGCGAAGTGGATTCGCGAGTTCGGTTCGTTCGCCGAGCTGATGGAGCGCGCGGACGAGGTCAAGGGCAAGGCGGGGCAGAATCTGCGCGATCACCTGGACAACGTCAAGCTCAACCGGCGGTTGACCGAGCTGGTGCGCGAGGTCGAGCTGGAGGTGTCGCCGGCCGATCTGGAGCGCAAGCCGTTCGACCGGGCGGCGATCGAGGTGGTGCTGGACACGCTGGAGTTCCGCAACACCAACTTCCGGGACCGGTTGTGGGCGGTGGATCCGGGGCTGGTGCCGGAGGTGATCGAGGCCGAGCCGGGTTTCGAGCTGGACACCACGGTGGTGGAGCCGGGCGGGCTGACCGCGTGGCTGGAGGAGCACGCGGCGGGCACCGAGCGCACCGGGCTCGCGGTGGACGGCGCTTGGGGGCGCGGGACCGGCGAGGTCAAGGGGCTGGCGTTCGCCGCGGCGGACGGCGCGGCGGCGTTCGTGGACCCGTTGGGCATGGACGAGAACGACGACGCGGCGCTGGCGGCCTGGTTGGCGGATCCGCAGCGGACCAAGGCGGTGCACGACGCGAAGGGCCCGATCCTGGCGTTGGCCGCGCGCGGCTGGGCGTTGTGGGGGGTCACCAGCGATACCGCGCTGGGCGCGTATCTGGTGTTGCCCGGGCAGCGCTCGTTCGCGTTGGAGACGCTGGTCGAGCGCTTTTTGGGTCGTGAGCTGAAGGTGGACCAGAGCGGCGCGGGCGATGGGCAGCTCGCGTTGGACATGTCCGATCAGGACGAGGCGGAGCCGGGTGCGGCGCTGATGTTGGCGGCCCGCGCGGTGGTGGACCTGGCGGCGGCGCTGGATGTGGAGTTGGCCGCCAAGGGCGGTCTGGAGCTGCTCCAGGACATGGAGTTGCCGCTGCTGCCGGTGCTGGCGCGGATGGAGCAGTTGGGTATCGCGGCGGATCTGCCGTATCTGGAGTCGCTCCGGGAGCAGTTCGCGGCGGCGGTGAAGCAGGCCACGGACGAGGCGCACGCGGCGGTGGGGCACGAGTTCAACCTGGGTTCGCCCAAGCAGTTGCAGGAGATCCTGTTCAACGAGCTGGGCCTGCCCAAGACCAAGAAGATCAAGACCGGTTTCACCACCGACGCGGACGCGTTGACCTGGCTGGCGGGGCAGACCGACAACGAGTTGCCGGTGATCCTGTTGCGCCACCGCGATCAGACCCGGCTGCGCACCACGGTCGAGGGTCTGGTCAAGACGGTCGCCGACGACGGGCGCATCCACACCACGTTCAATCAGACGGTGGCGGCCACGGGCCGGTTGTCCTCGCAGGATCCGAACCTGCAGAACATCCCGATCCGGACCGAGGAGGGGCGGCTGATCCGGCGCTCGTTCGTGGTCGGCGAGGGTTTCGAGGGCTTGTTGACGGCGGACTACAGCCAGATCGAGTTGCGGATCATGGCCCACCTGTCCCAGGACGTGGCGTTGATCGAGGCGTTCACGACGGGGGAGGACCTGCATTCGACGATGGCCGCGCAGGTCTTCTCGGTGGCTCCGGAGGCGGTGGATCACGCGCTGCGCAGCAAGATCAAGGCGATGTCGTACGGATTGGCGTACGGGCTCTCCGCGTTCGGTCTCTCGCAGCAGTTGGACATCGAGCCGGGTGAGGCGCGCGGGCTGATGGAGACGTACTTCGAGCGGTTCGGCGGGGTGCGCGACTATCTGCACAAGGTGGTCGAGGAGGCCCGGCAGACCGGGTACACCGAGACGGTGTTCGGTCGGCGGCGCTATCTGCCGGACCTGACCAGCGACAACCGCCAGCGTCGGGAGATGGCCGAGCGGATGGCGTTGAACGCGCCGATCCAGGGTTCGGCGGCGGACATCGTCAAGGTCGCGATGTTGGCGGTGGATCGGGCGATGCGGGAGGAGAAGCTGGCCTCGCGGATACTGCTCCAGGTTCACGACGAACTGGTCCTGGAGGTGGCGCCGGGCGAGCGGGAGCGGCTGGAGGTGCTGGTGCGTCGGGAGATGGCCGGCGCGTATCCGCTGCGCGCCCCGCTGGACGTGTCGGTCGGTTTCGGGGCGAACTGGGAGGACGCGGGTCACTGATCGTGAATGAGTGCGCCGTGGGGGTGGAGAGCCGGCCGTGGCCGGCATAGGTTCGCACGGGTCACCGGTGGTCGAGGACGACCGGTGTGAAGTCGAACTTGCGCACAGAGGGGGGAGCTTCGTGGAAGAGGCCGAGTCGGGGCCCGATCCGCAGAAGCCGGGTACGCCGGATGTGGACGCGGTGGAGGTGGTGGCGGAGCGCATATCCGCCACCGCTCCCGCGTCGGAGCCGGGTCCCGTGGCGCCGCCGGTATCGGGCGAGCCGGACGCTCCCGCCAAGCGCAGACGCATCCTGAACCCGTGGGTGGGCAGCGCGGCGGCGATCCTGGTGGTGCTGGCGTGCGGCGCGGCGGTGCAGTCCCCGTTCACCATGGTCACCGCGCACCGGGTGCCCACCTCGGATCTGCCGAGGTTGTCCGATCCGGCGCCGGAGAACGGCACTTCGGCCAACGGCGGCGGCCCGACCCACTTCGAAGCGCCGCCGCCGGTGCTGCCGGCGGCGCTGCCGGGCGCGCCCACCACGTCCGCGCCGCCCACCACCGCCGCGCCGGGGACGCCGACCGCCGCGGCCGGCACCCGCGGGACCACCGCGACCGGCACCGGCGGCATCCCACAGACGGTGTTGCTGGCCTATCAGCAGGCCGCGTCCAACCTGGCCCGGATGGATCCGGGGTGCAAGCTGCCGTGGACGCTGCTCGCGGGCATCGGCCGGGTCGAGTCGGAGCACGCGTACGGCGGCAACGTGACCGTGGACGGTACGGCGGTCACCCCGATCCTGGGCCCGCGCCTGGACGGCGGTCCGTGGGCCCGGATCACCGACACCGACGGCGGCCGCTACGACTTCGACACCGAGTTCGACCGCGCGGTGGGCCCGATGCAGTTCATCCCCTCCACCTGGAAGGGCTGGGGGATGGACGGCAACCGGGACGGCCAGATCAACCCGCAGAACATCTTCGACGCGACGCTGACCGCGGGCCGCTACCTGTGCGCGGGCAACCGGGACCTGTCCACCGGGGCGGGTCTGAACGCGGCGATCCTGTCCTACAACCATTCGGACGAGTACGTCCGCAACGTGATGTCGTGGATGACGTACTACGCGACCGGGGCCCGGTCCGTTCCGGACGCCCGGCAGCCCCCCGCCAAGTCGACCCCGCCGCCGAAGCAGACCACCGACAAGCCGGCCACGGGCAAGCCCGCCACGAGCAAGCCGGCCACGGCCTCGGGTTCGCGTTCGGGGTCGCCGTCGAGCACGTCCACCGGCACCGGCGACCCGGCGAACGCCTCGGCCTCGACGTCGGCCTCGGGAGCCGCGGCCACGCCGTAGTCGGCCGGAATCCGATCCGCAAAAAACGGGAACCTGTTCTTGTTTCTTGCTACCGTGCCCCATCGTCGGCCGCCGGGACGGCGGCCGAGGCAGCAGGAAGGGTGGACCGCCGGATGCGTTCCTTCGCAGCGATCGTGGTCGGGGCGCTCCTGGCCGTGGGGGCCGCGTTCGCGCTGAACGCGTGCGTCGCCGCCGATCCCGCGCCGGTACACGAGCCGCTCCAGGTCACCAGCCCGCCCGCACGCCCCTGAGGCGTAGGGCCGGGCTAGCGGCGGCCCGAATCCGTACCGGTTCCATCGGCAAGGGGTCCACCTCGATGCGTCGTAAGTCCAGTCTGATCCTGCTGGTCGCGGCAGTGTTCTGCGTGGCGCTGGCGCCGCTGCTGCGCGAGTTCGTCTTCCCGAAGATGGTGGCCCGGGCGCTGTCCGGCGAGGACGCCTACCGGGTGGTGGTCCTGGACGCGACCGACGCCACGCTCCTGGGTGCCCCCGAGGGGCCGGGCAAGGCCAGGATCACCGCGATCCAGACGATCCGCCCGGACGCCAAGGCTTCGAAGGACGGCACCGTCGTGTGGGACCTGAACCTGGCCGTCCTGGACAGCACCGGCAAGGTCGTCACCCAACTTCCCGAGCGCTACGCGTTCGAGGCGGCGGGCCAGATCCCCCGGAACTGCTGCGGCGAGTCGATCGACGGCGCGCCCGCCGCGCACACCGGGCTCGCGTACAAGTGGCCGTTCTTCACCGGCAAGCGCGACTACAACTACTACGACTCGCAGGCGCACAGCGCGAATGTGATCGCGTACAAGGGCACCGCGAAGCGGGACGGGCTTCAGACCTACCGCTTCGAGCAGGAGGTGCCGTGGATGAAGGTCCCGATGCCCAAGCAGCTCCCCGGCGGCCTGGACCCGATCGCGGTCGAGAAGCAGGGCATGCAGCTCTGGTACACCGCGACCCGCCGGATGTGGGTCGAGCCGGTCACCGGCATCCCGGTCTACCTGGAGGAGACCCGTACCGAGGAGCTGCGCACCTCCCCGCCCGCCGACGACCCCAACGCCCGGCCCGTGGTCACCAAGGTCTTCGAAGGCACCTTCAAGCCCCGCCCCGAGTGGTCCCAAAAGCTGATCGCCGACGCCAAGGACCAGAGCAAAAAGCTCCGCGCCGTCCACGACACCGTCCCCTTGGCCCTCCTGGTGACCGGCGTAGTCCTCTTCCTCATCGCGGTGGCCCTGCAATTCATCGCCGACCGCAAATCCCGCCCGACCCCACAGCCCACCACCACCCCGAAAACCGCCGACACCCCGGACACCCCCACGCGCGTCAGCGCCCCCGACCCAGCCCACCCCCACTGATCGACGCGCGAAGCGCGGAGAGCGGCGGAGCCGCAGAACTTTGACTTCGTGCCCCGGAGCGAAGCGGAGGGACACGAAGTCACGAGCGAGGCGCCGTCTTTTTTCTCGGAGGAGCGAAGCGGGGGAGAGAAAAAAGACGGCGCCTCGCGAGCCGGCGACGAAGTCGCCCAACAAGCAGCAACGCCCCCGCCGCGACTCCGCCCGCCCGTCCGGCCCTGCTCACGACCCGTGCCCCGACCCGCTTCGTGCCCCGACCCGCTCCGGGCCCCGACCCGCTCCGGGCCCCGACCCGCTCCGGGCCCCGACCCGCTCCGGGCCCCGGGCAGCTCCGTGCCCCGCGCCGCTCCGGCCCCGTGCCCCCCGCAGCTCCGGGCCCCGCGCCGGCCCCCTCACCCCTTCCCGCACACAAAGATCGCCGTCCCCGGCAACAGCCGACCCCGCAGCGGGCTCCACCCGCCCCACACCGAGTCCAGGCCCTCCGGCCACTCCGGCTCCACGATGTCCGTCAGCCGGAACCCCGCGCCGACCACCTCGCGCACCCGGTCACCGAGCGTGCGGTGTTGCTCGACGTAGGTCGCCCGCCCGGTGTGGTCCTGCTCGACGTACGGCGTCGTGTCGAAATACGACGTCACCGCGGTCAGCCCCTCGGGCCCCGGCTCGTCCGGGAACGCCCAACGCACCGGGTGGGTGATCGAGAAGACCCACCGCCCGCCCGGCCGCAACACCCGGTACACCTCGCGCATGATCCCCGCGCCGTCCGGACTGAACGGCAGCGCGCCGTACGCGGAGAACGCCAGGTCGAAGCTCTCGTTCGCGAACGGCAGACGCGCCGCGTCGGCCTGTACCACCGGTACCCGGGTGCCGTGCTCGACGTCGAGCCGGCGCGAGTGCTGGAGCTGGCGCAGCGACAGGTCCAGCGCGATCGGGAAGGCGCCACGCGCGAGCAGCCGGCGCGAACACTGCGCCGCGCCCGCGCCCACCTCCAGCACGCTGCGTCCTTCGACCGGCCCCAACAGCCCCGCCCGGTCCTCGTCCAGCCCCTCCGGGCACCACGTGAAACGCGCGTCGCCGAGGAAGTCGCCGTGCTCGACCTGATACTCGTCCGCGTTGGCGTCCCACCACTGCCGGCCCGCGCGCACGCTCTCCACCAGGCCGACCTTGCGCCGCGCCGCGTCGTCGTCGGCGTCGTCGAGGTCGTCGGGGTCGACGAACCGGGCCGCCATCGCGTGCGGGTCGGGGGAGAGGGGGCGGTTCACGATGCTCCAGGGACTGCGGGCGGGCACGGACGCGCGTAGGGTACTCCCTCCGGGACGTCCCGGTTGACCCCATGCATCCCGTGCGCGTTGACCGCACCCGGTCGGCCCCGTATGCTGCAAGTTGCGCCGCGGGCCTGCGTGAACTCAGACGGAGCAGGTCGCGCTCACCTTTGTCGATCCCACGCCATCCTCTTGCATGGTCGCGGGCGTCGGGGGCGAAACCGGGTCCACAAGCGTGTTTGAAAACGACTTCTGTCCGTACCCGGAGCCCTTACCCACATGACGAGCAGCACCGAGGCCACGCCCAGCACCACCCCGCAGGTGGCGGTCAACGACATCGGCTCCGAGGAAGACTTCCTCGCAGCGATCGATGAGACGATCAAGTACTTCAACGACGGCGACATCGTGGATGGCGTGATCGTCAAGGTCGACCGGGACGAGGTCCTGCTCGACATCGGTTACAAGACCGAAGGCGTCATCCCGTCCCGCGAGCTTTCCATCAAGCACGACGTGGACCCCCACGAGGTCGTCACTGTCGGTGACCACATCGAGGCCTTGGTTCTCCAGAAGGAGGACAAGGAAGGCCGCCTGATCCTCTCGAAGAAGCGGGCTCAGTACGAGCGCGCTTGGGGCACCATCGAGAAGATCAAGGAAGAAGACGGCATCGTCACCGGTACCGTCATCGAGGTCGTCAAGGGTGGTCTCATCCTGGACATCGGCCTCCGCGGCTTCCTCCCGGCCTCGCTGGTCGAGATGCGTCGTGTGCGTGACCTCCAGCCGTACGTGGGCAAGGAGCTCGAAGCCAAGATCATCGAGCTGGACAAGAACCGCAACAACGTGGTCCTGTCCCGCCGTGCCTGGCTCGAGCAGACCCAGTCCGAGGTGCGCCAGACCTTCCTCACGACCCTGCAGAAGGGTCAGGTCCGCACGGGCGTCGTGTCCTCGATCGTCAACTTCGGTGCGTTCGTGGACCTCGGCGGCGTCGACGGTCTCGTGCACGTCTCCGAGCTGTCCTGGAAGCACATCGACCACCCGTCCGAGGTTGTCGAGGTCGGCCAGGAAGTCACCGTCGAGGTGCTCGACGTGGACATGGACCGCGAGCGCGTCTCCCTGTCGCTGAAGGCGACCCAGGAAGACCCGTGGCAGCAGTTCGCCCGGACGCACCAGATCGGCCAGGTCGTTCCCGGCAAGGTCACCAAGCTCGTTCCGTTCGGTGCGTTCGTCCGCGTGGACGAGGGGATCGAGGGTCTGGTCCACATCTCCGAGCTGGCCGAGCGCCACGTGGAGATCCCGGAGCAGGTCGTCCAGGTCGGCGACGAGATCTTCGTCAAGGTCATCGACATCGACCTCGAGCGTCGCCGCATCAGCCTCTCGCTGAAGCAGGCCAACGAGGCGTTCGGCGCGGACCCGGCCACGGCCGAGTTCGACCCGACCCTCTACGGCATGGCCGCGACCTACGACGACGCGGGCAACTACATCTACCCGGACGGCTTCGACCCGGAGACCAACGACTGGCTCGAGGGCTTCGACAAGCAGCGCGAGGAGTGGGAGAAGCAGTACGCCGACGCCCAGGCGCGCTTCGAGTCGCACCAGCAGCAGGTCGTCAAGGCCCGCGAGGCCGAGGCCGAGGCCGTGGCCGGCGAAGCCGCGGGCGCGTACTCCTCGGGCGGTGACGACGAGGTCGAGGCCGACACCACCGGCGGCGCCCTGGCGTCCGACGAGGCCCTCGCCGCGCTTCGCGAGAAGCTGGCGGGCGGCCAGAGCTGACCTCGGTCCGCTCGTGCCGGACGCGGTGTTCGAACCGAAGGGTTCGAGCCGAAGTGTTCGACTGATCCGCCGGTAGCGATACCGCCGGATGCGAAGGCCCCATCTCCCTTCGGGGAGGTGGGGCCTTTCGGCTTTTCCGGTGGGAGCGCGCGAACGGGACTAGGGTCGGGGACGGTCACACGGCAGCCGGGGGAGGGTGCGGGGGTGTACGTCTCGTCCGGACGTCCGGAGGCGGCGACCGAGGCGGCGACCGAGCCGGGGAGCGGGCGGGTCGGGTCCGCGGCCGGCGTGGTGGTCACCGGCAATGTGATCGCGCTCGGCATGGTCAGCCTGGTCACCGACGTCTCCTCGGAGATGGTCACCGCGGTGATGCCGGTCTACCTGGTCACCGGGCTGGGCCTGACGATGCTTCAGTTCGGCTTCCTGGACGGCCTGTACTCCGGCGTCACGGTCTTTCTGCGGCTGGTCGGCGGCCATCTCGCCGACCGCTTCGCCGCGCGCAAGCACGTGGCCGTGGTCGGCTACGGGATGTCGGCGGTGGCCAAGCTCGGTCTGCCGCTGGCCGGCGCCTCGGTGCCGGGCATCGGCGCGGTGCTGGCCGCCGATCGCGCGGGCAAGGGGCTGCGCACCGCGCCCCGGGACGCGCTCATCTCGCTCTCCAGCAGCCCGCAGGCGCAGGGCCGCGCGTTCGGCGTGCATCGCGCGCTGGACACCGCCGGGGCGTTCACCGGCCCGCTGGTGGCGTTCGCCATCCTGGCCGCGGTGGGCACGGCCTACGACGCGGTGTTCGTGGTGAGCTTCTGCGTGGGCCTGGTCGGCGTCGCGATGCTGGTGCTGTTCGTCCGCGACCATCGCGATCCGATCGAGCACAAGCCCGGTTGGCGGGACGGGATACGGCTGTTGCGGGATCGGCCCTATCGCCGGCTGTGCGTGGTCGCGGCGGCGCTGGGCCTGGTCACGGTCAGCGACGCGTTCGTCTATCTGCTGCTCCAGCACCGGTTGGAGATCGAGCCGCACTGGTTCCCGCTGCTCCCGCTGGGCACCGCCGGGGTCTATCTGGTGCTCGCGCTGCCGCTGGGCCGGCTCGCCGACCGGGTGGGTCGGCGGCGGGTGTTCCTGGCCGGGCACGGCGTGCTGTTGGCGGCCTACCTGCTGCTCGGCGGCCCGCTCGGCGGGGTCGGGCTGCTGATCGCGGTGCTCGCCCTGCACGGGGTGTTCTACGCGGCGACCGACGGCGTGCTCTCGGCGGCGGTGGGCGCGCGGTTGCCCGCGACGGGTCGCGCGGGCGGGCTGGCCGTGGTGCAGACGGGGCAGGCGATGGGCCGCTTCGCCTCGTCGATGATCTTCGGCGCGCTGTGGACGGCGTGGGGGCCGGCCGCCGCGATCCGCGTCCTCGCGCTCGCGCTCGCGGTGGCGCTGTTCGGCTCGGCCCTGGCCCTCGCGGGTGGTCGGGTGCGCCGGGCCGGGCGCGCGGGACGGGCACGGGAGGTGTCCGATGTCCGTTGACGCACCGGTGAAACCGGCCGTCACCAAGGCGCGCGTGGTGATCTTCGGGTTGGTCCTGGTCCTGCTCGCGGGGATCGCGGTCGTCTACACGCTCTACGCGGTCCGGCGCGAGGACGAAAAGTTGCACGGCGGCTCCGGTACCGCGCCGGGCGGGCCGCCGTTGACCCTGGCCGGCGCGCCGAGGTTGCTGTTCCGCAGCACCGAGTCGGGTCCGGGGTACGGGCACCTGGCCACCGTCGCGGCGGCCGATCCCGGCGGGCCGCGCACGGTGGGCGAGCGCTCGTGCGACCGGGTCTACGCGGCCGGCGGCACCGCGGTGTGCCTGGCCGTCGAGGGCGGGATCACCAGGACCAATGTGGCCCTGGTGCTGGACGCGAACCTGCGCCAGGTGCGCCGGGTCGAGCTCGCGGGCACGCCCAACCGGGCGCGGGTGTCGGCATCGGGCCGGATGGCCTCGTGGACGGTGTTCGTGTACGGCGACTCGTACGCGTCGATGACCTTCTCCACCCGCACCTCGGTCCTGGACACTCACACGGGTGAACTCGCCGCCAATCTGGAGGACTTCACCACCACCCGGGACGGCAAGGAACTCACGTCGCCGGACCGCAACTTCTGGGGCGTCACCTTCACCGCCGACGACAACACGTTCTACGCCACGCTGTCCACGAACACCTCCGGCCGCACCTACCTGGTCCGCGGCGACCTGCGGGCGCGCACCATGACGGTGCTGCGGGAGAACGTCGAGTGCCCGTCGTTGTCGCCGGACGGCACCCGCCTGGTGTTCAAGAAGAAGGTCTCGCAGAGCACGCGCAACCCGTGGCGACTGCACGTGCTCGACCTGGCGACGATGCGCGAGACGCCGCTCGCGGAGACCCGCAGCGTGGACGACCAGGCCGTGTGGCTGGACGAACGCACCATCGGCTACGGACTGCCGACCGGGTCGGCGGCGGCCGGCGACGTGTGGTCGGTGCCGGCCGACGGAAGCGGCGCGCCGGCGCGGATCGTGGCGGGCGCCTTCTCGCCGGCGCCGCTGAATTGACTTCTCCGGGGGCGCGTTGCGCGTATCGCTCCGGCGTCGCGCAGGCTGCGGGTCTGCCACAGTTCCGTCACGAAAGGCCCACCTCGTGGTGCGCCCGCCGCATGTTTGGCAGCGTCGGTGCGGGAGCGAGGAAGCGTGGGCCCGGCCGACGGGCGCCGCAACGGGTCGGCGAAGCGCCGGCGCCGGGTTCGCGTACCCTGACTCATTGGTGCCATGCGCCGGGCTCGTACGGATGTGGCCCGTGGGGCGGTCGGGAAGATCGCCGAAGCACGTAGGCCCCCGGACTTCGGGGCAGGGCGCCCATTCGACTTGCGGTAGGAATGAGGATATCGATGGCCTTTGGTGGAGCGTTCGCCACCGGGCAGGTAGTCAAGACGGTGGGCGCGTCCGACGTCGCCCTGTACCGCGGGGTGCGCGGGCGCACCGGGCACCCGGTGGTCCAGCGCACGAGCAAGGCGCTGTCCTTCGCCGGCGAGCACGCCGGTGTCTGGCTCGCCGCCGGTCTGGTCGGCGCCGCCGTGGACCGGGGCCGTCGGCCCGAGTGGCTGCGGGCCACCGCCACGGTCGCCGGCGCGCACGTGGCCAGCATGGTGGTCAAGCGCGTGGTGCGCCGCCCCCGGCCGGCCATACCGGGCCTGGAGCCGACGGTGCGCACCGCGGGCCGGCACAGCTTCCCGTCCTCGCACTCGGTGTCCTCCGCCGCCGCCGCCGTGGCGTTCCACGGCCTGTTGCCCACCGCCGTCACGGGTACGGCCGCCGCTGCGACGTGTTTCTCGCGGCTCGTCGTGGGCGTTCACTATCCGTCCGACGTGGCCGCGGGCGCGACCATGGGGCTCGCGGCAGGCGGCTTGGGCCGCGCCTGGGCTCGTCGCGCAGAGCGTCCGAAGGGGTTCTGAGGTCTTGAGTACATCCGAAGTCGAATCGCCGATCGAGTCGAGTGAGGCCCTGGTTCCGGCCGCGGTCGACGCCGCCCCCGCCCAGGCCCCCGCGCGCCCACCGCGCGGGGGACTCGCGGGCGGCCTGCTGAAGTTGGCCCGGCCCAAGCAGTGGGTCAAGAACGTGCTCGTGTTCGCCGCGCCACTGGCGGCCGGGCGGCTGGACGAGGGCTACGTCCTGGGGCACAGCGCGATCATGTTCGCGCTGTTCTGCCTGGCCGCCTCGGCGATCTATTACATCAACGACGCGTTCGACGTCGAGGCCGACCGCGAGCACCCGACCAAGCGCAACCGCCCGATCGCCTCCGGCGTGGTGCCGGTCAAGCTCGCGTGGGTGCTGGGACCGCTCCTGGGCATCGCCGCGGTCGTGCTCGGGGTGCTGCTGTGCAACCCCGGGACCGCGCTGGTGCTGGGCCTGTACGTGGTGCTCAACGTCGCGTACTGCTTCTCCTTCAAGCACGTCGTGGTGCTCGACCTGGCCATGGTCGCCTCCGGCTTCCTGTTCCGGGCGATGGCCGGCGGTACCGCCTCCGAACTGCCGCTGTCGCGCTGGTTCCTGCTGACCGCGGGCTTCGGCTCGTTGTTCATGGTGGCCGGCAAGCGCTACTCGGAGATGGTCCTGATGGGCGAGGAGGCGGCCAAGACGCGCGCCTCGCTGGCCAATTACTCGATCACCTACCTGCGCTTCGTGTGGCAGATGGCGGTGTCGGTGACGCTGCTCACGTACTCCCTGTGGGCATTTCAGATTCCCGAGGGCGATTCCACGCTCGCCTGGCACCAGTTGTCGCTGATCCCGTTCGGCTTCGCGTTCCTGCGCTACGCGGTGTACGTGGACGCCGGAACCGCCGGGTCCCCCGAGGACGTTCTTCTCAAGGACAAGGTCCTCGTCGGCCTTGGCTTCGCCTGGCTTCTCACCTTTGTTCTGGGAGTTTTCCATGTCTGACGGCCCGTCGGCCGACGTACGACCAACCGCTCGGCGGGTCGGCCTGCACGGTTGGGGGCGCACCGCTCCCACCTTCGCCGACGTCGTGCGCCCCACCACCCGCGATCAGGTGGTGACCGCGTTGGGGCAGCGCACCTCGCGCGGCGTGATCGCCCGCGGCCTCGGCCGCTCGTACGGCGACCCCGCGCAGAACGGTGGCGGCACCGTCCTGGACATGACCGGGCTGGACCGGATCCTCGCGGTGGACCTCGAGCGCGGCCTGGTCACCTGCGAGGCCGGGGTGAGCCTGGATCGGCTGATCGAACTGTTCGTGCCGTTCGGGTTCTTCGTGCCCGTGACCCCGGGCACCCGGCAGGTCACCGTGGGCGGCGCGATCGGCGCCGACGTGCACGGCAAGAACCACCACGCGGACGGCAGCTTCTGCAACCACGTGTTGTCCATCGACATGCTGATGGCCGACGGCACCGAGCGCACCATCACCCCGCAGGGCGACCCGGAGCTGTTCTGGGCCACCGCCGGCGGGATGGGCCTGACCGGCCTGATCCTGTCCGCGACCATCCGGATGACGCCCATCGAGACCTCGCTCGCGTCGGTGGACACCGACCGGACGAAGAACCTCGACGAGGCCATGGCGCTGATGGCCGAGACGGACGAGAAGTACACGTACACCGTCGCGTGGCTGGACTGCCTGGCCAAGGGCCCCAACCTCGGCCGCTGTGTGCTCACGTGCGGCGAGTTCGCCGCGCTCGACGACCTGCCCGCGAAGAAGCGCCGGGACCCGCTGCGGTTCAGGACCGGCTCGTTGCTGACCGTGCCGGACGTGGTGCCGGGCCGGCTGCCGAACAAGCTCACCATGGGTCTGTTCAACGAGCTGTGGTACCGCAAGGCGCCCAAGCACAAGGTCGGCCAGCTCCAGTCGATCACCGCGTTCTTCCACCCGCTCGACCTGGTCCAGGAGTGGAACCGGGTGTACGGGCGGACCGGCTTCCTCCAGTACCAGTTCGTGGTGCCGTTCGGGCGCGAGGACGCACTGGTCAAGGCGGTCGAGACGATCAGCGCGCACGGCGCGCCCTCCTCGCTCACCGTGCTCAAGCGCTTCGGCCCCGGCAACGAGGGCTTCCTGTCCTTCCCCAAGCCGGGATGGACGCTCACGCTCGACTTCCCGACCAACACCCCGGGGCTGGCGCGGCTGCTCAAGCAGCTCGACGAGATCGTGCTGAGCAACGAGGGCCGGTTCTACCTCGCCAAGGACTCGCGGATGGACCCGGCCGACCTGGCCCGGATGTACCCGCGTCTGGAGCGGTTCCGCGAGGTGCGCGCCAAGGTCGACCCGGACGGGATCTTCGTCTCCGACCAGGCCCGCCGGCTCGGGCTCTGATCCACCCCTCTTCCGTCTACTTGTGAACCACGCTCTTGTGAAGGACGCACCGTGAAAGACGCCTTGGGCGCACCGCAGTCCCTGCTCGTTCTCGGCGGTACCTCCGAGATCGCGCTGACCACGGCCCGCGCGATGGTCGCCGAGCGGGTTCGGCGGGTCGTGCTCGCCGGCCGCCCCTCCGCCGCGCTGGACGCCGCCGCCGAGGAACTGCGCGGCCTCGGTGCCTCGGTCGAGGTGGTCGGGTTCGACGCGGCCGAGACCGACGACCACGAGAAGACCATCGACGAGGTGTTCGCGGCGGGCGACATCGACGTCGTCCTGCTCGCCTTCGGGGTGCTGGGCGACCAGGAGGCGGACGAGAAGTCTCCCGCCGCCGCCGCGCGCGTCGCGCAGGTCAACTACGTGGGCGGCGTCTCGGCCGGGCTGGCGGCGGCGAACGCGCTGTCCCGGCAGGGCCACGGCGCACTCGCGGTGATCTCGTCGGTGGCCGGCGAGCGGGCCCGCAAGTCCAACTTCATCTACGGCTCGACCAAGGCCGGCCTGGACGCGTTCGCCCAGGGCCTGGGCGACAAGCTGCACGGCACCGGCGTGCACGTGATGGTCGTGCGGCCCGGCTTCGTGAAGACCCGGATGACCGAGGGCCTGCCGGACGCGCCGCTGGCGACCACTCCCGAGGTCGTCGCCGAGGCCATCGTCAAGGGCCTGCGCCGCAAGTCCTCGGTGGTCTGGGTCCCGGGCCAGTTCCGCTTCGTGATGTCCGCCCTGCGCCACGTCCCCCGCCCGATCTTCCGCAAGCTCAACATCTGACCCGCCCCGCGTCGTCGCGGCCGAGCCCGTCCCGGTGTGTCCTGGGCGGGCTCCCGTGTGCTCGGGAGCGGCGCCCTTCTACCCTGGAACCGCCTGGCCTACCGTGGCCCGGTTCCGGTTCCACCCGAAGAACGTACGAGGGGCGCGGCATGGGCAGCAGGGGCAATGTCGGGCTTACCGGGGGGATCGGGGCCGGGAAGAGTGAGGTGGCGCGGCGGCTGGCGGAGTTGGGTGCCGTGGTGATCGACTCGGACCGGATCGCGCGTGAGGTGGTGGCGCCGGGGACGCCGGGGCTGGCGGCGGTGGTGGCGGAGTTCGGCGAGGGGGTGCTGTTGCCGGACGGCTCGCTGGATCGACCGGGCCTGGGCCGGGTCGTGTTCGGATCGCCGGAGCGGTTGGCCGCGCTGAACGCGATCGTGCACCCGCTGGTCGGCGCCCGGGCGGCGGAGTTGACGGCCGCGGCCGGCGAGGACGCGGTGCTGGTCAACGATGTGCCGCTGCTGGCGGAGAACGACCTCGCGAAGCTGTACGACCTGGTCGTGGTCGTGGACGCGGCGCCCGAGACCCAGCTCGACCGGCTGGTCCGGCTGCGGGGTATGCCGGAGGCGGACGCTCGGGCCCGGATGGCCGCGCAGGCCTCTCGGGCGCAGCGGTTGGCCGTGGCCGATGTGGTGATCGACAACGACGGTCCGCTGTCGGCGCTGGAGCCGCAGATCCTGGCCCTGTGGGAGCGGCTGACGGGCGACTGAGGCCGCGGTCGCGCCCTGGTCGGCTTGATCGGTGTACCCGCCCGCTCCACTGGTTGTGTCCGGCGCGGAGGCCGCCGGCACGTTACGACCTCGGGCCGACAAACGGCGCGGACGCCGTTTGTCGGCCCGAGGTCGTAACGTATGTTGAGTGCGACCCATCACCGATCTCGAACGCAAAGTGGCGCCCTTCGAGGTCGTCAGTCCCTACCAGCCGTCCGGCGATCAGCCGCAGGCGATCGATCTGCTCGAACAGCGGATCGGCGCGGGCGACAAGAACGTGGTGTTGCTCGGCGCGACCGGCACCGGCAAGTCGGCGACGACCGCGTGGATGATCGAGCGGCTCCAGCGGCCGACGCTCGTCATGGCGCCCAACAAGACCCTCGCGGCGCAGCTCGCCAACGAATTCCGTGAGCTGCTGCCGAACAACGCCGTCGAGTACTTCGTCTCGTACTACGACTACTACCAGCCCGAGGCGTACGTCCCCACCACGGACACCTACATCGAGAAGGACTCCTCGATCAACGAGGAGGTCGAGCGGCTGCGGCACTCGACCACCAACTCGCTGCTGACCCGTCGTGACGTGGTCGTGGTCGCCTCCGTGTCCTGCATCTACGGCCTCGGCACCCCGCAGGAGTACGTCGACCGGATGGTCCGCCTGCGCGTCGGCGAGGAGATCGAGCGCGACGCGCTGCTGCGCCGCTTCGTCGGCAACCAGTACACCCGCAACGACGTCGCGTTCACGCGCGGCACCTTCCGGGTGCGCGGCGACACGATCGAGATCTTCCCGGTCTACGAAGAGCTGGCCGTGCGGATCGAGATGTTCGGTGACGAGATCGAGTCGCTGATGACGCTGCACCCACTCACCGGCGAGGTGGTGAGCGAGGATCAGGAGCTCTACGTGTTCCCCGCCACGCACTACGTGGCCGGTCCGGAGCGGATGGAGCGCGCGGTCGCCGGGATCGAGCGGGAGCTGGAGGAGACGCTCGCCCGGATGGACAAGCAGGGCAAGGTGCTGGAAGCCCAGCGCCTGCGCATGCGCACCACGTACGACATCGAGATGCTCCGCCAGATCGGCACCTGCTCCGGCATCGAGAACTACTCGCGGCACATGGACGGCCGCGAGGCGGGCACCGCGCCGAACACGCTGCTGGACTATTTCCCCGAGGACTTCCTGCTGGTGCTGGACGAGTCGCACGTGACCGTGCCGCAGATCGGCGCGATGTACGAGGGCGACGCGTCGCGCAAGCGCACCCTGGTCGAGCACGGCTTCCGGTTGCCGTCCGCGATGGACAACCGCCCGCTCAAGTGGGAGGAGTTCCTGGAGCGGGTCGGCCAGACGGTGTACCTGTCCGCGACGCCCGGCAAGTACGAGCTGGCCAAGGCGGACGCGGTGGTCGAGCAGATCATCCGCCCGACCGGCCTGATCGACCCCGAGGTCGTGGTCAAGCCGACCGAGGGGCAGATCGACGACCTGCTGCACGAGATCCGCACCCGTGCCGAGAAGGACGAGCGGGTGCTGGTCACCACGCTCACCAAGAAGATGTCCGAGGACCTCACGGACTACTTCCTGGAGCAGGGTGTGCGGGTGCGATACCTGCACAGCGACATCGACACGCTGCGCCGGGTCGAGTTGCTGCGCGAGCTGCGGCTGGGCGAGTACGACGTGCTGGTCGGCATCAACCTGCTCCGCGAGGGCCTGGACCTGCCCGAGGTCTCGCTCGTGTCCATCCTGGACGCGGACAAGGAGGGCTTCCTGCGCTCGGGGACCTCGCTGATCCAGACCATCGGCCGCGCGGCGCGCAACGTCTCCGGCCAGGTGCACATGTACGCGGACAAGATCACGCCGTCGATGGCCAAGGCGATCGACGAGACCAACCGGCGGCGCGAGAAGCAGATCGCGTACAACACCGAGCGTGGTATCGATCCGCAGCCGCTGCGCAAGAAGATCGTGGACATCCTGGACTCGATCTCGCGCGAGGACGCGGACACCGCCGATCTGCTGGCCGGCAACAAGGGCCGGACGAAGGCGCCGGTGCCGTCGCTGGGCAGGAAGGCGGGTTCGGACAATATGCCTGCGGCCGATCTCACGGACATGATCCGGGTGATGACCGAGCAGATGCACGCCGCCGCTTCGGAACTGCAATTCGAACTGGCCGCGCGGTTGCGCGACGAGGTCGGGGAGCTGAAGAAGGAGCTGCGCGGGATGAAGGCGGCGGGCATCGCGTAGCAGGATGTCCGGGACGGATTGCCGGATATGAGGGAACGGCCTGTGATGCCTGTACGTCTTGACCGGTAGGTTCGTGATCCGGAACGCGACCGAGGGGGCTCGCCGGGACACCGGCGACCTCCGAGGACTACTCTGCGGCCAGTGTGGGCCCGCCCCGTCGGGGCGGGGCCCGCGAGCCGCGTGACCAAATTCTGTGAGGGGAGACGTCGCCAGTGGCCGTCAACATGTCCAAGGGCCAGAGGATTTCACTCGACAAGCCGGGTGGTGGCGAGCTGACCATGGTCCGGATGGGCCTGGGATGGGACGCCATCAAGCGCCGCGGCCTGTTCGGCAGCCGGGAGAAGGAGGTCGACCTGGACGCGTCGTGCGTCCTGTTCGCCGAGAACCAGCCGGTCGACGTCTGCTACTTCGGCCAGCTCACCAGCAAGGACGGGTCCGTTCGCCACACCGGCGACAACCTGACCGGGCACGGTGACGGCGACGACGAGTCGATTCTCGTGGACCTGTCCCGCGTGCCGGTGCACGTGGACCAGATCATCTTCACGGTCAGCTCGTTCCAGGGGCAGACCTTCCAGGAGATCGAGAACGCGTTCTGCCGGATCGTGGACGAGAGCACGAACACCGAGCTGGCGCGCTACACGCTCTCCGGCGGTGGCAACTACACCGGCCAGATCATGGCCAAGCTGTACCGGCACGGCACCGCCTGGAAGATGGCCGCGATCGGCGAGCCCGCACACGGGCAGACGCTGCGCGACCTGCTCCCGGCTCTGATGGCGCACCTGTAGGACGTACAACCAAACATGGTGAGCGGGCCGGGACGGGCGGAACACGCCTCCCGGCCCGCTCGCGCGGGGTCCGTCCCGGCGGGGCGGGGAGGGGACGAACGCACGTGAGCACCGAACTGGTACGGGGTCAGAACCTGGCGCTGCCCGACACCCGGGTGGAGGTCGAGATCGCGGCGCAATGCCCGGTCGAGCTGGTGGTGACCCTGGTAGGGGCCGACGATCGGGTCCGCGACGACGACGATGTGATCCAGCGCGGCGGTGTCGACGCCGCCGGGGTGGGCATCCGTCAGGCCGGTGCGACCTTCGAGCTGGACAAGCTGCCCGCCGGGATCGAGCGGGCACTGGTCGGCGTCACGATCGAGGGCGGCGGCGTGGACCGGTTCGGTGTGGTCGCGGCGCCGGTGGTCACCGTGCGCGCGGCCGGCGAGGATCTGGCCACGTTCCGGATCACCGACCTGGGCAGCGAGCGTGCGCTGCAAACGGTCGAGCTGTACCGCCGTCAGGGCGCGTGGAAGGTGCGGGCCGTCGGGCAGGGCTACGAGGCCGGCCTGGAGGCGCTGCTCAAGGACGTCGGGGTGGCGAACCGGGCCCGCGTGGTGGACCGGGCGCGCACCGCGCTGGGCGGTACCACCGCCGCGCCGTTCAGCGCCGCGAACGCGCCCACCGAGCCGCGCGAGCCGGGCACCGTGCCCCGGGTGGACCCGAACGGCGGCATGGCGTGGGCCGCGGCTCCGCCGGACGTCGAGCGCGAGGCCGCGCAGCGGGCCGCGCGGCGCGAGGTGGAGAAGCTGTACGAGCAGGTCTGGGGCGTGTTCGAGGACGCGGCCCGATCGGCCGCCGCCTACCGGTCGGCGATCGAGTACGCCGACGGTCGGCTGGACAAGGAGCTGGAAGGCGTCCTGAACGACCCGGCCGCGCGCTTCTCGCCGGCGGGGCTCGCCGCGCAGGACACCGCGCGTGATCGGCACCGGGCGCTGGCCGAGCAGGCCAAGGCCGTGCTGGACCGGGACACCGCGCAATTGGTCGGCGAGATCGAGCAGTTGGAGCCGAACCTGCCGCCGGTGATGGCGCGTTGGGACAGCACGTCGTGGGCCGGGTGGCAGGCTCCCGAGGACGGGGCGCCGGCGATTCGGCTCGGCGACCTGCATCTGCCGGAGCGGCCGGAGCTGCGGGTGCCGATGGTGTTGCGGCTGCCGATGGATCGCGGACTGTGGATCGACACCGCCGCGTCGGGCCTGGAGGGCGAGCGGGGCAACGGCTCGGAGCGGGCCGACGAGCTCGCGGTGTCGCTGACCGCGCGGATGTTCGCGGCGTTCCCGGTGGGCGAGTTCAAGGTGCACGTGGTGGACCCGGCGGGCAAGGGCACGGCGGCCGCGCCGTTGCAGCCGCTCGCGGCCTCCGGGCTGCTGGTGGGCCCGGTGGCCACCGACGCCGCCGATGTGTCCGCGCTGCTCGGGCGGCTGCTGGACCGGATCGAGCTGGTCCGGATGGCGGTTGCCAACGACGCGGTGGACTCGCTGCCGAGCGAGCTGGACCTGGCCCGGCAGTTGTTGCTGGTGCACGACTTCCCGTTCGGCTTCGACGATCGCAGCGCGGCGCAACTGCGGCACATCGTCGAGGAGGGGCCCCGGGTCGGGGTGCATGTGGTCGTGGTGGGCTCGCGCGGTGACGCCGAGTCGTTCGGGCCGTTGCTCGACCCGTTGTGGCGGTCGTTGTTGCGGCTGACCGCGATTCCGGAGGACCACATCATGGACCCGTGGATCGGGCTGCCCTGGGTGTACACGGCGGACCTGCCCTCCGGCGGTGCGGATGCGACGCGGCAGTTGTTGTCCTGGGTGGCCGGCACGCGTTGAGCGCGGAGCGCGCGGGGTTTCGGCCTCCGGCCGGGGTGGCCTCGAACGCCGGCCGGGCTGGACTGGTTCGCCGGTTCGGGTTCGGCGTCGGTTGGCTTGGGGTGGTCTCGAACGCCGGCCGGGCTGAGGTGGTTTTGCCCGGCCGGGTGTGGTGCTGCGGTTTGGTCTCCGGCCGGGGTGGCCTCGAACGTCGGTCGGGTGAGGTGGGTTTGGCCCGGCGGATGGTGGGGTCGCTCGAATGGGGCGGATTGTGCTGATGCGGTAAATGTGGCGGGGCGGGGGTCATAGACTCTCGCCCCGTCGGTCGTGTCAAGGCGGCCGGGGGAGAGGGATGTCGCCTTGTTCGCCTATGTCGATCCCGCGCGCGTGCTCGGGGTGCCCGCCGAGGTCGCGCGTACCGAGTTCGCGGTCGTCGACCTGGAGACCACGGGGTTCTCGCCCGCCCGTGGCGATCGCATCGTGGAGATCGGCGTGGTGCGGATGCGCGGCACCGGCGAGGTGTTGCGCGAGTGGACCACGCTGCTGGATCCCGGGCGCTCGGTCGGCGCGAGCCACGTACACCGCATCACCGCCGCCGACGTGGTGGGCGCGCCCCGGTTCGCGCAGGTCGCCACCGAGTTGGCCGGGCTGCTCGCGGGCGCCGTGGTGGTCGCGCACAACGCGTCCTTCGAGCAGCGGTTCCTGGAGGCCGAGTTCGTTGCGACGGGGATGACCCCGCCGACGCTGCCCGCGCTGTGCACGATGAAGCTCGCGAAGGCGTCCGCACTGCCGCTGGCCGACCACAAGCTCGGGACCTGTTGCGCGCACTTCGGGCTGACCTTCCCCGACGCGCACGCGGCGCTGGCCGACGCCCGGGTGACCGCCCGCCTGCTGCCGCTGCTGCTGGCCGGTCTCGGTGCCCGCAGGCTGGGCCTGCCGGTCCCGCCCGCCCGGGCCCCGGAGCGGTTGCCGGCGCCCGCGCTCAAGCCGCGTCGGGGGTTCGCGCCGGTGGCCTGACGGGTGAGTGGACACTCCGAGCGGGCCGACGCAAGAGGTCTTCTGACGACCTGTCACCAGGATTTGGTAAAGGATCGCTTGGTGTTTCCTTTACCTTCTGGCATCCTGGAGGCAATCGGAGGGGTGCATCCCCCCTCCGGCTATGACGCGACCCCCCACGTCTGCCGGAGGCGCAGTGGACGTTTCACCCGTTGCCTGGATCCTGACCATCGTCGTGCTGTTGGCACTGGTGGCGGTCGATCTGTTCCTCAATCGCAAACCGCACGAGGTCACCCTCAAGGAAGCGTCCCTGTGGGGCATCTTCTGGGTCGGTCTCGCCGTCGTATTCGGAATCGGCCTGTGGGTCTTCTCCGGATCGGCACCCGCCGGTGAGTTCTTCGCCGGCTTCATCACCGAGAAGTCGCTGAGCGTCGACAACCTGTTCGTGTTCGTTCTGATCATGGGCAAGTTCGCGGTGCCGCCGCAGTACCAGCAGCGCGTGCTCCTGGTCGGCGTACTGCTCGCGCTGGTGTTGCGCGGCATCTTCATCGCCGCGGGCGCCGCGGTCGTCGCCGCGTTCTCGTGGGTCTTCTTCATCTTCGGCGCGTTCCTGATCTGGACCGCGTGGAAGCTGATCAAGGAGGCCAAGTCGGACGAGGAGGAGGAGTTCGAGGAGAACGCCCTCCTGCGCAAGGTCGAGAAGGTCCTGCCGACCACCGACGGCTACCGCGACATGAAGCTCGTGGTGAAGGAGAACGGCAAGCGCCTCGTCACCCCGATGCTGATCGTGATGATCGCCGTCGGCACCACCGACGTGCTGTTCGCCCTGGACTCGATCCCGGCGATCTTCGGCCTCACCAAGGAGCCGTACATCGTCTTCACCGCGAACGCGTTCGCGCTGATGGGGCTGCGCCAGCTCTACTTCCTGATCGGCGGGCTGCTCAAGAAGCTCGTCTACCTGTCGTACGGCCTGTCGGTGATCCTCGGCTTCATCGGCGTCAAGCTGATCTTCGAGGCGCTGCACGGTCAGGGTGTGCACGTGCCGGAGATCGGCATTCCGCTCTCGCTCGGCGTGATCGTGGCGACCCTGACGGTGACCACGGTGCTGAGCCTGCGCAAGACGAAGAAGGACGAGCACGCGGCGGCCGAGGCGGCGGAGCGAGCCGACAAGGACGCGAGCGTCTAGACCCCGGAGCGTTTCAGCCCGGAAGCGGTACGGCCGACGGCCCCTGTGCGAGGACCACCTCGTGCGGGGGTCGTTGTGTCGTTCCCGGCCGCAGTCGCACGCCGACGCTGCCGCACAGGCAGCGGGTGTAGACGATCTCGCCCTGGGATGTGGAGTGCCGGGACAGTACGGTCATGCGCGGATCCTCGATCCGCCCGCAGGCATCGCACCGGGAAGACATCGTTTTGCCCCCATATCGCATAGGGTAATGAGTGTTCTGGTGTAGCTCCTTACATACTCGCAGCCTAGGTAAGGGTTCAATGGAAGTCAACGGTTACCGTAGTGACGGCGTCGGCGCTGCCGTCGCGATGGTCAACGCGTGGACGGGCACGCACGGCTCGACGCCGGACCTGCTCTCCGCGCGGGAGGTGCTGCGGGCGTTCTCGTTCCTGGTCGAGGACCTGGACCGGGACGCGCTCGAACCCCTGCTGGAGTGGGCCGGCGAGCTGCGCGCGTTCTTCGTGATCACCGACCTGGAGGCGGCCGTCGAACACGTCAACGGCCTGCTGGCGCGGGTCGAGGTGCGGCCGCGGCTGGTGGATCACGGCCGCGGGCTGCACCTGCACCACGCGCCTTCGGGGGTGCCGTTCGTGCAGCGCTTGCGGATCAACACGGCGATGGGGCTGGCCAACCTGGTGGCCGACTACGGTGTGGGCCGCTCGGGCGTGTGCGCGGCGGCCGACTGTGACCGGGTGTTCGCGGACACCTCCCGCAACGGCCGCAAGCGCTACTGCTCGGACGCGTGCGCCAACCGCGCGAACGTGGCCGCGCACCGGGCCCGGCGCAAGGCGAACGCGCCGAGCGCCGGTCGGGCCTGACCCGGCCGGACCGGCGCTCGGCGCGCGCGGATCACCAGCGGCGCTCGCGCCACTCGGTCAGGCTCGGGCGCTCGGCGCCCAGCGTGGTGTCGTTGCCGTGGCCCGGGTAGACCCAGGTCTCGTCCGGGAGCCGGTCGAAGAGCTTGTGCTCGACGTCGTCGATCAGCCGGTCGAACGCGGCGGGGTCGCCGAAGGTGTTGCCCACCCCGCCCGGGAACAGGCAGTCGCCGGTGAACAGGTGCGGGTGGCCCTTGGGGTCGTCGTACAACAGCGCCACGCTGCCCTCGGTGTGGCCCACCAGGTGGATGGCCCGCAGTTCGATCGCGCCGAAGGCGATCGTGTCGCCGTCGTCCACGAGCACGTCGGTGGGCACCGGGATGGCCTCGGCGTCGGCGCGCCCGGCCACGGTGGTCGCGCCGGTGTGCGTGACCACCTCGGCGAGTGCCTGCCAGTGATCCTGGTGCCGATGGGTGGTGACCACCTTCGCCAGGCCGCCGTCGCCCACCAGGGTGATCAGCGTGCTCGCGTCGTTGGCCGCGTCGATCAGCAACTGCCGATCGGTGGCGCGGCAGCGAAGCAGGTAGGCGTCGTTGTCGTAGGGCCCGACGGCCACCTTGGTGATCATCAGATTGGCCAGCTCGCGCACGGCCGGGGCGCCGCCGACCTTCACGGATCCGTGATACGTCATGTAGGCCATCCTCCCCGTCCGCGCGCCCTCCCGGCTACCGACCGGCGCCCTCGCCGACCGGAACCACCCGCTACATCCACGCGGGCAGCGGTGGCAGTCGACCGAACGGCTCGACGATCAACCCGTCGCCGTTGGTGCGGCCGATCAGCCACGCGAGCAGCGACTGCCGGCGGCCGGAGACCACGGCGGCCGGAGCCACGCCCTCCGGGCCGATGCGCAGTTCGCGGTGGGTGATGTCGTCGCGCAGCAGCAGCGGCGGGCAGTCCGGGCGGCCGCGGAAGGAGGCCGCGACCTCGTTCAGCTCGCGCTCGGTGTACTCGGTCGGCCAGTGCGCCGGCGTCCAGCCCGCGTCCAGATCGACATGGTGGATGTACAGCTCGCGCAGCCGCTTCGCGGGCAGCGTCGTGGCGGCGATCTCGCCCGCGTTGCGCGCGGTGACCTTGGCGCCCCACGCGGTCGGCGTCATCGCGGTGAACGCCTGGGCGAACCGGCCGGACGCGTCGTACAGGTCGGTGAGCAGCTCCTGGGCGGGCCGCCCGGCGCCCTCCGCGATGGCCCGGTCGCGGGCGTCACCGGGCGGGTACATCGGGGTCGGGATCCCGGTGCGGGCCCAGTTCAGCAGGTTGGTCAGGGCGTCCGCGTTGCGCGCGAGGTGGGTCAGCACGTGGCCTCTGGTCCACCCGGGCAGCAACGACGGCCCGGCCAGGTGCTCGGGCGTCAGCCGTTCCGCGGTCGCCAATACCTGCGCGGTCGCGTCGTTGATCTCCGCGAGCAGTGCGGCGGGATCGAACCCGTCCGTGGTCACGCATACCTCCCCCGGATCGGCCTCGCCGCCGACCTGCGGGACGAGACGGGTCCCGGAGCGACGAGGTCTTGGGGTCTCACCTTAGTGGCGCGGACCCCCGGGCCTGTGTTTCACACGATCGAGTGAAGAGTGGCCGCAAGAAGTTTTGTTCGAATGAATGTGCGATAGCCTGGCGGCCCAAAGGGAACAAAAACCTGCCCCGGGCTGCTTACGATGGCGCGAGGTACATCATCGAGCACTGGTCCGACACTGCTCGAACACCGCCGCGATCCGCACTGTCGACCTCGTTCCGCGCGTCGACGCGTACCGATCCGACACCATCCAGCCGCAGCGGCATGTCGTCGAAGGGTTTCGATTCTCAAGTGGCCGACCGTCTCATCGTCCGTGGCGCGCGCGAGCACAACCTCAAGGACGTCTCCCTCGACCTTCCGCGCGACGCGCTCATCGTCTTCACCGGGCTGTCCGGCTCGGGCAAGTCCTCGCTCGCGTTCGACACGATCTTCGCGGAGGGACAGCGCCGCTACGTCGAGTCGCTGTCGTCCTACGCGCGCCAGTTCCTCGGGCAGATGGACAAGCCCGACGTCGACTTCATCGAGGGCCTGTCGCCCGCGGTCTCGATCGACCAGAAGTCGACGAACCGCAACCCACGCTCCACGGTCGGCACGATCACCGAGGTCTACGACTACCTGCGCCTGCTCTACGCCCGAATCGGCCATCCGCACTGTCCGCAGTGCTCCCGCCCGATCGCCCGGCAGAGCCCGCAGCAGGTGGTCGACCGGGTGCTGGAGCTCGAGGAGGGCACCCGCTTCCAGGTGCTCTCGCCGATCGTGCGCGAGCGCAAGGGCGAGTTCGTCGACCTGTTCGCCGAGCTCCAGTCCAAGGGCTACAGCCGGGCGAGGGTGGACGGCGCGGTGATCCAGCTCACCGACCCGCCCAAGCTCAAGAAGCAGGAGAAGCACACCATCGAGGTGGTCATCGACCGCCTGACCGTCAAGTCCTCGGCCAAGCGCCGGCTGACCGACTCGGTGGAGACCGCGCTCTCGCTCGGCTCCGGCATGGTCATCCTGGACTTCGTCGACCTGCCCGAGGACGACGCGCACCGCGAGCGGATGTTCTCCGAGCACCTGTACTGCCCGTACGACGACCTGTCGTTCGAGGAGCTGGAACCGCGCTCGTTCTCCTTCAACTCGCCGTTCGGCGCGTGCCCCGACTGCACCGGCATCGGCACCCGGATGGAGGTCGACCCCGAGCTGGTGGTGCCCGACGGGCAGAAGTCGCTGGACGAGGGCGCGCTCGCACCGTGGTCGAGCGGACACGCGTCGGAGTACTTCGGCCGGCTGGTCTCCGCGCTCGCGGCCGAGATGGGCTTCCGGACCGACATCGCCTGGGACGGTCTGCCGCAGCGGGCCAAGAAGGCGCTGCTCAACGGCCACAAGACGCAGATCCACGTCAAGTACAAGAACCGGTACGGCCGCGAGCGCTCGTACTACACGTCCTTCGAGGGCGCGCTGCCCTACATCGTGCGTCGGCACTCCGAGGCGGAGACCGACACCAGTCGCGAGCGCTTCGAGGGCTTCATGCGCGAGGTGCCGTGTGCCACGTGTCACGGCGCCCGGCTCAAGCCGATCGTGCTCGCGGTGACCATCGCGGACAAGTCGATCGCCGACGTCGCGTCGATGTCGATCAGCGACTGCGCCGAGTTCCTCGGCCGGATCAAGCTGGTGGCGCGGGAGAAGAAGATCGCCGAGCGGGTGCTCAAGGAGGTCAACGAGCGGCTGAGGTTCCTGGTCGACGTCGGCCTGGACTACCTCTCGCTGAGTCGGGCCGCGGGCACCCTGTCCGGTGGCGAGGCGCAGCGCA
Organism: Embleya sp. NPDC127516; assembly: GCF_044765325.1. Lineage (NCBI taxonomy): Bacteria > Bacillati > Actinomycetota > Actinomycetes > Kitasatosporales > Streptomycetaceae > Embleya > Embleya sp. NPDC127516. The sequence continues at coordinate 137,239 of NZ_JBIWJT010000005.1, read as the reverse complement.
TCCGACTCGCCACCCAGATCGGCTCCGGCCTGGTCGGCGTGCTGTACGTGCTCGACGAGCCGTCCATCGGCCTGCACCAGCGGGACAACCACCGGTTGATCGAGACCCTGGTCCGGCTGCGCGACATGGGCAACACGCTGATCGTGGTCGAGCACGACGAGGACACCATCCGGATCGCCGACTGGGTCGTGGACATCGGTCCCGGCGCGGGCGAGCACGGTGGTGAGGTGGTGCACTCGGGCAGCTACAAGGAACTGCTCAAGAACAAGCGCTCGGCCACCGGCGACTACCTCTCCGGCCGCAAGTCCATCCCCACCCCCACCGAGCGCCGGGTGCCCGACACCAAGCGCCGACTGGTGGTGCACGGCGCCCGGGAGAACAACCTCCAGGACGTCAGCGTGGCGTTCCCGCTGGGTGTGTTCACCGCGATCACCGGCGTGTCCGGCTCGGGCAAGTCGACCCTGGTCAACGACATCCTGTACACCCACCTGGCCCGCGAGCTCAACGGCGCGCGACTGGTGCCGGGCCGGCACACCCGGATCACCGGGACCGACCTGGTGGACAAGGTCGTCCACGTGGACCAGGGCCCGATCGGGCGCACCCCGCGCTCGAACCCGGCCACCTACACCGGTGTGTTCGACCACGTGCGCAAGTTGTTCGCGGAGACCACCGAGGCCAAGGTGCGCGGCTACCTGCCGGGCCGGTTCTCGTTCAACGTCAAGGGCGGTCGCTGCGAGAACTGCTCGGGCGACGGCACCATCAAGATCGAGATGAACTTCCTGCCGGACGTCTACGTGCCGTGCGAGGTCTGCCACGGCGCGCGCTACAACCGCGAGACGCTCGAGGTGCACTTCAAGGGCAAGAACATCTCCGAGGTGCTCGACATGCCGATCGAGGAGGGCCTGGCCTTCTTCGAGGCGGTCCCCGCGATCGCCCGGCACCTGCGCACGCTCAACGACGTCGGCCTGGGCTATGTGCGGCTCGGCCAGCCCGCGACCACGCTCTCCGGCGGCGAGGCGCAGCGGGTCAAGCTCGCCTCCGAACTGCAGCGCCGCTCCACCGGCAAGACGGTGTACGTGCTCGACGAGCCGACCACGGGTCTGCACTTCGAGGACATCCGCCGGCTGCTGGGCGTGCTGACCAGCCTGGTCGACAAGGGCAACACGGTGATCGTGATCGAGCACAACCTCGACGTGATCAAGACCGCCGACTGGGTGGTCGACCTGGGGCCCGAGGGGGGCAGCGGCGGCGGCCTGATCGTCGCCGAGGGCACGCCCGAGGAGGTCGCCGAGGTGGCCGGCAGCCACACCGGCAAGTTCCTCCAGGACGTGCTGTACGACCGACGGTGACGTGAGTGGCATCCGGGCCGGGTGCGAGGATTGACCGGCCTCACGGTGGCGTGGCCCGTCCGGGCCACGCCACCGGCGTCACCGTTCACAAGGAGATCCCGCATGACCGCGCAGCAGCAGCCCCGGACCGAGACCGCGACCGACCCGCAGGGCGATCACGGACCGGACCGGCGCACGCTGCTGCGGGGGGCCGCGGTGGTCGGCGCGGTCGGCGCCGCCGGGCTCGGCCTGAGCGCGTGCACCGCGGACAACCAGGCCGCGTCGCCGCACGAGAAGAAGCTGCTGGACGGACCGGTCACGGTGGGTCGGTCCGAGGACGTGGCGGTCGGCAAGGGCAAGGTGTACACCGACACCTCGATCGTGGTCACCCAGCCGGCCAAGGACGATTACAAGGCGTTCGACGCCCGTTGTCCGCACCAGGGGTGTCTGGTCACCAAGGTCGACCAGGGTGTCATCCAGTGCCAGTGCCACGGCAGCCAGTTCTCGATGAACGACGGCTCCGTCGTTCGCCGGCCCGCCAGGCGCGGCCTGACGCCGCTGCCGGTCGCGGTCGCGAACGGTGAGATCGTCGTGGGTTGACCGCGAAAATCTGTTGGAGCCAGCACATAGGGTGGAGAAATGGACCCGTCGTCGTACCGGCCCGCTCCCGGCCAGATCCCGACGTCGCCCGGTGTGTACCGGTTCAGCGACGAGCACGGGCGCGTGGTCTACGTCGGCAAGGCGAAGAACCTGCGTGCCCGGCTCTCGTCCTACTTCCAGGACCTGGCCAACCTGCACCCGCGCACCCAGAGCATGGTCACCACCGCCGCGGCGGTGGACTGGACCGTGGTCGGCACCGAGGTCGAGGCACTCCAACTGGAGTACTCCTGGATCAAGGAGTTCGACCCGCGGTTCAACGTCAAGTACCGCGACGACAAGAGCTACCCCTCGCTCGCGGTGACCCTCAATGAGGAGTTCCCCCGAGCGCAGGTGATGCGCGGTCCGCATCGCAAGGGCGTGCGCTACTTCGGCCCGTACGGGCACGCGTGGGCCATCCGCGAGACGCTCGACCTGCTGCTGCGGGTGTTCCCGGTGCGTACCTGCTCGGCCGGCGTGTTCAAGAACGCCCACCGCACCGGCCGGCCGTGCCTGCTCGGCTACATCGGCAAGTGCGCGGCGCCGTGCACCGGCAAGATCTCCGCGCAGGACCACCGCGCGCTCGCCGAGGACTTCTGCGAGTTCATGGCCGGCCGCACCGGCCCCTACATCAAGCGCGTCGAGCGGGAGATGAAGCGGGCCGCGCAGGCGATGGAGTACGAGAAGGCGGCCCGGCTGCGGGACGACATAACGGCGCTGACCCGGGCGCTGGAGAAGAACGCGATCGTCTTCGGCGACGGCACCGACGCGGATGTGATCGCGCTGGCCGAGGACGAACTCGAGGTCGCCGTCCAGATCTTCCACGTGCGCGGCGGCCGGGTGCGCGGTCAGCGCGGCTGGGTCACCGAGCGGGTCGAGGACGTGGACACCGCCGACCTGGTCGAACACTTCCTCCAGCAGCTCTACGGCGAACAACGCGGCGAGGCGGTGCCGCGCGAGGTGCTGGTGCCCGCGCTGCCCGCGGACACCGAGGCGCTGACCCAGTGGTTGTGCGAGTTGCGCGGCGCCAAGGTGGAGCTGCGGGTGCCGCAGCGCGGCGACAAGAAGTCGCTTCAGGAGACCGTGCAGCGCAACGCCGCGCAGGCGCTGAACCTGCACAAGCTGCGCCGGGCCGGCGACCTGACCGCACGTTCGCTCGCGCTCCAACAACTGGCCGAGGCGCTGGAGATGGACACCGCGCCGCTGCGCATCGAGTGCTTCGACATCTCGCACCTGCAGGGCACCGAGGTGGTCGCCTCGATGGTGGTCTTCGAGGACGGTCTGCCGCGCAAGAGCGAGTACCGGCGCTTCGCGATCAAGTCGTTCGAGGGGCAGGACGACCCGAGGGCGATGCACGAGGTGCTCACCAGGCGGTTCCGGCGGTACCGGTCCGACCTCGCGCGCGACGCGGCCACGGACGCGGCCGACGGCGGCGTGGACGGCGCGGACGACGCGGAGAACACCGGTCCGATCGATCCGGAGACCGGCAAGCCCAAGCGGTTCGCCTACCCACCGCAGTTGATCGTGGTCGACGGCGGTCAGCCCCAGGTCGCCGCCGCCGTGCGGGCCCTGGAGGAGGCCGGCGTGGTCGACGTCACCGTGTGCGGGCTGGCCAAGCGGCTCGAAGAGGTCTGGGTGCCCGGCGAGGACGACCCGGTCGTGCTCCCGCGCAGCAGCGGCGAGGCGTTGCTGATGCTCCAGCGCATCCGCGACGAGGCGCACCGCTTCGCGATCACCTATCACCGCTCCAAGCGGTCCAAGGCGATGACGGCGAGCGCGCTCGACGACATCCCGGGGCTGGGCGAGACCCGTCGCAAGGCGGTGCTCGCGCACTTCGGCTCGCTCAAGCGGCTGCGCACGGCGACCATCGAGCAGATCACCGAGGTGCCCGGGATCGGCCGCGCCACCGCGGCGGCGATCGTGGCGTCGCTCGCCGCGCGGGCGCCCGCGGCGCCGGCGGTGAACACCGCGACGGGCGAGATCATTGAAGACGACGCCGTTGTTGCGGTGGATGAGGTTGTCGAAGCCGATGAGGCGGTCCCGGTTGTACCCCCGAGGCAGGAAACAGCAGGAGGAAGCGTTGAACTCGCCCAGCCGTAGGTGCGGCACGCACCGGGGGGACGCATGAGTACCGAGATCACGAACGCAGAGGTCGAGGGCACTCCGGAGCTGGTGATCATCTCCGGCATGTCGGGTGCCGGTCGCAGTACCGCCGCCAAGGGCATGGAGGACCTCGGCTGGTTCGTGGTGGACAACCTGCCGCCGTCGCTGATCCCGGCGATGGTCGACCTCGGGGCCCGTACCCAGGGTGCGGTCGCGCGGATAGCGGTCGTCGTGGACGTGCGCGGTCGTACCTTCTTCGACGACCTGCGCTCGGCGCTGAGCGAGTTGGAGGCGGCCGGTGTGGTGCGGCGGATCGTCTTCCTGGAGGCCTCCGACGACGTCCTGGTGCGTCGTTTCGAGGGCGTGCGCCGGCCGCACCCGCTCCAGGGCGACGGGCGGATCCCGGACGGCATCACCCGCGAGCGCGAACTGCTGCGCGAGCTGCGCGGCGAGGCCGACCTGGTGATCGACACGTCCGACCTCAACGTGCACCAGTTGCGCGCGCGGATGGACGACCGGTTCGCCGGGTCCGGGGAGCCGCAGTTGCGGGCCACCGTGATGTCCTTCGGCTTCAAGTACGGCCTGCCGGTGGACGCCGACCTGGTGGTCGACTGCCGCTTCCTGCCCAACCCGCACTGGATTCCGGAGCTGCGTCCGCACACCGGCATGGACGAGGCGGTCAGCCGCTACGTGTTCGACCAGACCGGTGCCAAGGAGTTCCTGGACCGCTACGCCGAGCTGCTGCACATCGTCACCGAGGGCTACCGCCGCGAGGGCAAGCGCTATGTGACGCTCGCGGTGGGTTGCACCGGCGGCAAGCACCGCAGCGTGGCGATGGCGGAGCGACTGGCCCGCCGGCTCACCGAGGACGGTCTGGACACCGTGCTCGTGCACCGCGACATGGGCAGGGAATGAGCGGCCCCAAGGTGGTCGCCTTGGGCGGCGGACACGGGCTCTCGGCCTCGCTGGCGGCACTGCGCCGGCTCACCGACGACCTGACGGCGATCGTCACGGTCGCCGACGACGGCGGCTCCAGCGGGCGGCTGCGCAAGGACCTGGGCGTGTTGCCGCCCGGCGATCTGCGGATGGCGCTGGCCGCGCTGTGCGGCGACGACGAGTGGGGGGTGACCTGGAGCCGGGTCATCCAGCACCGGTTCCGCCGCGAGGGCGAGCTGAACGGACACGCGGTCGGCAACCTGCTCCTGGTCGGCCTGTGGGAACTGATGGACGACCCGATCGCGGCGCTGGACTGGATGGGGCGGCTGCTCGGCGCGCACGGGCGGGTGTTGCCGATGTCGGCGGTCCCGCTGGACATCGAGGCGGACGTGGCCGGGCACGACCCGGCCCGGCCGGACGAGGTGTCGGTGGTGCGCGGGCAGGCGCAGGTCGCGGTGACCCCGGGCGACGTGCGCGGGATCCGGCTGCTGCCGGGCGATCCGCCCGCCGTGCCGGAGGCGGTCGCGGCGGTTCGTGACGCCGATTGGGTGGTTGTCGGGCCCGGTTCCTGGTTCACCTCGGTATTGCCCCACCTGCTCGTTCCCGAGTTGGCGACGGCCCTGGTGGAGACCAAGGCCAGACGGCTGCTGGCGCTGAATCTGGCCCCGCAGCCGGGTGAGACGGCGGGCTTCTCGCCGCAGCAGCACCTGGAGGTACTGGCCGCGCACGCGCCGGGACTGACCTTTGACATCGTCCTCGGCGACCGCGACCGTGTGGAGGACGTACCGGGCCTGGAACGGGCCACGGCGGCGCTCGGTGGACACGTCCACTTGGCCCCCGTTTCGGCGGTCGACGGCTCCCCGCGACACGACCCCGAACGGTTGGCCGCAGCCTACGGCCGGATCTTCGTCGATCGTGAAAGGATCGCTCCATGGCGATGACGGCAGCAGTGAAGGACGAGCTCAGCCGCCTCCCGGTCACCCGGTCGTGCTGTCGCAAGGCGGAGGTCTCCGCGCTCTTGCGCTTCGCGGGCGGACTGCACATCGTGGGCGGGCGGATCGTCATCGAGGCGGAGTTGGACACGGCGATGGCCGCGCGCCGCCTGCGCAAGGACATCCTGGAGGTCTACGGGCACAGCTCGGACCTGGTGGTGGTGGCCCCCGGCGGGCTGCGGCGGGGCAGCCGCTACGTGGTCCGGGTCGCCGTCGGCGGCGACCAGCTCGCCAGGCAGACCGGCTTGCTGGACGCGCGCGGGCGCCCGGTGCGGGGTCTCCCGCCCCAGGTCGTCTCCGGCGCGACCTGTGACGCGGAGGCCGCCTGGCGGGGCGCGTTCCTGGCACACGGCTCGCTGACCGAACCCGGCCGTTCCTCGGCCCTGGAGGTGACCTGCCCCGGCTCGGAGGCGGCCCTCGCGCTGGTCGGCGCGGCCCGTCGGCTGGGCCTGGCGGCCAAGTCGCGCGAGGTGCGCGGCGTGGACCGCGTGGTGGTCCGCGACGGCGACGCGATCGGCGCGCTGCTCACCCGGCTCGGCGCGCACGAGAGCGTGCTGGCCTGGGAGGAGCGGCGGATGCGCCGCGAGGTGCGGGCCACCGCGAACCGGCTGGCCAACTTCGACGACGCGAACCTGCGCCGCTCGGCCCGCGCGGCCGTCGCGGCGGGCGCGCGCGTACAGCGGGCCCTGGAGATCCTCGGCGAGGAGGTCCCGGAGCACCTGGCCGCGGCCGGCAAGCTGCGGCTGGACCACAAGCAGGCGTCCCTGGAGGAGCTCGGCGGGCTGGCCGAGCCGCCGCTGACCAAGGACGCGGTCGCGGGTCGCATCCGTCGGTTGCTCGCGATGGCCGACAAGCGCGCGGGCGAGTTGGGCATGCCCGGCACGGACGCGGGCCTGTCGGTGGACATACTCGTGTCCTGATCCGGTCCCGACCGGCCCGGATGTGGACCGGCGCACCCGAAAACCACTCGAAGGCGTCGAACCGCGAGACGTAGGGTCTCCGGGTCGGCGCCTTCGTCCGTAGTCGGAGGGAGGCCGCACACGCGAGGAAGGAACCACCGCAGTGGACATCCGCACGATCGGCGAGGACGAGATCATCCCCTGGACCGACGCCGTCGGCATCGGTTTTCTCCGGGTTCCCGACGATGCCAAGGAGACTCGGGAGAAGCGGATCGAGCACTGGCGCGAGCGGGCCGACTTCGCCCGTACGCGCGGCGCCTTCGACGGCGGACGCTGTGTCGGTACCTTCCGTAGCTTCGCCACCGGTCTGACCGTGCCCGGCGGCGCGATCGTGCCGGTCTCGGCGATCACCAACGTCACCGTCTCGCCGACGCACCGCCGCCGAGGCCTGCTCACCGAGATGATGGGCCTGGACCTGGCGGACTCCGCCGCGCGCGGCGAGGCGCTGGCCATCCTGATCGCCGCCGAGTACCGGATCTACGGCCGGTTCGGCTTCGGAGCGGCCACCGAGTACCAGAAGCTGACCCTGGACGCGGTGCGCACCGACTTCGTGCCGGACGCGCCGGTGGAGCCCGGCGCCCGGATCGAGCTGGTCTCCGCCGAGGAGGTGGCCGAGCTGGGTCCGCCGCTGCACGAGGAGTTCCGCCCGCTGCGGCCCGGCGCGATCGGCCGCACCCCGCTGTGGTGGAAGATGTACACCGGTCTGGTCTCGTTGCCGATGAACCCGGTGCCGCCGCGCTTCCACGCGGTGTACCGCGATCCCTCCGGCAAGGTCGCCGGACTGGTGAGCTATCGCACCGACGACCACTGGGACGAGTTCGTACCCAAGGTCACGCTGACCGTGGACTCGCTGCTCGCGCTCACCCCGGCGGCGGAGATCGCGCTGTGGCGGTTCTGTGCGAGCGTCGACTACGTCGAGCGCATCGAGGGCCCCGACCGCAGTCCCGACGAGTTGTTGCCGATGCTGGTGCGGGACCCGCGGGCGATCACCACGCAGTCGCGCCGTGACTTCGTGTGGGCGCGGATCCTGGACGTGCCCGCCGCGTTCTCGGCCCGCACGTACGGCGCCCGCGACCGGCTCGTGGTCGAGGTGCGCGACGACATGGGCTACGCCGCGGGTCGGTTCGCGATCGACGGCGCGGCCGAGGACGCGCGATGTGTACCCACCGGCGACCCGGCCGACCTGGTCCTGGACGCCTCGACGCTGGGCGCGCTGTACCTGGGTTCGGGGTCGCCGGTACGGCTCGCCGTCGCCGACCGCATATCCGAGCGCACGCCCGGTGCGGCCGAGCGTGCCGAGGCCCTGTTGCGGACGCCGCGCGAGCCGTGGTGCCCCGACTGGTTCTGACCACAATGCGGGTTAAAAAGCGCGTAGCTTCGACCGAATATGACCGTCCGTCAGGTCTCGTGTACCACACGGTAGTTGCCGTAGCATGCGCAACACCCGGGCGCAGGAGTCACGTTCCGTCCCTTAGGTCGTGATTTCGCGCCGTCCCTATGCACGCCGACCACACGACTGGGGGGTCGATGAGGCGTCATCGTTCCAGGGGCACCACCACACGAGTCCGGATCGGAACGACGGGAATCGCGGCGCTCTCACTGGCGCTCGGTCTGTTGACCGCAGCGCCGGTGAGTACCGCGGCACCCGCCGACAAACCGGTCTCCTATCCCGAAGTGACCAGTGCGCCGCCGGAAGCGAAACTTCCTCCGGCGGGCGACAGCGGTCCGCAGTCCTATTCCGTCACGGCCGACGCCGCGCAGTTGAAGCAGATCTTCGACCTCGGCGTGGACCGACACGAGACCCAGGTGACCAAGGCAGCCGACGGCAAGGCCAAGCTGGACGTGGTCCTGGGGGATGCCCAGGCCGCCAAGCTGCGTGCCGCCGGCATTGCCCTGGAGGCGAAGTCCCAGGTCCAGAACCGGCAGGCCGCGCCCGCCGCGGCGGGCGTCTTCCGCAAGTACAGCGGCCCCGGCGGCCTCGGCGCGGAGCTGGTCCAGATCGCCAAGGACCACCCCGACATCGCCAAGACCGTCAGCATCGGCAAGACCGTGCTCGGCCAGGACATCCTCGCGGTCAAGGTGACCAAGAACGTCCGGACCAGCGCGGACGGATCCAAGCCCGGCGTGCTGTACATGTCCAACCAGCACGCGCGTGAGTGGATCACGCCGGAGATGACCCGCCGGCTCCTGCACCACTACGTGGACGGCTACGGCACGGACGACGAGGCCACCAAGCTGGTCTCGGAGAACGAGCTGTGGTTCGTGCTCTCGGCCAACCCCGACGGCTACGACTGGACCTTCCAGACCGGCCAGCGGCTGTGGCGCAAGAACCTGCGCGACAACAACGGCGACGGTGTGATCACCGCCGGCGACGGCGTCGACCTCAACCGCAACTTCGACTACAAGTGGGGTTACGACAACGAGGGTTCCTCGCCCGACCCGCTGAACGAGACCTACCGGGGCACCGCTCCGGCCTCCGAGCCGGAGACCCAGGCCATCCAGAACTTCGCCAAGCGCATCAAGGCGGAGTTCGTGGTCAACTACCACTCCGCCGCGCAGTTGATCCTGTACGGCGTCGGCTCGCAGGTGGCCACACCCAGCCCCGACGACGAGATCATGATCGCGCTCGCCGGCGACGACGAGCACCCGGCGGTCCCGGACTTCGACCCGGACCTGTCGGCGGAGTTGTACACCACCAACGGCGACACCGACGGGCAGATGAACGAGGCGTACAAGACGCTGTCGTTCACCCCGGAGATGTCCACGTGCGCCACGGCCGCCGGCTACCTGCCGGACGACCCGTACACGGTGGAGAACTGCGGCAGCATCTTCAGCTTCCCGAACGACGAGACGCTGGTCGGGATGGAGTACGCCAAGAACCAGGCGTTCGCGCTCTCGATCGCCAAGTCGGCCAAGGACCCGGACGACCCGATCTCCTCGGTCGGGCGCAAGGCCCCCGACCTGGTGGCCGACCGGTTCGCGCACTCCTACGCCGAGGACCACGACGACCAGACCGTCGCGGTGATCGCCAAGCGTGCGCTGACCAACCGCAAGCTCAACTACCGCGTCAACGGCGGCCCGACCAAGACCGCGGGCGTCAAGGAGTGGAAGGGCGGCAAGCGGTACGGCGAGCAGGGCTCGGACTACTACGCCGAGTACCGCGGCGACATCAAGAACGTGCGTACCGGTGACCGGATCGAGGTGTGGTTCACCGGCGACAAGGCCGGCACCGGCAAGGTGGAGAGCGATCGCTTCACCTTCACGGTGGAGAGCGGCATCGCCGAGAAGACCGAGACGCTGGTCCTGGCCAACGAGGACTACAAGGGCGTCAACCCGACCTACCCGCCGAACACGGTCGGCCCCAAGTACGCCCGGCAGTACGTGGACGCGCTGGCGGCCAACGGCATCAAGGCGGCGGTGTACGACGTCGACAAGCTCGGCGCACCGCATCACCTCGGCGTGCTCTCGCACTTCAAGGGGGTGTTCTGGTACCTCGGCGACAACCGACTGACCCAGGACGCGGCCCGGGAGAACACCGACTTCTTCGGTGAGCCGGTCCAGGACGCCCAGGTCACCCCGGTGGTCCAGGACGTGACCATCAACGTGCGCGACTTCCTCAACGAGGGCGGCAAGCTGGCCTTCCTCGGCGAGACCGCGGCCTACTACGGTCCCCTGCGCAGCGCGGCGGGCGGCGGCATCTACTACGGCCTGAACGGGCACCCCGACCAGCCCTGCAAGGTCACCGCCGACGCGGCCGGCGACTGTCTGATCGTCTCGGACGACTTCAGCCAGTACTGGCTGGGCGCGTACGACCGGTCGGCGACCAACGGCGCCACCGGCGTGGTCGGTTCGGCCCCGCCGCTGCAGGGTGTCGACAAGCCGCTGCCGGGCACGGCGAGCAACCCGCTGAACGAGGCGGGCGGCTTCCTGCCCACCAGCGCGATCCTGACGCCGGAGCAGTTCCCGATGTTCGACAGCCGTTCGGTGGCGACCTACTCGGGCAACACGTCCGGGCCGTACTCGCCGGCCGAGGGCTCGTGGTACATCAACGGCCTGCACTCGGACAACGCGTACAAGCGACTGACCCGCACGATCGACCTCACCGGGGTGTCGGCGGCGGACGCGGCGAAGCTCACCGCGCAGTTCTCGTACGACACCGAGCGCGAGTGGGACCACGCGATCGTGGAGGCCCACACGGTCGGCGCCGACGACTGGACGACGCTGCCCGACCTCAACGGCGCGACCAGCACCAGGCCGCCCACCTCCTGTGAGGGTGGCGACTTCGTCCGGACCCACACGCAGTTGCGGCACTACCTGACGGTGACCACCCCGAAGTGCCTGAGCACCGGCACCACCGGCGCGTGGAACTCCTTCACCGGCAACTCGGGTGGCTGGAAGCCGGTCGCGTTCGACCTGTCCGCGTACGCGGGCAAGAAGATCGAGGTCTCGATCTCGTACGTGAGCGACTCGAACACCGGTGGCACCGGCCTGTTCGTGGACGACACCAAGGTCACCACCAGCGCCGGCGTCGTGGACGCCGAGGGCTTCGAGACCGGTCTGGGTCCGTGGGCCCTGGCCGGCCCGCCGCCCGGTGACCTCGCGCTCGTCGGCTTCAGCCGCAGCCAGGCCGCGTTCGGTTCGTCGGTGATCGCCACCGACGACACCATGCTCTTCGGCTTCGGCCTGGAGCAGTTGGCCTCGGCCGAGGACCGCAAGGTGGTCGTCGACCGGATCCTGCGGGAGCTGTACAAGTAGGAGCCGATGATCACGATGTGGTGATCGGCGAAAAGCGGTAGCCAAACGATGGCCCCCGGCGGAGACTCCTCCGTCGGGGGCCATTAACGTCTCTGCGCACACGCGAGTTCCCGCGTGTGCGAGTTTTTATTCGGGGGGAATCACCTTGAGCAACAACGCGCCCGGCCCCTGGGGGCCGCCGCAGGGGCAGCCCGGCCCGGGGCAGTGGGGGCCGCAACCGGGCCAGGGGCAGTGGGGGCCGCAACCGGGCCAGGGGCAGTGGCAGCAACAGCCGGGTCCGCCCGGGCCGTTCGGTCCCGGTCCGTACGGCGGCCCGCCGCCGGTGCCGCCGCGCCGGCAGGGAAAGCCGGGCCTGGCCGTCTTGGCCGGAGTCGTCGCGATGCTGCTGGCCGCCGGGCTGTACGGCGTGATCACCGCGAAGGCGGGCATCGAGAGCAACTGGTTCGGTCTGGGCGTCGCGGCCCTGATCGCGTTCGTGCTCGGCCGAATCGGTGCCGCCGATCCGGTGCTGCCGTTCGTCGGTGCCGGACTGGCGATCCTGGGCGTCGCGCTCGGGCAACTCACTCAGATCACCATCGACGGCGCCGACAGCCTGGACATCTCGGTGCTCACCGCAGTGCGCGAATTCAGCAACGAGATCTTTCGGGAGTGGAAGGACGAACTTGGGTTCTTCGACGTGCTGATCTACGGTTTCGCGCTGTTCGGCGGCTTCGGTATCACCAAGACCGTCGGCGAGAAGTGACCGCGAGATCGAGCGCCCGTTGATCCGTTTTTGTGATGGTCCGTACGGCTCCGGGCGTCTTGTGCAGCAAGCCTGCGTGGAGGTGCCCGGGGCGTCACGGTAGGGTCGGACATGGCCGGGGATATCGCAGATTCCACTGACCATCTCCTCGGCCATTCACCATCAGGGCATTCGGCGTTCGACAGAGGAGATCGGTTCGTGACGATCCGGGTAGGCATCAACGGATTCGGCCGTATCGGCCGCAACTTCTTCCGCGCGGCGCTGGCCTCGGGCGCGGACTTCGAGATCGTCGGGGTCAACGACCTCACGAACATCGCGACCCTGGCCCACCTGCTGAAGTACGACAGCATCCTCGGCCGGATCGGCCACGAGGTCACCTACACCGACGACGCGATCACCGTCGGCGACAAGACCTTCAAGGTCATCGCCGAGCGTGACCCGGCCGCGCTGCCCTGGGGCGAGCTGGGTGCGGACATCGTGATCGAGTCCACCGGCATCTTCACGGACGCCGAGAAGGCCAAGAAGCACATCGAGGCCGGCGCGAAGAAGGTCATCATCTCGGCTCCGGCCAAGAATGAGGACGTCACGATCGTGATGGGCGTCAACCACGAGAAGTACGACGCCGCCGCGCACACGATCATCTCGAACGCCTCCTGCACGACCAACTGCGTCGCGCCGATGGCCAAGGTTCTCCTGGAGAACTTCGGCCTGGTCAAGGGCATGATGACCACGGTCCACGCGTACACGAACGACCAGGTCATCCTGGACTTCCCGCACTCGGACCTGCGCCGCGCGCGGGCCGCCGCGACCAACATCATCCCGACCTCGACCGGTGCCGCCAAGGCCACCGCCCTGGTCATCCCCGAGCTCAAGGGCAAGCTGGACGGCATCGCGATGCGCGTCCCGGTTCCCACCGGCTCGGTCACCGACCTGGTCGTCGAGCTGGAGCGCGAGGTGACCCGCGACGAGGTCAACGCCGCCTTCCAGAAGGCCGCCGAGGGCTCGCTCAAGGGCTACCTCACCTACACCGAGGACCCGATCGTCTCCTCGGACATCGTGACCGACCCGTCCTCGTGCACCTTCGACTCGGGCCTGACCATGGCCCAGGGCAAGCAGGTCAAGGTCGTCGGCTGGTACGACAACGAGTGGGGCTACAGCAACCGCCTGGTCGACCTGGTCGGCTACATCGGTGGTCAGCTCTGAGGGTGCGGTACACGCACCGATAACGCTTGACGATGCGGGCCCGGGTGACACGTCGTCACTCGGGCCCGTTTCTTGCGCTACCCCACCCGTTTCTTCGACATCCGAGGACGAGTCGAACTTGAAGACCATCGACGACATCGACGTATCCGGTAAGCGCGTCCTGGTGCGCGCCGACCTCAACGTCCCGCTCGACGGCGGACGTATCACCGACGACGGCCGGATCCGGGCGAGCGTGCCGACCATCAAGGCATTGGTCGACCGCGGCGCCAAGGTGATCGTGTGCTCGCACCTGGGTCGGCCCAAGGGCGCTCCCGAGCCCGCGTACTCGCTCGCGCCGGTGGCCGGGCGGCTGGGCGAACTGCTGGGCGCCGACGTGGCGTTCGCGACCGACACGGTCGGCGAGAGCGCGCAGGCCACGGTCGGCAAGCTCGCCGACGGCCGGGTCGCGCTGCTGGAGAACCTGCGCTTCAACCCGGGCGAGACGGCCAAGGACGACGCCGAGCGCGGCGCCTTCGCGGACCGCCTCGCCGAGCTCGCCGACGTGTACGTGGGCGACGGCTTCGGTGCGGTGCACCGCAAGCACGCCTCGGTGTACGACGTGCCGGCCCGACTGCCGCACGCGGTCGGCGGCCTGATCGCCACCGAGCTGGACGTGCTCAAGCGGCTCACCGACGACGTGCAGCGTCCGTACGCGGTGATCCTGGGCGGCTCGAAGGTGTCCGACAAGCTCGGCGTCATCGACAGCCTGCTGGACAAGGCGGACCGGATCCTGGTCGGCGGCGGCATGGTGTTCACCTTCCTGGCCGCCCAGGGCCACGAGGTGGGCAAGTCGCTGCTGGAGAAGGACCAGCTCGACCGGGTCCGCGAGTACCTCGCGCGGGCCGAGGCGAACGGCGTGGAGTTCGTGCTGCCGGTCGACGTGATCGCGGCCACCGCGTTCGCGGCCGACGCGGACCACGCGGTGGTCTCCGCCGACGCGATCCCGGCGGACCGGCTCGGTCTGGACATCGGCCCCGCGTCCGGCGAACTGTTCGCGGACAAGCTCGCGGACGCGCAGACGGTCTTCTGGAACGGCCCGATGGGCGTGTTCGAGATGGAGCCCTACAGCCACGGCACCCGCGCGGTGGCGCAGGGCCTGATCGACTCCGACGCGTTCACCGTGGTCGGCGGCGGCGACTCGGCCGCGGCCGTCCGCACGCTGGGCTTCGACGAGAACGCCTTCGGTCACATCTCGACCGGCGGCGGCGCGAGCCTGGAGTACCTCGAAGGCAAGTCCCTGCCCGGCCTCGAAGCCCTGGAGGGCTGAACCCGATGTCTGCCGTCAAGAACAACTCCGGTCGCACCCCGCTGATGGCGGGCAACTGGAAGATGAACCTGAATCACCTGGAGGCCATCTCCCTGGTGCAGAAGCTCGCCTTCACCCTGAACGACAAGGACTTCGACCGGGTCGAGGTCGCGGTGCTGCCGCCGTTCACCGACCTGCGCTCGGTGCAGACCATGGTCGACGCGGACAAACTCCGGTTCACCTACGGCGCGCAGGACATCTCGCAGCACGTGGGCGGCGCCTACACCGGCGAGATCTCCGGCGCGATGCTGGCCAAGCTCAACTGCACGTACGCGCTGGTCGGGCACTCCGAGCGGCGGCAGTACCACGCCGAGGACGACGCGCTGGTGAACGCGAAGGCGCACGCGGCGTACCGCAGCGGCCTGGTGCCGATCGTCTGTGTCGGCGAGGGCCTGGACGTGCGCAAGGCGGGCGAGCACGTGGCCCACACGCTCGCGCAGGTCGAGGGTGCGCTCAAGGGCATCACGGCCGAGCAGGCCGAGTCCGTGGTGATCGCGTACGAACCGGTCTGGGCGATCGGCACGGGCGAGGTGGCCACTCCGGAGAACGCGCAGGAGGTGTGCTCGGCGATCCGGGGCAAGCTCGCCGAGCTGTACACGCCGGAACTCGCGGACCGGGTGCGGGTGTTGTACGGCGGTTCGATGAAGCCCGGCAACGTGGCGGGGCTGATGGCGCAGCCGGACGTGGACGGCGGCCTGGTCGGCGGCGCCTGCCTGGCGGCCGAGGAGTTCGCGCAGATCGTCCGCTACCAGGAGCAGAAGGCCTAGCGGTCGCGCGCTCGCGGGTGACCCGCGGTGGAGGCCCGGAGCGGGAGATCGCTCCGGGCCTCCGCCATGTCCCAAGGCGCCTGTTCGGGACCGTCCGGGGCGTCCGCACGGGTTCGCCGGACCGTCCGCGATCCGGCCGCCGGCCGGAATCGCTCGTTCCTCATAAACCACACGTAAGTATTTCCAATCCGCTTGCCCCTCGCGTAACCGGTACCTGACCATAAGTCATCGCCAAGTGGCCGGTAGTCGCCCCTCCAGGGCGTTTCGGTCGGCCGACCCCAGGGGGTCCGGGTGTCATTTCCAGACATGTCCAGAACAGGGGATACCGGAGCGACGCGGTATCTGTGCACGGGTGCGGAGATCGACGAGCGGTTCGCCGCCCGGGTGATCGAGGAACTGTGGGAGAACGCCCACCGCGACCGGGCGCCGTCCTACGGATACAACGAACAGGCGGTCCTGGAACACGCGTTGGCCGCTCGACGGCGGCGGATCCTGCGCGATGTGATCGCGTTCCTAGTGCCCGCGGTGATGTTCCTGATCGGCTTCGGGTTCGCGCCCGGCCTGTTCTGGCTCGCGATCGTGGTCATCGTCGGGCTGCTGACGGTGCGCACCGGGGTCGCCGGCGGCGGTGGCGTCCGCGACTTCCGGACCCGGGCCGCGGCGCAGGTGTCCTGGGTGGCGGCGTTGCTGTTCGGGTTGATGTTGTACGTCGCGGGCGGGGAGGGCGGCTTCCCGTCCGGCGGCACGCTGGCGGCGACGGTGTTGCCCACCTACGCGGTCGTGGTGTTCGTGGTGTGGATCGAGCGCATGCAGCAGCGGGCCACCGTGGTCACGGACCTGGGGCCGGGGCGGACCTGGATGCCGGCCGAGCCACCGGCCGGCAACGCGACGCCGGTCCCGCCGGGAACCCTCCAGGGGGCCCTGGCCAAGGTGTTGCCGCCGCGCCCGACGCACGCGCCGGTGGGCGGCTCGGTCGGGACGCTCCCGACCGGCCCGCCGATTCCCTCCACGGTGCGCTACAGCGGATACCTGCCGTTCGTCGGCGCGGGTGAACTGGTGGAGAGCTGGACCTTCCCGGTCGAGTTGCGCGGCGCGGAGCCCTCGGTGCTGGAGGCGGCGCGCCCGTCCGGCGGGACGAAGGCGTTCACGCCGTTCACCGTCGAGGAGTTGACCAGCGCCATCTGCGCGTCGTTCGAGGAACTGGCCCGGTCCGAGGAGGGCCGGCACCGGTTGTCCGGACTGAGCGTGCAGATGCACGAGTTCAGCAGCGGGGTGACCGGCGGCGCGGTGCCGCCGCCGGCCGAGGCCACCCGGCGGTACCTGTGCGTGCGGGTGGGCACGTGGTCGCAGGAGGTGGTGGTCTCGGTACTGATCCGCTTCACCATGGACGGCCGACTGCTGTACACCGAACTGCACGAGTTGGTGCTGCCGCCGATCCGGCCGGACTACCACGTGGCCGACGAGTGGCTGCACACCGCCGACGCGGCGACGTTGTGGGGCGCGTTCGGCCGTTCGCTGGTGGATGCGCCGGGGCTGATGGTCTCCTCGGCGGGTCGACTGATGCGGGTGTGGGCCTCGTGGTGGCGCCGGTCGGGCAATCTGCGCGCGGCGGAGGAGCGCGCGGCGCGCAACCTCCCGGTGGACCGGGGTGCCCGGGCGTCGGTGCGAGAGTTGGGCGCGTCGGCGAACTACGCGACGTTCTTCCAGAACTCGGACGCGGAGAAGTACCTCAAGCTGATCGAGCGCAAGTTCACCGTGTTCGTGCTGGACTTCCTCCAGCGCCGGCACGTGGACGTGACCGAGTATCGGCAGCGCAACGAGCTGGTCCTGAACAACGGCGTCATCCAGCACGTCTCGGGTGATCTGAACAACAGCGGCGCGATCGTCGCCGGGCGGGGCAATCAGGCGTCCGTACGGGGTTCCGGTGCGGCCGGATCGGGCGCACGATCGACACCGGGAGGTACCACGTGAACGATTCCGCGTCGCATGCCGACGAACCGGACGAGAACGAGGACGAGCCGCGCGGCAACGACGGGATCAGCCTGTCGGGTGGCCCGGTGACCAACACCGGCGCGATCGTCGCCGGTGGCGACAACCGCGTCGCGGTGCGTCGTACCGGCTCCGCGCGCGGGTCCCGCGGCACCGATCCCGGGCACCCGCTGACCAGCACGGGTGCGCTGGTCGGCGGCACCGGCCACGACGTGGAGGTCGAGGACACCGGCGACGTGGATCCGGCCGCTCCGGAGCCGGCCGGCGATGCCGGGCAGGAGCCCCGAGGGCACGGGTCGCCGGGGGAGGGGTCCGAGCCCGGTCGACCGTAATAGTATGATCCGCCGGATTAGCCGAAGGGGCGCACGGCTCCCACATGCGGGGCGCGGCAGCGTACTCTGTCCGATGGCCGGGAATCCTCGGCCCCCGCGTTCCGCCAGAAGGAGTTGGGCCCGGCCGTGGTCACCGGTTTCTCGATCGCCCTGATCGTCTTCAGCCTGCTCATGGTGCTGTTGGTGCTGCTGCACAAGGGCAAGGGCGGCGGCCTGTCCGACCTGTTCGGCGGCGGCATGTCCTCCTCGCTCGGCGGTTCGTCCGTCGTCGAGAAGAACCTCGACCGCATGACCATCATCGTCGGTGTGTGCTGGTTCGTGACGATCGTCGTACTCGGTCTGCTGCTCAAGAACACGTACTGACAGCGCCGGTTCGGCCGCTGTTTCCACCCGCGCGGTGGCCTTTCTGACGGACTGTCGGAAAAGGCCCACCGCTCGGTTCAACCTTGCGCGGGGCGCACGTACACTGGACGCCAAGCCGCGCAACGGGGGCGCGACCTCAAGGACCAAGGGGAGTTTTTACCGTGGCAAGTGGCAACGCCATCCGTGGGAGTCGGGTCGGCGCCGGCCCGATGGGGGAGGCAGAGCGCGGCGAAGCAGCCCCACGTCTCCGTATTTCTTTCTGGTGCGCGAACAAGCACGAGACGCAGCCGAGCTTCGCGACCGACGCTCAGGTCCCCGAGACGTGGGACTGCCCCCGCTGCGGCCTGCCCGCCGGGCAGGACCAGCACAACCCGCCGGACGCCCCGCGTACCGAGCCCTACAAGACGCACCTCGCCTATGTGCGCGAGCGTCGCAGCGATGCCGACGGCGAGGCGATCCTCGCCGAGGCGCTGGCGAAGCTGCGCGGCGAGCTCTGAGTTTTCCGAGCCTCGACGAGTCGGCACGTCGGCGAGTCGCGAGGAGTCGGTGAGTCTCGACCCACACGTACGGCCGTAGGCCGTCGTGGGTGAGCCGCCGGGAGCGGCGATACACCTTCGGGTGCGTCGCCGCTCCCGGCGGCTCTTTTGTCGTGCGCCTTCGTCGTGGGCCGCAGGGGCGCCGCGCGAGGTCAGTCGTGGACGGGCAGCGCCTCGCGGGATTCGGGGCGGTGCTGCACCTGGCGGCGGTTGGCCTGCTGTGGGAGCGGGCGTTGGCCGCGTTCGATCCAGGCGGGCAACTCCTCGCCGGTGGCCGCGATCCAGCGGTTGCGGACCGCCTCCGGGTCGGCGCGATGCGCTCGGACCAGGGTGTCACCGGCCAGGTCGGAGACCCGGTCCAGGTTCAGCGCGGTGCCCACGCCCAGTGCCGCGGCAAGGGGTGGGACGGCGTCGGCGGGCCGGCCCGCGGCGACCAGGACGATGCCGTACAGCGCGTAGGTGACCGGGACTTCGGGGCGGCGGGCCAGCACCGGGTCGGCCCTGACCCGTCGGGCTCGCAGCCGGACCGCCTCCTCCAGCGCGTCCACCGCCTCGTCGTGCGCGCCGCCGGCGCTGTGCAGCAGGCCCAGGCTCTGCAGGGACGCGGCGAGTTCGTCCTCGCGGCGGCCGGCCGGGGCGTGCTCGGCGCCCGCGTGGCCCCGGCGGACCTCGACCGCGTCGGTGGCCAGCGCGATCGCCTCGGGACCTCGGCCGAGCCGGGCGAGCAGGGTCGCGTGGCGCAGCAGTACGGCGGCCTGGCGGGCCTGCGGGGGGCCGATCCCGAGCAGCCGTTCGGCCTCGGTGAACGCGGCTAGCGCGGCCTCGGTGCCTCCGGTGGCGGCCAGTCGACCGGCGAGTTCGTCCAGCGACATGGCCAGTTCGGCGCGATGTCGCTCGGGCGCCTGGGCGGCGAGCGTGCGGAACACCTGGACCGACTCGCGCAGCGCGCCCAGCGCCGCCGACTCGTCGCCGTGGTCGCCGAGCCGCGCGCCGAGTTCGCGCAGCGCCACCGCGAGCAGCGGGCGGTGTGCGCGGTGGTCGAGCGCGGCCAGTCGGCGGGCGTGTTCGGTGGCGCTGGTGGCCACCTTGACCGCGTCCTCGGCCCGGCCGTCGGCCGCCAGCACGGCGGCGAACGCGCGCAACCCGCCGACCAGCGCGGGACCGTGCCGGTGGTGGTCCTTGCCGGCCAACGCCCCCAGCATCCGCACCGCGGCGCGGGCGGGTGCCGCCGCGTCCGCGTGCCGGCCGGCCCGGGTCAGTTGCTGTGCCTTCTCGGTGAGCATCCGTGCCCGGGTGGCCTCGGCGTCGTCGGACTCGGCCGGCGGGCCGGTGCCGCCCGGCGGATTCGATTCCGGTTCGGCCGGATTGTGTCCCTCGCGGCGGGCGAATTCGGCGAAGGAGGGCGCGGCGGGCGGGGTTTCGGGCGTGGCACGGCCCGGACACGGCGACGCCTGCTCGCGCCGGTGCCGGTATTCCTCCAGGTGACGCTCATGGCGCCGCAGCCATCCGAACCGCACGGGTCCCACCTCGCCTCTGGTCCCGAAGACCTCCGCGTGACGCTATCGCGAGCGGGCCGCCGACGGGGCCGAACGGGTGCGGATCCGGCCACGGTCGGCTCGTCCGTGTGGTGACGAGATGTCCACCGAGCGCGATTTTACCAGAGTCGGTAGTTATCTTGAGGTTACCTTTACCTTACGCGTGTTGGTTCACGTATGGCGAGATTCCAAGATCGCTAATGTGTGCGAGTTCCATCGAAGTGCGGGCGCTCGGCGCCCGGCGTACAGGGGGTTCGATGTATCCGACGACTCGCAGGATGTGGGGCGGAATCACCGCCGCGACGGTCGCCGCGCTCGCGCTGGTCGCGTGTGACGCGGACGACAAGGACAAGAAGGACACGCCGAAGGCGGCCGACACGCCGGCCGCCACGGCACAGGTGGTGGCACCCGCGCCCAGCGGCGGTCCCACCGCCTCCGGCCCGGCGCGCACCCAGGCGCCGAAGTCCGCCAAGCCGTCGACGGGTGGGGCGAGCGGCGAACCGGGTGAGGACTGTGGCCCGCCGCCCGCGGCCAAGCCCGGCCACAAGATCGTGTATCCGACCAAGCTGCCCACCAAGGGCTCGCTGTACTACAAGAACACCAAGTTCGTCTGCGATCCCAACGACGGCCACTACGAGCCGGTCGGCGCCGAGCAGACGCCGCTGCTGTTCGCCCCGAAGGCCACCGGCACCTTCGCCGGCCCGCCGGCGCGGAAGGCGGAGTACATCGGCCAGATCTGGGAGCACATCGACAAGTGCCTGTCCCACCAGACCGACGGCGACAACCTGTGCTCGTCCAACGGCACGTACGACATCACCCTGAACGCGGCGAACGAGATCACCGACATCAAGGAGATCTTCCACTCCTGAGCGGGACGCGGGTGCGATCGTGACGCGGGAGCCGGCGGGTGGGCGTGCCCGGGTCGACCTCGAGAGGACACCATCGACCCGTGGAACTCCACGGCGACGAAGACGGGCCGGCGTGCCGCGGCGATGGCGGACGGCCCGCCCGGACCCGCACGGCACCTGCGAAAAAGTGGGGCGGGAGCCGACCGGCTCCCGCCCTACCCCGTGTTCGCAACCGGCCCACGGCCGAAGCCGCTTCGATCTACTCGGGCAGCTTCGCCGCCGCCGCCCGGTCCAGCAGCCACAACGTCGCGCCCGTGCCGTAGGCCCCGGCCGCCGGGGTCTTCGTGGCGTCCGTGGAGGTCCGGGCCGTGGCGACCGCGTCCGCCTTGTCCTCGCCCGCGGCGAGCAGCCACACCTCGTGCGCCGCTCGGATCGCCGGGAAGGTCAGGGTGATCCGGGTCGGCGGCGGCTTGGGGGCCTCGCGTACGGCGACCACCGTGCGCACCGACTCCGCCGTCGCGGCGAAGCCCGGGAAGAGCGACGCCACGTGCGTGTCGGGGCCGACCCCGAACATGGCCAGCGTGAACGCCGGCACCGACGCGCCGTCCGACGCGGCGGCGGCCAGTTCGGCGGCATAGCGCCGCGCCGCCGCGTCCACGTCGTCGCCGTCCGGACCGTCACTGGCCGGCATCGCGTGCACCAGCTCCGGCACCACCGGGACGGTGTCCAGCAACGCCTCGCGCGCCTGCCTCTCGTTCCGGTCGGGGTGACCGGCCGGCAGGAAGCGCTCGTCGCCCCACCAGATGTGCAGCCGGTCGAAGTCGATCGCACCCAGAGTGGGCGTGAGCGACAACTCGTGCAGCAGCGCGTTGCCGTTGCGGCCACCGGTCAGCACGAGGTGCGCGACGTCGAACTCGGCCTGGGCGTCCGCGACCCGCTGGATCAGCCCGGTCGCCGCCGCCTTGGCCATCAGCACGGTGTCCGCGTGCACCCGTACCGGCCCGTGCGCGCTCACGCGCCGCCGTCCTTCTTCTTCCGGGGGGTGCGCGGCGCGGCGGGCTTGGCCGCGGCGGCCTCGCCCTTGTCGACGGCCTTGCGGGTGGCGACCGGCTTGGTCGCCGCAGCGCTCGACGTGCGCTTGAGCGGCGGAGCCGTACCGAGGTCCTTGGTCGCCTTCGGGCGCGGCGCCTCGCCCTCCTCGGCGCGCTCCACGTCCCGCACCGGCGTCTGCGACACCGGAGGTTCGGTGAACGAGCCCGGCGAGGGATCGCGCGCCGCCTCCAGCGCGGCCCGGGCCAGGGTCGCCGCGTACACGTCGTCCGGGTCCAGCCGGCGCAGTTCCTCGGCGACCAGGTCGGAGGCCTCGCGGCGCTTGAGCGCGACCACGCGGTCCGGCTGGCCGGGCGAGGACAACGACGCCATCATCCCGTCCGGGCGGTCGATCACGATCTCGCCGTCCTCGGTCACCAGCGTCACCGAGGTGATCCCGGGACCGCCGGTCTCCACCCGCTCCACGTCGACCTCGAGCCGGTCGGTCAGCCACAGCGCGAGCAGTTCCGCGCTCGGGTTGCCCGCCTTGGCGCCGACCTTGGCGCGCAGGATCCGGCTGTACTTCTGGTCCAGCGCCGCGGCCAGCAGGCTGCGCCACGGCGTGGTCCGGGTCCAGGCCAGGTCGGTGTCGCCCGGCGTGTACGCGCTCGCGCGCAGACGCAGCACATCGGCCCGGCGCGGCGGCGCGGCGGCGTCGGTCACCCTGCGGGTGGCCAGCGCGCCCAGCAGGTCCTTGCTCGGCACCTCCGGCGCCCGACCGGGCCACCACACCACGACCGGCGCGTCCGGCAGCAGGAGCGGCAGCACGACCGACTCGGCGTGGTTGGCCAACTCGCCGTGCATGCGCAGCAGTA
Organism: Embleya sp. NPDC127516; assembly: GCF_044765325.1. Lineage (NCBI taxonomy): Bacteria > Bacillati > Actinomycetota > Actinomycetes > Kitasatosporales > Streptomycetaceae > Embleya > Embleya sp. NPDC127516. The sequence continues at coordinate 113,966 of NZ_JBIWJT010000005.1, read as the reverse complement.
CGGTCTCGCCCACACCCGAGTCGCCGACCCGGACCTCGGCGTCCAGCCGGGGGCTGATCTCCTGGCCGGGGCGGCCGATCACCACCAGGATCCGGGACGGGTGCTCGCGGGCGGCGGTGCTCGCGGCCTTCATCGCGTCGTACTGGTTGGCCTCGTCGGTGACGATGACCAGGGTGAGCACCATGCCGAGAGTGGGGCTGCCCATTCCTCGGCGGGCCTCCACCAGTGCGGCATTGATCTTGCTCGACTTGGTGTCCGTCAGATCGATCATCATGGGCGGCGCCAGCTCCGTCCGTCACGTGCGAGCATCTCGTCGGCCGCGTCGGGACCCCAGGTCCCGGACACGTAGGGCTCGGGCTTGCCGTGCTGCGCCCAGTGCTCCTCGATCGGGTCGAGGATCTTCCAGGACAGCTCGACCTCCTCGTGCCGGGGGAACAGCGGCGCGTCGCCGAGCAGGACGTCGAGCAGCAGTCGCTCGTACGCCTCCGGGCTCGACTCGGTGAACGACTCGCCGTACGCGAAGTCCATGTTCACGTCGCGCACCTCCATCGCGGTGCCGGGCACCTTGGAGCCGAACCGGACCGTCATGCCCTCGTCCGGCTGCACCCGGATGACCAGGGCGTTCTGCCCCAGTTCCTCGGTCGCGGTGGCGTCGAAGGGCAGGTGCGGCGCGCGCTGGAAGACCACCGCGATCTCGGTGACCCGGCGCCCCAGCCGCTTGCCCGCGCGCAGGTAGAACGGCACGCCCGCCCAGCGGCGGTTGGCGATCTCCAGCTTGATCGCGGCGTAGGTGTCGGTGCGCGAGTCCGGCGGGATGCCGTCCTCCTCGAGGTAGCCCTTGGCCAGCTCGCCGCCCTGCCAGCCGCGGGTGTACTGGGCCCGGACGGTACCGCGCGAGAGGTCGTCGGGCAGCTTGACCGAGCTGAGCACCTTGAGCTTCTCGGCGACCAGCGAGTCGGCGTCGAAGGACACCGGCTCCTCCATCGCGGTGAGCGCGAGCAGTTGGAGCAGGTGGTTCTGGATCACGTCGCGCGCGGCGCCGATGCCGTCGTAGTACCCGGCCCGGCCGCCGATGCCGATGTCCTCGGCCATGGTGATCTGTACGTGGTCCACGTAGGACCGGTTCCACAGCGGCTCGAACATGGTGTTGGCGAAGCGCAACGCCATGATGTTCTGGACGGTCTCCTTGCCCAGGTAGTGGTCGATCCGGAAGACCGCCTCGGGCGGGAAGACCTCGTCGACGACCTTGTTCAACTCGCGTGCGCTCTTGAGGTCGTGCCCGAAGGGCTTTTCGATCACCACGCGGCGCCACGAGTCGGCCTTGGGATCGGCGAGGCCGTGCTCCTTGAGCTGGCGCACCACCTCGGGGAAGGCCTTCGGCGGCACCGACAGGTAGAACGCGTGGTTGCCCTGGGTGCCCTGCTGCTCGTCCAGCTCGTCGATCGTCTGGCGGAGCTGGTCGAACGCCTTGCCGTCGTCGAACTCGCCCTGGACGAACCGGAATCCCTCGGAGAGCTGCTGCCAGACCTCTTCCCGGAAGGGGGTCCGGGCGTGTTCCTTGACCGCCTCGTAGACGACCTGGGCGAAGTCCTGGTTCTCCCAGTCGCGTCGGGCGAAGCCGGTCAGCGCGAAGCCCGGCGGCAGCAGGCCGCGGTTGGCCAGGTCGTAGATCGCCGGCATCAGCTTCTTGCGGGACAGGTCGCCGGTGACGCCGAAGATGACCAGACCGGACGGGCCCGCGATGCGCGGGAGTCGGCGGTCCTGCGGGTCGCGCAGCGGGTTCTCCGGCCACACGGCCGGCTTGGATTTGGCGGCCTTGGGGCTCATCGAGCCGCTCCGTCCACGAGGGCGCGGGCGGCGTCGAGCAGTTGCCCGAGTCCGGCCGCGCGGTCGGTCAGGTGCAGGCGCAGCACCGGGCGCTCGCGCGAGGTGATCGCGCCGAGGTCGCCCAGGGCCTGGGCCAGTTGCAGTCGGCCGAAGCTGTACGGCTTGGCCGGCACGTCCAGGTCCTCGGCGTTCGCGCCGGTGATCTGGAGGAACACCCCGACCGGCGGGCCACCCTTGTGGAACTGGCCGGTGGAGTGCAGGAATCGCGGCGCCCAGCCGAAGGTGACCTGCGCGCTGTCCAGAGCCTCGGCCAGCAGCGGCCGCAGCTTGGGCGCGTCGGTGTCGCCGAGCCGGTCCAGGTAGGCCATCACCGCGAGGTAGCCGTTGTCGGGCACCGTCGCCAGCAGTGCGCGCAGCGCACCGGTGAGGTCGCTCGCGCCCTCCAGCAGCGCGGCGTCGCCGTGCACCTCGACCGCGCCCTCGACGAAGGCCGGCGTGCCCACCGGCAGCGGGCCGTCGTCGCCCGCCTTGGTCAGCAGCGCGCCGGTGTTGTCCTTGGACTCCTGCACGTTCGGCTGGTCGAACGGGTCGATGCCGATCACCCGACCGGCGATCGCCGTCGCGTACTCCCACAGCAACAGCTGCGCGCCCAGCGGTCCGCTGACGCGCAGGTCGACGTCGGGTCGTTCGATCTCCTCGGCGCCGATCATGGTGCGCACCGCGTCGATGCCCACCTTGTGGCCGAACCCGGGCGCGTCCACGCCCTCGACCACGACCGGCAGGATGCCCCGGCCCTGCTTGCCGGTGGACTCGGCGATCAACTGCTCGGCCCAGTCGCCGAAGCCGACGATGTCGCCGGTCTCGGCGAGTACGAGCTTGTCCCGGCCGTGGTTGGCCGCGGCCCCGAGCACCGCGCCCAGCAGCAGCCCCGGGTTGTCCCGGTCGCCGGCCAGCGCGGGCGCGAGCGCGGCGGCGTCGTCGAGGAGTTGCTCGACGTCCACGCCGGCCAGCGCGCTGGGCACCAGCCCGAACGCGGTCAGCGCCGAGTAGCGGCCACCGACGTTGGGGTCGGCGAGCACGATGGTGTAGCCGGCGTTGCGTGCGGTGTTCTCCAGCGGCGAGCCCGGGTCGGTGACGACCACGATCCGGCCGGCGAGCTGGTCGTTGGTCAAGCCCTCGTCCAGGAAGGCCTGTTCGAACGCGCGGCGGTGGCTGTCGGTCTCCACCGTGCCGCCGCTCTTGCTGGAGACGACCACGACGGTGCGCTCCAGGTCCTCGCCGAGCGCGCGGCGGACCTGGGCGGGGTCGGTGGTGTCCAGCACGGTGAGCTTCTTGCCGTAGGTGGCGGCGATCACCTCGGGCGCCAGCGACGAGCCGCCCATGCCGGCGAGGACCACGTGGTCCAGGCCCTCGGCGCTCAGCCGCTCGCGCAGCTCGGCGAGCTGCGGCAGGAGCGCGCGCGAGGAGGCGGGCAGATCGACCCAACCCAGCCGGATCGCGGCCAACGACTCGGCCTCCGGACCCCACAGGGTGGCGTCGGAGGCGACCAGGCGCGCGGGCACCTTGTCCACGACGCAGGCGGTGATGACTTCGGCGACTGCGGCGGCGTGCGATAGGTCACCGGAAACGGTGACGTCCACGCCGCCGGCGGTCACGCGTTCGTCGTTTGCGTGTACCACGGGCGGTCAGCCCTCCTATTAATGGGGTGGGAGTGTGCTGAAATCATGCCCTGATTGCGTGGAGTATCCGTCCCGTCGCCGCCGAACGGGTCACGTTCGGCGGCGACGGGACGAAGGGGTGCTGCGCCGGTCGGCGAGGGAGGCCGACCGGGTCCTGCGGTCTCGAGCGACTGCTCGTCGGTCCGGCGGGCGTCAGCCCTTGGCGAGCCGGTCCAGCTCGCCCTGCACGGACGCGAGCAGCTCGTTCCAGGAGGTCTCGAACTTCTCGACGCCCTCCTCCTCGAGCAGGTCGACGACCTCGTCGTAGGAGATGCCGAGCTTGGCGATCGCGTCCAGGTCGGCCTGGGCCGACTCGTACGTGCCGTGCACGGTGTCGCCGGTGATGGCGCCGTGGTCGGCGACCGCGTTCAAGGTGGCCTCGGGCATCGTGTTCACGACGCCCTTGACGACCAGGTCGTCCACGTACATCGTGTCGCGGTACGCCGGGTCCTTGACGCCGGTGGAGGCCCACAGCGGGCGCTGCGGCCGGGCGCCGGCAGCGGCGAGGGCCTGCCACCGCTCCGTGCCGAAGACCTCTTCGTACGCCTGGTAGGCCAGTCGCGCGTTGGCGACCGCCGCCTTGCCGGCCGCGGCCTTGGCCTCGTCGGTGCCCAGGGCCGCCAGCCGCTTGTCGATCTCGGTGTCCACACGGGAGACGAAGAAGGACGCCACCGACTCGATCTTGGAGATGTCCAGACCGGCCGCGCGAGCGCGCTCGATGCCCTCGACGTAGGCCTCCATCACCTCGCGGTAGCGGGCCAGCGAGAAGATCAGCGTGACGTTGACGCTGATGCCCTCGGCGAGCGTCTGCGAGATGGCGGGCAGGCCGGCCTTGGTGGCCGGGATCTTGATGAACAGGTTCGGCCGGTCGACGAGCCACCAGAGCTGGCGGGCCTCGGCGATGGTCGGCTCGGTCTTGTGCGCCAGCCGCGGGTCGACCTCGATCGACACCCGGCCGTCGACACCGTCGGTCGCCTCGTAGACCGGGCGCAGCACGTCGCACGCCTGGCGCACGTCGGCGGAGGTGATCATCCGCACGGCCTCTTCGACGGTGACGCCGCGCACCGCGAGGTCGCGTACCTGCGCGTCGTAGACGTCGTTGCCGGTGATCGCCTTCTGGAAGATCGCCGGGTTGGTGGTCACGCCGACGACCTCGCGGTCGCGGACGAGTTCGTGCAGGTTGCCGGACTCCAGCCGCGTCCGGCTCAGGTCGTCGAGCCACACGGCCACGCCCTCGGCGGACAGGCGACGCAGGGGTTCCGTCATGACACTTTGCTCCTTCTCGAGTCGGCGGCCGGGTCCGGATCGCTCTTGGGTGCCGGACCGGCGCCCGTCGTGGGCGGTGTCGGGCGGGTGTTCCCACCCGACACCGCCCACAGGGTTACGTGACCTTCAGCTACCGGCTTGCGCCAGGGATTCCCGGGCGGCCGAAACGACCGCCTCGTGGGTCAGCCCGAACTCGGCGAACAGCTTCTTGTAGTCCGCCGACGCGCCGAAGTGCTCCAGCGAGACGATCCGGCCGGCGTCGCCGACCAGCTCGCGCCAGCCCTGCGCGATGCCCGCCTCGACCGACACGCGCGCCTTGACCGACGGCGGCAGCACCTGCTCGCGGTAGGCCTGGTCCTGCTCGTTGAACCACTCCAGGCACGGCAGCGAGACGACCCGGGTCGGCACGCCCTCGGCCTCCAGCACCTCGCGCGCCGCGACCGCGATCTGCACCTCGGAGCCGGTGCCGATCAGGATCACCTGCGGGGTGCCGCTGGACGCCTCGGCCAGCACGTAGCCACCGCGCGCGGTGCCCTCGGCCGAACCGAACTCGCCCCGGTCCCAGGTCGGTACGTCCTGGCGGGTGAGCAGGATGCCGGCCGGGCGGTCGGTGGTCTCCAGGATCTTGCGCCAGGCCACCGCGACCTCGTTCGCGTCCCCCGGGCGGACCACGTCCAGGCCGGGGATCGCGCGCAGCGCGGCGATGTGCTCGATCGGCTGGTGGGTGGGACCGTCCTCGCCGAGGCCGATCGAGTCGTGCGTCCACACGTACGTCGTGGGCAGCTTCATCAGCGCGGCGAGCCGTACGGCCGGGCGCATGTAGTCGCTGAACACCAGGAACGTGCCGCCGTAGATGCGCGTCCCGCCGTGCAGGGCGATGCCGTTCATGGTCGAGCCCATGGCGTGCTCGCGGATGCCCCAGTGCACGGTGCGCCCGTACGGGCTCGCGCCCTTGAGCGGGTTGCCCTCGGGCAGGAACGAACTGCCCTCGTCGATGGTGGTGTTGTTGGACTCGGCCAGGTCGGCCGAGCCGCCCCACAGCTCGGGGATGACCGCGCCGAGCGCGGCGAGCACCTTGCCGGAGGCCTTGCGGGTGGCGACCGGCTTGCCGGCCTCGAACTCCGGCAGCACCTTCTCCCAGCCGTCGGGCAGCCGACGGGCGGAGATCCGGGCGTGCTCGGCGGCGCGCTCGGGGTTGGTCTCGGCCCACTTGGCGTACGCGCTCTTCCAGGCGTCGTGCGCGGCACGGCCCCGGTCGACCACCTTGTGGGCGTGCGCCAGTACGTCCGCGGCGACCTCGAAGTTCTGCTCCGGGTCGAAGCCCAGGATCCGCTTGGTGGCCGCGACCTCCTCGGCGCCCAGCGCCGAGCCGTGCGCCTTGCCGGTGTTCTGCGCGTTCGGCGCGGGCCACGCGATGATCGTGCGCATGCCGATCATGGTCGGCCGGCCGGTCTCCGCCTTGCCCGCCTCCAGCGCCGCGTTCAGCGCCGCGATGTCGATGTCGCCGTCGGCCTGCGGCTCGACGCGGATGGTGTGCCAGCCGTAGGCCGCGTAGCGGGCGAGGACGTCCTCGCTGAACGCGGTCTCGGTGTCACCCTCGATCGAGATGTGGTTGTCGTCGTAGAGCACGACGAGGTTGCCCAGCTTCTGGTGGCCGGCGAGCGAGCTGGCCTCGGCGGAGACGCCCTCCTCCAGGTCGCCGTCGGAGGCGATCACCCAGATGGTGTGGTCGAACGGCGACGTGCCGGGGGCGGCGTCGGGGTCGAACAGGCCACGCTCGTAGCGGGCCGCCATCGCCATGCCGACCGCGTTGGCCACACCCTGGCCGAGCGGCCCGGTGGTGGTCTCGACGCCGGCGGTGTGGCCGTGCTCGGGGTGGCCGGGGGTGCGGCTGCCCCAGGTGCGGAACGACTTGAGGTCGTCCAGGGTCAGGCCGTAGCCGGACAGGTAGAGCTGCGTGTACAGGGTCAGGCTGGTGTGACCCGGGGACAGCACGAAGCGGTCGCGGCCGGTCCAGTCCGGGTCGGTCGGGTCGTGGCGCAGGAACTTCTGCCAGATGAGGTAGGCCGCGGGGGCCAGGCTCATGGCCGTTCCGGGGTGGCCGTTACCGACCTTCTGAACGGCGTCCATCGCCAGCACGCGAGCGGTGTCGACGGCTCGCTTGTCGAGGTCGCTCCAGTCGAGAGAGCTGTTGTCGGGGGTCGGCTTGGTGCTCACCCTGGTCAGGGCTCCTTCCGGGGTCTTCCGGTGTAGGCCGAAAAAAAGCGGCCGGCTCGGGGTCTACGCCCCGGCGCCTCAGGCACGTGGCCGAGCCTACCGGGGGCGACCTGCCCGCTCGCTCGGAGGACGGCCACCCGGGTGGTGACGTTCACCTGGTGGACAGGACGGGAGGTGCGGGCGGGACGAGGCGGGACACGCGGTGGGCGCGGGACTCGACGCGCGGCTGCCTTCGGCTCGGCTACCCCGGCATGCGGCGGGCATGCCCCGGAGGGTTTGTGCCCCTGGTGAGGGACTACAGTTTCCTGCTAGTGGGTCCGGGCCTCGACATCCCGACGCCGCTCGATACCGCTTACATATTGACGAGCAAACCGGCTTCCGGGCGGCACCCGGGCCCGGCCGAAAACGCTGCTGATGGGGTGTTCGTGACAGCCGTCGAATCCCGACCGGCCGGGCTGGTGGGAAATGCGCCCGCCGGCGCCCGCCCGCCGATGGCCCGGGTTCTCGCATTCGTGGCCCTCACCAAGCCGCGCATCATCGAACTGCTGCTGATCAGCACGATTCCGGTGATGTTCCTCGCGGCCGACGGGCTGCCGGACCTGGGTCTGGTGCTTCTGGTCGTCTTCGGCGGCTACCTCTCGGCGGGCAGTGCCAACGCCTTCAACATGTACATCGACCGGGACATCGACCGGTTGATGCACCGCACCGAGCGGCGACCGCTGGTCACCGGGATGGTGTCCCCGGGCGAGTCGATCGTGTTCGCGAGCGCGCTCGGGGTGATTTCCACCGCGTGGTTCTGGTTCCTGGTCAATCCGCTGTCGGCGGCGCTTTCGGTCTTCGCGATCTTCTATTACGTGGTCGTGTACACGATGCTGCTGAAGCGGCGCACGCCGCAGAACATCGTGTGGGGCGGCATCGCCGGCTGTATGCAGGTGTTGATCGGCTGGACCGCGGTGACGAATTCGCTGGATTGGGCGCCGGTGGTGCTCTTCGCGGTGGTCTTCTTCTGGACGCCGCCGCACTATTGGCCGCTGTCCATGAAGTTCACCGACGACTACACCAACGCCGGCGTACCGATGTTGCCGGTGGTGGCGGGCAACAAGGTCGTGGCGAACCAGATCGTGGCCTACAGCTGGGTCATGGTCGGTGTCTCGATGCTGCTGTGGCCGGCCGCCGACACCGGCCCGCTCTACCCGATCGCGGCGGCGCTGCTCGGCATCGCGTGGTTGTGGGAGGCGCACGGTCTCCAGCGTCGGGCCAAGGCCGAGGTCACCGGTGGCAAGCTGAAGGAGATGCGGCTGTTCCACTGGTCGATCACCTACCTGACGCTGCTGTTCGTCGCGGTGGCGGTGGACCCGCTGGTGTTCTGAGTCGACCCCCTCGTCGGTCGGCTCCGGGGACGTGATCCGGACCACGTGGGTTCACTCGGATCCGGCGACGCGCCCTCGGTAATGTGGGCGCCATGACGGACACCGATACCACGACGGCCACGCCGGACCCGGGTACCCCGGACACGCGGGTCGAGCGACAGGTGCGCAGGATCGCCAAGCACATCGAGCGCTTCACCGCCGCGCACGGCGGCGGAGGCGACGCGATCGTCGAGTACGTCGGGCGCGACGCGACCCGGATCGTGCTCGTGGGGACCGACGGGGCATGGGGCGACCAGGTCGTCCGCAACCCGGACATCGCGCGCGCGGCCATCGTCAAGGCGGGCGTTACGCTGCACGAGGAGTTCCCGAACGACCTCGCGGCGAAGGTACGCACGACCAAGTACGAGTGGAACCGCATGGCGGGCATGCAACTGGGCGGCTCGCAGGGCTGACCCGGTCGGACCGTGGCGTGGCATCGGCCCGCGCGCGCCGGCCGGCGCGGGTCAGGCCACTTCGTCGTGTCCGCCCGGACGGGCTTCGTCGGGATCGCGGCTGTCGTGCGCGGTGAACACGAAAGCCGAGGCATCACCGTCCAGGTCGATGGTCAGCGACGCATCCAGGGCCTTCGCGAGGCGCGTGAGCAGCGGCAGGGTCGGCACGGAGTCGCCGCCCTCGATGTCGGAGATCCGCGGCGCGGCTGGGTCCTTCCCGCGCGCCCCGCCGGTTCGCTCTGCGACAAACCGAGTTCGACACGGCGGTCGTGGACGGCCCGGCCGAGCGCGAACGCGTACCCGACTACCCGTCGGCGCTTCACCCGGTCGGGGCGTGAAGTGTGTCCGCCGCGACGCGGGGACTTGCGCCTCCGGTAGGGGGAGCCGTGAGGGTGGGGGCATGAACGGCGACGCGCTCCACACGATCGGGGACCTGGCTCGGCGGACCGGGCTGACGGTCAAGGCCATTCGGTTCTACTCCGACTCGGGGATCGTGCCGCCCACCGATCGCAGCCCCGCCGGCCACCGCCGCTACGACACGGACGCCGTCGCCCGCCTGGACCTCGTCCGCACACTGCGCGACCTGGGACTGGACCTGCCCACGATCCGCCGGGTCGTGGACCGGGAGCAGTCCCTCCCGGAGGTCGCGGCGGCACATGCCGAGGCGCTGGCGGCGCAGATCCACACGCTGCGTCTGCGTCGCGCGGTGCTCACGGTGGCGGCTCGACGCGGGGCCGGCCCCGAGGAGATGGATCTCTTGCACACCCTGGCCAAGCTCTCCGAGGACGAACGTCGACACCTGATCGCCGACTTCCTCACGTCGATCTTCGGCGACCCGGACGCCGATCCCGCGTTCGCCGGGATCATCCGCTCGATGACGCCCGAGCTCCCCGACCACCCCGAGCCGGAACAGGTCGAGGCGTGGGTCGAACTGGCCGAACTCACCCGCGACCCGGACTTCCGCACCGCCCTCCGAAACCTGGCCGAGCAACACGGCACCGAACGCACCCGGTCCGGAGCCACGGTCCCGCGCCGCGACACCATCGCCGTCGCCCGCACCCACGCGGCAGCGGCCCTGGCAGCCGGCATCGCCCCGACCGCACCCGAAGCCGCCCCGATCGTCGCCGCGCTGACAGCGGACTGCGCCCGAACCACCGGCCTCCCCGACGACGCCCACCTGCGCCGCCGCCTACTCACCCGCCTGCACTCCGCGAACGACCCCCGCCGCCACCGCTACTTCCACCTCCTCGCACTCGTCAACGGCTGGCCCGCCCCGATCGACCCCACCCCCGAACTCGCCTGGCCCATCCACGCCTTGCGCGCGGGGACACCGACGTAACCAAGAGCCGGGACTTCCGGCCACGGCGGTGAACAACCCGAAGGCGGCCGAGCATCGGCCCACCGCGGCGGCGGGCGACGGTCACGACGGATACCGATCCGCTGCTCCGCTCCGGTCGGCACGCCGTGCGCCGACTCGCCCCGCACTCGAATCAGGCCGGATCCTCGCTTCGAGTGCCGATCTCGCGGCCGTCGGGCGGCGGGACGACGGCCTCGCCCACGCGGTGCTGTGCGTCACGGCCGGAGCAGACCGGCGCGGCGGCGGAGGTCGGCTTCCGGAGGGAGGGTGGTCGGGTCGATACGCGTGGGGGCGGGGACGTAGTGCTCGTAGAGGGGTTCGGCGCCCCGGGGCATGGGTCGGCGGTCGAGGAGGGTGAGGAGGGCGGAGCGGGCGCAGGCATATGTCCTGACCGCTTGCAGCGCCTCCTCGCGACACCTTCCGGTTCGCAGTGCCTCGTGTGCGTGCTCCGCCGTCGCGCGGGCCCGGGCGTGGGTCGGCGCGATGTCGTGGTGCCAGGAGGCGAGGTCGAAGAGGAGTTTGTCTCGCCGGGCCGACTCGAATTGCCGACCGGGGTCCGCTGTCGTGCCCTCGGGCGGCGGGGCGAAGAAGGCGAAGCCGCGTTCTCGGTGCAGCGGGAAGTCATGGGCGTGCGTGCCGGTGTAGCCGTCCAGGTCGATGGGCGACATCGGTGTCGGCGTAGGCTGCGCGGCGGTCATCGCACCATGACAGGGCACCCGTACGGCGTTGTCCAGCCCGGCCGCAGCGGCGCGCGGGCCCAAATATTCGCCGGCCGAGACGGGCCCGGACTCGCAGACCGACCGGATGGCCGACGACTCGCCCGCCCGCGTGGAGCGGTACGCAACACGCGCCTACCGCCCAACCGATCGGGCCGCCGTGCTCGCGCTCGTCGAGGCCGATCGCATACTCGGCCAACCCCCGGCCACCGAGTCGACGTCGGCCGAGGCGTTGGCCGGTCGGTCGAGCGTGGACGGCGCGCGGCGGAGCGAACCGGCCGACCTGCGCACCGAGGTCGTGGACGACGGCGGTCGACCGGTCGGAGTGGCGTCCTTTGCGACCCGGCCGCGGGACGGCGGCGGCGCATTCGGGCCCCGATGGGCAACCGGATCGTCCGGCCGTGGGGTCCCCCCCCCGGCGTCACCGGGGCGTGGTTCCGGGTTCATCGGGGTACGGGTGTTCCGGTCCCATCCGCCGGGTACAGCAGAGCGGGAAAGTGACGTGAGGGACCAAAATGGGGCCACACGTGGGACCGGCCACGGGCCCACACGATGGACCGAAGGAGTGAGGGCGATGGCTGCCGCTCTGAGGGAGGACGACGCACAGGCCCACGTACACGGGGTGTGCTTCAAGACCGGCCCACCCGCACGGGTGGGGATCGAGCTGGAATGGATCGTGCACGACGGCGCCGACGCCCGCCGGGAGGTGGCGCCGGAGCGGCTGGACGAGGCCCTGGCCCCGCTGAAGGCTGATGGGCTGCCGTTCGGCAGTAGGTTGACCCGCGAGCCGGGTGGGCAGGTCGAGCTGAGCTCACCACCCGCCGCCACGCTCGCCGGATGCGCCGAGGACCTCCGGGCCGACAAGGTCGCCCTGGAACAGGCGCTGGCCGCGAGCGGACTGGTGCTCGCCGGCCACGGCCTGGAGCCGTACCAAAACCCACCACGGATCGTCGACCATCCCCGCTATCGGGCGATGGAGGCGTACTTCGACCGTGCCGGCTCGTGGGGCCGGATGATGATGCGCGGTACCGCGTCCGTCCAGGTCAACCTGGACGCGGGAGACGATGGCGAGGGCCGTCAGGGCTATCGGTCGCGCTGGGAACTGACCCACCGACTCGGCCCGGTACTGGTCGCCGCGTTCGCCAACTCGCCGCTGTGGCAGGGCAGGCCGACCGGTTGGCGGTCGACCCGACAACTCGTCTGGACCCGGATGGACCCCGGCCGCACCCGGCCGCCGGAGCCGCAGCCGGGAGCCGACCCGGATCCGCGCGCCGCCTGGGCGTGCTACGCGCTGGACGCCCCGCTGCTGTGCGTACGCGGCAGTGAGGAGGACTGCTGGACCGCACCCGAGGGGCTGACCTTCCGCTCCTGGCTGCGCGGCGCACCCGGCGTGCGCCCACCCACCCTGGAGGACTTGGACTACCACCTGACCACGCTCTTCCCGCCGGTCCGCCCGCGCGGTTGGCTGGAGCTGCGGATGATCGACGCCCAGTGCGGCGACGACTGGGTCGTCCCCGCCGCGATGGCCGCCACCCTTTTGGACGACCCGGTCGCGGCCGAGGCGGCCTGGGCGGCGACCGAGCCGCTGTGCCCGAACGGCGCGGCGGTGCCCGACGAGTCGATGTGGACCCGGGCCGCCCGGCTCGGTCCCGCCGACCCGGTGCTGGGCAAGGTGGTCCGCGCGTGCTTCGCCGCCACCGAGAACGCCCTGGCCGACGGCGGCGCCCCCGGCCCGCTGCGCGCGGCCGTCGCCGAATTCACCCGGCGCTACGCCGAACGGGGCCGATGTCCCGCGGACGACCTGCTGGAAAGGACCCGTCGATGAAGTCGTTGAAGCCATCGCAGCCGCCGAAGGCGCCGAAGCCGTCGAAGCGGTCCGGCCGGGCGGCGTCGACGAAGACGTCGCAGCCCACAGCATCCACACCGTCCACTGGGGCCACGGGGTCCGCGGGATCCGGCGGATCCCATCCGGAACCCCCGACCACCGATCGCCGTGCGATAGCCCGGGCCGCGCTGATTCGGGCCCGACGTCGGACCCTGGCCCTGACCGACTGCCTGACCGACGAGGAACTGACCGCCCAGCACTCCCCGCTGATGTCGCCGCTGGTCTGGGACCTGGCCCACATCGGCAACCAGGAGGAGTTGTGGCTGGTCCGCCGCGCCGGCGGGAGACCCGCGCTGCGCCCGGACCTGGATCCGCTGTACGACGCGTTCCGGCATCCGCGCGCCGACCGGCCCGCGCTGCCCCTGCTCGGGCCGGAGCAGGCCCGGGAGTACGTCGGGCGGGTGCGTGAACACACCTTCGACGTCTTGGAATCCGCCGATCTCGGCACGGGCGGCGATCCGCTCCTGGCCGACGGATTCGTGTTCGGCATGCTCGCCCAACACGAGCAGCAGCACGACGAGACCATGCTGGCGACCCATCAACTGCGGGACGGGGCAGCGGTGTTGGATGCCCCGGAGCCGCCGGGCGCGGCCGATGCGGACGCGCGCGACGGTGAAGTCCTGATCCCCGCCGGTCCGTTCGAGATGGGCACCACGGACGATCCGTGGGCACTGGACAACGAACGACCCGCGCACATGGTGGACGTACCGGCGTTCTGGCTGGACACGGCGCCGGTGACCAACGCGGCCTACCTGGAGTTCATCGCCGACGGCGGTTACGCGGACGACCGCTGGTGGAGCCCGGAGGGTCGGCGGCACCGACAGGACGCCGAGCTCACCGCCCCGTTGTTCTGGCGGCGCGACGGTGACACGTGGCTGATTCGGCGGTTCGGCCGGACCGAGCCGGTGCCGCTCGACGAGCCGGTCCTGCACGTGTGCTGGTACGAGGCCGACGCGTACGCGCGCTGGGCCGGGCGGCGGCTGCCGACCGAGGCGGAGTGGGAGAAGGCGGCCCGGCACGATCCGGCCGAGGGCCGCTCGCGGCGGTATCCGTGGGGTGACGCCGACCCCACGCCCGAGCACGCCAACCTGGGCCAACGGCACCTGCGACCGGCGCAGGCCGGCGCCTACCCGGCGGGAGCCGCCGCGTGCGGGGCGCGGCAGTTGATCGGCGACGTCTGGGAGTGGACCTCCTCCGACTTCACCCCCTATCCGGGATTCGCCGCGTTCCCCTACCGGGAGTACTCCGAGGTGTTCTTCGGCCCCGGGCACAAGGTGCTGCGCGGCGGCGCGTTCGGAGTGGACGAGGTGGTCGCCCGGGGCACGTTCCGCAACTGGGATCTGCCGATCCGCCGGCAGATCTTCGCCGGCTTCCGGACCGCCCGCGACGCTGCGCCCCGGGAGGCGCGCTGATGTGTCGTCATCTGGCCTATCTGGGACCGGAGATCACCCTCGCCGAGGTCCTGGTGGACCCGGCGCAGGGCCTGTACGAGCAGTCCTGGGCGCCGCGTCGGCAGCGGTACGGGACGGTGAACGTGGACGGCTTCGGCTTCGGCTGGTATCCGGACCAGCCGGCCTCGGCGTCCCGGGACGAAACCGAAGCCGAGGCCGGTGCCGGGGCCGACGTCGAACCCGCCCGCTACCGGCGGGCGTTGCCGATCTGGGCCGATCCCAACCTGCCCGACCTGGCGCGCACCATCCGCAGCGGCGCTTTCCTGGCCGCCGTCCGCAGCGCCACCGCGGGCACCAGTCAGGACGAGGCCGCTGCCGCGCCGTTTCGGGACGGCCGCTGGTTGTTCAGCCACAACGGCGCGATCCCGGAATGGACCCGGCTGCCGATCGGGCCCGCGCTCGATCCGGCCGACCTGCTCGCCCTGGAGTCGCGCTGCGACTCGGCGCTGCTCTGGGCCATGCTCGCGCGCCGACTCCGGCAGCGGGAGCCGGTCGGCGGCGCGCTGGCCGACCTGGTCCGGCGGATCGCCGAGGTGCGTCCGAACGCCCGGCTCAACCTGCTGCTCACCGACGGCCGGACCGTCTTCGCCACCCGGTACGGCGACACCCTGTGGTACCGCACCGCCCCCGGCCGGGTCCTGGTCGCCTCCGAGCCCGACGCGAACACGGGAGGCGGTTGGGGCGAGTGGCTCGAGGTACCCGAACGCTCCCTCCTGCTGGCTACCCGCAGCGGGGTCCGCATCGCCGCGATCCGCCCGGTACGGGCCGTCGCCGCACGTCCGTCATCCGCCCCACAGGAACGGCGTCCCATGAACAGCCGCTTCACCCTCGACCACCGGCTGCCGGCCGACTACTTCGACACCACGCTGCGTGCCGACGTGCTCCGGGGCCTCACGGCACCGACCAAGTCGCTGCCGCCCAAGTGGTTCTACGACGCGCGCGGCAGCGAACTGTTCGAACAGATCACCCACCTGCCCGAGTACTACCCCACCCGCGCCGAGCAGGAGATCCTCACCCGGCGCGCCGCCGAGATCGCCGCCGCCACCCGGGCGCACACGCTGATCGAGCTCGGCTCCGGTTCCTCCCGCAAGACCCGGCTGCTCCTGGACGCGCTCACCGCGGCCGGCACGCTGGAGCGCTATGTGCCGCTGGACGTGAGCGACTCGGCGCTGACCCAGGCCGGCGAGGCACTCTGCCGCGACTATCCCGGCCTGCGGGTCGCGGCCACCGTCACCGACTTCGAACACGACCTGGCACTGGCCGACGAACCCGGCCCTCGACTGCTCAGTTTCCTGGGCAGCACGCTGGGCAACCTCGGCCCCGCCCAGCGCACCGACTTCTACCGCATCCTGCGGCGCGCCCTGAGCGCCGACGACACCCTGTTGCTCGGCGTGGACCTGGTCAAGGACCCGGGTGTCCTGGTCGCGGCCTACGACGACAGCCAGGGCGTCACCGCCGCCTTCAACAAGAACGTGCTCCACGTGCTCAACCGCGAACTCGACGCGGACTTCGACCCGGACGCCTACGACCACGTGGCCGTGTGGAACGCCGGGGAGGAGCGCATCGAGATGCACCTGCGCTCCCGCGTCGGGCAGACCGTGAAGATCCCGGCGGTGGACCTGTCGGTGGACTTCACCGAGGGCGAGCTGCTGCGCACCGAGATCTCCACCAAGTTCCGCCGCGAGGCCCTGCTCGCCGAGCTGGCCGAGGCGGGCTTCACCGTCCGCCAGTGGTGGACCGACCCGCAGGAGCGCTTCGCACTCCTGTTGGCGGTCCCCAGCCGCTGATCGAGGCGGGACCAGGAACGCCGAGACGGGTCGGACCCGCGAGGGTTCGACCCGTTTCGGGCCCGGCATCGGGCGGTCAGTAACGGGTGGCGACCGGCTCGCGCAGCTCGGCGTCGAGGTCGTCGGCCCCCTCGGGCGGGGTGTCGCCGCGCATGCGCAGGGCGAACAGGACCCGGGTGGCGGTGACCACGGTCAGGGCGGCGCCGAACATGTGGGTGAGGACCATCCACTCGGGGAGGCCGTTGAAGTACTGGACGTAGCCGATCAGGCCCTGCGGGATCAGCACCGCGAGCAGCCACCACACGCGGTGCTGGGCGGCGAGCGGGGCGTCGGTGACGCGCAGCGCCAGCGCCAGGGCGACGGCCGCGCCCAGGAGCAGGAACGCCAGGTCCGCGTGCAGCCAGGCCGTCTGGTCGATGTCCACGTCGAAGCGCTTGGCCTTGAGGTCGCCCGCGTGCGGCCCGGAGCCGGTGACCACGGTGCCGACCACGATCAGCGCGCCGGCCACCGCGAGGGTGCCGTAGCCGAACCAGCGGATCTCCGGGCGGACCAGCAGCCGGGCCGGCGCGTCGCCCTCGCCGGCGCGCTCGTACAGCATCACCGCCGACGCGATCAGCAACATCGACAGGAGCAGGTGGCTCGCCACCGCCATCGGGTGCAGGTCGGTGAGCACGGTGATCCCGCCCAGCACGGCCTGGCCGACGACCGTGCCGATCTGGATCCAGGCCAGCGTGGTGATGTCCTTGCGGCGCACGGTCAGCCGGTAGGCGGCCACCACGCAGGCCACCGCGATCGCGCCGACCACGTAGGCCAGCATGCGGTTGCCGAACTCGATGTACGCGTGGTGACTGATCGCCTCGTGCGGCGTCCAGTTGCTGGTGTCGCTGTCGCACCGGGGCCAGGTGTCGCACCCCAGGCCCGAGTCGGTGAGTCGGACGAGACCGCCCGTGACGACGATGCCGATCTGCGCCACCAGGTTCGCGAGGAACACGCGGCGGGCGACGAGGGGGGAGACGGCCTGCAGACTCATGCGCGACATGCTACGTCGTGAATGAATTCACAAGCGCACCAGGGGTGTCGGCCGACGCCGGGCCGGCCGCGCCCCCCGGACTACTCGCGGACCTCACTCCCAGCGGAAGAAGCGCGCCGCCGCGCCCAGGCCCAAAACCGCCCAGACCGCCAGGATCGCCAAGTCGCCCAGCGGCAGTCCCGATCCGTCCCGGAGCACGTCGCGCAGTCCGTCGGACAGCGCCGAGATCGGCAACAGCGCGAGCGTGTGCTCGACCCCGGAGGGGAACTTGTCCAGCGGCACGATCACCCCGCCGCCCAGCAGCAGCAGGATGAACACCAGGTTCGCGGCGGCGAGGGTGGCCTCGGCGCGCAGCGTCCCGGCCATCAGCAGGCCGAGTCCGGAGAAGGCCGCCGTACCCAGCACGAGCAGCAGGATCACCCAGACCGGATTGCCGTGCGGCGACCAGCCCATCGCCAGCGCGATCACCACGAGCAGCGCCACCTGGAGGATCTCCACCAGGATCACGCACGCCGTCTTCGCGACCATCAGCCCCCAGCGGGGCAGCGGCGTCGAACCGAGCAGCTTGAGCACTCCGTAGCGCCGCTCGAACCCGGTCGCGATGGCCTGACCGGTGAACGCGGTCGACAGCACCGCCAGCGCCAGCACCCCCGGCGCCAGGAAGTCCACCCGTTCGCCGTCCCCGGTGTCGACGATGTCCGCCGACCCGAAGACCACCAGCAGCAGCGTCGGGATGATCACCGTCAGCAACAGTTGCTCGCCGTTGCGCAACAACATCCGCGTCTCCAACGCGGTCTGCGCCCCGATCATCCGGGACATCGGCGCGGCCCCGGGGGCGGGCGCGAACGTACCGCGGTGTCGTTCCTTTGCCACCGAATCCCGCGTCGGCGTGCTCAACTGCGCAGCTCCCGTCCGGTCAGTTCCATGAACACGTCCTCCAGGCTGCGTCGTTCCACGGTCAGCCGCTCCGGCATCACCCCGTGCTGCGCGCACCACGAGGTGACCGTGGCCAGCAGTTGCGGGTCGATCTCGCCCTCGATCCGGTACGCGCCGCGTGAGACCTCCAGCGCCTTGGCACCCACCGGCAGCGCGTTCAGCAGCGATCCCAGGTCCAGGCCGGGCGGCCCGGCGAAGCGCAGCGAGTTCTCCGCGCCGTCGTGGCACAGCGCCTCGGGCGAGCCGGAGGCGATCACCCGACCGTGGTCCACGATCGCCACCTCGTCGGCGAGCTTCTCCGCCTCGTCCATCAGGTGGGTGGTCAGCACCACGCTCACCCCGTCGGCGCGCAGCTCGCGCACCAGGTCCCAGCCGGCGTGCCGGGCGTGCGGGTCGAGTCCGGCGGTCGGCTCGTCCAGGAAGACCAGCTCGGGGCGGCCGACCACGGCGAGCGCGAGCGCGAGCCGCTGCTGTTGGCCGCCGGACAACCGCCGGTAGGTGGTCCGCCCGCACGAGCCCAGGCCGAGCCGCTCGATCAGCATCGACACGTCCAGGGGGTGGGCGTGCAGCTTCGCCACGTGTCGCAACATCTCCTCGGCGCGCGCCCCCGAGTACACGCCGCCCGCCTGCAACATCACCCCGATCCGGGGCCGCAGCGCGGCGGCGTCGCGCCGCGGGTCCAGGCCGAGCACCCGTACCTCGCCCGCGTCCGCGCGCCGGTATCCCTCGCAGATCTCGATCGTGCTGGTCTTCCCGGCGCCGTTGGGACCGAGCACCGCGGTCACCAGACCGCGTTCGACGGTGAGCGAGAGCCCGTCCACGGCGGTCTTGTCGCCGTAGCGCTTGACCAGGCCCGTGATCGCGACTGCCGGCGGCGAGGAGTCCATGACGAGTCAGTCTAGAAAGGTCTCGGCGCCCCCGGTGCGGGGGTTGTCCGGATCGGTTCATCTGACGGTGTGTCAGGAGAACTCGCAGGTCGGAACGGGTGTCGACGGGCGTGTGTTGTTAGGCACACCTAAGTGACGGACCGCACGCGATCGCCGTTTGGCCTGGGGCGCGATTAACGCAACAATGGTGTTGTGGAAAACATGCGAACGAGCGAAGAGGCACCGCGGCGGGTCACCGCAGCGGCTGCCGGCACGCCCGAGCATGACGGTCACGAGGGCACCCGGCACCGGGTCACCCGCTCGATCGTCGACCACGGCCCGTCCACCGCGGCGGACCTGGCCGAGCGATTGGAGCTGACCCCGGCGGGCGTGCGTCGCCATTTGGACGCACTGGTCGCCGAGGGGGTCGTCGAGGCCACCGAGCAGCGCGTCTACGGACGCCGGGGCCGGGGTCGTCCGGCCAAGGTGTTCGCGCTCACCGACGTCGGCCGCTCCGGGTTCCACCAGGAGTACGACGAGCTGGCGGCCGAGGCGCTGAACTTCGTCGCCGAGCATCTCGGCGACGAGGCCGTGACGAAATTCGCCCGCGAGCGGCTTGCCGCCCGCGAGGAGAGGTATCGTCCCTCGGTCGAGTCCGCGCCCCCCGGGGAGCGGGCCCGAGCGCTGGCCGAGGCGCTGTCCGCCGACGGGTATGCCGCGAGTGCGCGGCCCGCACCCGGCGGAGAGCAGCTTTGCCAGCACCACTGTCCGGTGGCTCACGTCGCCGAGCGGTTCCCGCAGCTCTGCGAGGCCGAGGCCGAGGTGTTCGCGCGCCTTCTCGGTACGCACGTGCAAAGGCTGGCGACGATCGCCCACGGCGACGGCGTCTGCACCACGCACGTTCCTGCTGTGCAGGCTGAATCGGCCGGGTCCACCGGCCGCAGGGTCGGCTCGTCCGGCCCGAAGGCCGTTTCCTCCGGCCTGAACACCGAACACAATCCGCCGCGCCGGGGCCCTTCCCGTTCGCGGGAATCGACCGACGCCACCCCGGCTTCCGGGAGGACTACTTCATGACCACCGACGCTCGCCCCGAGCTTGAGGGTCTGGGCACCTACGAGTACGGCTGGGCCGACTCGGACACCGCCGGCGCCTCCGCGCGCCGGGGCATCTCCGAAGAGGTCGTCGCGGACATCTCGGCGAAGAAGTCCGAGCCCGAGTGGATGTTGAAGCAGCGCATGAAGGGCCTTCGGCTCTTCGGCAAGAAGCCGATGCCGACGTGGGGCTCCGACCTCTCCGGAATCGACTTCGACAACATCAAGTACTTCGTGCGCTCGACCGAGAAGCAGGCCGCCTCGTGGGAGGACCTGCCCGAGGACATCAAGAACACCTACGACCGACTGGGCATCCCGGAGGCGGAGAAGCAGCGCCTGGTCGCCGGTGTCGCCGCGCAGTACGAGTCGGAGGTCGTCTACCACCAGATCCGCGAGGACCTGGAGGAGCAGGGCGTCATCTTCCTGGACACCGACACCGGGCTGCGCGAGCACCCGGAGCTGTTCAAGGAGTACTTCGGCTCGGTCATCCCGACCGGCGACAACAAGTTCTCCGCGCTGAACACCGCGGTCTGGTCCGGTGGCTCGTTCATCTACGTCCCGCCGGGCGTGCACGTGGAGATCCCGCTCCAGGCCTACTTCCGGATCAACACCGAGAACATGGGCCAGTTCGAGCGCACGCTGATCATCGCCGACGAGGGCTCCCACGTGCACTACGTCGAGGGCTGCACGGCGCCGATCTACAAGTCGGACTCGCTGCACTCGGCCGTGGTCGAGATCGTGGTCAAGAAGAACGCCCGGGTGCGCTACACGACCATCCAGAACTGGTCGAACAACGTGTACAACCTGGTGACCAAGCGCGCGGTGGCCCACGAGGGCGCCACGATGGAGTGGATCGACGGCAACATCGGTTCCAAGGTCACCATGAAGTACCCGGCCGTGTGGCTGCTCGGCGAGCACGCCAAGGGCGAGACGTTGTCGATCGCCTTCGCGGGCGAGGGCCAGCACCAGGACGCCGGTTCGAAGATGGTGCACTGCGCCCCGAACACCTCGTCCAACATCGTGTCCAAGTCGGTCGCGCGCGGCGGTGGCCGCACGTCCTACCGCGGACTGGTGCAGATCGAGGAGGGCGCGCACGGCTCGACGTCGTCGGTCAAGTGCGACGCGCTGCTGGTCGACACGATCAGCCGCTCGGACACCTACCCGTACGTCGACGTCCGCGAGGACGACGTGTCGATGGGTCACGAGGCGACCGTCTCCAAGATCTCCGACGACCAGCTCTTCTACCTCATGAGCCGCGGCATGACCGAGGACGAGGCCATGGCGATGATCGTGCGCGGGTTCGTCGAGCCCATCGCGCGCGAACTCCCGATGGAGTACGCCCTCGAATTGAACCGCCTGATCGAGCTTCAGATGGAAGGGGCTGTGGGCTAGTCCATGGCTGCGAACACCAACACTCCCGGTAGCACGACCGCCGGATCGATCGCCGTGCGCGAGGCCGGGGCCGCGAACGTGCTCGCCGGCCCCGGCACCGGCCGCTCGGTCGCCCAGCCCGCGGACGCCCGCCAGGTCGCCGTCGCGTCCTACGACGTGGCCGACTTCGTGGTGCCCACCGGCCGCGAGGAGGACTGGCGGTTCACCCCGCTGGCCCGACTGCGCGGTCTGCACGACGGCACCGCCGCCGCGGGCGACCGGGGCGAGGTCACCGTCTCGGTGACCGCGCCCGAGGGCGTCACCGTCGAGACGGTGGACCGCACCGACGCGCGGATCGGCCGGGCCGGCCGCCCGGTCGACCGGGTCGCGGCCCAGGCGTACAGCTCGTTCGAGAAGGCCACGCTGATCGTGGTCGGCAAGGACACGCAACTCGCCGAGCCGGTCGTCGTCGACCTGCGCGGCACCGGCGGCACCGCGTTCGGGCACGTCACCATCGAGGTCCAGCGGTTCGCCGAGGCGACCGTGGTGCTCGACCACAGCGGCTCGGCGACCTACGCGCAGAACGTCGAGTTCATCGTCGGCGACGGCGCCCGGCTCAAGGTCGTCTCGATCCAGGACTGGGACGCCGAGTCCGTGCACGTGGGCTCGCACCTGACCCGGGTGGGTCGGGACGCGTCCTTCGCCTCCGTCGTGGTCACCCTCGGCGGCGACCTGGTCCGGCTCTTCCCGCGCGTGGTCTACGACGCCCCGGGCGGCGACGCCGAGCTGTACGGCGTGTACTTCGCCGATGCCGGCCAGCACCTGGAGCACCGCCTGTTCATCGACCACGACGTGCCGCAGTGCCGCAGCCTGGTCACCTACAAGGGCGCGCTCCAAGGCGCGGACGCGCACACGGTGTGGATCGGCGACGTGCTCATCCGAGCCGCGGCCGAGGGCACCGACACCTACGAGCTCAACCGCAACCTGGTGCTCACCGACGGCGCCCGCGCCGACTCGGTGCCCAACCTGGAGATCGAGACCGGCGAGATCGCCGGCGCCGGGCACGCCAGCGCGACCGGGCGCTTCGACGACGAGCAGCTCTTCTACCTGCAGTCGCGCGGCATCCCGGCGGACGAGGCCCGCCGCCTGGTCGTGCGCGGCTTCTTCGCCGAGGTGATCGCCCGGGTCGGCATCACCGACCTCCAAGAGCGCCTGATGAAGCAGATCGAGGCACGCCTCGAAGGCGGCGCCCGATGAGCTACCTCAAGGCCTGCGCCGAGACCGACCTGCACGAGGACACGCCCCTGCGGGTCGTGCTCGACGACATCCCGGTCACCCTCGTGCGCACCGAGGGCGACGTGTACGCGATCAACGACGTGTGCTCGCACGCCAACGTGTCGCTCTCCGAGGGCGAGGTCGAGGACTGCGCGATCGAGTGCTGGCTGCACGGCTCGCGCTTCGATCTGCGCACCGGCCGCCCCTCGGGCCCCCCGGCAAACCTGCCGGTCCCCGTGTACCCCGTGAAGATCGACGGCGGCGCCGTCTTCGTCGAAGTGAACCAGGAGTCCTGAGTCCGTTATGGCAACGCTTGAGATCCGCGACCTGCACGTCAGTGTGGACGCCGAGAACGGTCCGCGCGAGATCCTGCGCGGCGTCGACCTGACCGTGAAGCAGGGCGAGACCCACGCCATCATGGGCCCGAACGGCTCCGGCAAGTCGACCCTCGCGTATTCGGTCGCGGGCCACCCGAAGTACAAGGTCACCGGCGGCACTGTGCTGCTCGACGGCGAGGACGTGCTGTCCATGACCGTCGACGAGCGGGCCCGCGCCGGCCTGTTCCTGGCCATGCAGTACCCCGTCGAGGTCGCCGGCGTCTCGGTGTCCAACTTCCTGCGCACCGCCGCCACCGCCACCCGTGGCGAGGCCCCCAAGCTGCGGCTGTGGATCAAGGAGGTCAAGGAGGCCATGGAGCGCCTCCAGATGGACCCCGCCTTCGCCGAGCGCAACGTCAACGAGGGCTTCTCCGGCGGTGAGAAGAAGCGGCACGAGATCCTTCAGCTCGAACTGCTCCGGCCGAAGATCGCGATCCTCGACGAGACCGACTCCGGCCTGGACGTCGACGCGCTGCGCGTGGTGTCCGAGGGTGTCAACCGGGTGCAGGCGACCGGCGAGATCGGCACCCTGCTGATCACCCACTACACCCGCATCCTGAAGTACATCAAGCCCGACCACGTGCACGTCTTCGCGGGCGGCCGGATCGTGGAATCCGGCGGCGCCGAACTCGCGGACAAGCTCGAGGACGAAGGCTACGAGGCCTACACCGGCAAGGGGGAGACTGCATGACAGTGCACCTGCCGGGGCTGCTCGACACGGACGCGATCCGCAAGGACTTCCCGATCCTCGAACGGCTCCTGCACGGCGACCGACCGCTTGTCTACCTGGACAACGCGGCCACGTCGCAGACCCCGCGCCAGGTGATCGACGCCATGACGCACTACTACGCGAACAGCAACGCGAACGTGCACCGCGGCGTGCACGTGCTGGCCGAAGAGGCCACCGCGCTGTACGAGGGTGCCCGGGACAAGGTCGCGGAGTTCATCAACGCGCCCAGCCGGGACGAGGTGATCTTCACCAAGAACTCCTCCGAGGCGATCAACCTCGTGGCGAACATGCTGACCTGGGCGGACGAACCGTTCAAGGTCGGCGTGGGCGCCGACGTGGTGATCACCGAGATGGAGCACCACTCGAACATCGTGCCGTGGCAGTTGCTCGCGCAGCGCACCGGCACGCAGCTCAAGTGGTTCGGGCTCACCGACGACGGCCGGCTGGACCTGTCGAACATCGAGCAGGTGATCACCGAGGAGACCAAGGTCGTCTCGGTGGTGCACACCTCGAACATCCTCGGCACGGTCAACGATCTGGAGCCGATCGTGCGCCGCGCGCACGACGTCGGCGCGCTGGTCGTGGTCGACGCGTCGCAGGCCGCGCCGCACACCGTGCTGGACGTACAGGCCCTGGGCGCCGACTTCGTCGCGTTCACCGGGCACAAGATGTGCGGTCCGACCGGCATCGGCGTGCTCTGGGGCCGGCTCGGTCTGCTGGAGGAGCTGCCGCCGTTCCTGGGCGGCGGCGAGATGATCGAGACCGTGACGATGAGCGCGTCCACGTACGCGCCCGCGCCGCACAAGTTCGAGGCCGGCACCCCGCCGATCGCGGAAGCGGTCGGGCTCGGTGCGGCGATCGACTACCTGTCGGCGATCGGCATGGACCGCGTCGCCGCGCACGAGCACGCGATCACGGGTTACGCGATCGACGCGCTGAACGGCGTCGAGGGCCTGAAGATCATCGGCCCGGCGGACAATGTCGCGCGCGGTGCGGCGATCTCCTTCACGTTCGGCGACATCCACCCGCACGACGTGGGTCAGGTGCTCGACGAGCAGGGCATCGCGGTGCGGGTGGGTCACCACTGCGCACGTCCGGTGTGCCTGCGCTACGGAGTGCCGGCGACCACGCGAGCCTCGTTCTACCTGTACTCCACGCCGGCCGAGGTCGACGCGCTGGTGGCCGGGCTGGAACATGTCCGACAGTTTTTCGGTTAGCACTGGTTCCGGCTGAGTGGGGCGGGAGGCGAAGAGATGAAGCTTGACGGGATGTACCAGGAGATCATCCTGGACCACTACCGGCACCCCCATAACAAGGGGCTGCGCGACCCGTTCGACACCCAGGTCCACCACGTCAACCCGACCTGTGGGGACGAGGTCACGCTGCGGGTGAAGCTGGACGGCGAGAAGGTTCTCGACGTCAGCTACGAGGGTCAGGGCTGTTCGATCAGCCAGGCCAGCGCGTCCGTGATGACCGATCTGGTGATCGGGCACACCATCGAGGACGCGTTGCACGCCGGGGACGAGTTCCTCGCGCTCATGCAGTCCAAGGGGCAGGGTGAGCCGGACGAGGACGTCCTGGAGGACGCCGTGGCGTTCGTCGGCGTCAGCAAGTACCCGGCGCGGGTGAAATGTGCGCTGCTGGGGTGGATGGCCTTCAAGGACGCCACCGCGCAGGCGCTGCAGACGCTGCAGACGACGGAAGGGCAGAAATGACCGAGACGCAGGCGCGTCCCGCGGCTACGCCGGAGGACGTCACCGAGGCGATGTACGACGTCGTCGACCCGGAGCTCGGGATCAACGTCGTCGACTTGGGCCTGGTGTACGGGGTGCACGTCGACGACGCGAACATCGCGACCATCGACATGACGCTCACCAGCGCGGCGTGTCCGTTGACGGACGTGATCGAGGACCAGACGCGGACCGCGACCGAGGGGATCGTCGCGGACATGCGGATCAACTGGGTCTGGATGCCGCCGTGGGGGCCGGACAAGATCACCGATGACGGGCGTGAGCAACTGCGGGCGCTCGGGTTCAACCTGTAGCCTTCCGGGCCGGCTGGGCCCTTTGGCCTCAAGCGCCGGCCGGGCTTGGTTGCCTGGCCTGCGGGCTCGGTGGCCTCAAGCGCCGGCCGGGCTGAGTGGCCTCAAGCGCCGGCCCGGCTGTTTTTGGCTTTTGGCCGGCGTTGGCGTTTGGTTTGGTTGGGGTGGCCTCAAAGCGCCTGCTGGGCTGAGTGGGCTCGGGTGCCGGTTGGGGTGGTTGGGGCTTGGGCGGTGTTGGGTGCCGGGTGGGTCGACTTCGGGTCGGTCCGCCCGGCGCTTTTTTGTTGGGTCAGGGGCGGGGTTGGCTTACGCCGAGGAGTTCGAGGACGTCGGTGTCGCCTCGTTGCTGGAGGCGGTGCAGGACTGCCTTGAGGTCGATGCCGGGGTCGAGGCCGATCCGGGCGCCGAGGAGTTCGGGGAGGTTGACCTGCTCGGGGACCGGGTCGACGCCGGTGTGGCGTAGCGCGCGGGCCCAGCGGGGGAGGCGTACGGTTGCGTCGCCGCGGACCAGGCGTGCCTCCAGGCGGCCCTGGTGGATGGACGAGATGAAGACCATGTCGCCCTCGTGCGCGGCCAGACCGGTCAGGATCGCCCGCATCGACACCAGGTAGGGCGTGTCGGACCAGCGCAGCGCGGCGGGGCCGTGTCCGTGGTGCAGTCGGACCTGGCCGCCGGGGGTGACCCCCAGGGACTGTGCGAACGCCGGCGGCAGCTTCACCGGTTCGCCTTCGAGCATCGCGGTGGACACGTCCACCCGGAACGCCCACGCGCCGGTGTCCTCGCGGAAGCAGCCCGCCGTCCAGGAGGGGTCGCCGATCGGCGCCGACTGCTGCTTCCGGGCGGGCCGTTCCAGGGTGTCCGCCGAGCGGGAGAGCACGTGGCCGTTCTCCACCTGGAAGCCGTCCAGCCGGCCGACCCAGGCGGTCTGGAGCGGCTTGCGGATGCCCATCGCGGCGAGGTCCCGCTCCAACGCCTCGAGCGGAACCGGGCCGTGGGCGCAGGCCGCGTCCAGGGTGCTCTGGGTGCGGTCGGACAGCTCGCCGAGCGGGGCGCTCGACAGCCAGCCGTCCACCGACATGTGCAGCCCGAGCAGGCCGCGCAGCACCTGCCAGACCTGGATCTCCAGACCCGGCACGGTCTCGGTGTGCTTGGGGTGCAGCGCGCGCAGCTCGGACACCGTGGTGAGCACGCCGAGCCGGTCTCGGACGAAGCTCAGGTGGACCCGGACCGGCGCGCCGTCGGAGCGGGCGATCCGCTCGTCCAGGGTGCGCCGCAGGTCCCGCTCCATGATCTTGACCTCGGCCGGCGAGGTGCCGAACTCGGCTGCCAGTGACTCGAGTTCGCGCGGCGCGTCGGTGAACAGCCGATCCCGGGCGAGCACCTTGCGCTGCGGTTCGACAGCGGCGAACCACGAGGTCAGGATCGCGACGAGGTCACCGCCGCCGGGTTCGCCGGCGCGGGGCAGCGGCCGGTCGACGAGCATCGTGACGTCCTGGGTCCCGGGCAGTGTGCCCGGCACCATCTCGACGGTGGCCTCCGGGTCGGCGGCGGCCTTCGTACCCCGGTTCGTCCGCGGCACCACCGAGTGGTCCGGCGGCGCGGGAACGGACGGCATCTCGGCGGCGGTCGCGGCCGCCTCGGCGGCGGGCGTCGCCGTGGTCGGATTCGGGGTGCTCGGGCTCGCGGCGGTCGCGGTGCGCGGCGGGTGGCTCGGGCGCGGCGGGATGCGCAGTCCCTCGGGAGTGCGCGGCACGTTCGACTCGGCGACGACGGGCAACTCGCCGGCGGTGGGCGGTGGGACCTCGCCGAACGCGTCCTGCCCGGGGTCCTCGTCCTCGTCCTTGGCCGGTTTGGGGGCCTGTTTGGGCGATCGGGTGGCGGGCGCGTCGGCCCGGCCGCGGTCCTTGATCGTGCGGATCGGGATGTCCGCGACGGTCATCGGCGGTGTCTCGCCGTACGCGTCCAGACCCGGGTGGTCGCCCTCGGTCGCGAGCTCGGCGGACACGGCGCGCGGCGGCGCGTCCTCGGAGGTGTCCTCGGTCCGGACCCGCGGCTGCCGCTTTCCGGTGGACGTCGACTCGGCCGCGGGCTCGGGTACGGGCTCGGGGCGCGGTTCGGCCTGCTTGCGTCCGGTTGGGGCGGCCGGGGCCACGTCCGCCCGGGTGGGCGGCGGGACCTCGCCGTACGCGTCCCGGCCCGCCGCGGTGCCGGCGGTCGACGCGGACTCCGCCTCGTCCGACTCGGGCGCGACCGGTGCGGGTGGCATCGCGAGCGACGCGCGCAGGCCGGACGGGACCTGGGTGAGCAGCGCGGTCAGTGCCGTCCGGACCTCGTCCGTGGCGTCCTCCAGGCCGACCACGGCGGCGGTCTCCAGGGTGACCTGGGCGAGCTGGGCCATCAGCGGAACATCCGGCGCCTGGGCGGCCAGCCAGCGCACCACCGTGCCCAGTTCGGCGGTCAACGGCTCGGGCATCTTGACCGGGTACAGCTCGTCCTCGTCCAGGTCGCCCCACTCGTCCGGGGTGTCCCAGTCACCTTCGGGCGGCGCTGCCGGGATCGCGACGGACGCGGCGGGAACCGGCTTCGGCTCGGGCTCGGGTTCCGGCTCGGGTTCCGGTTCGGGATGCGGCTCCGGCTCGGCCGGGTTCGGATCCGGCTCGGGTGTCGAGGCGACGGCCGGCGCGCTCGCGGCGGTCTCCGGTGTGCCGAACACCGCGTCCACGTCCACCGATTCGTCGTCCGCGGGCAGCAGTCCGAGCACCTCTTCGAACAGCCGGGCCACCAGCGGTCGTACCGTCGAGGTGCCGATCTGGGTCCAGTCGCCGACCTCGCGCACGGTCGTGGTCAGCAGGTCCGCCCAGTCCGGGGTACGCACCATCACGTTCGTCCGGGCGCCGTCCGGCCACTGGGACAGCCGGAAGCCGTTGCGGGCCAGCCACGCGCCCGGCAGCAGGTCGCCCAGGCGCAGGTGGCGAAGCTCGGTGTAGGCCAGATCGGCGAGCCGCCCCGGGAGCTCGTCGCGACCGAAGGTGTCCGCGGCCCGCACCACGGGCACGCTCATCCACCACGCCGCGGGCAGGTCCTCGTGTTCGAGGTAGTCGGCGACGAGTTCGGGCGCGACGAAGCGCAGGGCTGGGACGAAATCGGCCAGAGTGGCCTGGAGCCGGGGCTGCATGCAGGTCCTCCGTGACGCGGTCGGTACCCCCGACGTTAGCGGCCGGGTGGCGAGCCGGCACCGGGTGTCCCGGGCCGTTGCCATCTGCTTGCGGGACGAAGCGGCGGATCGGTTGGTTCCCCGAGCGCCCTCTCGGGCCCTGCGATACCGGTCACGTGTCGGCCTCGACGTGCTGCTCGGAGCGTTGTCGTCGCAGATCGCTACCCCGCGACGCGGGCCGGGAACCGCGCCCCGGGCGCCCGACGGCGCTCGCATCGACCGCGAGCGCCGATCGAGCGCCGGTCGCACGTCCACCGCCGGCCCGCGCCACGTTTCACCAGGGGGAAAGAAGTCGATCTCACCAACAGTGGAGACAAGGGCGGCTAGTTTGGACAAAGGTTGCCGATGCCTCCGGCCGCCTCATCCGCGCCACCAGGGGATACAGGGGATACAGGGGGAGACGTGGGCGAAATCGCATCATCGCCGCGATCCGGGGAGTCTTCGGCCGGCCCACTGCTCCTGTCGCTGAGGCTGACGGCCACTGTGGAGGCGGTGCCTCGGGCGCGTCACGCGCTGCGGCGGGTGCTGGGTGAACGGGTTCCGGACGCGCCCGTGGACACTCTGGAGCTGTTGCTGTCGGAACTGGTGACCAACGCGGTCAAGCACTCGGTGCGGGGTCATACGGTCGCGGTGGCGATTCTGCGTCGGGAGAACTCGATTCGGATCGCGGTCGTGGACAACGACCCGGCGCTCCCCGAGCCCGGGGACGCGGTGGATCTGCTCGACGAGCACGGGCGCGGGTTGTTGCTTGTGGACGCGATGGCGGAGGAGTGGGGGAGCTATCCCGTGCCGGACGGGAAGGTTGTCTGGTGTGACGTGAAGACCGTGGAGTGAACTCGGGCGCGGAAATGCGTGGGGCGCGTGGGGTTTGGTCCGTGGGGCTCGGTGGCTGCGCGTGCGCGTGCGGTGTGCGGGTGTGCGCGGTTGGTGATCGGAGTTGGGGCGGGTTTAAACCAACACGGCGGAAAAATGGCGTAATTGGATCTCGGCGTGCACTCTGGCAGGGACGGTTCGACTGTTTGTCCATGCTGTGCAAGGAGGATCCGTTGCGCGAACAGACCATCGGGGAACACCTCGACCGACTGGCCAGTCCCGACGTCGCGGTACGAGGGGCCGCCGCCGCGCTCCAGGCCGCGCAGGCCGCGGCGCTGATCGAGCGGGCGGCCGCGCTGGCGCTGCACACGACCGACGCCGAGGAGACGATGCGGGCGGCGCGGGCCGAGGCGGGGCGGATGCGGGAGCGGGCGATGCGGGTTGGCCATGCGGCCGGGGTGGATTCCGTTGCCGTGGGCGAGGCCGAAGTGCCTTTGCGTATCGCGGCGTTGGCGGCGGATTTGATCGGACTGGCGGGTACGGTCCGCGATGGCGGGGACGAGGACGTGCTTCCGTATCTCGCGGCTGCGGCGGCCAGCGCGCGGGCGGCGCTGGAGGCTTCGGCGGCGTGGGTCTCGCTGGTTGTTGCCGATGGTGGGGGGCGCGAGGTCCGGTCTCGGTTGGCGCGGCATCTTTCGGCTGTTGCCGATGCGGAGGACATCGTGGATCGGGCGCGGGTTGCGGTCGGCTGAACTCGGTTCGTGCGGGGGCGAGTTGGCCTCTTGCGCGATCGGGCGGTCGGTGGCTGGTGGGCCTCGCGCGCCGGGTGGCGTTGGGCGGTGGCTCCGCTGGGGTGGCCTCATGCGCCCGGCCGGGCTGAGTGTGCTCAAGCGCCGCACGGGCTGAATTGGTTCGGCCGGCGATGGGCGTCGGCTCCGCTGGGGTGGCCTCATGCGCCGGCCGGGCTGAGTGTGCTCAAGCGCCACACGGGCTGAGTGGCCTCAAGCGCCGGCCGGGCTGATTTGGTGCTCGGTTGGCGTTGGGCGTCGGCTCTGTTGGGGTGGCCTCATGCGCCGGCCGGGCTGAGTGTGCTCAAGCGCCGCACGGGCTGAGTGGCCTCAAGCGCCGGCCGGGCTGATTTGGTGCTCGGTTGGCGTTGGTTCTGGTGGGGTGGCGTTATGCGTTGGGTGGGTCAGATGCGGGAGGTGAAGGTGTCGCATTTGGTGGGGTCGCCGGTGGTGTAGCCCTGGCGGAACCATTGTTGGCGTTGGGTTGCGGAGCCGTGGGTCCAGGATTCGGGGGTTACTCGGCCCTGGAATTGTTCTTGGATGCGGTCGTCGCCGACCGCGGCCGCGGCGTCCAGGCCGTCGGCGATGTCCTGGTCGGTGAGGGCGGTGATCAGGGGTTGGCCGTCGGCCTGGGGGGTGGTGGTGGCGTGGTGGGACCAGACGCCCGCGTAGCAGTCGGCTTGGAGTTCGAGGCGGACCGAGCCGCTTTGCGGGCCCTGGCGGTCGTTGCCGACCTTGGCCATCTGGCCGGTCAGGTCCTGGATGTGGTGGCCGTATTCGTGGGCGAGTACATATGCCTCGGCGAAGGGGCCGCCCTTGGCGCCGAACCTGGTGCGCAGGTCGTCGAAGAAGCCCAGGTCGATGTAGACCTTGCGGTCGCCCGGACAGTAGAAGGGGCCCACCGCCGAGGTCGCCCCGCCGCACGCGGTCGAGGTGCTGCCAGTGAAGAATTGGGTCGGCGCCGGCTTGTAGGTCGCGCCCCGGCGCCGGTACTCGTCCGTCCAATACGCCTGCACGCTGTTGACCACGCCCACGATTCGGCAGTCGTCGCGCGCGTTGGCGTCGGTGCCCTTGCGGCACGAGTCCCGCAGTACCCGGTTGTCCGCCGGCACCGAGTTGCCTCCGCCGTCGTCGCTCAGCCCGAGCTGGTCGGGGCTCAGGCCGAAGATCAGGCCGAGCACCACCGCGATCAGGCCCGCCGCCCCGCCGCCCACCGCGAGGCCAGGCCGGCGCAGACCGCCGCCGCCCGAGCCGCGACGGTCCTCGATCTGTGACGTGTCGAGATCCGCGTCGTCGTTGAACTGCATCACGGCACCGCCTGCGGGCTGGGGAACAGGGCCAGACGAAAGATGTCGGGTGACGGATATCCCTTTTCCGGGTTTTTATCGCCGGCGTCCCGTTCGTCGCCGCGGGACGCCCGGGAATCCGGTGCGAGCCCTCCCGTAGACTCGTGGGCATGGTCGGTTTCTCTGGATATCCCCGCGAGCGGCCTTAGAGCGGTGCGGCTTCCCCGCGAGCCCCGCGCGACCGTCCGTCTTCGTCAGTCCCCGACCGGGAGTCCAGTCCTTCATGATCAACGCAACCAACGTCGAACTACGCGCCGGCGCCCGCATCCTGCTGGAGCCGGCCTCCTTCCGGGTCGCGGCCGGCGACCGGATCGGGCTGGTCGGCCGCAACGGCGCCGGCAAGACCACGCTGACCAAGACGCTGGCCGGGGAGACCCAGCCCGCGTCCGGCACCATCACCCGTACCGGCGAGGTCGGCTACCTCCCGCAGGACCCGCGCACCGGTGACCTGGACGTGCTCGCCCGGGACCGGATCCTGTCCGCGCGCGGGCTGGACGTGGCGCTCTCCGGGATGCGCGAGGCCGAGGGTCTGATGGCCAGCGCGAGCGGCGAGACCGCCGCGAAGGCGATGCGCAGGTATTCGCGCCTGGAGACCGAGTTCCTGACCAAGGGCGGCTACGCGGCCGAGGCCGAGGCGGCCACCATCGCGGCCAGCCTGGGTCTGCCGGATCGGATCCTGGGTCAGGAACTGCACACCCTCTCCGGCGGCCAGCGCCGCCGGGTCGAGTTGGCCCGGATCCTTTTCTCGGACGCCGACACGCTGCTCCTGGACGAGCCCACCAACCACCTCGACGCCGACTCGATCGGGTGGCTGCGCGAGTTCCTCAAGACCTACAAGGGCGGCTTCATCGTGATCAGTCACGATGTCGGCCTGATGGAGGCGTGCGTCAACAAGGTGTTCTACCTGGACGCCAACCGCACCACCATCGACATCTACAACGTCGGCTGGAACGCCTACAAGCTCCAGCGCGAGACCGACGAGCGGCGCCGCAAGCGCGAGCGGGCCAACGCGGAGAAGAAGGCCGACCAACTCTTCACGCAGGCCGACAAGATGCGGGCCAAGGCGACCAAGACGGTGGCCGCGCAGAACATGGCCCGTCGTGCCGAGAAGCTGCTGTCCGGACTGGAGAGCGAGCGCAAGTCGGACAAGGTGGCCAAGCTGCGCTTCCCCAAGCCGGCCCCGTGCGGGAAGACTCCGCTGATGGCGACCGGCCTGTCCAAGTCGTACGGCTCGCTGGAGATCTTCACCGACGTCGACCTGGCCATCGACAAGGGCTCGCGCGTGGTGATCCTGGGCCTCAACGGCGCGGGCAAGACCACGCTGCTGCGCCTGCTCGGCGGGGTCGAGGACCCGGACACCGGCAAGATCGAGCCCGGCCACGGGCTGCAACTCGGCTACTACGCGCAGGAGCACGAGACGCTCGACCCGGAGCGCACGGTGCTGGAGAACATGCGCTCGTCCTCGCCCGACCTCGACCTGGTCGAGGTGCGCAAGGTGCTCGGTTCGTTCCTGTTCTCCGGCGACGACGTGGACAAGCCGGCCGGGGTGCTCTCCGGCGGTGAGAAGACCCGGCTCGCGCTGGCGACGCTGGTGGTCTCCAAGGCGAACGTGCTGCTGCTGGACGAGCCGACCAACAACCTCGACCCGGCCAGCCGCGCCGAGGTGCTGGACGCGCTGCGCACCTACGAGGGCGCGGTCGTGCTCGTCACGCACGACGAGGGCGCGGTCGAGGCGCTCCAGCCGGAGCGGATCATCCTGCTGCCGGACGGCGTCGAGGACCTGTGGAACGAGGACTACGCCGACCTGGTCGCGCTCGCCTGATCGTTCGGGCGTGCGCGCCCGGGAAGCCCGAACCACCGACACCCCGTCGGGTTGCCGTCCTCGGCAACCCGACGGGGTGTTCGCTTTCGTCCCCCGACCGGTTTTCACCACGAAACCCTCACAAGGGGAAGCCATCCTTCCGGTCCGCACGTGATGCCGGTCACCAGGCTCGACGGCGACGCAGAGCAAGGTCGCGAATCTCATGGGTGACCAGGGCCTTTGTCGGCGGACACAGGATTCGGTCAAGCATTCGGCACGGGAAGGCGTGATTCCGCTCGGGTGATCTTTGTGTGCAACGGGCCACGCGCCGCGATGATCAAGCCATCGGGCCTGGTGGAATCACTGGCCATGCCATGCCCCAGGGGTGATCATGGGATTCCAGAGCGCACTTCCTATGAGGAGGCACGTGTGGCCGAGACTCTGAAGAAGGGCAGCCGGGTGACCGGTGCCGCGCGCGAGCAGCTCGCGGCTGACCTCAAGAAGAAGTACGACTCCGGTGCCAGCATCCGCGCCCTCGCGGAGGAGACGGGCCGTTCCTACGGCTTCGTGCACCGGATGCTCAGCGAATCCGGGGTGACCCTCCGAGGCAGGGGTGGGGCAACGCGGGGCAAGGCCAAGACCGCCGCGTCGTCCTCGGCCTGAGGTCGAGCTCCGGAGGATCCGCATCACCGTACCGTCCGTCGAACGACCATGTGACCGACCGGTAACGTCGGGCGCGTGGTCGTTCGACGGAAGCGACCCGAACACGGGAGGGACCGTGGACGTGGTGGCGAATCAGCTCGACAGTACGAATGGCAATGGCGGTACGGACGGCAACGGCGGTGAGGTCGGCGGTGCCGACGTCGCCGCACGGCAGGATCTTTCGGTCGTGATCGAAGGTTCGTTCGCGGTGGTGACCCTCACCAATCCCGATCGGCGCAACGCGCAGACTCCCGCGCTCTGGCGCGCGCTCGCCGCCGTCGGCCGCGACCTGCCCGGTGACGTCCGAGCCGTGTTGTTGCGCGCGGAGGGCGCCTCCTTCTCCGCGGGCCTGGATCGGCGGATGTTCCCGGGCGGCGGGGGCATTTCGGGGGAGTCGGATCTCGTCTCGCTGGCCGGGGCGAGCGACGACGAACTCGACGCGACCATCGCCTCGTTCCAGGAGGCGTTCACGTGGTGGCGCCGCCCCGACCTGCTCACCGTCGCCGCGGTGCAGGGGCACGCCGTCGGCGCCGGGTTCCAGCTGGCGTTGGCGTGCGATCTGCGGGTGTGCGCCGACGACGCGCGGTTCTCGATGCGCGAGACCGCGCTCGGTCTGGTCCCGGATCTGGCCGGGACCAAGCCGTTGACCGACCTCGTGGGCTATGCCCGTGCCCTGGAGATCTGCGTCACGGGCCGCTGGGTGAGTGCCCAGGAGGCCGTGTCGATGGGGATGGCCACGCTCGCGGTGCCGCGCGAGGAACTCGACGGCGCCGCGCGCGACCTGTTGGCCGCGCTCCTGGCCGCGCCGCGCGATGCGGTGATCGAGACGAAGGCCCTGCTCGCGGGCGCCGCGGGGCGTACCTACGACGAACAGCGCGCCGCCGAACGCGCCGCCCAGGCCCGCCGCCTGCGTGACCTCGCGGGCATCGGCGAGTAGTGAGACCCACGTCACATCCGGCCGCCGCCGACGGCCGGCGAAGCCGTGTCGGGCCCGGGACTCCCGGGAGTAAGCGGGCCCACGTCGGTGTTCCCGTACACGAAGTGCTGAGGTTGACTCAGGATTTCATTTCATCATTCGATATGTACGGGAGCGAGGCGTGATGAGTGGCGGCGGCCCGATGGGAATGAACCTGCGCTCCTACACCCGCGACGCGTCGGTGGTCGAGCGCAAGCTCGCGCCCGGCACGGTGCGGCGGGTGGGCGAGTTCGCGAGACCCTTCGCACGGCAGATCACCGTGTATCTGATCCTGGTCGTGATCGGCGCGGTGCTGACCGTCGTGCCGCCGCTGCTCGCGCAGCGGATCGTCGACGACGGGGTGCTCGAAGGCAACGGTCACCTGGTGACCGTGCTCGCGATGGTGGTGGCGGGCATCGCGCTGCTCGCCGCCGGGTTCGGCCTGGCCGAACGGTGGTACTCGGCGCGGATCGGCGAGGGCTCGATCTACGAACTGCGCAGCCAGGTGTTCGCGCACGTGCAGCGACAGCCGATCGCGTTCTTCACCCGGACCCAGACCGGCGCGCTGATCTCGCGCCTGAACAACGATGTGCTCTCCGCGCAGCGCGCGTTCACCTCGACCCTGGCCGGTGTGGTGTCCAACCTGGTCAGCCTGGTCCTGGTGGCCGGCACGATGTTCTACCTGGCCTGGCAGATCACCCTGATCTCGCTGGTCCTGCTGCCGCTGTTCCTGCTGCCGGCCAAATGGATCGGTCGTCGGTTGCAGGCCATGACGCGCGAGCAGATGCAGCTCGACGCGGAGATGTCGACCGTGATGACCGAGCGGTTCAACGTGTCCGGCGCGATGCTGGCCAAGATCTTCGGCCGGCCCGAGGAGGAGGACGCGCTGTTCTCCGGGCGGGCCGCCCGGGTGCGCGACATCGGCATCCGAATCGCCCTGGTGAACCGGGTGTTCGCCACCGCGCTGACCCTGGTCGCCTCGCTGGCGACCGCGCTGGTGTACCTGATCGGCGGGCACCTGGCGGTGGACGGGCAACTGACCGTGGGCACGCTGGTCGCGCTCACCGTGCTGCTCGGCCGGCTGTACGGGCCGCTGACCGCGCTGGCGAACGTGCGGGTGGACGTGATGACCGCGCTGGTCAGCTTCGAGCGGGTCTTCGAGGTGTTCGACCTGCCCGCGATGATCGCCGACAAGCCGGACGCCGAGCCGCTGCCGGCGGACGCGGCCACGGTCGAGTTCGACGCGGTCGGGTTCGCCTACCCCGGCGCGGACGAGGTCTCGCTGGCCTCGCTGGAGAGCGTCGCGGTGCTCGATCGGCGGCGCTCCGAGCCGGTGTTGCGCGACGTGTCGTTCCGGGCCGAGCCCGGTCAGGTGGTGGCCCTGGTGGGCCCCTCGGGCGCGGGCAAGACCACGATCACCTCCCTGGTCGGCCGGCTCTACGACGCCACCGAGGGCTCGGTGCGAATCGGCGGCCACGATGTGCGCGATGTCACGCTCGCGTCGTTGCGGGACACCGTCGGCGTGGTCACCCAGGACTCGCACATGTTCCACGACACGATCCGCGGCAACCTGCTCTACGCCAAGCCGGACGCGAGCGACGACGAGTTGTGGGCCGCGTTGCACGCGGCGAACATCGGCGAGCAGGTGGCCGAGCTGCCGGACCGACTGGACACGGTGGTCGGCGAGCGCGGACACCGGTTGTCCGGCGGCGAGAAGCAACGCCTCGCGATCGCCCGACTGTTGCTGAAGTCACCGCGTGTGGTGGTGCTCGACGAGGCGACCGCGCACCTGGACTCCGAGTCCGAGGCGGCCGTGCAGCACGCGCTGGCCTCGGCCCTGGAGGGTCGTACCGCGCTGGTGGTCGCCCACCGGCTGTCCACCGTGCGCGACGCCGACCTGATCCTGGTGGTGGACGGCGGCGGCATCGTGGAGCGCGGCACACACGCCGAGTTGCTCGCCCGGGACGGACTGTACGCGGACCTGTACCACCGTCAGTTCCGGGACCAGGAACAAGATCGGGCCCTCGCGAGTTGACCGACCAAAGCCCGGGGCGGCGGGTAGTGTGGTGATATTCCAAACGGTTGGCAAGAGGGGCTTCTACGTGCGTGTTCTCGTCGCCGGCGGCGGCATAGGTGGACTGGCTGTGGCACTGAGCCTGTACGACGCGGGCATCACCGAGGTGACGGTGGTCGACGCGGCACTGAGAATCCGGCCCCTCGGGCTCGGTATCAGCCTCCTGCCCCACGCGGTGCGCGAACTCGCCGAACTCGACCTCTACCATCCGATCGCCAACCTGGGCGTGCCGCTGTCCGGTGTGGCCTATCCCGACCGGGCGGCCAAGCGCGTGGTGCTCGAACCGCGCGGGCAGCGGGCCGGCTTCCTGTGGCCGCATCTGTCCGTGCATCGCGGCGAATTGCAGGTGGCCCTGCTGCGCGCGGTCTACCAGCGGCTCGGCCGCCCGGCGGTGCGCACCGGGTCCCGGCTGACCGGGTTCGACCAGGACGACGACGGGGTCACCGGCTACTTCGTCGACGGCGAAGGGCGGCCCTGGCGGGAGCGGGCCGACGTGCTGATCGGCGCGGACGGGATCAACTCGGCGACGCGCGCGACGCTGTTGCCGGACGAGGGCTCGCCGGTGGCCCAGCCGCGCATCCTGATGCGCGGCACCACCCGCTGCGCGCCGTTCGCCGACGGGCACACGATGATCATGACCGCGCACGGCGAGGCGCGCTTCATGGCGCACCCGATCAAGCCGATCGATCCGCGGGACGGGACCACGCTCACCAACTGGCTCGCCGAACTGCCCGATCGGCAGTCGGCCGGCGAACTCGGCGACACCGGGTGGAACGGACCCGCGGACCTGCGCCGGCTCACCCGGGTGTTCCGCGGCTGGAGCATCGCCGGCGCCGACGTCGGCGCGATGGTCAAGACGCCGACCGAGGCCTCCGGCTATCCGCTGGTGACCCGACCGCCGCTGGACCAGTGGTCGTTCGGCCGGGTCACGCTGCTCGGCGACGCGGCCCACCCGATGTACCCCTACGTGCTCGGCGGCGCGTCCGAGTCGATCGTCGACGCGCGCGTGCTGGCCCGCTCGCTGGCCTCGTACCAGGATCCGACCGAGGCCCTGGAGATGTACGAGCGGGCCCGGCTGCCGCTGAACAAGTGGCTGCAACTGATCGGCCACGGCCGGGTGCCGCGGGCCGCCGACGCGAGCGGGCCGCTGACCGCCACCGAGGAAATCGGCGGCATCATCGGCGCCTACGGCCACCTGCCCGGGCACGACGCGGCGGCCCTGAACGAGCGGCCCTCGTACAGCCTCGCGAGGGTCTGACCGCGCGTCGGACGCGCGGGGCGCGCACGGTGCTCGGGACGACGGCTCACGACGACGTGGCTCGGGACGTCCGGGCTCGGGGCCACCGTGCTCAGGGTCCCGCGTCGGTGACCAGGATGTGTACCACCACGTGCTTGTGTCCGGTCCGCTGCCGCACCGCTTCGGTGACCGCCGCGCGCACCTCGCGCGCCACGTCCAGTACCCGGCGGTCCGCCGCCGCGCGGAACTGCACGTCCACGTGCAGGACTCCGTCGAGCACGCGCGTGGTCACCCCCGGGACCCGGCCCGGGATCAGGCCGCCGGAGACCTGGGCGACCGCGTCGAGCAGTCCCGGTTGCAGGTCCACCACGCCCGGCACGGTCAGCGCCGCGCCGCCCGCGGTGGTCCGGGCCAGGACGGACATCTCGCGCGAGGTGCCCGTCGCGGGCTGCCTCATCGGCTCGCCTCCCGATTCCCGGCAGCCGGTTCCAGGCCGACCACGTCCACGTCCACCTTCGCCACTTCCAACCCCAGTCGTTCGCTCGCGGCCCGGCGCACCCGTTCGCGCAGTCGTTCGGCCAGCGCGTGGATCGGCTCGCCGTACGGCACGCCGACCGACAGCCGCACGGTGACCGGACCCGGCACCGCCGCGCCCGCCCGGTTCTCGTACGGCCGGATCCGGCAACTGCGGGCCTGTACGCCGGGCTCGGCGTCCACCGCCGCGCGCAGCGTACGCGCCGCGGCGGTCTCGGTGAGCGTCAACTGCTCGTCCGGCTCGCCCAGCGGCAGCAGCCGACCGGTGTGCAACTCGGCGCGGACCAGGCGCATCACCCGCGCGCCCAGGTCGTCCGGCACCGGGACCGGCAACTCGGCCCACTCGCGGGTGACCTGATCGAGCACCGAGTGGTCGCGCAGCACCGCCTGGCATTCCGGACACGAGCGCTCGTGCTCGTCCAGCCCGCCCTCGGCGGCGTGTTCGAGCACCCCTTCGGGCTCGCGCCCGCACGGCAGCAGCTCCCGATCCGGGTCGGGGTCGGGGTCGGCCGAGGTGGTCGCCCCCACCGGGGCGTGCCGGGTCGTCGCGAGCAGTTCCGCCGCGGACGGCAGCCGCAGCGCGTCGGGCGCGTCGCCCGCCTCGTTCGTCACGTCCACGGCCGCATCGCCTCCGCCAGGGTCTGTCGTGCTCGGAAGATCCTGCCCCGGACCGCGTTCGCCCCGATCCCCACGGCCGCCGCGATCTCGTCGTAGCTCTGCCCGTGCAACTCGCGCAGAACCCAGCAGGCCCGCTGCTCCTCGGTGAGCGTGGTCATCGCCTCCTGAAGCGCCTTGAGCGCCGCCGACCCCTCCGCCCGCCGCTCCGGATTGTCCGCCATCTGCTCTATCGCCCGATCGGGTACCTGGTCCAGGCCGACGGTGGGCCGTCTGGTCCGGGCGATGTTCAACGCGCGGTTGGTGACGATGCGATACATCCAGGTCAGGAACGACGACTCGGCGCGGAACCCGGGCAGTCGGCGCCACGCGCTGATGAACGCCTCCTGCACCGCGTCCTCCGCGTCCGTGGGCCGTCCCAGGATGCGCAGCGCGAGCGTGTACAGGGATCGACCGTGCCGACGCATCAGTACCTCGAATGCCTCGGCGTCGCCCTCTTGAGCCCGCACCACCAGGGTGCCCTCGTCGAGCTCGGCCTCGTCGGCCATCGGCTTCCCTCCTCGTCCCAACCCGGCGACCGTACTGCGCCCGGGGTCGCAACACGAGAACCGCCACCCCCACGGCGAGGCGCGGGCGTGGGTCCACGCCGGGAACCGTCCGGCCCGATAACGTCGGATTCGGCGAAACATTCGCCGATCGACGCGTGACGTTCGCCCGGTGTGTGTGTCGTACAGGTGTGGTGGACCCGGCAAGGGGCACCGATGTCAGGCGGGACCGAGTGGGGTTCCGGTCGCATGGTTCGGGCAGTCGAGGAAGGAAGTGCGCCGATGGCGGACACAACGACCCAGGGCAAGACCGGCACGCAGGCGCTCGAGAAGGACGAGGAGCGCTCGCCGGCGGGCGGGGCTCGTTCGACCGAGGTCGTCAAGCTGGCCACGGACAAGGGCCGCACGTCCATCGCGGACGGTGTGGTCGCCAAGATCGCGGGCATCGCCGCCCGCGAGATCCCCGGCGTGTACGCGCTCGGCGGGGGCGCGGCCCGGGCGTTCGGCGCGGTGCGGCAGCGCATTCCGGGGGGCAAGCCCAACGTGGCGCAGGGTGTCAGCGTCGAGGTGGGCGAGCGGCAGTGTGCCGTGGATCTCAACATCGTGGTGGATTACGGCGTGCCCATCGCCGAATTGGCGCAGGCCGTCCGAGAGAATGTGATCGACTCCGTCGAGCGGATGACCGCGCTCGAGGTGGTCGAGGTCAACATCGCGGTGGACGACATCCACATCGAGTACGACGGAGACGACTCCAAGGAGCGCCAGCTTCAGTGACGGTCGGGCCCGGCGACGACGCGCGGCGACGACTGCTGCGCGAATACCGGGAATTCATCCGTGCGAGTCATCCCGATCGTGGGGGTGACCCGGAGGAATTCGTCGCCGGGCTGGAGCGGTTCAGAGCGCTGATCGACGCGGCCGGGCCATCGGCGCCGGTTCGTTCGGGGGCCGCGGCGGAGACCACGGTCTACCGCCGCGGCCGACTGCCGGGTCGGCTCTGGCGCCAGTTGACGGAGCGGCATCGACGGCGCAACAACCCGCGCGTCGAGTAGCGGGCGGGGCGAGGACCGGTGGAATCCGCGAAGGATCCGCACGGTCTCTCGATACCCGACCCGACAGGGTCGACAACAACCGATGGTCGGTTCAGTGAGGAGTCGTTCGCCAATGACTACACCCATGGTCGGCCTGTTGGTCGGCATGGCCCTCGGCCTGGCCGCCGCGCTCGGCGGGTTCGGGGCCTTTCTCCTGGTCGCCGCGCTAGGGGTGGTCGGCTTCCTGGTCGGTCGTTTCCTGGACGGCGACCTGGACCTCGGCGAGCTGTTCAGCTCGCGCAACCGGCGGCGCTGATGCGCGCGGTACCGGCGGAGGGCCTGGCGCCGGCCGCGCACCGCGGAGTACTGCAGATCGGTGGGCGCGTGGTGGAGAAGATCGCCGCCCGCGCGGCACGCGAGGCCACCGTCGAGGCCGCGCCGGAGACCGTGCTGCGCGCGCCGCGCGCGGGCGCCACCATGCACCACGACCACGCGACGGTGACTCTCGACGTGGACGTGCCCTACCCCGGGCCCGTGGTCGAGATCGCCCGGACGATTCGCCGGCGGGTGCGCGCCGACGTGGAGTACCTGACCGGGATGCCGGTGGTGCGGGTGGACGTCACGGTCGGCCGGTTGACCCGTGGGGGGCACGGCAAGAGGAGAGTCGAGTGAGCCTGGAGGCTTCGCCAAAGGCGCCTTCCGGTGCCTCGCCGGCCGAGACATCGGCGGGTGCGATCGACGACTGGGGCGACGGTGCGAAGGTGCGCCGGGCCTGGTCGACGCGCGGCTTCCCGGCCGGGCTGGTCGCGCTGCTCGTCGGCGGCGTCGCGGGCACCGCGCTGTACATCGGCGTCACGGCCCGGATCGACCGGGCCCCGCGCTGGTCGCGCGAACTCCTGGAGCGCGCCCAGACGCACGTGTGGCGCGACAACGCGACCATCGCCGCCGGGCTGATCGCCGCGGTGCTGGGCCTGTGGCTGATCGTGCTCGCGGTCACCCCCGGGCGACGCAGCCTGCTGCGACTGCGCTCGCCGGGCGACGCGATGACCGTGTACATGACCCGGCGCACCGCCGCCTCGTTCCTGCGGCACACCGCGCTGGCGTCCTCGGGCGTACTGGACGCGCGGGTGCGGATGGGCCGGCGCAAGGCAGTGCTGCGGGTGGACTACCACTTCCGCGACCCGGACGACCTGCACGACGAGTTGATGGAACGACTGGAGCAACGCGCGAACGCGCTCACGTTGGCCCGGGTGCCACGGGTGGATCTGCGCCTTCAGCCCGTGAGCGGGAGGTGAGGCGAGCATGCGTACGGTCTGCAACCGGATCCTGTTGTTCCTCGTCGGTCTGGGCCTGATCGGCGGCGGGCTCGCCGTCGCCGCCCGGGGGCGGGGTTGGTATCCCGACCTGCTGCACACCGCGGACAA
Organism: Embleya sp. NPDC127516; assembly: GCF_044765325.1. NCBI lineage: Bacteria > Bacillati > Actinomycetota > Actinomycetes > Kitasatosporales > Streptomycetaceae > Embleya > Embleya sp. NPDC127516. The sequence continues at coordinate 71,088 of NZ_JBIWJT010000005.1, read as the reverse complement.
GCCGTTCGTCACCACGAGTCAGGCCGAGCGGCTCACCGACCACGGCTGGTGGTGGTGGGTCGCCTTCGGTGCGCCGGGGCTGATCCTGGTGCTCGCGCTGTGGTGGCTGCTCGCGCAGTTCGGCCGGCGGGCGGTGCGTTCGCTGCGGGTGCAGGACACCACGGACGGGGCCGGCGACGGTCCGTCCGGTCTGGGCACCGGCTTCGGCATGGTCGGCGACGAGGCGGACACGCTGACGGTGACCGGCCACGCGCTCGCCGACGCGATCGAGGACGACCTGTCGTACGTGGACGGCGTCGAGCACGTCTCGGCGCATCTGATCCGCCGCCGGCACGGTCCGACGCTGCGGGTCATGGTCCGGGCCGAACCCGGCGCCGAGCCGCGCGCGTTGCTGAGCGCGGTGCGCGATCGGGTGTTGCCCAACGCGCGCGAGGCGGTGGGCCTGGACACACTGCCCACGATGATGACCCTGCGGACCAGCCGGGGATTGCCCAAGCGGCACCTGGACTGAGCGGCGCGGATGGACGGCGGTGGGGCCCGGGACGTGTCCCGGGCCCCACCCGTGTCTCGGGCCCGGGTGATGTCCCGGACGCCACTCCTGTCGGGCCCCGGGTGTCACCGGGGTCGGGCTCCGGCTGCACTCGCGTCGGGGTTCGGGCCACATCGGTGTCGAGCCCCGAGCCGCACGGGTGTCACAACGAGCGGGCCAGGCCGCCGTCGACCGGGATCATCACGCCGCTCAGGTAGGACGCGGCCGGGGACAGTGTGAAGGCGGCCACCCGGCCGAACTCCTCCGGGGTGCCGTAGCGGGCCAGCGGGATGCTTCCGGTGTGCGCGGCCCTGGTCGCCTCCGCGTCGCCGCTGAGATCGTCCAGTTCGCGCACCCGGTCGGTGTCGATCCGGCCGGGGAGCAGTCCGAACACCCGGATGCCGCGCGGGCCCAGCTCGTCGGCCAGGGTCTTGGCCACCATCGCCAGGCCCGGCCGCAGACCGTTGGAGACGCCGAGGCCGGGGATCGGTTGACGCACCGACGAGGACAGCACGAAGCCGATCGATCCGCCGCCGGTGCCCAGCGCCGAGGCGGTCGCCCGGGCCAGCCGGACCGCGCCCAGGAACACCGACTCGAACGCGTCCCGCCACTGGTCGTCCTCGATCGCGGTGATCTCGCCCGGAGGTGGTCCGCCGACGCTCACCAACGCGCCGTCCAGCCGCTCGAAGCGGGCCAGCGCCGCCGCGACCAGCCGCTCGGCGGTGCCGCTGTCGCCGTTGTCGGCGGCGATCCCCAACGCCTGTTCGGGCCCGCCGAGCGCGGCGACGGCCTCCGTCGCGCGTTTTTCGTCCCGCCCGGTGACCACCACCCGGGCGCCGTCGTCCACCAGCGCGCGGGCGGTGGCGAAGCCGAGGCCGCGGGTGCCGCCGGTGACCAGATACACGCGATCGCGCAGTCCAAGATCCATGCCACCATCCTGCCTCGTGCCGGCCCCGACGCGCGGTAATTGACAGGTCGTCAGCTCGGCCGGTCGCTACCCTCGGTGGCATGACCGAGCAGATCGACGTGGTGCGGGAGTGGATCCGGGCGGCCGAGGACGGGGTCACCGTGCTCACCGGGGCAGGCATCTCCACCGACTCCGGGATCCCCGACTACCGGGGCCCGCAGGGCGTGTGGACCAAGGACCCGGACGCGGAGAAGCTGGTCACCTACGGCTACTACATGGGCGACGAGGACATCCGCCGCCGCTCGTGGTTGCTGCGCCGGGACAACCCCGCGCGGCTGGCCGGGCCGAACGCGGGACACGCCGCGCTGGTCGCGCTGGAGCGGGCCGGTCGGCTCAACGCGTTGATCACCCAGAACGTGGACGGGCTGCACCTGCGGGCGGGAACCGGCGCGGAGAAGATCATCGAGTTGCACGGCACGATGTTCTACGTGTTGTGCACCGACTGCGACGCGCGCACCACGCTCGACGCGGCGCTGGAGCGGGTGGCGATGGGTGAGGACGACCCGCGCTGCCTACGCTGCGGCGGGATCCAGAAGACCGCGACGATCATGTTCGGGCAGGGGCTCGACCACGGCGTGCTGGAGCGGGCCGCGATCGCCGCGCAGATCGGCGACGTGTTCCTGGCCATCGGCACCTCGCTCCAGGTCGAGCCCGCCGCGTCGTTGTGCCGGGTGGCGCAGGAGGCGGGGGCCAAGCTGGTGATCGTCAACGCCGGGGAGACGCCCTACGACCGGGTCGCCGACGCGGTGATCCGCGAGCCGATCGGCGAGGTGCTGCCGGAGTTGGTCGCGGGGTTGTGAGCGTTGTCCCGGCCGGGACACCTCAGACCTTGGCCGCTTCCTCGGGCGCGGGCGCCGAGTCGGCCTCGTCCAGCGCGGCCAACTCGGCCTCCAACTCCTTGGCCTCGCTGCGAACCAGCTTGACGAGCATCGCCAGCAGCGCGAACGCGAAGATCCACCACTGCACCGCGTAGGCCAGGTGCGGGCCCAGGTCCTCGTCGTCCGGCTCGGGGATCAGCGCCGGTGCCTTGGCGGGCATCGGGGTCTGTTCGGTGAGTTCGACATAGCCGCCGAGGATCGGATGCGGCAACTTCGCGGCCAGTTCGAACGAGGAGATCCGCATCACCTGGCCCTGGGGCACCTCGAGGTCGCGGATGCCGGAGTCCTTGCGGGTCTCGTCCGGGCGCAGCCGACCGGTCACCGTGACCTGCCCGGCCGGCGCCGGCGGCACCTCGGGGCGCTCGGCGGCGGTGGGCGGGTTCTTCACCCAGCCCCGGTCCACCAGCAGCGCGCGGCCGTCGGCGGTGATCAGCGGGGTGACCACGTAGAAGCCGGGCACGTTGTTCTGCGACCGGTTGCGCGCGAGCATCTCGTGCTCGGTGTCGTAGGTGCCGGTCACCGTGACCCGACGCCACTGGAGGTCGCCGGGCAGCTTCCGGCCCACCGCGAGGATCTCCTGCGCGGGCACCGGCTCGCGCTTGCTGTTGGCGCTGATCAGGTCGTTGTGCGCGACCTTGTTCTCGTGCCGGTGGAACTGCCAGAAACCGAGCTCGACCATGATCGGGACCAGCACGAGGACGAGCAGCGCCATCGCGATCCAGCGCGGGGTCAGCAGGAAGCGGTACACCCGAGCACGGTACCCCTCGCCGCGCCCGGTGTGTCCCGCCGGGTGCGCGGTGTCGGCGTTCGCGGTGCCCCGGCGCGCCCGCGCCCCGGACCCGAACCGGTGGGCGAACGGTCTGTGGGTGGGCGCTTGTCCAGGTCGGCAGCCGGCCGGCCGGTCCCGCCGATAGGCTTCCGGCACGCCGTCTCCCGGCCCATCGCCCGCGACTCCCGGCAGACCGGGTGCGGACGCGGCATCGGCTCGCCCCGCGGGGGAGTCGTCCGGCCTCGGGAGTCCCACAGCCTCGGGAGTCACACAGCATGCAAGGTCCGTCGCGCGATCCGGTGCCCGGTAGACGCGGTACCGCCGGTCACTGGTTCGGGCTTGTCGGCCTCGCCGCGGTCGCGTTCCTCTCGATCGGACTGCTGTCGTGGATTCCCCCGCTCGTGGCGGGAGTTCGCACCCGCAAGCACTGGGACTGGGTGGTCCTGGCGGTCACCTCGGTGAGCGTGGTCCTCGCCTTCGTGTTCCTGGTGATGGGCAGCGAGTCGAGCGGCGAGCAGGCCGCGCGCGAGGCGCTGGGCGCGCCCGAACCCCAGACGATCCTGGACGACGTGGGCACCGTCATGCTGCTGGTGCTGATGGTCGCGGTGCCGGTCTGGTGGTGTGTCGGATCCGCCCGCTGGGCCCGGGCGATGCGCGCGTACGGGCCGGCCGGGTACACGCCGTGGCCGCAGGCGCCCGTCGGACCGCATCCCATGGCCTACCCCCCGGCCCCGCCGCAGGCCCCGCCGGGCTACCTGGTGCCCGGCCCGCCGGTCGGGCCCGGTACCCCGCGCGGACCGGTCGCCCCGCCGCCCGTCGCCGGGCCGGTGCCGGTCGACGATCCCGCCGCGCGTGCCCGGGCCCGACTGCAAGGGCTCAGCGAGCGGCTGCGCGAGCAGGACGGCGGCAACCCCGGAGGGCCCCGATGAGCGCTCCCGGACGGGTGATCGCGGGCCGCTACGAACTGTCCGCGGCGATCGGCCGCGGCGGCATGGGCCAGGTCTGGAAGGCGTACGACCAGACCCTCCAGCGCCGGGTCGCGGTCAAGTTGCTGCGCACCGACCTGGTCGAGGGGGGCGGCGGCCGCGGCGCGATGGAACGGCGCTTCCTGCGCGAGTGCCGGGTCACCGCGGGCATCGATCACCCGGGCCTGGTCACCGTGTTCGACGGTGGCACCGACGAGGGCGACCTGTATCTGGTGATGCAACTCCTGGACGGTTGCGACCTGGCCGACCTGATCGCGGAGAACCGGCCGGTGCCGTGGGAGTGGGCGGTCGCGGTGGCCGCGCAGATCTGCTCGGTGCTGGCCGCCGTGCACGCGGTGCCGGTGGTGCACCGCGACCTCAAGCCGCGCAATGTGATGGTCCGGCGCGACGGCACGGTCAAGGTGCTCGACCTGGGCGTGGCCGCGGTGCTCGACCCGGAGTCGACCAAGCTCACCACGACCGGCGCGATGCCCGGCTCGCCCGCGTACATGGCGCCCGAGCAGATGAACGGCATCGTCGAGCCGCGCACCGACCTGTACGCGCTCGGTTGCCTGCTGTACGAGATGCTGGCCGGGCGGGCGCCGTTCGCCGGGCCGACGATGGCCTCGGTGATGCTCGGGCACCTCAGCGCGACGCCCGAGCCGTTGGGCGCGCACCGCCCGGACATCCCCGCCGGGCTGGAACGGCTCGTGCTGGACCTGCTGGGCAAGCAGCCCGACCAGCGGCCCGCGAACGCGCAGGAGGTCTACCGGCGGCTCGTTCCGCTGCTGCCCGCGAGTCGCGGCGACGCGCTCGCGCCGACCGCGCCGATGGACCCGACCCGCCCGCTGCGTTTCCCGGCCGCGCCGCAGCCGTTGCCGGGGGTGCCCGGCCCGGTGCGGGCGTCGGTGCCGGCCCCGCCCACGCCGCCGTGGGCGATGAGCGCGGGCCCCTCGGCACACGTGCCGCGCGCCGATCCGGACTGGGCGGCGGTGCCCTCCGCCGCGCCGCCCACGTTGGACGTGCGCAGTGCGCTCGACGAGGCCAACCGGCTGCTCGGCGAGGGTGCGCTGACCCAGGCCGTGGACGTGCTCGGTGCCGCCCTGCCGGTGGCCATCGCCCGGCACGGCGAACGCGACCCGCTCGTCCTGGGGTTGCGACAGGCGCTCGCCGACACATTGCTGGCGGACCGTCAGTTCCGGCGCGCGCTCCCCGAGTTGCAATACATCGCGGGCGTGTTCGCGGCGTCCGGCGGGCCGACCGACGCGGAGGCGATGGAATACGGCCGGCAGGTCGCCGCGTGCCTGGAGGAACTGGGCGAACTGCCCGCCGCGCTCGGCGAGTACCGGCGATTGCTCGACCTGCACCGGCGGATCCCGGAGGCCGACGTCTACCAGGGTTTCGACCTGCGCGAGCGGATCGGGCTGCTGCTCGCCGCGCTCGGCGACCCGTACCGGTCCGAGAGCGTGCTGGTGCCGCTGCTGGCCGAGCAGGAGCACCGGCTGGGCCCGCAACATCCCCGGGTGTCCACGCTGCGCCAACACCTGGGCCGCATCCACGGCGCGACCGGCTACCGGCGTCGGTGACGCGGGGGTGTAACGCGCTTGGCGGGTCGCGGCGTTATTCGCACGACACCGAGGCGCGGAGGCACCATGAGCGGGAACGGGGGCGCGAGCTTCGACGAGTTCGCGCGGGCCCGCAGCGGCCAACTGCTGCGCACGGCCTGTCTGCTCACCGGCGACTGGCACACGGCGGAGGATCTGGTCCAGGAGACGCTGGGCAAGCTGTACCGGCGTTGGCGGCGGATCCGCGAGATGGAGTCGCCGATCGCGTACGCGCACACCACCCTGGTGCGCACCTTCTTGTCCGTGCGTCGGCTCAGGCGTTCCTCGGAACGCCCCAGCGACGCGCTGCCGGAGCCGCCGCCGGCCCCCGGTGAGGACATCGAGCTGCGCCTGACCCTGCTTCAGGGCCTGGCCCGACTCTCGCCCGCCGATCGCGCGGTGCTGGTGCTGCGCTACTGGGAGGACCGGTCGGTCGAGGAGACCGCGGACGTCCTGCGGATCAAGCCCGGGGCGGTCCGGGTGCGGTCCAAGCGGGCGTTGGATCGGCTGCGCGCGATGCTCGGCGCGGAACTGGTCGACCTGGGCATGGCATGTTGACCGGCGATGGGGGCCGGTCGCCGCGATCGCCCGGGGGCCGGGCGGCGCCGTTGCCCGGATCGCCTCGCATCGACGGAAGGGAGCTGATCAGCGTGGACGCCGACGACAGGTTCGAGCGGGATCTGCCGGGCGCGATGCGTTCGGCCGTCGCCGAGTTCCGCGGACCCAGCCCCGATCTGATCGAGCGCGGTATCCGGCTCGGCAGGCGGCAGCGCCGGGCGCGGCTGGCGGTGGGCGCGGCGGTGGCCGCCGTACTGGTGCTGGGCGGAAGCGGCGGGCTGGGCTTGCCCGACGGGGTGCTCGCCGGGTCGAGCGCCGATTCGGGCCCTGCCGCGAGGCGGCTCGAAGCGATGGCGAGACTTCCCGTCGGCAGGGAGTTGGTCCCGTACGTGCGCGCGGCGCTGCCGGACGGTGGTCGTACCGACCGCTTCGAGCCGAGCCGCGAGGGCCCGGTGCCGGGCCAAACCCGGATCGCCGGCACCTACACCGGACACAACGGCTCCACGGGGCTCGAGGTGGAACTCTCCCGTCCGCTGTTCGGTTCGGTCGAGGATCTGTGGCGTGGCCCGCATTGCCCGTCATCGGATGGCGGTTCGCGACTCCGGTGTGTCCGCACGGTGGAGCCGGACGGGGGCGTGCTCATGGTTTCCGGGTTTTGGCCGCCGGGGGCCGAACGGCAGTCCTACGCCGTCGTGTACACGCGGCCGGACGGCGTCCAGGTCCGGGCCGGCGAGCTCGTGGACACGCCGAGGGGAACGCGCCAGGTCCTGGGGCCCGAGGAGTTGACCGCCATCGCGCACAGCCAGGCGTGGACCGTGGTGGGGGTCGACCCGTCCGACGTGCCCCCCGCGGCGTTCGAGCCGGTGTCGGCCGTGCTGCCCAAGGGGATCCGGGTACGGAGCGCGGTGAAGACGACCGTGGGCAACTTCGTCCTCGGCGGCCTCCATGAGGCGATGTCGGACCTGACCGTGCGGCTGCGCTCGACCCGGGACCCGGCTGTGACGCCTTGCCCGGTCGGTACGAAGGAGGACTTCTGTGTGAACGTGACGCTGGCGGACGGAACGCCCGGAGTGACCCATCAGGTGGTCGCGAACGACGGCCGGGTCGAGTCGCGTTCGCTCCTGGTCATCCGCCCGGGCGGCCTGGCGGTCTCCCTGGAGGTGCGCGACGGCCGGAGCGCCGAGTCGGCCCCACTGCCCGAACCGCTGCTCTCCATCGAGCAGTTGAAGACGATGGCGGCGTCCCCGCGCTGGACCGGATGATCCGGATGATCCGGGTGTGACGACCGCGGCGGGTGCCGAGGTGGGCGAAGGCGCACATTTTCTGCCACTTGTGGCGGCTGTGCTCTTCCGCCGGAGGCCGCCATGGGCGACCGTGGAGACATCGACGCGCTAAGGGGTGACGTGGCGATGGAACTGCCCGAGGTGTCCCTGCCCTGGTTTGTGTTGGGTGTCGCAGGCGCGGTGTTGTCCCTGACCCTGCCGTGGTTCCAGACCCGGACGTATCGCCGGGCGCGCGCGCTCGACTTCGACGAGTCGCGCTACGCCACCGCGCCCGACACCGTCTTCCGGGTGCCGATCACACCGCTGAAGGTGTACGCGGAGCCGGTCGCGGCGCGCGCGGTCGGCCTGCCGCTGGGCGCCGCGGGTGCGGTGTTGTTCCTGGTGTTCGGGTTGTGGCCGTCGATGGTGACCTGGTCGGTGTGCGGCGGGGTGACCATCGTGCTCACTCCGGTGCGGCGTGCGCTGGGCCTGCGGGTGACCCACCGGATCGCGCGCGACGTGGCGTTTCGCAACGGGCCGCTGCGCGATCGGGACGGCACGGTGATCGCCGAGCAGTCCTGGTCGCAGGTGGTGCGCACCTGGTACCGGCACGAGTACCGGGACCGGCCGCCCGGTGAGGACGACCTCTCGGTCGCGGTGCTGGGCAAGTTCTGGTGGTTGGCGGGTCATCTGCTGTGCTGGCCGGTGACGTTGCCGGGGACCCAGATCGTGCAGACCGCGATGTGCCGGAACCCGGCCTGGGCGCTGGGTCATGTGGGCGACGACGCGGGTGCGCCGTGGCTGGCCGATCTGGGTGAGGCGCGTACTCCCGGCCGACCCGAGACGCACGGGAAGGCGCGACAGACCGCCCCGGACGGGTGACGCCCGCACGGGTGACCACACCTCGACCCGATCGTTGGGCCGGGTGTGACGCGAAATGTCTCCATGGTCCGGATCGCGGCGGCGTCCTTCGCCGGCACGTCGATCGAGTTCTACGATTTCTTCGTCTACGGCACGGCCGCGGCCCTGGTGCTGGGCCCGCTGTTCTTTCCCGGGTTCTCGCCGATCGCGGGCACTCTCGCGGCGTTCGCCACCTACGCGGTCGGGTTCGTCTCGCGGCCGCTGGGCTCGGTGCTCTTCGGCCGGTTGGGCGACCGGCGCGGGCGTCGGCCGGTCCTGGTCGTCTCGCTGCTGCTGACCGGCGTCGCCACCGTGTTGGTGGGACTGCTGCCCACCTACGACCGGATCGGCCTGGCCGCGCCGATCCTGCTGGTGCTGCTGCGTTTTTGTCAGGGGCTCGGGGTCGGCGGCGAATGGGGCGGCGCGGTGCTGCTGGCGGCCGAACACGCGCCGCCGGGCCGTCGCGCGTTGTGGGGCAGCTTTCCGCAGGCCGGGCCGGCGATCGGGTTCCTGCTCGCCAACGGCATCATGCTGACCCTGTCCGGGGTGCTGACCGACGCCCAGTTCCACTCCTGGGGTTGGCGGGTGCCGTTCCTGTTCGCGGGCGTGCTCGCGGGCGTCGGACTGATGTTGCGCGCCTCGATCGAGGAGACCCCCGCGTTTCGCGAACTGGCCGTCGCGAACGAACTCTCGGCGAGCCCGTTCCGCGAGGTGGTGCGTGACCAGTGGCGGCTTATCCTGCTCATCGCCGGGGCGCTGACCTGCGGCTACGTGGGCTTCTACCTGACCACCACCTGGTCGCTGCACTACGCCACCAGCAGGCTGGGGGTCGGGCGCACCACGATGCTCGCGTGCATCATGATCGCGGTGGTCGGCAAGGCCGTGGCCACCCCGTTGTTCGCGCTGCTCGGCGACCGGTACGGTCGCAAGCCGCTGTGTGTGGCGGGCTGCGCGGCGATGGGCCTGTGGGCGTTCCCGATGCTGGGGCTGCTGGCCACCGGCGAGCCGGTGTGGATGACGCTCGCGTGCCTGGGCACCCTGGTCGCCTTCATCGCGATGTTCTCGGTGGTCGGGGCCTATCTGTCCGAATTGTTCGAGCCGCGCGTGCGGTGCACCGGCGCGTCCACCGCGTACAACCTGGGCGGCGTGCTCGGCGGTGCGCTGACCCCGATCGTGGCCACCGAACTGGCCCGAGGCGACGGCACCCCGTGGAGCGTCGCGGCCTATCTCGCGGCCGCCGCGGCGCTGAGCGTGGCGTGCTTCTCCGCGCTGCCGGAGACCCGTGCGGTGCGGGCGTGGGAGGGACAACCGGCCACCGCGTGATCTTCCCTCGACAACCGTTCTGGGCCAGGCTGCGGCCATGGACTCAGGTGTTCCCGAACATGCCCGGGCGCGGCGCGCGCACAACGTCCGGATCGCCGAGCGGCTGTTGGCGGCGGTGGGCGCGGGCGACCGCGGCGCGCAGGTGGCCTGCTACCACCCCGACGTCGTCCTGGAGTTCCCGTACGCCGCGCCGCCGGTGCGGATCGAGGGCAAGGACGCGGTGGACGCCTATCTGGCGATCGCGCTCGGCGTCTTCGAGCTGCGGCTGACGGTGACCCGGGTCCACGACTGCGTGGACCCGGACACCGTGATCGTCGAGTTCATCGGCGAGGGGCGGGCCAGGCCCACCGACCGCGCCTACGCCAACACCTACATCGCGGTGCTGGCCTTCCGGGACGGTCTGGTGGTCGGCCAGCGCGAGTTCTACAATCCGGTGCCGGCCGCTCAGGCCTTGACCGCGACGCCCGCCAACTGAGGCAGCTTCACGGCGGGCTCGCCGAGCGCGCCGCCCGGGCCCCACACGTCCACCGGGACCAGCCGCGCGGGCAGCAGCTCCAGGCCGCCGAAGACGGCCAGGATCTCGTCGTGCGAACGGGCGTGCATCTTTTGCACGTTGGAGGAGTACTCGCTGAGTGCGCGGTCCATCCCGGCGGGGCGCTCCTCGCTGCGGTGTGCGTGCGAGAGCGCGAGGTGGCTGCCGGGCACGGTCGCGTCCATGTACTGGCGCACCACGCCGATGGGGTCCGCCTCGTCCGGGAGGAAGTGCAGCACCGACACGATCAGTACGCCGACCGGCTGGGAGAAGTCGATCAGCTTGCGCACCTCGGGGGAGTCGATCACCTTGGCCGGATCGGTCAGGTCGGCGCCCACCACGGTCGCGTTCGGGTTGTCGGCGAGCAGGGCCTGGCTGTGCGCGACCGCGACCGGATCGTTGTCCACGTACACCACGCGCGCGTCCGGGTCGGCCTTGTGCGCGATCTCGTGCACGTTGCCCACCGTCGGGATGCCCGAGCCCAGGTCCAGGAACTGCCGGATGCCCAGGTCCAGCAGGTGGTGTACGGCGCGGGTGAGGAACACCCGGTTCCCGCGCAGCACGTCGCGCAGCTCGGGCATCGCCTGGGTGACCAGTTCGGCCGCCTCGCGGTCGACCGCGAAGTTGTGCGCGCCGCCGAGCGCGTAGTCGTAGACGCGGGCCACGCTGGCGCGGGTGATGTCGATGTGCTCTGGAGCCCAGTCCGGTCGAGTCATGGATCGGACTCTAAAGCGTGTCGCCACGATTCACCGGAGAAATCGCCGGCCCGACGGTTGGCAGCCCTGTGCGAGGCGTCACACCCGCGCGCCCGCCGCGACGGCCTCGGCGTCGACGGGACCGGAACGGCGGGTTCCGGCCCCTCGACGCCGAGGTCCGCACGCGGTGGTCGCGGCCGCGGTTGCCCGCGGCCACGGTTTCGACGCGGCCACGGCTCGACGCGGCTACGGCTTGATGCCGACCGCGCCCACGAACGCCGGGCACTTGTCCGCGCCGACCGGGATGTCCTCGGGCGCCAGCGGCGCCCACACCTGGTCGACCCGGGGGCCCACCTTCGCCGCGATCGGGGCCAGCGCGTCCAGGTCGAAGCCGTACAGCTTCGCCGCGTTGCCGCCGACCATGGCGGCGACCTCGACCGGGTCGATGCCGTTGTAGGTCAACTGCAGCGCCTCGCGGCTGAACGGATGGCTGGCCTCCTTGTGCGGATAGTCGCTGCCCCACATGATCCGGTCCACGCCCACCTGATAGCGCAGCTTGGCCTCGGCCGGGCGCTGGAAGCTGGCCCCGACGTGGCACTGCCGGGCCCAGTACTCGCTCGGCTTGAGCTCCATCCGGCCGACCAGCGCGCTGCCCCACTCGTACTCCTGGGAGCCGACCGCGGTGCTCATCCGGTGCCAGTAGTAGTCCAGCCGCCGGGTCTCCTCCGGGATCCAGGCGGTGCCCTGCTCGGTGAACACGAACTGGAGCTCCGGGTGGCGATCCATCGCGCCGGAGACCACCAGGTGGGTGAACGCGCGGTGCGCCCACCAGGACACCTCGGTCAGGAACACCACCTTGTCCACGTCGGTGTCCCCGGCCGGCGGCGCGGCCGAGCCGGTGTGGTGATTGACCGGCATGCCCAACTCCTCGCACACCCGCCACAGCGGCTCGTAGTGCGCGTAGTCGAACATCGGCACCAGACCGGAACCGGGCGGGGTGCCGGGCAGCAACACGCCGCCGGTGAGCCCGGCATCCTTGGCCCAGCGGATCTCCTCCACCGCCGCCGGGATGTCGTGCAGCATGATCTGCACGATGCCCGCCCGGCGCCCGGGCGTGGCCGCGCAGAAGTCGACCATCCAGCGGTTGTGCGCCTTGAGCCCCTCCCACCGCAGCGCCAGGTCGCCCGCGTTCGCGGCCGGCGGCTGGTCGGTCAGCGAGGGCTTGGGGAAGAACGGCGGCACGGTGTTGGGGAAGATGACCTCGGCCACCACCCCGTCCGCCTCCAGGTCGCGCAGGCGTCGGTCGGAGTCCCAGTTGCGCGGGCCGAGGTCCCCCTTGAGGTCCGGATATGGGATCTCGTAGTTCGCCACCCAGGCATCGAACTCGGCGTGCAGGCGGGTCGGTAGGTAGTCGCGATAGCCGTGGATCTCGCCGCCGCCGTGGCAATCGGCCGAGATCACGGTGTACCGCTCGGGGTGGTCGCCGGACGGGGGGCCGCTCGGGACGGGGAGCGGGGTGGTGCTGTCAGTCATGGGGGATCAGACCTCCAGGGCTTCCGCGTTGGGGTTGATCGCGGCGCCCGTGTCGTGTCCGGTGAGCCAGTGCCGGCCGATCTCGGCGGCCGCTGCCCACTTGGTCGTCAGGTCCTTCGCCGAACCGTCCTCGTGCACCTGACCGAGCGTGGCGGGGGTGACCCCGACCCGCTCGGCGTGCGGCGCGAGGGCGGCCAGGTCGAAGCCGTACACGTCGGCCACCGCCTCGCCGAGCATCACGCGCGTCTCGGCGATCGGGACGTCGGAGAACGTCTTGCGCAGGATGTTGAGGGTCTCCGGCCAGGTGCCCTCGGGGTGCGGGAAATCGTTACCCCAGCAGATGTTGCCGACACCGATCTCGTAGCGCATGCCGATCTCGCGCCGCTTGGTGTTGGACGCGCCGATGAAGCAGTTGCGGTCGAAGTACTCGCTCGGGAGCAGCTTGATCTCCTCGAACCCGGCCAACTTGGCCGCGCCGCGCGAGCCCAGCAGCAGCCGGTCGGTGAACCACAGCAGGTTGCCCACCCACCAGCAGCCCGCCTCGGTCACCCCGAACTTCAGCCGCGGGAACCGCTCGAACACGCCGGACCACAGCAGGAACCACAACGGCCGGGACGGCCACCAGGTGACCTCGGTGACGTAGATGCCCAGGTGGTTACCGTACGATTCGCGGTCGGCCGGCCCCGAGTGGGTGACCACAGGGAGTTCCAGGTCCTGGCACAGCGCCCACACCGGGTCGTATTTGCGATCGTGGTACGGCGTCTGGTTCATCCACATCGCGGGGATCATCACCGCGCCCAGCCCGTCCGCCTTGATCCGGCGGATCTCCGCGAGCACGTCCTCGATCGCCGCGGTGATCGGGATCAGCGCGACCCCGCGCCGCCGTTCCGGACTGGTCTTGCACAACTCGGCCAGCCAGCGGTTGTGCGCCTGCGCGCCGGCCAGGCCCAGCTCCGGATCCATGTCCCCGGACAGGCCCAGGCCCGCGCCGAAGGGCACACACGTGCGCGACTCGACGGCGTCCGCGTCCGGAAAGATCACCTCGCCGACCACGCCGTCCTTGTCCAACTCCAGGTCGCGCCGGTCCACCTCCCAACCGCTGCGCAGCACCTCCTCGTTGGTCTCGAACCAGTTCGCCGCGAAGTCCTCGTTGCGCACACCCAGGTCGGTGATCGCCTTGAGCTGCGCCTCGCGTTCGGACATGAACTGATCGAAGGCGGCGTGATGCCGGGTGGCCAGGTAGTCGCGATACAACTCGGTCGGCAGCCCGGCGTGGGTGTCCGAGGAGATGATCGTGTAGGGGGTGGTGAGTTCGTTCCGCTCGGGGTGTTCGCTGCTCTGGGTCATGGTCACTCACTTGTCCAGGACAAAGGTCTCGAGGTACGAGGGGTTGCTGCGGGCGAGCATGCTCTGCGACCGCGCGGTGATCTGTCCGTCGCTGTGCTCACTGGCGGGCAGGATCCAGAACCGGTTGTCCCGGATGCCGTCGAGCACGTCGGCCGCGACCGACTCGACCGGGGTGAACTCGATCTCCTGCCCCGCGTCGCGCATCGCCTTCTCCCACGCGTCGAGCGTGTTGTAGGGCGTCTTGCGCGGCACCGACTTGGCGAACCGCTCGGGCCGGTTGCGGTAGGACTCCCACAGGCCGGTGCGCAACATCTTGGGCCCGGGGAACAGCACGGACGCGCCGAGTTGCGCGTGCACCTGGCCGAGCTGGGCGTACAGCGCCTCGGTCATGGTCACCACCGCGGCCTTGGTGGTCGCGTACACCGACGCGTTCGGCAGCGGCGCGATGCCGCCGTCGCCGGAGGAGGTGTTCACGATGTGGCCGGGGGTGTTCTGCGCGAGCATCCTCGGTACGAACGCCTGGATGCCGTTGAAGACGCCGAACACGTTGACGGCGAAGCACCAGTCCCAGTCCTTGGGGTCGTGCTCCCACATCTTGCCCTCGGAGCCCGAGCCGATCCCGGCGTTGTTGCACAGCACGTGCACGGCGCCGAAGTGCTCGAACGCGGCGTCGGCCAGTTCGAACACCGATTCGCGCACCGACACGTCCACGACGTGCCCGAGCGCCTCGCCGCCCGCGTCGGTGATCCGCGCGACCGCCTTGTCCAGCGCGCCCTGTTCGATGTCGCCGAGCACGACCTTCATGCCCTCCGCGCCGAACCGCTCGGCCATCGCGAGCCCGATGCCGCTCGCGGCACCGGTGACGACGGCGACTCTGCCGTCGAATTCCTGCAGCATGTCTGTCGATCCCTTGCTGTCGTCGCTGCCTTGCCTGCCGGGGTGCTACTTCGCGGGCGGCGGATCGTCGGTGATCTGCTGCACGTCGTCGTAGCGCTGGTGGATGTACGGCAGCACCAGGTCGGCCTTGACGTGCTCGGCGACGAAGCCCTGCTGGTCGGAGGTGCGCTCGCTGAGCGTGATCGAGATCAGCTTGCGCACCGGCAGGTCGGCGACCGGGTCGAAGTCCGAGTCGCGCAGGATCACCTCGCCGTCCAGGCGGTGCGCGCTGCGGGTGCGCTCGTTGCGGGTGACGTGCACCAGCATCGGGTCGGCGTCGAAGCCGTCGCCGTCCACGGCGGGCAGGAACTTGTAGTAGAAGCTCAGCGTCTGTCGGGGCTCGGGGGTGGCCAGCTCCTCGACCACGGTGCCGCGCACCTCGACGTAGGTGACGCCCATCCGGTTCACGGTGGCCACGACCTCGTCGCCGTCCCGCTCGACCTTGACGTCGGCCAGCTTCTTCGGCTCGCCGAACACCTCGCGACCGCCGATCACCGCCCGCTCGGTGGTCATCGGCATGGTCAGCGTGTAGTCGCCCTCGATGTCGCCGTGCTTGCAGCGCACCGCGACCGCGCCCGCGCCGAGCGGGTGACCGTTGATGTCGCAGGCGGAGATGTTCACCCGCACCAGCGGCCGGTCCACGGGGACCAGCGGCGGCGGCAGGATCGCCGCGATCACCTCGGGGTCGGTCTCCCAGATCGCCATCACGCCGGTGGACCAGATCTCCGGGAGGCTGGACCGCTCCCGCGAGGATTTCTTCAACGTTTCCGCCGGCCGGGCGCCGTACCGAATGCGTGCCACGTACCTCACCTCTTCCGCTCGTGCGAGGGCTGCGCGCGGGCCGGTTGCCCGATCCCGTGCGCGGTGGTGCCGGGTGTTCTGTAACACTGTTACACCGGTAGGTCGGCGAGGTAAAGACCTGTGGCGGGGTTGCCCGTGTATCGGGCGACCCCGCCCGGGCGCGAGAATGGGACGTGATGGACAAGATCACGCGAGACACCGTGCTCGACACCGCCATGCGTCTCGTCATGGAATCCGGTATCGAGAACCTCAGCATGCGCAAACTGGCCGCCGAACTGGGCGTCGCCGTCACCTCGATCTACTGGCACGTGGGCAACCGCGACGTGCTGGTGGACCAACTGGTGGATCGGGTGATCGCGGACATGGGCGCGATCTCGGTGGACGGGAGCACGCCGGTCGAGCGGGTGGTGTCGATCGCGCGATCGTGTCGGCGATTGATCCTGGAGCGCCCGCACCTGGTCGGCCTGGTCCGCGAGCGCGGCCTGGAGTCGCTGATGATGCTGCCCGCCCGCAAGGCGCTGGTACACGAGATGACGGCGGCCGGCCTGCGCGGCGCACGGGCGGGCGAGGCGGTGCAGGCGGTGCAGTACCAGATCGCCGGCTTCGTGATGCTGGAGCGTGCCCTGGAGAACAGCGCGGCCGAACCGCCGGCCGTGGACCGGTGGCGCGGCGAGTTGGCGCTGAAGGATCCGGAACTGGCGGCGAGTCTGAGCAACGTCACCGACGGTGACCGGCTGTTCGTGCTGTCGGTGCGAGCGCTGGTGGAGTCGCTGCTCGGGTGAGGGACGTCAGGGCACGCGCGCTGGTGCGGTCGCCGCTCGGGTGCGGGCGATCAAGGCACGCGCGGTGATGAAAACGCCGCTTCGGTGAGGTGGTCAGGGCACCCGCGGTGGGGCGCCGGCCAGGACGCGGCGCCATGCCGCGGGGGACAGCGTGCCCCCGGCCTCCTGTGCGTCGATCCGGGCCAGGACGCGGGCCGGCACGGTGAGCACGGTCGTGGTCAGCCACAACGATCCGGCGATCCGACGCGGCTCGCGACGCAGGCTCAGGGTCTCCTCGACGGCGTCCCGGTACGGAATTGCCCGCACCACGATCCGCAGCAGTTCGCGGCCGGCCCGGCGGCGCCCGGCCCGGGCGGCGGTCAGCAGCCCGCCGTGCGCCTGCCGGGTGCGTACGTCCGGCCGGCCCCACGGCATCGAGGCCGGCGCCTCGCCCCGGGAGACCGCGATCAGCGCCGCGACCAGATCGGTGCCCGCGGCGCCCGCGTTGCCCGGTTCGGCGAGGTAGGGGCGCACATCCAGCCAGGCCGGGCCGCCGTGCGCGGTGCGCACCGCGTCCAGCGACAGGCCGCCGTGCCAGCCGAGGTGGCCGCCGAGCATCGCGACCTGCTCGCGCACCTCCGGCACCACCACGCTGCGCCTGACCGCGCTGCCGTGCAGGTGTTCGTACGCGTGCACCGCGACCAGTCGGCCGTGCTCGAACACCGCCTGGGCGGACAGGACCGGGCCCTGGGCCGGCTCCTGCACCAGCACGCCGGCGCCGTCCACGAACGCACCGCCCTGCTCCAACGAGTCGGCCAGCCGCAGCAGTTGCTCGCGCCGCTCGACCCGGTGCGAACCCGCGAGGGTCTTCACGTACAACGGCGGATCGGCGACCTGGCGCAACTCCTCGGCGGAGCGCACCACCACCGTCCCGGCCGGCTGCGGCATCCCGATCTCGGTGAGGGTGCTCGCCGCCGAGGCCCGGTCCGCCACTCGGCGCAGCGCCGCGAACGGCGGTACGGCCAGGGCCACACCGTGTGTGGTGATTCGCTCCGGCTCACGCGCGAGCACCGCGACATGCTCGTTCGTGGCCAGCAGCACGTCGTGCGGCTCGGCCCGCAACACCGCCTCGGTCCGGGCCAGCCACGCCCACGGATCGGCGCCGAACGCGGGCACCTCGTGCACCGCCGTGACCGAGCGAGGGCGTGCGTGAACCGGCCGACCGGGCGGTGCGAGCACCGCCACGTCCTGCCCCGACCGCCCGATCGCCATCGCGATCTGACGTGACGTCACCCCGAAGCCGTCCCCTAGCAGCACGCGCACGGGGTCATCCTGGCACGAACGTGCGTGCGTGCTCACCTCACGGCCGGTGCGGGTTCGCATCCTCGGCTCGGGCGGCCTCGGACCCGGGCGGGAGCGAGACCGGAGCGTCCCGTCCGGGTGCGGCGTGGGGCCGGGTCGCGGGGGTGCGGAGTCGGGCCGGGCGGATCGTGGAGCCGGGGCGGGGCGACCGTGGATCTGGCAAGGGTGGGGCGCGGAATCAGAGCCGGCGCGGTGCGGTGTGGTGCGGAGCAGTGCGGTGCGGTGTCGGGCGCGGGCGGATCGTGGAGCCGGGGTCGGGTGAGCGTGGATCCGGCAAGGGTGGCGCGCGGAGTCGGAGTCGGAGTCGGCACGGAGCGATGCGATGCGGTGCGGTGCGGTGTCGGTTTAGGGTGGGGCGCATGTACCGCTCGGGCCCCGCCACCGCGTCGACGTCGCTGTGCGCGACGCTGCTCGCGCTGGTCGGCTTCGGGCTGTTCGTGGACGGGGCGTTGCCCGGTCTGGTCGCCGTCGCGGTGACCGCGGTGCTCGCGCTGGCCTGCTGTACCGCCGCCGCACGCGCGCCGTCCGCCGAGCGCGCGCACGTTCGCGGCGCGGTGTTGCGCAGGCAAGCCGATCGGCTGGCCTTCCTGCCCTCGCGGGATCCCGACGGGCCGGGCCGATCGCGGCCCAGAGCACCGGGAGCGGGCCCGGCGGCCCGCTGCTGACCCCGACGACCTTGTTCCACAGGTTCGGCACGGCCGCCTGACGCAGCCCTGATTCCCGCGTCACGGAAGGCCCTTCCCATGTTCGGCATCCCCGTTCTCGGCGTCGCGCACGACGTCCTGCTCACTCTCGCCGACGCCCTCGCGCCGCTGCTCGGCACCGGCTCGGTGGCCGGCGCCGTGGTCGTGTTCACCGCGTGCGTGCGACTCGCCCTGCTGCCCCTGGGCTACGCCCAGGCCCGCGCCGAGGTGGCCCGCGCCCGGCTCGCCCCGCAGGTCCGCCGGCTCCGCGACCGGCACGCGCGTGACCCGCAGCGCCTGGCCCGCGAACTCAGCGCGCTGCACCGGGAGTCCGGCACCTCGATGTTCGCCGGCATGCTCCCGGCCCTGGCCGGTCTGCCGTTCCTGTTCCTGACGTACCGTCTGTTCAGCGGCGACCCGGCGCTGTTGGGCCACACCCTGGCCGGCGCACCGCTCGGCCTGCATCCGGTGACCGGGCTCGGCGGGCCGCACACGCTTGTGCTGGTGGGCCTGTTGGTGCTGCTCGCGGGCGTGGCCTACGCGCAATACCGCGCCGCCCGCGCGGTCCCGGACGCGCCCGCGCTGATCCGCTGGATGCCCTTCGGCACCGTGCTCACCGCGGCCCTGGTACCGCTCGCGGCCGCCCTGTACCTGCTCACGAGCACCGCGTGGACCACCGTCGAACGCCCACTGCTGCGCCGGGTCGCCACCCGGCGCGCGGATCGCGTCGTACCCGGGCACTAGCGTTTCGCGCAGTGACGACGTGAATCTGATCCGCGATCGGAAAAGAGCACCCCATGGCTACGAACAAGTTCGGCGCGACCTGTGCCACGTGCACGACCTATGTCAAGGCAGGCGACGGCCTGTTGGTCCGCAAGGACGGCAAATGGGTGACGTACTGCGCGACCTGCGGTGAGCCCAAGCCGGCCGCGCCACCGAGAGGCAACCACGACGGCTGGCATCGCGGTCCGATGGCGGCGTTCGACGTGGAGACCTCCGGCGTCGACCCGCACACGGACTTCGTGGTCACCGCCGCCCTGGTCGACGCGACCGGCACCCGACGGTCCTGGCTGCTCGACCCGGGCGAGCGGGAGATTCCCGCCGAGGCGACCGCGATCCACGGGATCGACACCGAGCGGGCCCGGGCCCAGGGGCGCGCGCCCGCGCTCTGCCTGGCCGAGATCGGTGCGGCGATGACCGCGTACCTGGAGGCCGGCACGCCGATCGCGATCTACAACGCGCCCTTCGACCTGACCATCCTGCAAACCGAGCTGCGTCGACACAATCTGCCGCAACTCCCGTACACCGCACCTATCATCGACCCGCTGGTGATCGACAAGCAGTTGGACCGGTACCGCAAGGGCAAGCGCACGCTGGCCGCGACCAGCGCGTTCTACGAGGTGGTGCTCACCGACGCGCACACCGCCGACGGCGACGCGCTCGCGTGCCTGCTGCTCGCCCGGGATCTGGGCGCGCGCTTCCCGGAGTTGGCCGCCGACTCGTTGCGCACGCTGCACGAGAAGCAGGTCCGCTGGTACGCCGAGCAGGCGGCCTCGCTGCAGCAGTACTTCGACCGCCGCAACCCGGACGGCGGCGAGGTGGTCGACCCGAACTGGCCGGTGATTCCACATGGTTCGGACGGTGCGGGGTCGCCCGGCGGGCCGGATGCCGGCCCCGGCGGGTCGAGTGCGTGGCACCCGGACGCCGATCGGGAGCGGTCGGGGTCGAGCGCGTGGCGGCCGGGGGAGGGCGCGTAGGCGATTTCGGTGGGGGTTTCGGTGGGCCCGGCCGGCGGTCGCCGTTTCGCCGGCCCGGCCGTCGGCCGTCCGTCGCTTCGGTGGGCCAAGCATGTCGTCCGCCGCGTCAACGGCTCGTGGCGAGGGTGCCCAGGCGGCCGTCGACCAGCTCCATCGTGTGGTCCGCGTGCGGGAGATGGCTGTGGTCGTGGGTGACCAGGACGGTGGCCGTGCCGCTCGCACGGGTCAGTTCGGCGAGCAGCGCGACGATCGCGGCGCCGCGATCGTGATCGAGCGCTCCGGTGGGCTCGTCCACCAGAAGCACGCTCGGCTCGTTCATCAAGGCCCTTGCGATGTTGACGCGTTGCCGCTGGCCGCCGGACAGGCGTTGCGGGCGATGCCCCGCGCGGTCCGCGAGGCCGACCCGGTCGAGCAGTTCCAGCGCCCGCGCGCGGGCCCGACGGGGGCTGCGCCCGGCCAGATGCGCCATCACCTGGAGCTGCTCGACGCAGGTCAACGACGCGAGCAGGTTGGGCTGTTGGAACACGATGCCGATGGTGGTCCGGCGCAGTCGGGCACGTTCGGCGGCGGACAGCGCCGCGACGTCCCGGCCGGCGATCGAGACCCGACCGCGGTCCGGCGCGGTCAGTGTCGCGGCGACGGCGAGCAGACTGGACTTGCCGGACCCGGACGGGCCGACCACGGCGGTCAGCGTGCCGGGCGGCACGAGCAGGCCGACCCGGTCCAGGGCGGTGAGTCGGGTGTCGCCGTCGGGATAGGTGAGGGTGACGTCGGCGAGTTCGAGACCGGGCGACGGGTGCGACGGGTGCGACGGGTGCATCGGGTGCCTTTCGGGGTCGCCGGGGGTGGCGCGCGGCGCGGACCGGCCGCCGCCGGCTCGGGTCGGGCCGACGGTCATCGGGTGCCGCTCAGCGCGGTGTGCGGGTCGATCGAGGTCACCCGGCGCACGGCCAGCCCGGCGCCGACCATGCCGAGCAGGATCAGCACCGCCGCCGGGAACGCCGTGGTCGACGGGTCCACCACGAACGGCACCCCCGCCGGCGTCACCGCGCCGAACAGCGCGGCGATTCCGGTGCCCACGGCGGTCCCCACCAGCAACACCAGGAACGCCTGGCCGAGCGCGTCCCCGAGGAGATAACCGGTGGGCGCGCCGAGCGCCTTGAGCACCGCGATGTCGCCGGCCCGCTGAATCGTCCACACCGTGAAGAACGCGCCCACCACCAGCGCCGAGATCGCGAACAGGAAGCCGCGCATCAGGCGCAGCGACCCGTTCTCGGCGGTGTACGACCCGATCGCGCTCCGAGCGGCGCCGATCGTGGTGCTGCGGGTGCCGATCGTCCGGTCGCCCGCACCGGTGTGCGCGCCGGCCAGGTCGAGCGCGATCACCGTCGCGTATGGTCCGTCGCGCGCCGGCGCCGGGCGCAACGGTTGCCAGTCGGCCAGCGTGGTCCAGGCGACCGGGGTGTGACTGTACGAGGACCCCGACACCACCGCCGCCACGGTCAGCGACGTACCGGACCCGACGCTCAGCCGGGCGCCGACCGCGACCCGCAGGTCCTCGGCCAGCGCCCGGGACAACACCACGGTGCCCGGGGCAAGCGCCCGGGGCGCGAGCGGCCCGCCGGGCTCGACCCCGAACGCGGCGGCGGCGACCGTGCGCTCGCCGGCGCCGAGCCGGGTGGTCGCGATGCCCAGCGGCGCGGCCGAGCGCACCCCCGGTTGCTCGGCCCAGCGCCGCCACTGGCTCTCGTCCACGGCCGAGTCCGCGAACGAGACCCCCTGCCCGGACGCGGGCGCGGCGAACGCGAGCCGATCGGCGGGCAGCGCGTCGATCGCCGAGGTGTTGGCCCGCCCGAGCCCGACGGTCAGACCGGACACCAGGCCGACCAGCGCGGTGAGCAGCGCCACGGTGACGATCATCAGGGCGAACCGCCCTCGGGCGAACACGAGGTCCCGCACTGCGACGAACACGGCTGGTCGAGGCCTCCTGGCTGGAAGATGTGCGGCACGCGTGACCCGCGGCGCCGCGTCCCCGGGCCGGTGAGAGCGGCCGGTCCGGCGTCCGAGGACAACCCGACTCTGCTCCTCGACCACCAGCGGCATCATCGATCGACCTGGCCGTTCCCGACTCAACCTTTCGATCGATGCCGCCCGAATCCACCCGCTCTACCCTTGAACCGACATGTGCCCCACCCCCGCCCCCACACCGCCCGGCCCGACTCGGGTCCCCCGCGCGCTCCGTGCCTGCATGCACGGGCTCGTGGCGCTGCTCCTGGCCCTCGCCGCGCTGCGCGCGCTGATCGGTACCGACATACCGGCCACGCGGGCCGCGCTGATCGTGGCCGCGGTGGCGGTCACCGTCGGGGTGTACGTGGTCGGCAACCTGCTGCCCTCGGTGGAGTCCTCGGTGCGGGCCTCGGCGCTGTGGCTGGGGTGTCTGACCCTGGCCTGGGGCGGGTTGTACGCGCTCACGGCGGAGGGGATCTGGTTCGCGTTCCCGTTGTTCTTCCTGGTCCCGCATCTGCTGCCGGTGCGCGTCGCGCTGCCGGTGGTGGCCGGGCTCACGGTGGTCGCGATCGCGGGCTACGCGGCGCATCGCGGCGCGGTGACGACCGGCATGCTGCTCGGTCCGGTGCTGGGCGCGGCGGTGGCGGTGGCGACCGTACTGGGCTACCAGGCGCTGCACCGGGAGAGCGAGGAGCGACGCCGACTGGTGGAGGACGTGGTCGCGGCACGCGCGTCGCTGGCCGCGGCCGAGCGGCACGCGGGGGTGCTCGCCGAGCGCGAGCGGTTGGCCCGGGAGATCCACGACAGCCTCGCGCAGGGCTTCAGCAGCATCCAACTGCTCTTGCGCGCGGCGGAGCGGGCGCTGCCGAGCGATGCCCTCGACGCGGAGCGGCACGTACGGCTGGCCAGGGTCACCGCGACCGACAGCCTG
This sequence comes from Embleya sp. NPDC127516, assembly GCF_044765325.1. NCBI lineage: Bacteria > Bacillati > Actinomycetota > Actinomycetes > Kitasatosporales > Streptomycetaceae > Embleya > Embleya sp. NPDC127516. Next base: position 47,988 of record NZ_JBIWJT010000005.1, on the reverse strand, counting down.
GCCCAGGCGCGCCGGTTCGTCCGGGCGCTGGCGCCGCCGGAGCTGGACGGGTCCTCGCTGCCGGCGGCGTTGGAGCGGTTGTGCGCGCGGACCGCCGCCGAGGGGCAGTTGGACGTGCGCTTCCACAACACCGGTGACGCGGTCGGGTTGCCGACCGCCGTCGAGGTGGCGCTGTTGCGGATCGCCCAGTCGGCGCTGGGCAACACGGTGCGGCACGCGTCTGCGTCCCGGGCCGAGGTGACGCTCAGCCACATGGACGCTTCGGTGACGCTGGACGTGGTCGACGACGGGCGCGGTTTCGATCCGGCCGCGCGGGTCGGGCGGGGCGGCGCGGACTCGGCCGCCGCCGGCGGGTCCGCCGGGACCGGGTTCGGGCTGGCCGCGATGCGGACGCGGGCCGCCGAACTCGGTGGTGTGCTGACGGTGGAATCCGGGCCGGCGCAGGGTGCGGCGATCGCGGTGACGTTCCCGGTGCCGGCACCGGGTGGGTCGGCGCGATGATCCGGTTGTTGCTGGCCGACGACCATCCGATCGTGCGCGCCGGGCTGCGCGCGGTGCTGGCGGCGGAGCCGGACTTCGCGGTGGTGGGCGAGGCGGGCACCGCCGAACGCGCGGTCGAACTGGCCCGCGTGCTCGCGCCGGACGTAGTGCTGATGGATCTGCGGTTCGCCCCGGGCGGGATGCACGGAAACGCGGCCACGGCGGCGATCACGGCGCTGCCCGACGCGCCGCACGTGCTGGTGCTCACCACGTACGACACCGACGCGGACATCCTGGCGGCGGTCGAGTCGGGTGCGCTGGGCTATCTGCTCAAGGACGCCCCGCCCGAGGAACTGGCCGCCGCGGTGCGTACCGCCGCGGCGGGCGAATCCGCGCTCGCGCCGCGGATCGCGGGCCGGCTGTTGAGTCGGCTGCGCGATCCGCTCCCGACGCTGACCGGTCGCGAGATCGAGGTGCTTGCGCTGGTCGCGGACGGCCTGTCCAACCTCGCGATCAGCAAGGCGCTGTTCCTGAGCCAGGCCACCGTCAAATCACACCTGGTGCACATCTACGCAAAGCTCGACGTCGACTCCCGCACCGCGGCGGTGGCGGCGGCGATACAACGCGGGGTGCTCGGTCGGCGCTGAGCGTGAGGCGGTGCGGTGCGCGCGGGTGGGCTTGGTGTGGGGTGGGCCGGGGTGCGGGGGGTTGGTGCTCGGCGTCGACTCGCGCGTCGCGGGGGTTGCGGCGGTATGACGTGGGGTCGGGCCGGCGCTGAGCGCGGTCGGATGGTGCGCGGGTGGGAACGGGTGTGTGGGGTGGCGGGGCGCTGGGGGTTCGCGGCGGGGCGGTGCGGTGCTCGGCGTCGACTCGCGCGCGGCGGTGGCGCGCCGTGGGGTGTCGGGGCGGCGGTGAGTGGCCGTGGGTGGAACCGGAGGCGTGGAGCGGCGGGTTCGGGGCGGGGTGGGGCGGTTTTCGGTGGGGCGGTCGTAGGGTCTCGGCATGACCGTGTTGCACGTGAAGGGTCGCGTTCTGGTCGGCCCGGACGAAGTTCGTGACGAGATGTGGGTGGTGGGCGGGCGGATCACGTTCGACCGGCCGACGTCGCTTGCCGTCGACGCGACCCTGGAGGGCTGGGTACTGCCCGGCCTGGTCGACGCGCACTGCCACGTCGGGATCGACGAGCACGGCGCCGTCGACGCCGCCACCTCCGAACGCCAGGCGCGCACCGACCGGGACGCGGGCGCGCTGCTGCTGCGCGACGCCGGCTCGGCCGCCGACACGCGCTGGATCGACGGCCGCGAGGACCTGCCCCGACTGATCCGCGCGGGCCGCCACCTGGCCCGGCCCAAGCGCTACATCCGCAACTACGCGCACGAGATCGAGCCCGGCGACCTGACCGCGTTCGTCATCCAGGAGGCTCGGCGCGGCGACGGCTGGGTCAAGCTGGTCGGCGACTGGATCGACCGGGACACCGGCGACCTGGCCCCGCTGTGGCCACTGGACGCGCTCAAGGAGGCGATCGCCGCCGCGCACGCCGAGGGCGCCCGGGTCACCGCGCACTGCTTCGCCGAGAACTCGCTCCCGGACCTGGTCGAGGCGGGCATCGACTGCGTCGAGCACGCCACCGGCCTGACCGAGGAACTGATCCCGATGTTCGCCGAGCGCGGCGTGGCGATCGTGCCGACGCTGGTCAACATCGGCACCTTCCCGGGCATCGCGGATCAGGCGGCCGGCAAGTTCCCGACCTACGCCGCGCACATGCGGGCGCTGCACGCGAACCGCTATGCCACGGTCCGGGCGGCACACGACGCGGGCATCCCGATCTTCGTCGGCACCGACGCGGGCGGCTCGCTACCGCACGGCCTGGTCGCCGACGAGGTGGCCGAGCTGGTCGAGGCCGGCATCCCCGCCGTCGACGCGCTCTCGGCCGCGTGCTGGTCCGCACGCAAGTGGCTGGGCCGGGACGCGATCACCGAGGGCGCCTCCGCCGACGTGGTCGTCTACGCGGCCGACCCGCGCGCCGACATCGCCACCCTGGCCGACCCCCGAGCGGTGGTGCTGCGCGGCGCGCTGATGCCCCGCTGACCGGCCGGTCGCCGCCGAGTCGGGTCGACGTCTCCAGGGATCGGCGTCCGAAGCACCGGAAGACGCCCGGCGTCGGCCGCCTCGGCGACATCCGAGAAGGAGAGGTTCACCCCCCGAGGGCGGGCCGGTCGGGGCGAGGTCCGCGAACGCCGCGCGTCGGGCGTCGAAGTCGTTACTCCAGGATGTACGACCCGGCGCCCAAGACCACGCCACGTTCGCTGTGGCGACGGCGTCGAGGCGGCGTACGCGTTCCATCGGGAGCACGGCCGCCCCCGCCGCGAGCGGTACGGCCCGACGCTCACCCGCGAACGCCGGTGGGCGTGGCTCGACCGCCCGGCGTGGCCTGTTCCGGTCGCTGCCGGAGCGGGTCGCGGGCCACCGCCCCGGGGCTCTTCGGCGCGATGACGGCGGTTCGGTCGTTCGCGGCAACCGTGCCGCCGGTGCTGGGCAGTGGTACGACGGTGGCCGCATTCCGGGTCTTCACCGCCGTACGACCCGGACAGGGCCTAGCTGCGGTGGGCCGTGTCCGGGTGGGTGCGGTATTCGGTGGGGTCGCCGCGGAAGGTGACGGTGCCTCGGCTGAGGGCGTAGACGACCTCGGCACGTTCCAGCGCCTCGCCGGTGTGTTGTTCGACCAGGATCACCGTGCGGTCGGCGGTGGCCAGGGTGGTCACGACCTCGTAGAGGCGGGCGGCGATCCGGGGGGCCAGGCCCTGGCTGAGTTCGTCCAGGAGGAGCAGTCGGGCCGGCGTGAGCAGGGCTCGGCTCACCGCGAGCATCTGCTGTTCGCCGCCGGAGAGCGTGCCGGCCCGCTGGGACATGCGCTCGGCGAGGATCGGGAACGCGGTCAGCGCGGGCTCGACGTCGGCGCCGTCGGCGAACAGCCTCAGGTTGTCGGCCACGGTCAGGCCCGCGAACACGCCGCCGCGTTCGGGGATCAGGGTCAGGCCCTCGCGGGTGCGTCGGTCGGCGGGCCACGCGGTGATGTCCGTACCGTTCCACACCACCCGACCGGCGCTCGGGCGGACCAGGCCGGCCAGCGTGTTCAGCAGCGTGCTGCGGCCGGAGCCGTTGCGGCCGACCAGGGCCGTCACGGCGCCCGAGGGGAAGTCCAGGTCGACGCCGTGCAGCGCCTCGATCGGGCCGTACCGGACGCGAAGTCCGGTGACCGACAGGGCGATCGCCATCAGAGGTACACCTCCCGGGCGTGTTCGTCGCGGCGGATCTCGGCCGGCGTGCCCGAGGCCACGATCCGACCCGCCGCCATCACATGCACGGTGTCGGCCACACCGAAGACCAGGTCCATGTCGTGTTCGACCAGCAGGATCGCCAGGCCGTCGGCGGCCAGCGCGCGAAGTTCGTGGCGCAGCCGGTCGGTCTGCGCGTCGTCCAGCCCGCTGGCCGGCTCGTCCAGGAGCAGCACCGAGGGCGAGGACGCGAGCGCGCGGGCCAGTTCGACCATGCGCAGGATCCCGACCGGGAGTTCGCCCGCCGGGGTGTGCGCGTGCTCGGTCAGCGCGAGCCGGCGCAGCGCGCTCTCGACGGCGCTCCCGGTACGCCCCCGGGCCGGGTCGGGCAGGCCGAACAGGCGGGTCAGGGCGGAGGCGCCGGACCGGTTCTCCGCCGCCACCCGCAGGTTGTCCAGCACCGTCAGGCTCGGGAACACCGACACCACCTGGAAGGTACGGGCCACCCCGAGCCGGGCCCGGCGATGCGCCGGCAGCCCGGTGACGTCGCGCCCGCCCACATACACCCGCCCGGCATCGACCCGGCCGCCGGCGAGGCAGTCGAACAGGGTGCTCTTGCCGGCCCCGTTGGGCCCGATCACCGCCGTCACCACACCCGCCGGCACCCGCAGATCCACCCCGTCCACAGCCCGCAGCCCACCGAATCGGCGCACCACCCCCTCGGCCCGCAACGCGCTCATCGGCTCCCCGCCCTCCGCGTCCGCGGTCGTCGGCGACTCCCGGCGCGCGTTCACGGGCGCACCCGCGCGCGCAGGGTCCGGCCCAGTGGGGTGAGGCGGACCGGGGAAGGTGTCACGGGAGCGGGTGGGCGGCCCGCCACCAGGCGCAGGAGGGTGGCCGAGACGCCGCCGGGCATCCGGGACAGCAGCACGGCCAGCGCGCCGATCACGATCGTGGACATACCCGCCGTGGTGGCCGCGTCCAGGGCGACCACCAGGCCCGCGGCCAGAACCGCGCCCGCCGCGCTGTCCACGCCGAAGACCACCACCGCGGCGAACCAGACCAGGCCCAGGACCGGGTCGAAGGCCGCCGCGTCGAAGGCCCGGCCGCCCATGCCGAGCAGCGCGCCGCCGAGTGCCGCGACGCCGGCGCCGACGGCGAAGACGAAGACCTTCGCGGAGGAGACGTCCACCCCGGACGCCGCCGCGCCGTCCTCGTGGTCGCGGACGGCGACCAGCATCCGCCCGAGCCGGCTCACATGCAGCCGGCGGATCACCAGCAGGACCAGCCCGAGACAGGCCAATTCCAGTGCGTAGAAAGCACGTTCGCCCTCGAACGGCCACGGGTGGTCGAGCGCGGTGCCGGTGGTGAAGCGCGGCTGCGCGAAGACGAACCGGCTGACCACCGCGGCCACCGCGAACGTGGTCAGCGCGAGCGTCAACCCGCGCCGTCGAATCGCCGGCCACCCGGTCACCAGGCCGACCGGCACCACCAGCAGCGCGGCCAGGAACAGCGCGACCAGGCCCGGGACCTCCCGGCCCATCAGTTGTCCGGCGAAGAGCGCGCCCAGACCCGCGAAGCCGGCCTGGCCGAGCGAGATCTGGCCCGCGTACCCGGTGAGCATCACCAGGGACACGAATACGATCGCCATCGCCGGCACCTGCTGGGCGATCCGCAGATGTTCCGCGCCCAGCGCGAGCGGCGCCGCCGCGACCGCGACGAACGGCACCCACCAGCCTGCCGGCGCGCTCTCCCCGTGCCCGGTCCCTATCCGGGTAGCGGCCGCCCGCACGGTGTCCGGGCCGCCCACCTCGACCATCCGGGGCAGCACCATGAGCGCGACCAGCATGACCACCACGAACAGGTTCGCCTGGAGCGCCTGGACCAGACCCCACGAGTCCAGTTCCAGCCGGGACAGTTCGCTCTGCCCCACCCCGATCGCCAACGCCGCCAGGATCGCCACCGGCAGACTGGCCAGCCGGGCCACCACCGCGACGCCGATCGTCTCCAGCACGAGCAGGGTCAGTCCGTACGGATCCAGCCGCAGGTGCGGCGCCAACAGCACGCCGGTCAAGCCCGCCAGCATCGAACCGAAGGCCCAGCCGGCCGCGGCCACCCGGTCGGCCGGCACGCCCGCCAATTCGGCCAGCGAGCGTCGATCCACCACCGCGCGCAGCCGGACCCCGAACCGGGTGTACCGGGTGACGCCGGCGACCAGCGCGGCGACGGCGATCACCACGCCCAGTTCGACCAGCGTGCCGGTGGGCACGGAGGTGTCACCGGGCAGCGCGACCGAGCCGCTCGGCACGATCGACGGCGGGTCCAGGCGGGCCTGGGTGCCCCAGGTCAGCGTCGCGACGCCGACCAGGAGGACGAACACGCCCAGCGAGGCGACCAGCATCCGGGCCGGACCGGCTCCCTCGCGGTGCAGCCCGCGAAAAACGAAACGCTCCAGCACCAGGCCGAGCGCGGGCGCCACCACGCCCACGTCGAGCAGCACCGCGGCCCACAGCGGCCAGCCCCACACCCGGACCTGCTGCCAGACCAGGTAGGCCACGATCATCGCGAGCGCGCCGAAGGACAGGTTGAACACGCCGGTCGCCCGGTACGAGGTGATCATGCCGACCGCCGCGAGCGCGGCGATCGCGCCCACGCCCAGTCCGGCCAGCGCCAGTTCCAGTGTGAGCACGACGCTCAGCCGCCGGTCGGGGGCACGTGCGGCCCGTCCGGACCCGCGTCACCGACGGCCGGGGCACCGCCCGCACCCGCGCCCCGGCCGGCCTCGGAGCCGGCGGACCCGCCCGACCCGGGCCCCGGGTCGCACAACCGGCACGGCCGCAGGTCCTTGTCCCGCGCCGTCGTCTCGTCCACGCGACGCACGCCGTCCTTGCCCCGTACCAGCGAACATCCGGGCCGGTGGTAGCGCGCCCCGCCGGGCACCGCGACCCACCGCCCCTCGACGGGTGCCTCCGCCGCCGTATCGGCCGGCACCGGTTCGACCAGAAGGCTGTACAACTGCCCCACCATCAAACGCAGTTCCGCGTCGACGTCGCCGGACTCGCCCGCCGTGCCGCGCCGGGTGCCCACCACGAGCACCGCGCCGGCGACGATCAGGGCCGCGCCCGGGATGGTGGCCGAAGCCAGATAGGGCAATTGGCGCGCTTCATACCGTTCGCCCGAAACGCCGTACCACCCCAGTGCGCACAACAGCGCGCCGCACAGTCCGACCAGCCAACCGCCGTGCGTGCGCGACAACCGACGCAAACCGGCCAGGGTCGTCGCGGCGTCGGTCGTACGCTGTCGTTCGATAGGGGAGTTCGCCTTTCCCGTGGAACCTGCCGAGTCCGTCGAACCTGCCATAGGGTCCACCCGTCGAGTCCGCCCGATCGCGCATCCGTGCCTCAGCGTAGTTCTCCGGGATCTGGTCATACGGGCCGGAACACGATTGGATACCGAGTCGCACGTGGCAACATGACTTGCCGGTAACCCAGGTACTACCTGGCTACATCAACAGCAACAGGACGCCGGGCGACCGGCGGAACGGGTGGTGAACGCACGTGAGCGTGGACATGATCAACGAGCGGGCGAAGACGGGCACCGGCGTCGGTCGTCGCAAGGGGGCGCGCCGCGCATGGCTGGCCCTGCCGGTGGCGGCGGTGCTGGTGCTGTCCGGATGTGGCGGCGACGACGACAAGGACGACGAGTCGAAGTCGACGCCGTCGGCCTCCGCGCCGGCCGCCCAGCAGACGACGCCGGCCGCGACCACCCCGAGCACGGGCGCGTCCGCGACCGGCGGCGCCACCAGCGCTCCGCCGGCCGCCGGTGGCACCACGCTGACCGGCGAGGAGAAGAAGGTCGCCGACAACTGGGACAAGTTGTTCGACAACACCGCGCCGCTCGCCGACCGCAAGGCGGTCCTGGAGAACGCGGACAAGATGGGCACGCTCGTGGAGACGCTCGCGAACGACCCGATGGCCAAGTCGGTCACGTCCAAGACCACCGCGGTGAAGATCAGCGGTGACAAGGCGGCCGTGACGTTCGACATCCTGCTCGCCGGCACCCCGGCGCTGCCCGGCCAGAACGGCCAGGCGGTCAAGCAGGACGGCACCTGGAAGGTCAGCCTGAGCACCGTCTGCACGCTGGTCGGCGCGCTCAAGCCGGGCACCGTCGTCGAGGGTTGCCCGAAGGCCTGATCCACACCCCGAACGGGCGGACGTCCGCCGCACCCGGGCCACCGAGGAGCACCCATGCATCGTCGTTTCCACCGACGGGGCGTACCGTGCGCCTCGGTGGCCCTGTTGCTGGCCGGGTTGTTGTGCGTACTGGTCGGGTGCGGCTCCCGGTTGCCCGAGCGCGACTTCCAGGACCGTACGCCCGCCCCGGCGGGCACCGGCGCGCCCGCGGCGAACGCCAACACCGCGTCCGACGTGGGCGTGACCTCCACCGAGATCACCGTCGGCATGATCGACACCGTCCAGGGCGTCCTGGGCAACGAGACCTTCTCCGGGCCGATGTACGGCGCGCAGGCCTGGTTCCGGGCGCTGAACGACCGCGGTGGCGTCAACGGGCGCAGGGTCAAGGTGTCCGCGTGCGACGACAACGGGTACGGCGTGGCCAACCAGCGCTGCGCCCGCAAACTCGTCGAGGACGACAAGGTGTTCGCCTTCGCGGGCAACAGCATCTACAGCTACACCGCCGCCGGGTACGTCAGCGACAAGGGCGTCCCGGACGTCGGCGGTCAGCCGATCGGGACCGCGTACGAGACCTACCCGCACCTGTACTCGATCTACGGCTCGCGGGCCCCGCGCGCGGGCAAGGTGGGCTGGAACGGCGAGTTGTACGCGAGCACCGAGGTGTACCGCTACTTCAAGGAGAAGCTCGGCGCGCGCACCGCCGCCGTGGTGTCGTACAACCAGGCCGACTCCGCGCGTTACGCGCAGACCGTCGCCGACGGCCTGCGCGCCGAGGGCTACACCGTGCTGGACAAGCAGGTCGACTTCGCGCTGCCGAACTTCGCCGCCGCCGTGGTGGACATGCGCAGCAAGGGCGTCGACATCGTCTTCGACGCCGTGGACACGCGCGGCAACGCGGAACTGTGCAAGGCGATGGACGGCGCCGGCCTGCGGGTCACCGCCAAGGTGACCAACGTGCAGAACTGGAACGCGCGCGTCGGCGAGGACTTCAAGGCGTCCCCGACCTGCCGCGACAGCATCTACGCGACGAGCAACAGCCGCGGCTACACGGACACCGCGCAGCCCGCGGTGGCCGAGTTCCGGGCCGCGATGAAGAAGTACTTCCCCGACCGCGAGGACAAGCTCTCCCAGTGGGAACTGGAGGGCTGGGCCTCGGCGATGTGGCTCACCGACGCGATCGCCTCGTGCGGCGCGAACGTCACCCGGGCCTGTGTGGAGGCCTTCGTCAACCGTCCCGAGGGCTACGACGCGCACGGGCTGCTGATCCCGGTCGACTTCAAGGCCGAACCGGTCGACCGCGTCGCCGCGCCCACCCGGACCTGCTTCGACGTGGCCCGCTGGCAGGACGCCGCGCCGGGCGGCTGGGTCGGCCAGGTGCCGGACATGACCAAGAACTGCTTCGACGTGCCGTCGCTGCCGTACAAGCCGTGACCGGTCGGCCGTAGGCCGCGCCGGCACGGGTGGATACCCGGGGACGTATTTGGTGCCATGCCATGTCGTGCCCTGCCGGGCGCCGCGACGGGGCAAACGTCGCGGGGCGCGGCACTAGCGCCAGTCGGCGCGGTACCAGGGCTGCGGTGGGGCCGGCGAAGCCCATGGCGCCGGCGGCGGAATCGCGGGTGCCGGGCGGGCCGCCCGCGGCACCGGGTACGGCAGCGGCACCATGCCGAACGGGCGGCGGTGGTTGGGATCGGGGTTGGGGGCGATCAGGGCCGAACCTCGCACAGGAGAGCCTCTCCGCTACGACGGCCCCGAGATCCCACGCCCCGACGCCGCGCCCGCCGAGACTCGTCGGCGGACACGGCGTACAACGAGCGGGTCGAGGCCGGGTGTCGCGAGGTCACTCCCATGGCCCCGCGTACCCGGCCCCGATCGAGCCTCTTCGGCTACGAGTCCAGTGCGCTCGGGAGGCGCTTCGGGCAGCCGGAGGTGTAGGAGGCGTTGTACTCGAAGTGCCACGCCTCGTTGTCGTACATCCGGCACCAGCCGTACTTGCTGCCCTTGGCCTGGAGCCAGGCCTGGGCGTTGGCCGGGTAGATGTCCACCGCGACGCCCTGGACGTGCATCGACTTCTCCGGCGGCAGCACCCAGCGCAGCGCCTCCTGGCGCGAGCCGACCTCGGCGATCTTGTCGTCGAGCAGCCGCTGCTGATGCGCCCAGCCGCGCTTGCCGGAGTTGAGGTTCAGTTTGATGCCCTCGGCCGCCATCGCGGCGTCGATCCTCTTCCACGCGGCGTAGGCGGCCGGCTTGAGCGCGCTCGGATCCTTGGGCGCGTCCACGTCGTTGGCCGGCGCCTTCGCGGTCGAGGACGCCGACGAGGACGAACTCGGCGGCTTGCTCGACGACGGCGGTCGGGACGAGGACGGGGCGCCGGTGGGCGGCGCGGTCGTGGCTGCCGCCGGTGGCGTGGACGCAGCGGTGGTGGCGCCGGGCGTCAGATCCGCGCCCACCGAACCAGCCCGGTCCTTCTTGTCGTTGTCGTCTCCACTCCCGAGGAACAGCACTGCTCCGGCCCCGGCTCCGGCGAGCACCAGCGCGCCCGCGAGAGACCAGACGACCAGCTTGCGTCGGCCGCGCCGCGGCGGCTCGGGCTCGTCCGTGCGCGCGGGCCTCGCCGGCGCGGCCGGGGCCTCCGGCGTGGACGTGGGCACGGACTGCTGATCACGCTGGTACCAGTCGGCCGGGACCGGCGTGGTCGCCGCGTCGAACGCGCCGGGTGGGCCCGGTGGGCCCGATGCGCCGGAAGTGCCGGATGTGCCTGCCGGGCCCATGGTGTGCTGTTGCCACGAGGTGTCCAGGAAGTGCGCTCCGTCGGGTGTACCCCCTTCGTCGGGCTGTGCACCGCTGCCCGCTGCGTGTCTCACCGGTGAAGCCTCCTCGTAGTGAGCCTGGATCCTCTCGTGGATCACGTCCGGTATTCGACTCACGGTTGTCGATGCCGGTGTGGGATACGCCACTGCAACCGATCGACCGCCCCACTCGTACCCCGGGGACCCCGGCGGTCGGAGTGACCCGCGTAACCTGGGAAACTTGCCGGAACCAGGAAAAGGGGGTCGAAGGTGAGCACGCACCACCGCACCGGCGGACTCGTTGACGGTTTCGGCCGCGTGGCGACCGACCTGCGGGTGTCGCTGACCGACCGCTGCAATCTGCGCTGCACGTACTGCATGCCCGAGGAGGGCCTGGACTGGCTGGCCAAGCCCGAACTGTTGACCGGTGCGGAGATCTCCCGCCTGGTCCGGATCGCGGTGACCGTGCTCGGTGTGCGCGAGGTGCGGTTCACCGGAGGCGAGCCGCTGCTGCGCCGCGAACTGGTCGAGATCGTGCGGGACGCCGCGGCCCTGGAGCCGCGCCCCACCCTCTCCGTCACCACGAACGGGATCGGTCTGGCCCGATTGGCGGGCACGCTGAAGGAGGTCGGGCTGGATCGGGTCAACGTCTCGCTGGACACCCTCGACCCGGTCCGGTTCAAGGCGATGACCCGGCGCGACCGGCACGCCGACGTGCTCGCGGGACTCGCCGCGGCGGTCGACGCCGGCCTGGGGCCGGTCAAGGTGAACACCGTGCTGATGCGCGGGGTGAACGACGACGAGGCCGCCGCGCTGCTGGCGTGGTGCCTCGAACGCGGCTACGAACTGCGTTTCATCGAGCAGATGCCGCTGGACGCGCAGCATGGCTGGAAGCGCGCCGAGATGATCACCGCGGGCGAGATCCTGACCTCGCTGCGCGGCGCGTTCCGTCTCGACCCCGAGGACGCCCGGGGCAGCAATCCGGCCGAGCGCTGGCTCGTGGACGGCGGTCCGGGCACGGTCGGCGTGATCGGTTCGGTCACCCGCCCGTTCTGCGGCGCGTGCGACCGGACCCGGCTGACCGCCGACGGGCAGATCCGGAACTGCCTGTTCGCCCGCGAGGAGTCCGACCTGCGGGCCGCCCTGCGCGGCGGCGCGGACGACGCGGAGATCGCGGACCGCTGGCGGGCCGCGATGTGGGGCAAGAAGGCCGGTGCGGGCATCGACGACCCGGAGTTCCTCCAGCCGGACCGACCGATGTCGGCCATCGGCGGCTGATCCGCTCTCGGCGACCGGCCCCTCGTCGGCGACCGAGCGTCGTCCGCTGCCGACCCTCGTCGGCGACCGAGCGTCGTTGTCCGCGGCCGACCCGGCGTTCGTGCGGGGGAGCCGCGGGCTCGATCAACCTTCCTCGTGGGCAAGGGAGTTCGCCACGGCGCAGGCGAGCGCGGCGCGGATTGCCCGGCAGGGGTCAGGAACCCTCGGTGGCCGGACCGGCGGCGGCCTGCGGGTCGTGCCAGTCCGCGAACGCCACGGTGTCCTTGAGGAATCCGCGAATCGCCAGGAACTGCGACAGGTGCTCACGGTGCTCGTCGCACGCGAGCCACGTCTTGCGCCGTTCCGGGGTGTGCAGCTTGGGGTTGTTCCAGGCCAGGACCCACCGGGCGTCGGCACGACAGCCCTTCGCCGAACAGATCGGCCGGACGGGATCGGCGGGGGTGGGGAACATGCCCACCAGTGTCTCAGACGAGGTCGGCACACCGGACGCGATGCGTCGGACGGGAAGCTGACTTGGCGTCAGACACCAACCGGAGCGCTGCTCTCAGTAAGCAACGGGCTGGTGCGGTAACCGCGCGAGTGTCGACTTGCCTGACAGTCAAACGACCCGGACACGGGCGATGCCGGGCAGCCACGGGGGGAGCCGCCCGGCATCGCGTCGGTCGCTCCGACGGGGGATACGGAGCACGTTTCGAAGTATGGCACGTCCTGCATGCGGTTGAAGCACCAACCCGCGTAGCGCTTACCGCTAATTTTTGACGCTGTGAGAGGGGGCCCCCGCCGGGTCGCCCGCATGGCCCCGGTCGGCACCCCCGGTGTCACCGTGCGTATCCGAATTCGTGTGCGAGGAACGGTCGGTGGGCTCCGCGCCGGCGGTCGGAGCAGGTCCGGCGGGCATCGTCCACGAGTCTTCCGCGTGGGTGTGCACGGTCTGTCGTTCGGCGCTGGTGAGCACCGCGCCGGGCGGCGGCTCCAGCGCCTTGGGCGGGAGCGGCGGCACGAACTGCGCCTGCACGGGTGTGTTCGAGGTGGGCTCGCGCCCGGCGTTGGCCAACACCACCGCGATGTAGGGCAGGAACAGCGCGCCCGCGACCAATATCCACCGCCACGGCGACGGCGTGAACACCGCCGCGACGAAGCACACGGTACGGATCGACATCGAGATGACGTACCGGCGTTGGCGCCCGGCCACGTCCTCGGTCAGTCCCTTGCGCGCACCACTGATCCGGTACACCGAGCCCTTGGCGTTCTTCACGACCTCACCGTCTCCGACCACGTGTCCACACACTCGTCCGGCCCTTCACGGTACGCCCGCGAGCCGGCCACACCGAGACCGGGGCCGGGACCTTTGCCACAAACCGACCCGAGTGGCGGACGCCGGAACCGGCTCAGCCGAGCGGCTCCAGAAATTCCGGCGGCACCGCCGCGACCAGCCACACGCCGTTGTCCGAGCGGCGGAACACATGCCCGGCGGCGACCATGCGCTCGGCCCGCACCACGAATAGCACCGGCCTCCCGCGCCGCGCGCCCACCCGGCGGGCCGTCTCGGTGTCGGCGGACAGGTGCACGTCGTGCCGGTCCATCGGCCGCAGGCCCTCGACCAGGATCGCGGCCACGCTCTTGGGACTCGTGCCGTGGTAGAGCACGGCGGGCGGCACGGCCTCGACCAGACCCAGGTCCACCACGACGGTGTGCCCCTGGCTGGCCCGGATCCGGGTGCCGTCTGCGGAGAAGGCGAAGCGCCGCTTGTCGTTCTCCGCGACGACCTGCTCCAACCCCGCCCGGGACAGTGCCACCCCGTGCGCGGCACACGCCGCCAGGAGCACGTCCACGTCGACCCAGCCGGCCTCGTCCAGGGTGATCCCGAGCCGCTCCGGCTGATGCCGCAGGTGTCGGGACAGATACTTCGAAATCTTGACGATGTTCATGATGAACCCCAACGAAAGCACGGAGTCCCGCGCGGGGACAGCGGTTTTCCCCGGGGACGCCGAACGCCGGGTGGGCCCGATCGGGCCCACCCGGCGTCCCGCGGACCGCGGCCGGTACCGCGCCGGCCGGAGCTTCAGCCTGTCCGGCGCCCGAGGACGAGCGGGCCGCGGGCCGCCCGCTCCGACCCCGGGGTCATTGCGCCTGGCTCGGCGACGACATGTTGAAATCGCGGACCCGCAACGGCGGCATCGCCGCGCGGGTGAACCAGTCGCCCCACTCGCGCGGGTAGGTGCGCTCCGTACGCCCCACCTCGACCGCCCGCCCGAGCACGTCCACCGGCGACTCGTTGAAGCGGTAGTTGTTCACCGCGCCGACCACCTCGCCGCCCTCGACCAGGTACACCCCGTCCCGGGTCAGCCCGGTCAGCAGCAGCGTCTGCGGATCCACCTCGCGGATGTACCACAGGCAGGTCAGCAACAGCCCGCGCTCGGTCGAGGCGACCATGTCCGTGATGCTCGGGCCGTCGGCCGGCCCGTCCAGGATCAGGTTGTCGATCTCCGGCGCGACCGGCAGCCCGGTCAGCTCGGCGGTGTGCCGATTCGTCAGCAGCGACGTGAGCACGCCGTCGGTGACCCAGTTCGTCCGCTCCAGCGCGAGCCCGTTGTCGAACACCGACGACGCGTCGCCGGAGGCGTGCGCGATGGTGAACGGCGCGCTCTCCAGGCCCGGGTAGGTCGGGTCGCTGTACAGCGTCAGCGGCAGCTTGCTGAGCCGATCGCCGATCCGGGTGCCGCCGCCCGGCTTGCTGAAGACCGTACGGCCCTCGTGCGCGTCCCGGGCGCCGCCCTGCCAGTACATGTAGACCATCAGGTCCGCGACCGCCGTGGGCGGCAGCAGCGTCTCGTAGCGGCCCGCCGGGAGGTCGAGCGTGCGGGTCGCCCAGGACAGTCGCGTGCCCAGGTCCGCGTCCATCGCGGCGAGGTCCACGTCGCGGAAGTCGCGGGTGGGCACGCCCGCCCACGCCGACCGGCTCAGGTCGGCCGACTTCGCGTTCAACTCGACGTGCCCGGTGGGCTGGTCGTGCCGCAGTCGCAGTCCGGCCGAGGTGCCCACGTAGGTCGAGGTCAACTGATGCGACGCGAACCCGTACAGCAGCCGGTCGCTCTCCCGGGCCCGCCCGAACGCGGCGCCCAACTCGGGCGCGAAGTCCGCGAACACCCCGATCGAGGTCTGCCCGGGCGCCTGGTCGAAGCCGCCGTCCGGGCCGCCGCCGGCCCCGAGCAGCGGTCGCGCGTCCTCGGCCGGTCCGGCGTCGCGCGCCGCCGCCTCCGCGGCCCGGACCAGGCCCTCCAGCCGATCCATCGTCACGCCGCCGCGCGAGACGATCCCGGACGCGGTGCCCTCGGTCCCCGCGACGGTGGCCACCACGGTGATCCGCCGGCCGCGCGTCTCGCCGTTGGTGGTCAGCGCGTTGCCCGCCCAGCGCAGGTTGGCCGCCGAGGTCTCCTCGGCGATCACCACGCAGCCGTCCGCCTTGGACAGCGCCAGCGCGCGCTCGACCGTCTCGTTCGGCCGCGTCACCACGGTCTGCCCGCTGCTCATCGACCCGCCTCCTGAACCGTGTTGAGGACCTTCACGCCGCGGAACAGCGCCGAGGGGCAACCGTGGCTGACCGCCGCGACCTGCCCCGGCTGCGCCTTGCCGCAGTTGAAGGCGCCGCCCAGGACGTAGGTGCCGGGACCGCCGACGGCCTCCATCGAGCCCCAGAAGTCGGTCGTGGTCGCCTGGTAGGCGAAGTCCTTGACCTGGCCGACGATCCGGCCGTCCTCGATCAGGTAGGCGCGCTGGCCGGTGAACTGGAAGTTGTACCGCTGCATGTCGATCGACCACGACTTGTCGCCGACGATGTACAGGCCCCGGTGCACCCGGCCGATCAGTTCGGCGGTGGACAGGTTGTCCTCGCCCGGCTGGAGCGAGACGTTGGCCATCCGCTGCACCGGGACATGGCCGGGGGAATCCGCGAACGCGCACCCGTTGGACCGGCCCAGGCCCTGCATCAGCGCCATCCGCCGATCGAGCTGATAGCCGGTGAGCACGCCGTTGGTGACCAGGTCCCAGCTCTGCGTCGCGACGCCCTCGTCGTCGAAGCCGATGGTGGCCAGGCCGTGCGGCACGGTGCGGTCGCCGGTGACGTGCATGACCGGCGAGCCGTACTCGAGCTTGCCGAGCTGGTCGAACGTGGCGAACGAGGTGCCCGCGTAGGCGGCCTCGTAGCCCAGCGCGCGGTCCAGCTCGGTGGCGTGCCCAATCGACTCGTGGATGGTCAGCCACAGGTTGCTCGGGTCGATCACCAGGTCGTACTCGCCGGCCTCGACGCTCGGCGCCTTGAGCCGCTCGGCGAGCAGGCCCGGCAGCGACGCCAGCTCCTCGTCCCAGTCCCAGCCCTCGCCCTTGACGTACTCCCAGCCGCGGCCGACCGGCGGCGCGACGGTGCGCATCGTCTCGTACGCGCCGGAGTCGCGGTCCACCGCGATCACGGTGAGCTGGGGGTGTATCCGGATCCGCTGCTGCGTGGTGGTGGTGCCGGCCGAGTCGGCGTAGAACTTGTTCTCCTGCACCACCATGCACGTGGCGTCCACGTGGTCCACGCCGTCGGCGGCGAGCAGCTCCCGACTCCACCGCGCGAGCAGTCCGATGCGCTCGGCCTCGGGTACGTCGAACGGGTTGATCTTGTACTTCGAGATCCAGGTCTCGTCCGCGTGCACCGGCTCGTCGGCCAGCGCGACGCGCTCTCCCGCCCCGGCCGCCTCGCTCACCGAGCGGGACACCCGGGCCACCGCGACGGCCTGTTCGGCGACGTACGTCACCGCTTCCGGGGTCAGGTCGACACCCGCGGCGAAGCCCCACGCCCCGTCGTGCACGACCCGGACCGCGAAGCCCACGTCGGTGGTGTCCGCGGCCGAGTCGGTTTTCCCGTCGCGCAACCGGAAGGACGCGTCTCGTACCCGCTCGAAGCGGAAGTCCGCGTGTTCGGCGCCCAGTTCCCCGGCTCGGGACAGGGCCGCGGCGGCCAGCTCCCGAAGGGGATAGGCGAGGAACGTCGGATCGATCTCGTTGGGCACCCATTCCTCCATACGTTCGGCCTGTCGGCTCGCGTCGTTCAGTCAACCAGACACGACGTCGCCGGCATTCCGGTCTGCCGGTCGGACCGGTCCGCTGGTCGGACGGGTCTTGCGCCCGGACAACCGGAACGAAACCTGCCGCGCGCAGGCCGGCCGGATTCGGTCGGTGGAGCCGATGATTCCGCTTCCCGCCGGCTCTTGTCGGGTTCCCACAACTATCGGTCCGCGGACGCTGTCCCGGACCGGATTCCCCTTACCCCGGGGTAGCCCGATAGCGTCATCGTGACGCAAGCCGACGGCCTGCGCGCGCGCATCCACAGGACGTCCGAGGACAAAGGAGTGATCCGTTGAGCCGGTCCGTACTGGTCACGGGAGGAAACCGGGGCATCGGCCTGGCCATCGCCCGGGCCTTCGCCGCCGACGGCGACAAGGTCGCGATCACGTATCGCTCCGGCGAGCCCCCGGAGGGCCTGCTCGGAGTGCGGTGCGACATCACCGACGGCGAGCAGGTCGAGCAGGCGTTCAAGGAGATCGAGGCCACGCACGGCCCGGTCGAGGTGCTGATCGCCAACGCGGGCATCACCCGCGACACGCTGTTGCTGCGGATGAGCGAAGAGGACTTCACCAGCGTCGTCGACACCAACCTGACCGGCACGTTCCGGGTGGTCAAGCGGGCGAGCAAGGGCATGCTGCGGGCCCGCAAGGGTCGCATCGTGCTGATCTCGTCCGTGGTCGGGCTGCTCGGCTCGGCGGGCCAGGCCAACTACGCGGCCTCCAAGGCCGGTCTGGTCGGCTTCGCCCGCTCGATCGCGCGCGAGCTGGGGTCGCGCAACATCACCACGAACGTGGTGGCGCCCGGCTTCGTCGACACCGCGATGACCGAGGTGCTCGGCGAGGAGCGCAAGGCGCAGATCCTCAAGGAGATCCCGCTCGCGCGGTACGCGGACGTGGACGAGGTCGCCGGCGTGGTCAAGTTCCTGACCTCGGACGCCGCGTCGTACATCACCGGAGCCGTCATCCCTGTGGACGGCGGACTTGGAATGGGGCACTGAACTCATGGGCGACCTGCTTGCGGGCAAGCGCATTCTCGTCACCGGCGTCATCACCGACGCCTCGATCGGCTTCCACGTCGCCAAGCGGGCCCAGGAGGAGGGCGCCGAGGTCGTACTGACCGGATTCGGCCGGCTCTCGCTGGTCAACCGGATCGCGAACCGGCTGCCCAAGCCGGCCCCGGTGATCGAGCTCGACGTGCAGAACCCCGAACACCTCGCGGCGCTCGCGGACAACGTGCGCGCGCACGTGCCCTCGCTCGACGGCGTCGTGCACTCGATCGCGTTCGGACCCAAGGACGCGCTCGGGGGCAACTTCCTCAACACCGAGTGGGCCGACGTGGCCACGGCCGTGCAGGTCTCGGCGTACTCGCTGAAGTCGCTGACGATGGCCTGTCTGCCGCTGATCGAGGCGAACAAGGGCGCCGGCGGCTCGGTCGTCGGCCTCGACTTCGACGCGCAGGTGGCGTGGCCGGGCTACGACTGGATGGGTGTCGCCAAGGGCGCGCTCGAGTCGACCTCGCGCTACCTGGCCAAGTACCTGGGTGAGAAGAACATCCGGGTCAACCTGATCTCCTCGGGCCCGGTCAAGACGATGGCCGCGAACAGCATCCCCGGCTTCGAGAAGTTCGAGGGTGTCTGGAACGAGAAGGCGCCGCTGGGTTGGGACCTGCGCGACGCGGACCCGGCCGCCCGGGGCGTGTGCGCGCTGCTGTCCGACTGGTTCCCCAAGACCACCGGCGAGATCATCCACGTCGACGGCGGCCTGCACGCCATCGGCGCGTAGCCGGATCACCGCGCGGCCGCGCCGCCGGGCATCATCCTCGGCGGCGCAACCGATCCACTCCGCAGCCCGATCGCCCGACCCGACAGGGTCGCGGCGGTCGGGCTGTGTCGTAGGGGCCGCGGGATCGGGACGGGTGCGTCGCCGCCGGTGGGACCGCGGCCCTGTTCGGGAGCGGCACGGGTGGGCGGACGGAAAACCGATCAGCCGGTGGCGGCGGCGATCGTCGCGGCGATGCCGATCAGCACGGTGATCAGCAGCATGATGCCCAGGATGCCGCCGAGCTGCTTGGCGGAGGATTTGTTCGGGTCCGGCGGCGCCAGCACCGTCTGGCGGATCTCGTCGTCCGCGCCGGACGCGGCGGCCTCGGCGGCCTTGCGGGCGAGGATCTCGTTGCGCGCGTTCGACCGCGCGACTTCCTCCGCGTGGGTGCGCTCCTCGCGGGCCTTGCGAGCGGCCATGGCCCGCTCGTACCGCTCCTTGGAGGATTCGCCAGATGTAGCAGCCATGGGACCGAGTTTCGCAGACCCGCCCCGTCGGACCGACCGGCGGGGCGCGGCCGTGCCCCGGCGGGTGAACGCCCGTCGGCGCGGAGCCGGCCGGGCGGTGGGGAACTCCCCACCTCGCCCCGGGCGTTGTGCACACGTGTCGACCCTCGTCCGATGTGTCCTTCCCCCGACTGGCGTTGCCCGCGTTTGCGCAGGTCAGCGGATTGATCGCGGAAGCTTCCCCTTACACGCATCCCGATTTGCCCCGACTGGTCACCACGAGGCTCGTTCTCAGGGGTAGGGCCAGCCCTACTACGCAGGGGTGCCTGCCCCCCGATCAAGACACCTGTCCGCAGGATGTGACCCCCGGTTGCCCGCCAATACCTTTTTCCGTGTCGAGGAAACCCTCGGCCGACGGAGAACACAGGAGCGGGGACCAATGGCATCCAGGCGTAATCTCGCCGCCTCGATCGGTGGCTGGAGTGCACAGCATCGCAAGACGGCGGTATTCGGGTGGCTGCTGTTCGTGGTGCTCGCCGTCGTCATCGGCAACATGGCGGGGTCGCAGGAGATCACCAAGGTCGACCAGGGCGTGGGGGAGTCCGGGCGGGCCGCGCGGATCATCGACGAGGCGGGGATCAAGGAACCCGCCGGCGAGATGGTGCTGGTGCGCAGCGACACGCTGCCCGCCCTGGACCCGAGGTTCAGGGCCGCCGTCGACGACGTGATCAACCGCGTCAACGCCGTGCAGATCAAGGGCAACAAGGGTCCGGCGACGGAGCACATGCGCTCGCCGTACGAGGCCGAGGGGGGCCTGTCCGCGGACAAGCACTCGGCGCTCATCCAGTTCGACATGGCGGGTGAGGAGGACAAGGCCGTCGACAACATCCAGCCCGTGCTGGACGCGGTGGCCGAGGCCCGCAAGGCGCACCCCGACGTGGCGATCGAACAGTTCGGTGACGCCAGTGGCGACAAGTGGTTCGAGGACACCATCGCCAAGGACTTCACCCGGGCCGAATGGACCGCCGTTCCGCTCGCGCTCGGCATCCTGCTCGTCGCGTTCGGCGCCGTCGTCGCCGCCCTCCTGCCGGTGGCCCTCGCGTTGACCGCGTTCATCGCGGCCGGCGGCCTGCTCGCGCTGAGCAGCCACCTGATGCCCGTCGGCGACAACGCGCAGTCGGTGATGTTGCTGATCGGTTTGGCCGTCGGCGTCGACTACTGCATGTTCTACCTGCGCCGTGAGCGTGAGGAGCGGGCCAAGGGACGCGACCCGGAGACCGCGCTGCGGATCGCCGCCGCCACCTCCGGCCGGTCCGTGCTGATCTCCGGCATCACCGTCATGGTCGCGATGGCCGGCCTGCTCCTGTCCGGCATCAGCGAGTTCAAGTCGATGGCCTCCGCGACCATCCTGGTCGTGCTCACCGCGGTGCTCGGTTCGCTCACCGTGCTGCCCGCGATCCTGTCGATGCTGGGTGACCGGGTCGACCTGGGCAAGATCCCCGGGCTGGCCAAGATGCGCCGTCCCACCGAGGGCAGCAAGATCTGGGGCAAGATCCTGGGCGTCGTGCTCAACCGCCCCAGGGCCACCACGGTGCTCGCCGGCGGTCTGCTCGTCGCGCTGACCGTCCCGATGTTCGCCATGAAGACCTCCGAGCTGCCGATCGACAAGGAACTGCCGACCTCGCTGTCGATCGTGCAGACCTACCAGCACATCGAGAAGGCGTTCCCCGGTGGTCCGGCGCCCGCCCAGATCGTGGTCAAGGCGCAGAACCCGGACGACCCCAAGCTCGCCGCCGCGTTCGACAACCTGCGCCGCGAGGCGGTCGCCAGCGGTCGCATGCACGAGCCGATCGAGGTCGAACGCCAGGGCACCACCAACGTCTTCAAGGTCTCGGTCCCGCTCGCCGGCAGTGGCAACGACTCGACCAGCGACAAGGCCCTGTCCACGCTGCGCGACAAGATCATCCCGAACACGCTGGGCAAGCTGGACGGCGTGGACGCCCCGGTGACCGGTAACACCGCCGGCTCCAAGGACTTCAACGACAAGCTCGCCGACGCGCGGCTGCCGATCTTCGCCTTCGTGCTCGGCTTCGCCTTCCTGCTCATGCTGGTCTCGTTCCGCTCGATCGCCATCGCCGTCACCGCGATCGTGCTCAACCTGCTGTCGGTGGGTGCCGCCTACGGTGTGATGACGCTGGTCTTCCAGCACGGCTACGGCGACTTCCTGGTCGGCACGGACGCACCCGGCGCGGTCGTCTCCTGGATCCCGATGTTCCTGTTCGTGATCCTGTTCGGCCTGTCGATGGACTACCACGTGTTCGTGGTCTCGCGCATCCGTGAGGCCTACGACAAGGGCATGGACACCAAGTCGGCCGTGTCGCACGGCATCCGCACCACCGCGGGCGTGGTGACCAGTGCGGCGACGATCATGGTCGCGGTGTTCGCGGTCTTCGGCACCCTGTCGATGCAGTCGATGAAGCAGTTCGGTGTCGGTCTGGCGGTCGCGGTCCTGCTGGACGCGACGATCATCCGCGGTCTGCTGCTCCCGGCCGTGATGAGCCTGCTCGGCGACCACAACTGGTACCTGCCCCGCTGGCTGAACTGGCTGCCGCAGATGGACCACGGCGACGAGGCGGTCGAGGTGCCGGCCCCCGCCGGCCGGCCGGTTCCCGCGTACGCCGGGGCGAACGGCTACGCCTCGCCGGGCTACGAGCCGGCGCACCCGGGGACGACCGGATACGACGAGGGCGTGTCCCGGTCGCGCCGGATCCCGCAGCCGCCGGTCGGCTGACCCGAACCGGACCGCCGCTGGAGGGATCCTGGCGGTGACCACCCTGTAGATCCGAGCAAAGCGCGGGTCGGGACCGGATACTCGGTCCCGACCCGTCGTGCGTGTCGGCTCCACCGACGCGATCCGGCCGGCGCCGGCGGTCCCGTCGATGGTGTGCCCAGGTGCCGAATCAATCGTGTACCGAGGCGCCGACCCGCAGTGCACAAAGGCCGATGTCTGAGAGGCTGAACCCATGGCATCCCACCGACAGCGCAATCTTGTGGTGATGAGGCACGCGAAGGCCGAGTGGCCCGACGGGCCGGACCACGAGCGACCCCTCGCCGAACGCGGCCGCAAGGACGCCGCCGAGACCGGGCACCGGCTGCTCGACCAGGGCATCACCCCCGATCTGGTGGTGTGCTCGCCGGCCGTACGCACCCGGGAGACCTGGCGTCTCGTGGGCAAGGTCTACGACCACAAGCCGCACACGATCTACGACGAGCGGGTGTACGAGGCGAGCGCGCAGGCGCTGCTGTACCTCGTCCAGGAGACCCCCGACGAGGTCGACACGCTGCTGCTGATCGGGCACAACCCCGGCGTGGCCACGCTGGTCAACGCGTTGGCGGGCAGCGGCGAGGACGACACGCTGGTCCGGCTCCGGGAGAAGTACCCGACCTCGGCCGTGTCGGTGCTGAGCCTGCACACTCCGTGGGCCGATCTTCGGGAGCGCTCGGCGCACCTGACCAGGTTCACCACGCCGGAGTCCTGACCCGCCGCGAAAAAAGCGGTGCCTCGAGACACCGCCTCGAAGCACCGCCTCGAACGCCGGACGGCCGCACTCGGCCCGTCCGGCGTTCGACGTCGCGGGACGCGTGTCCCGGTTCGGCGCTACACGTCGGCGGCGTCGGCCGCCTCGATCTCGTCGCGGGTGACGCCGAGCAGGAACAGCACGGTGTCCAGGAACGGCACGTTGACCGCCGTGTCGGCGGCCTCGCGGACCACCGGCTTCGCGTTGAAGGCCACGCCCAGACCCGCGGCGTTGAGCATGTCCAGGTCGTTCGCGCCGTCGCCGATGGCCACCGTCGCGGTCAGCGGGACGCCCGCCTCGGCCGCGAAGCGGCGCAGCAGTCGGGCCTTGCCCGCCCGGTCCACGATTTCGCCGACCACGCGCCCGGTGAGCCTGCCGTCCACCACCTCGAGGGTGTTGGCCGCGCTGTAGTCGAGCCCGAGCCGCTCCACCAGCGCGTCGGTGACCTGGGTGAACCCGCCCGAGACGATGCCCACCTGGTAGCCGAGCCGCTTGAGCGTGCGGACCAGGGTGCGCGCGCCGCGGGTGAGCACGACCTGCTCGCGGACCTTGTCTATGGCGTCCTCGTCCAGCCCGGCCAGCAGTGCCACCCGAGCGTGCAACGACTCGGCGAAGTCCAACTCGCCGCGCATCGCGGCGGCGGTCACCTCGGCCACCTGGTCCAGGCAGCCGGCGTGTTCGGCCAGCAGTTCGATCACCTCGCCCTGGATCAGGGTCGAGTCGACGTCCATCACGATCAGCCGCTTGGCCCGGCGGCGCAGCCCGGCGGGCTGGACCGCGATGTCCACCCGGCGCTCGGCGGCCTCGGTGGCCAGTTCCAGGCGCAGCTTGTCCGTCTCGACGCCGGAGACCTGGAGCTCGATCGCGGTCACCGGGTACTTGGCGAGGCGGAAGATCCGGTCGATGTTGGCGCCGGTGGCCGCGATCCGGTGCGCTATCCCGGCGAAGGCGGTGGCCTCCAGCGGGTGGCCCAGGACGGTGACGTGCGAGCGGCCCTCGCCGCGCGGGCGGTTGTCGCCGACGCCGGAGAGGATCTCCGCCTCCAGCCGCTCGCCGTCCGCCCAGCGGTGCACGCCGGCCCGCAGCCGGCCCTCGTCGGCCGGCGTGGTGATCAGGACGCACAGCGTGAGCCGGCCCCGGGTGACGGTCTGCTCGACGTCGACGACCTCGACGGAGTGGCCGGCCAGGATCTCGAAGAGGCTCGACGTCACCCCCGGCCGGTCCTTGCCGAAGATCTTGACGAGAAGAGTGCGCGGCGCATTCATGATGCTTCACGGTACCGGCCGTTCGATGGCACACGCGTCGCCGGTCCACGGTACGAACACCGGCGCAGGGCCCGCGCCGGTCGGATCTACCCAGGCCAGGGGCCCGACCGGGTCGGACCCTGCGGATCGGGCGGGGACGGCGGGCGGTACGCCGGGGCGGGTCTGTTCGAGTGCGGCGGGCCGGGCGGCGCGGGTGCGCCGGGGGCGGGCGGAGGTGTCGACGGGGGCCGGGAGGCGGGTCGGTCCTGCGGGTATGGCGCGCCCTGCGGGTACGGCCGAGGCGAGCCGGGCGGCGCGGCGTGGGTGGGTCGCGGCGGACCCGCGGCCGGCGGCGCGCCGGCGGGGTCGGTCCTGCGGTAGCGCACCCAGTCCGCGACCGCGCCGCCGATGAAGCCCGCGCACGCACCCCACAGCAGCCCGAGCAGCACGGTCCACAGGTAGTCCGCGTGCAGCGACACCGACGCGCCCGGGGACATCACCCCGCCGAGGACGGTCACCGCGACCTTGAGCTGGAGCTCCATCAGGTAGGAGATCACCAGCAGGCCGCCGGCGAGGGCGACCGCGAAGCGCCACGCGTGCTGATGCGGACGCACCGAGGCCGGCGCGCGCATGGCCATCACGGTCGCGCCGAGCAGCAGGAGCAGCGCGGAGAACAGCGGTACGAACCACGCGCGCGAGTCCAGCTCCGCCAGCCGGTCGATTCGGATCGGCAGGCCCTCCCCGGCGGAGGCCTTGACCAGTTTGCCCAGCGGGCCGGGCAGACCGAAGGAGAAACCGCCGAACTCGGTGGGCGCGCTGCTGGTGGCCTTCCACGGGATGCCCAGGCCGAGCGAGGCGAGCAGCCAGACCGCGTTGGGCAGCGCGAACAACATGCCGCCGATCATCCGCTTGGGCGCGGGCGCGGCGGCGGCCACGAACGGGGTGCCCACGATCCCGGCGACCACCGCGGTGATCAGCACCGCGAGCAGACCGGCGACCGGGGCCCGCAGTACCGCGCGGTGCCGCAGCCACTTGAGCGGGAGCGGCCCGCGCGCGGACACCGCGACGGCGGCCACCAGGGTGATCAGCAACCACAGTGCGCCGAAGACCAGGGTGCCGCTCACGTCGGTCTCGAACCTGGCCGCCGCGCCCAGGTCGAAGATGCCCATCAGGTCCTGGGCGCCGCCGACCTGAGAGACGAACTGCTGGATCGGCAGCGAGTGTTCACCCGTCGACACCACCACGCCGAGTGCGGCCATGGTGAACACCAGGACCCGCACACCGTGCACGACCAGGTCCAGCGCGCCGATCACCAACCGGTGGCGGAGCGGGCGCAGGAACAACCAGCCCAGCACCAGCGCGCCGATCAGGCCGATGCCGAGCAGCATGATGTCGACCTTGCCGCTGCCCTGGGCGAGTGAGATGTCGCCGGTGAGTTGGCTGAGGATGTCGTTGCCAGGGGTGCCCTGTTCGGTCCCCTCGAGGTCGACGGTGCCGCCGACGGCCAGCGCGATCACCGCCGCGACCAGCGCGGGCATCGTGCCCGACCCCAGGTCGTCCGCGCCGAGCAGCCACAGCGCCACCCACGCGGCGACGGCCATCGCGACGAACGCCGCGAGCACCGCGCCGAGCGCGTGCAGCCAGGGCGCCACGCCGCCCCAGGGGGCGGGTCCGGCCGGTGGTCGGGCCGGAGGCGGATCGTGTTGCCGCGGTGCGTTGTGCTGCTGCTGGTTCCAGGACACGACCGCTCCTGTCACGTGCGACCCGGCTGCCGGTTGAGCGGGACAAACTCGACTATCGAGCGCCCCGACCCGCGCGTCAACGGATTCGGCCGGACTGCCACCCGTGCGGACGGCGGAAGTCGGCGCCCGACCGGCGGTTACGCACGGCCATGTTTCAGTGGCGGATGGTCACGATTGCGGCAGATCTTCGACTCGACGATATGAATGCAAAGATCCGATCGATGGATGATCGGAGGAGATCACACCCGATTCGGAGAAGTTGATGTTGTAATCCCCCTTCGGAGTGGTTCGGTGCCCTTCCGGATGAGAAAGGCTGCCCGCGAGGCCCGCGCGTCCCTACACTCTCGAAGAGTGGGGGACAGCTATACGCCAGAAGGACCGGCAGTGCCGCACCTGACCGTCGGCACCAGCGCCGGAGCACCCGTGATCCTGGATCCCGGGCGGGAACACGTCGTCGGCCGCGACCCGTCCTGTGCGATCGTGCTCGACGACCGCCGGGTGTCGCGCCAACACGCGATCCTGCGGGTGGGGCCCGACGGCTGGGAGTTCGTCGACACCAACAGCGTCAACGGCTCGTGGGTGCGCGGCAATCGGGTGCACCGCGTGGTCGTCGGCCGAGGCTGCGAGGTGCTGCTCGGCGACCCGGACGACGGCGACCCGCTGCGCCTGGCCCCGGAGTCGAGCGTCACCGAGGTGGTGCCGCCGCGGCCGGCCCACCACGACCACGTACAGATCCCCGAGCCGCCGCGCCGGAGCGAACCGCCGCCGCGCCGCGCCGAACCCCCGCGCCGGGTCGAACCGCCGTATGTGCCCGAGCCGCCCCGGCAAGTCTCCGAGCCGGCACGCCCGTTGGGCCGCGCGCAGATCGGCGCCGGGCCGCACGCGGATCCGCGCCCGAGCGTGGACCGGGCGCCGAGCATGGTCATCCCGCTCCCGGTGCGCACCCTGCGGATCGGCCGCGCGCTGGACAACGACCTGGTGCTCACCGACCTGATGGTCTCCCGGCACCACGCCGAATTGCGCACCACGCCCGGCGGCCGGCGCGAGATCGTCGACCTCGGCAGCCACAACGGCACCTTCCTCAACGGTCAGCCGATCGAGCGCGCGCTGCTGGGCGAGGCGGACCTGGTCGGCATCGGGCACGCCACGTTCCGGCTGGACGGGCAGGAACTACGCGAGTTCATCGACACCGGCGAGGTCTCGCTGGAGGTGCAGAACCTCACCGTCACGGCGGGCAAGCGGGTCCTGCTCGACAACGTCTCCTTCCCGCTCGCCGAGCGCAACCTGCTTGCCATCGTCGGCGGTTCGGGCGCGGGCAAGTCCACCCTGCTCGGCGCGCTCACCGGCAGCCGGCGAGCCGCCAGCGGCAAGATCCTCTACGACGGCCGCGACCTGTACGCGAACAACGCCGAACTGCGCCAGCGGATCGGCCTGGTTCCGCAGGACGACATCCTGCACGCCCAACTCACCGCGCGCACCGCGCTGCGCTACGCCGCGCAACTGCGCTTCCCCGAGGACACCGAGGCGGCCGAGCGCGAGCGCCGGGTCGAGGAGGTGATCGGCGAGCTGAGCCTGGACAAGATGCCGCGCGGCGCCACGGCGCCGTACGCCGACACCAAGGTCAGCAGCCTCTCCGGCGGTCAGCGCAAGCGGGTGAGCGTCGCCGTCGAACTGCTCACCAAGCCCTCCGTGTTGTTCCTGGACGAGCCGACGTCCGGCCTGGACGAGGGCCTGGAACGCTCGGTGATGGAGAAGCTGCGCGAACTCGCCGACGACGGCCGTACGGTCATCGTGGTCACCCACAGCACCCGCAGCCTGAACGTCTGCGATCGCGTGCTGGTGCTCGCCCCGGGCGGTCGGATCGCCTTCTTCGGACCGCCGGACGAGGCGCTGCCGTTCTTCGGCAAGGGCGACTGGCCCGAGGTCTTCAAGATGTTCGACGACGAGCCGGACCGCGACTACGAGGGTCCGTTCCGGCGCTCCGAGTTGTACGGGCGGTACATAGAGGTCGGCCGCGATCGCGCGCACGCCGTGCAGGGCGATCGGCCCCAGGCCAAGCCGCCGAAGCCGCAGGGCTGGTTCTCTCAGCTGACCACGCTGTCCCGGCGCTACCTCGCGGTGATCTCCTCGGACCGCAAGTACCTGGCGCTGTTGGCGATAGCACCGCTGTTCCTGGGGATGTTGTGCCGGGTGATCCCCGGCAAGCTGGTCAGCCCGGAGGGATCGCCGCCGGGCTCGAACCAGGAGGCGACCACCAAGTTGCTCGTGCTGTTCGTGATCAGCGGTCTGATGGGCACCGCCACGGCGGTCAACGAGCTGATCAAGGAACGCGCGATCTACCGGCGCGAACGCAGCGCCGGGCTCTCGGTGTCCGCCTATCTCGGCTCCAAGATCATCGTGCTCGGACTGATCTCCGCGATCCAGGGCGTGGTGCTCACCGCGGTCGCGCTGGTCGGTCAGAAGTTGCCCGCCGAGGGTGTGGTGATCAGCCCGCCGATCATCGAGATCGGCATCGCGGTGGTGCTGTCCGCGATAGCGGCGATGGCGGTGGGCCTGGTGGTCTCCGCGTCGATCGGCAGCGCGGAGCTGGCGATGCCGCTGCTTGTGGTCATCGCGATCGTGCAAGTGGTGCTGTGCGGCGGCCTGTTCCCGCTCAACGGCAAGGCCGGCATCGAGCAGGTCTCCTGGCTGGCCCCGGCCCGCTGGGCCTTCGCCGCGGCCGGCAGCACGATAGATCTGGCCACCCAACTGCCGCGCAAACCCGGCGAGTCCCCGGATCCGCTGTGGAAGCACGACCCGAAGGTCTGGTACCGCAACATCGGCATCCTGGCCGGCCAGATCGCGGTCTACGGCCTGATCGCCCTGCTGATGCTCCGCCGCCTCGACCCGAAGACCAAGCGCAAGCGCGGCAGCTGAAGCGTGCTCCACGCGCTGCGCGCGTCTCGTGTCCGCTCAGGCGCGGTCGGGCTCCAGGGCCGCGCCGTACGCCGCCACCATCGCCCGGCGGCAGGCCCGCTCCAGCGGCGCGAGCGCGCCGAGCCGCGCGGACATCTCGGCCGCGCTGACCGCCGCGCCGTCCTCGGCGCAGGCCACGCTCAGTACCGCGTGGATCCGGCGGGCCTGGTCGAGCACCCGGCCGGCCCGACCGGGATGCCCCGGCGCGACCCGGGTGTCCGAGTCCTTGCGGTACAGCCCGGCCAGGGCACGTTGCGCGGCCGGACCGCTGCCCGCCACGTCGAGCCGGGTCAGGTCCTCGACGGCGTCCCGCATCGCCTCGGCCAGCTCGCGCTCCGCCTCGGCCAGGAACGGCCCCTGAGCGGGCCGGTCGCTCACCTCGAGCATGCGCCACGCGACCCGCACCGTCGCGTCGCCGTCGGTGCCGTGCCGGGTCACCTCGGGCACCAGGCCGTACGCGACGTCCGGCGCGCCGACCGTGATGGCCGTCTCGCCGGCGTCCAGGGCGAGGTCGTTGAACGCGGGCGGGCCGGGCAGCGCCAGCGGATCGCCCGCCACCGGCAGGGCCAATCGCAGACCGGTCACGCCCAGCGCGCGCAGCCGACCCAGGGCCAGCGACAGGCCGACCGGCACACTCTCGCCGGGCACACCCGTCACCCGATGCGGTTCGTCCGTTCCGACGATCTCGGACACCGCGTCGTCCGGCGGAACGTGCCCGGCCAACAGGGCATTGCCCCATGCGACGAGAAGTCCGGAGCGAGGTTCGGCAAGCATGCGGACAAGCCTAAGGGGCGTCACAACGCTCCCGGACACGACCGGAGGCGGCTCGGTGTCATAGGTTTCTCCCGGACCGGGTGCAACAACGCGGACCACGGAGCGAGGCGGCGATCCCACACAAGGGGATGCCGCCCGGCGGCGTAGCGCACGATGGGGAGCTGGCAGGCGATGAGCGACGTTCTCGAACTGGTTGACGTATCGGTGGTGCGCGACGGTCGCCCTCTGGTGGACCAGGTCACCTGGTCGGTCGCGGAAGGCGAACGCTGGATCGTCGTCGGACCCAACGGCGCGGGCAAGACCACCCTGTTGCAATTGGCGTCCACCTATCTGTTCCCCACCACCGGCGCCGTCGCGGTACTGGGCGAGAAGCTCGGCACGGTCGACGTGTTCGAACTGCGCCCGCGCGTGGGCATGGCCTCGGCCGCGCTCACCGACAAGCTGCCCCGGCGCGAGCGGGTGCTGGACATCGTGCTCACCGCGGCCTACGGGATGACCGCCAAGTGGCACGAGCGCTACGACGCCGAGGACGAGCAGCGCGCCCGCCGACTGCTCGACCAACTCGGCATGGCCGAATACGTCGACCGCCGCTTCGGCACCCTGTCCGAGGGCGAGCGCAAGCGGGTACAGATCGCCCGCGCGTTGATGACCGACCCCGAACTGCTGCTCCTGGACGAGCCGGCCGCCGGTCTGGACCTGGGCGGGCGCGAGGACCTGGTCCGCCGGCTCGGCACGCTGGCCGCCGACCCGTACGCGCCGTCGATGATCCTGGTGAGCCACCACGTCGAGGAGATTCCGCCCGGCTTCACGCACATCCTGATGATCAGTCAGGGACGGGTGCTCGCGGCCGGCCCGATCGCCGACACGCTCAACTCGCGCAACCTCTCGCACTGCTTCGGCCTGCCGTTGATCGTCGAGCAGCAGTACGGGCGTTGGTCCGCGCGCGGCCTGCCGATGCCGGAGGCGCCGGAAGCGCAGGGCTGACCCCGGGCGCGCGTTCGGCGCTGATCGTTTCGGCCGAGAACCGCCTGCTGCCCGACGCGCCCACGATCTACGATGAACACGTGGACGCATGGATGTGGTGGCTCATCGCGGTCGGGGCGTTCGGCATCTTCGGCGTGCTCACCTCCTTCGTGGAGATGGGCATGTTCGCGGTCGGCGCCGCCGCGGCCGCCGCGGCGGCCGGACTCGGCGGCAACTTCCTGATCCAGTCCGTCGTGTTCGCGGTCGTCTCGATCGCGCTGCTCGTGTTCGTGCGACCGATCGTGGTCCGGCACGACAACACGCCCGGAGCACGCACCGGCATCGAGGCGCTCAAGGGCACCAGCGCCGTGGTGCTGGAACGCGTGGACGAGCACGGTGGCCGGATCAAGCTCAACGGCGAGGTCTGGTCCGCCCGCAGCCTGGACGCGACCGCCGTGTTCGAGCCCGGCAGCCGGGTGGACGTCGCGGACATCGTGGGCGCGACCGCCGTGGTGATGTGAGACCCGGATCGTTGCGCCAACCGTGTTGACGCCCCACGCCGGCCCGCGAACCCCTACGCTCGAACCAGCCTTGGAATTCGAAGGCAGCCACAGGCAAGCAGGACCTCGGGAGAGATCGTGAAGGCCACCGCCGTCATCGTCCTGGTCGTACTCGTACTGCTGGTGGTCGTCGCCCTGGTCAAGACGGTCAAGGTGATCCCCCAGGCGAGTGCCGCCATCGTGGAGCGATTCGGGCGCTACACCCGCACGCTGCACGCCGGACTCAACATCCTCGTACCGTTCATCGACCGCATCCGGCAGATGATCGACCTGCGTGAACAGGTCGTTCCCTTCCCGCCGCAACCGGTGATCACCGAGGACAACCTCGTCGTTCAGATCGACACCGTCATCTACTTCCAGGTCACCGACCCGCGCGCGGCCACCTACGAGATCGCCAACTACATCCAGGCGATCGAGCAACTCACCATCACCACGCTGCGCAACATCATCGGTGGCATGGACCTCGAACAGACGCTCACCTCGCGCGAGGAGATCAACGCGGGGCTGCGCGGCGTGCTCGACGAGGCGACCGGCCGCTGGGGCATCCGGGTCAACCGGGTCGAGCTCAAGGCGATCGAGCCGCCGCCCTCCATCCAGGACTCGATGGAGAAGCAGATGCGCGCCGAGCGGGACAAGCGCGCGGCGATCCTGACCGCCGAGGGCCACCAGCGCTCGCAGGTGCTCACCGCCGAAGGCGACAAGGAAGCCGCCGTGCTGCGCGCCGAGGGTGAGCGCCAGGCCGCGGTGATCCGGGCCGAGGGTGAGGCGCGCGCGATCGAGACCGTCTTCGAGGCGATCCACGCCGGCGAGGTGGACAACAAGCTCCTCGCCTACCAGTACCTCCAGATGTTGCCGAAGATCGCCGAGGGCAGCTCCAACAAGCTGTGGATCCTGCCCAGCGAGGTCACCCGTGCCCTGGAGGGCATCGGCGACGCGGTCGGCAACCTGTCCCAGAACGGCTCCGGCCCGGCCCACCGGGTACCGCAGGTGCCGGTCGAGGAGGAGCCGGCCTGGCCCGGTTCGGGTACCTCCACGGCGCCGGTCCGCAAGCCGCCGGCCGGCAACGGCGCCTCCACGCCGCCGCGCCCGCCCGCCGACCCGCCGACCATTCCGGCCCAGCCGCCGATCGAGCCGCAGCGCCGCGGCACCCCGCCGGCCGGCGACGTGGAACCCCCGCACATCGAGCGCGGTCACCGACCACAACGTTGAGGTCGAGTCGCGGGCTGCGATGATCACTGGCGTTACGGCCACGGGGGGAAGCTCGATGTCCTCCCGACGCCAGGATCATCGCGGCGAAGCGGGTGGACATGGGCTGGTTGGAAGCTTTGGCGATCTTCGCCGCGGGCATCGCGGCCGGCGGGATCAACACGGTGGTCGGATCCGGCACGCTGATCACCTTCCCGGTACTGCTCGCCTTCGGCTACTCGCCGGTCACCGCCAACGTGTCGAACACGATCGGCCTGGTACCCGGGTCGATCAGCGGCGCGATCGGCTACCGCCGCGAACTCGCGGGCCAGCGGCCCAGGCTGATCCGACTCGGGGCGGCCTCGCTGCTCGGCGGGCTGGCCGGCGCGATCCTGCTGCTGACCCTGCCCGACGACGCGTTCAAGGCGATCGTGCCCGCGCTGATCGTGCTGGCGTTGGTGCTGGTGGTGCTGCAACCGCGGCTGGCCAAGCGACTCGCAGCCCGGCGTGCCGACAGCGGAGCGGGCGAGGAGGGCCCCCGCCACGGCGGTGTGCTGCTGTGGGTGGCCGTGTTCGCGACCGGCGTCTACGGCGGATACTTCGGGGCCGCGCAGGGCGTGCTGCTGCTCGCGCTGTTCGGCGTGTTCATCGCGGAGAACCTGCAACGCATGAACGCGGTCAAGAACGTGCTCGCCGGCATCGTCAACGGCGTCGCCGCGATCGTGTTCATGCTCGTCGCCGACGTCGCGTGGTGGGTGGTCCTACTGATCGCGCTCGGCTCGGTGATCGGCGGGCAGGTCGGCGCCAAGGTTGGCCGCCGGCTCCCGCCGACCGTGCTGCGGGCGGTGATCGTCGTGGTGGGTCTGATCGCGGTCGTCCGACTGCTGCTCTGAGGTCGTTCCGCCGCTGCCGCGAGGGCCGCTTTGGATACCCTGATCCTCCCGAACGGCACTACCGGGGAGGCGGCCCGATGGCCCTGGAGATGCGCGAGCAGTGCGAACGATGCGACGTGGCGCTCGCCGCGACGAGCCCGGCTCGGATCTGCTCGTACGAGTGCACCTTCTGCGAACCGTGCAGTGCCACGATGGACGACACGTGCCCCAATTGCGGCGGCGAACTGGTGCCCCGGCCGCGCCGCGCGGAACCGGCGCTGGGCTAGCCCAACGCACGCGTGGTCCCACGTCGTTCCGGAACCCCGGAGCGTCGAAGCCCGGGAGCCTCGAAGCCCGGCGCCCGGTGGTCGCACCCCGTCGAGGTGACGTCACGCCCCCGTGAAACGATGCCGGGATGCCCGCGCACGCGACTTCCACCGCTGTCGGCCTCGCCGCAGGCGTCCTCCTCGACGCCGCCTTCGGCGACCCCCGGCGCGGTCACCCCGTGGCCGGCTTCGGCGCCGTGGCCGGCCGGCTGGAACGGGCCATGCACGCCGACGACCGCGCGCGCGGCGTCGCCTACACCGCGCTGTGCGTCGGTGCCACCGCCACCCTCGGCCTGGGGCTGCGCCGCGCGATCGCCGGCCGGCCGCTCGCGACCATCGCGGTCACCGCCGGCTGCACGTGGGCCGTCCTCGGCGGCACCACCCTGCGTCGCGAGGCCCGAGTGATCGCCGCGCCGCTGGTGGCCGGCGACCTGCCCGCAGCCCGGGCCGCGCTGCCCCGCCTAGTCGGCCGCGACCCGGCTCGCCTGGACGACAAGGACATCGCCCGAGCCGTGGTCGAATCGGTCGCCGAGAACACCTCCGACGCCGTCGTGGCCCCGCTGTTCTGGGGCGCCGTCGCGGGCATCCCGGGCCTGCTCGGCTACCGCGCGATCAACACCCTCGACGCGATGGTCGGCCACCACACCCCGCGGCACGAGAACTTCGGCTGGGCCTCGGCCCGCCTGGACGACGCCGCCAACTGGCTGCCCGCGCGCCTGACCGGCCTGCTCACCGTCGCCGTCGCCCCGGTCGTCGGCGGCGACCGGGCCCGCGCGTGGGCCGTGCTGCGCCGTGACGGCGGCAGTCACCCCAGCCCCAACGCGGGCCGCTGCGAAGCCTCCGCCGCCGGCGCGCTGGACGTCGCGCTGGGCGGTCGCAACGTCTACGCCGGCCGCACCGAGGACCGCCCGCGACTGGGCGACGGCCCGCCGCCGAGCCCCACCGACATCGATCGCGCCAACCGGCTCTCCGCGACCGTCGGCCTGGGCGCCGCAGCGATGGCCGTCGCCTTCGTCGCCGCCCGCGCCGCGTGGCGCACCCGCAGGACACCTCGATGACCCGCGCCGCGCCGATCGTCGACCCCGTCGCCGACACCGGCCGGGACGTCGCCGGCCGCACGGCACCGCGTACCCGAAAGGCAACCCGATGAACGGCGCCCTCCTGGTGGCCGGCACCACCTCCGACGCGGGCAAGAGCGTCGTGGTCGCCGGACTGTGCCGACGGCTCGCGCGCGAGGGCGTCAAGGTCGCGCCGTTCAAGGCGCAGAACATGTCGCTCAACTCGATGGTCACCGCCGACGGCGCGGAGATCGGGCGCGCGCAGGCGATGCAGGCCGCCGCGGCGCGGATCGAGCCGGAGGCGGTGATGAACCCGGTACTGCTCAAGCCCGGTGGGCTGATGAGCAGTCAGGTCGTGCTGCTCGGCAAGCCGATCGCCGAGGTCGGCGCGCTGAACTACCGCGACCTGAAGCCGCGTCTGTTCGAGGCCGTGCTCGAGTCGCTGGCCGATCTGCGCTCGCGCTACGACGTGGTGGTGTGCGAGGGCGCGGGCAGCCCCACCGAGATCAACCTGCGCGACCGGGACATCACCAACATGGGTCTGGCCCGGGCGGCGAACCTGCCGGTGCTCGTGGTCGGCGACATCGACCGGGGCGGCATCTTCGCGTCCTTCTTCGGCACCCTCGCGCTGCTCTCGCGCGAGGACCAGGCACTCGTCTGCGGCTTCGTGATCAACAAGTTCCGTGGCGACGCCCGGCTGCTCGACCCGGCGCTGACCCGGATGCGCGAACTCACCGGGCGTCCGGTCCTGGGCGTGCTGCCGTTCCTGGGCGGCCTGTGGCTGGACGTGGAGGACTCGCTCGCCCTGGACGCCGACCGCGGCACCCCGGAACCGCCGCTCGGCGAAGACGTCCTGCGGGTCGCGGTGGTCCGGCTGCCCCGGATCAGCAACTTCACCGACATCGACGCGCTCTCCGTCGAACCCGGCGTCGTGGTCCGATTCGTGAGCACACCGGGCGAGATCGCCGACGCCGACCTGGTGGTCCTGCCCGGCACCCGCGCCACCGTCGCCGACCTGGCCTGGCTGCGCGAGCGCGGCCTGGACACCGCGCTGGCCCGACGCGCCGCCGAGGGCCGGCCCATGCTCGGGATCTGCGGCGGCTACCAGATGCTCGGGCACGAGATCCACGACGACGTGGAGAGCCGCGCGGGCACCGTGGCCGGGCTCGGCCTGCTCCCGGTCCGGATACGCTTCGCCGCCGCCAAGACGCTGGCCCGTCCACGCGGCTTCGCCGACGGCGAGCCGGTGAGCGCGTACGAGATCCACCACGGCGTCGTCGACGTCGAGGCGGGCGAGCCCTTGTTCACCGCCGCCGACGGCGGTGCGCTGGACGGCTGTCGGGTCGGCGCGGTGACCGGCACGTTGTGGCACGGCGCGCTGGAGAACGACGGCTTCCGCCGCGCTTTCCTGGCCCGGACGGCCGAGCTGACGGGCCGTCGGTTCGTCGTGTCGCCGGACACCTCGTTCGAGGCGGCCCGGCAGAGCCGCCTGGACGCGCTGGGCGATCTGGTCGCCGACCACCTCGACAACGCCGCGGTGGACCGCCTCATCACCGCGGGCGCTCCCCCCGGCCTGCCATTCGTACCCCCCGGCGCCTAGGTCCTGTCCGGGCCCGACACCCGAGTCCTGGGGAGATACCCCGGACGGGTCGTCGCCCGATCACCGATGATGGACCTCGGGGGCGGGCGTACACGCACGCGAAAACGGGGTGGAAGGGCGGGGACTCACGATGCGGATCCTGCTGGCCGGTGACACGCACGGCAACACCGGGCACGTGCGGCGGCTGCTCGACGCCGCCGTGCAGCTCGACGTCGATCTGATCTTCCAGCTCGGCGACTTCGGCTACTGGGAGCACGAGGCGTCCGGCGTCCGCTACCTGGACGCGGTCAACCGTTCGGCCCGCTCGCGCGGCATCGACGTGTACTTCCTGGACGGGAACCACGACAAGACCTCGCTGCTGACGGAGTCCTACGGCGACGACCGCGACGAGCACGGTTTCCTGATCGTGCGCACCCGGGTGCGCTACGCGCCGCGCGGACACCGCTGGTCCTGGCACGGGAGGAACTTCCTCGCGTTCGGCGGCGCGCTCTCGCTGGATCGCGAACAGCGGCTCGCCGAGGAGCGTCGGCGGTACGAGAGGGCGCTGCGCAAGGAGGGCTTCCGGCGCGGTGCGGGCCGCCCGCCCGGCGAGGTGCCGGACTTCGCGGGCGCCCTGTGGTTCCCCGAGGAGGAGGCCACGGACGCCGACGTGGACGCGATCCTGGCCGACCCCTCGCCCGTCGACGTGCTGTTCACGCACGACAAACCGCTGCGCACCGCGCCCGAGTTCAACCGCAAGGGCGACCCGCGCTGCCTGCCCAACCAGCGCCGCGTCCAGCGCCTCGTGGACGCCTACCGCCCCGCGCTGGCCGCACACGGCCACCTGCACTTCCGCTACACCGAGGAACTCGCCCACCCGGACGGCTCGTCCACGCGCGTCGAGGGCCTGGCCGCGGACCCGATGGCCTCCTACGACGTGCCCGGCTACCTGGTCCCCGACTCGTGGCACGTCCTCGACCTGTCCGACCCGACGCCGACCCCCACCCCGGGCCCCGACACGGACACCGTGGAGGCCGGCACCGCCTCCTGACCGACCGCTCGTCACCACGTGCGATACCGGCTCGACGGGTCCGGGGGAGCCGGATAACCTCGGCTCGCACGCGTGAGCGAATCACCGCCGACCGCCAACGAACTGCCCGCCCCTGCGCCCGGCTCCGCGCCCACGCCCGGGGCCGCCAAGGCCGACGCGTTCGTCGTCGCCATGTACGCGGACCCGGCCTCGGCGGACGAGACGATCAAGGCGGCGACCGGACTCGACCGGCCTCGGTTCGAGGCCGACTGGGCAGACTACGTACGGGCCGAGTCGGCCGGCCGACCACCCGCGAGCACCGCACACGACAGCGTGCGGACCCCGTGCCGACGGTGTCCGGGCACGTCGATAACCTCGGCGAACACATGATCGGATCGCCGATCCGGGGCCGGGGGCGGAATCATCGGGCCGGCGGTCCAGGGGAGGACTGGCATGTCCGACATGCCCAAAAACGCGAACGACGGCGGCACACACCCGCCAACCGACGCTTCGACCACCGGACCCACCGAGTCCGAAGCCGAACAGCGGCCCGAGCGCCCGGACATGGGCACGTCCGAACGCCCGTCCGCGAGCCCGTCCGCACCGGCGGAGCCCGGCGGTGCGGATCCCGCCGTGCCCGAGCCGCACCGGCCCGAGGCCGCGCCGGCGCCCGGCGGGTCCGAGACGGTCGCGCCGCCGCCCGCCGCCTCGACCGGGCACGTGATCTCCGCACCCCGGCCGGAGGCGATACCCGGCGGCGACGGTGTCGACGCCGGCGCCATATCCGCCGGGGCCCCATCCCCGAGCGCGCCGGCGGAGCCCGCCGCGCCGACCGCGCGCACCGAGCCCGCGCTGCCCGCCGCACCCCCCAGACCCGCCGCACCGCCGGCCGGCACCCCCTACGGCCCTCCACAGGGCCTCGCGGCACCCGAGTTCCCCACCCAGGTCGGCTTCTTCGGCCCCCTCCCGTACGTACCACCCGCCGACCAGCAGCGCCGCAACACCCGCCGGCGCCGGCTGGCCGCGGTCGGCGGCGTGGTCGCGATCCTGGCGCTGCTCGCGTCCCTCGCCGTCGGCGGCGTCTTCGACCCACCCTCCTCCCCGGCCACCGCGCCCATCGCCGAGCGGAACGACGCCGAAACCTCCGCGAAGCCCGAGGACACGAAGCCGCCGGTCACCCGGATCGCGACGTCCGACGTGGCCTTCCTGACCGACAACCGCACCCAGGCCCTCAAGTCCGGCAACGCCGACGCGTTCGTCGCCGGGATCGACCCCGCCGCCACCGAACTCGTGGCCGCGCAGCGTCGGTTGTTCGGCAACCTGCGGCTCTTCCCGTTCACCAGCGTCGAGTTCCGGCCACCGAACGCGAGCATCGACCCGGGCACCGACGCCGGCCCGCTCACCCGTGACGTGAACGTGGTGTTCGCCCACCAGATCACCGGCGTGGACAGCGAGCCGATCGCCGAGCGCTACATCTGGACCCTCTCCCGCGCCGCGGTGGACGCACCGCTGCTGATCACCAAGATCACCGGCGGCTCGACCCGAGGCGGCGGCAACGCTTACCCCGCGCCCTGGGACGAGGACGAACTCGCGCTGATCGAACGCCCGCACGTGCTGGTCGCCGTACCGGCGAAGAACAAGAGCAAGGGCGCCGCCTGGGCCGATCGGGCCGAGAGCGCGCTGAAGAAGAACCTGGCGGTGTGGAAGGGCCCGGCCATCACGCCGCAGCGCTACGTCATCTACATCACGCCCGACCACGAGACCTTCACCCGCGCGCTGTCCGGCAACGACCTGCCCAACGTCACCGGGGTGTGCCGCACCATGCCGCCCGCCCGCCCCACCGGCAGCGACCAGCCGATGGCCGGCAGCCGGATCACCCTGGACGGCTCGGACGAGATGTTCGCCAAGGGCGACGGCGAGCAGCAGATGCACCTGCTCCGGCACGAGCTCGGGCACGCGATGGTCGCCGAGTTCGAGCGCGGCGGCGAAGGGCCGCCGCTGTGGGTCTCCGAGGGCTTCGCCGAATACCTGGCCTGGACCGACCTCTCGCTGGCCGAGTGGTTCCAGCCCG
The DNA here is from genome assembly GCF_044765325.1 of Embleya sp. NPDC127516. Classification (NCBI taxonomy): domain Bacteria; kingdom Bacillati; phylum Actinomycetota; class Actinomycetes; order Kitasatosporales; family Streptomycetaceae; genus Embleya; species Embleya sp. NPDC127516. The sequence goes on along the minus strand of NZ_JBIWJT010000005.1, from coordinate 8,664 downwards.
ACGCCCGCGCGCAGGTCCGGGCGGGCAAGTTCTCCGGCAAGTTGCCCACCGACACCGAGGTCAACTCGGCCGACGCCAAGACCTCCACGGTCGGCTACCACTACAGCATGCTGGCCATCCGCTACATCGCGGAGAAGTACGGCGCGGCCAAGGCCGACGACTTCGTCGTCGCGGTGTACAAGGACTCCACCCCGGCCGCCCTGGAGGCCGCGCTCAAGGAGGCCACCGGCCAGGACCGGGACACCTTCGAGAGCAACTGGGCCAAGTACGTCAAGACCAAGGTGGGCAACTGACGTGCGCTCGGGCGACCCGTCCGGGCCGTGGCCGGACGCCGTCGAGCCGCGCCGGTCCCGACCGTGGGCGATCTGCGTCGCCCTGCTGGGCGCCCTGCTCTCGCTCTCCTTCGTCGTCGGCGCGGTGTCCGCCGGGGGTCGCCTCGTCGGACTCGACACGGCCCAACGGGTGCTCGACCACGACCGGCCCACACCGGGCCGCCTCCCGGACCGCACCGCCTCCCGCGTCCCGGGCGCACCCGGCGCCGCCGCGACCCCGACCCCGGACGGGATCGACTCGCGCGTGTCCGCCCGGATGCGGGCCCTGGCCGCGAACCGCTCGACAACCTTCGAACGCGGGGACGAGACGGGCTTCCTGGCCGGCGTGGACCAGCAGGACAAGGCCCTCGTCGACGGTCAGCGCCGACTCTTCGGCAACCTGCGCAAGATGCCGTTCGACACCGCCCGCTGGCGCGTCCTGGGCACCGAGGAGGTGGTCACCGCCGACGGCTCCGACCCGAAGCACGCCGGCACCGCCGCCGCGTGGCCGGTCACGGTGACCGCGCAGGTGCGCTTCGAGCACGCCATCACCGGCGTCGACCTGGGCCCGGTCCCGGAGATCTACCTCTGGAAGGCGCGCTGCGCCGGCCCCGAGGACCCGTGCACCCTCGTCGGCGCCGACGGCGCGGCCGACGCCGACACCACCTCCGGCTTCGCCGGGTATCCCGCCGCGTGGGACCTGTGGGACATCCGGGTCGAACGGCGCCCGCACGTCGTGCTGATCGGTTCCGGGTCGGACCCGGCCGCGCTGCGCCGCAACGCGGACCTGGCCGAACGGGCCGCCGTCTACACGCTCGGCGCGTGGAAGGGCGGCCCCGGCACCTCACCCGGCTTCGCGCTCGTGCTGACCTCGTCGCGGGCCGGCTTCGACAAGCTGTACAACAGCGGCGAGGTGCAGGACTGGGCGGCGGGCTACGCGCTGGGCCTGCCCGGGACCGACCGGCCCATCGGCGGCGTGCGGATGGTGGTGGACGAAGGGCAACTGGCGAGCGACCCGGCCTTCGCGCCGATCCTGCTCCGCCACGAGATGACACACGCCCTGGTCGCCCCGCTGTCCCGGCCGGCCCGAGCCGCGGACCTGCCCACCTGGCTCGCCGAAGGGTTCGCCGACTGGCAGGCGGAGGCCGACCGGCCGCTGGAGCCGGTGATCACCCAAAATATTCGCGCGCTGATCGACCGGGGCCGCTTCACCGGCGAGTTGCCCGCCGAGAGCGACTTCGAGACCACCGACGAGGATCGGGTCGAGACCGCCTACAACCTGGCCCACCTGATGCTGCGCTACCTGGCCCGGACCTACGGCGCGGAACGGGTGTGCACGTTCTACACGGACGTCGTCACCGGCCGGTACGACTCCGTCGACGAGGCCCTGACCGCCGCCTTCGACAGCACCCCGGACCGGCTCCGCGCCGACTGGGCGGCCTGGGTCCGCAAGACGGTCTGACATCCGGACCGCCACCCGCGCCCGAAGCACCCGTGGGACGCCGCGAAACGCCGAAGGCCGCCGGGGTGAGGAACCCCGGCGGCCTGTACGCCTCGTCACCCATCCGAGCGGCCGATCAGGCGCCCATCGCGAGCACCGGCGCCCGTGCCGGCTCGGCGAGCCACTGCGCGCCCTCGACGTCGGCCACGCCGAACGCGAGCACCAGCGCCCGGGTCGCCGACGGCTCGTACGGCTGGAACAACAACCGCATCCCGGCCTCGGCCGGCGTCCGGGCCGCCTTGCGCTGATTGTCGCTCCCGCACGCGGCGACGGTGTTCAGCCACGAGTCCGCGCCACCACGCGAACGCGGCAGCACGTGGTCCACCGTGGTCGCCCGCCCACCGCAGTAGGCGCAGCGCCGATTGTCCCGGAGCAACACGCCCCGGCGAGACCAAGCGGCCTGTTGTCGGAACGGTACCCGGACGAACTTGAGCAACCGGATCACCCGCGGCAGCGGCAACTCGAGAGTCGAGGCCCGCACCACCCGGCCTGGATCGACATGCTCGACGACCGCCTTCTCCTGCAACACCAACACGAGCGCGCGCTTGAACGACACCGTCGCCAGCGGCTGATACGTCGCGTTCAGCACCAACGTCTCCCGCATGCGACCTCCCCTCACCTGGTCGACGAGGGGAGAAGCGAGCACACCCGGACGCGCACCGAACCGGCCGGGCGCGACCACGCGCTCAGCGTTGGGGCGGTGCTGCGACGCTCATGCGCACCCTTCGACTCGACGAACCGTCAGTACGGACAACTCGACCACTGTGCCTTTTGATCGATCACCGGGACAACGCAATTACCGGACGGGAATCGGTGCCGGGCCGGCCGTTTGTGAACGGCGGGCCCGCGGCACGGCGATCACCGCGCGTACGTGTTGACCAGAACCGCGCGCGCGAGCGTGTGCGAGAACAGATTGAAGCCGACGAACGCGGGCGTCGCGCTCTCGTCCACGCCGAGCTTGTCCACGTCCAGCGCGTGCACCGTGAAGACGTACCGGTGCGGGTAGTGCCCCGGCGGCGGCGCCGCGCCCACGTAGCCCGGGCCGCCGGTGTCGTTGCGCACGTGGAACGCGCCCGAGGGCAGCGCCTTGCCGTCGGCCGCGCCCGCGCCGCTCGCCAACTCGGTGACGTCCGCCGGGACGTCCACCACGACCCAGTGCCAGAACCCGCTGTGCGTGGGCGCGTCCGGGTCGAAGCAGGTCACCGCGAAGCTCTTGGTGCCGGCCGGGAAGCCGGACCAGGACAGCTGCGGTGACACGTCCTCGCCGCCCGCGCCCATCACGCCACTGACCTGGGCGGTCGGCAGGGTCAGACCATCGCTCAGGTCCCCACTGGTGACCGTGAAGGACGGCTTCTCGGGCAGATAGTCGTAGGGCATCGAGGGCTTGATGGGCTCGGACACGCGAGACTCCGCTCGTGCTCACCGGCACCCGGCCGCCTGCCGGGCGCCTCGTCCGGACGAGCCTATTCTCACCGTCCGGCAAACCGGCGAAGATCACGTAGGTATCCTCGCGCCAACAGGGGGGAGGCATCCGGCGTGACCCAGCCGACGCACGAAACCGGCGATTGTGCCGACGACGCCTCATCGGGCATATCCGCCGAGCCCGCCGATCGGGCGGGCGGCGCCGACGGCGCGACACCCGGGCCCGCACCGGCCCGGCCGCGATCCGCCGTCCGCCGGCTCGCCGCGCCGCTGACCGCGCTGGTACTGGCGCTCGTCGCGCTGATCGTCTTCGGCGTCACCCTCAGCGACCCGGGCAGCGCCAAGCCGCGCGGCGCCGACGGCGCGATCGGCGGCCCCCGCCCGGGCACCGCGACACCGGTCGCCCCCGCACACGGTCCCACCATCGCGAGCTCCGACATCCAAGAACTGGTCGGCCGCCGCACCAAGGCCCTGATCGGCCGGGACGCGCAGGGCTTCACCGCCGACCTCGACCCGCACATCCCCGAACTGGTCAGCGGCCAGCAGCGCCTGTTCCACAACCTCGGCCGCGTCTCCTTCGACCACCTCGGCTACCGCGTCGAGACGGTGCAGACCATGCCCGGGGCCGGCGAGCGGATCACCGCCTACGTGGACGTGTCCTTCGACCACCGCATCTCCGCCGCCGACACCGCGACCGTCGGCGAGGGCTACCGCTGGACCGTGGTCCGCGCCGAACCCGGCGCCCCACTGGTCATCGAGGCCGTCGACGGCACCCCCTACGACGGAGCCGGCTACGCGTACGCCCGCGACTATCCCGCGCCCTGGGACCAGGCCGACCTGACCGTGGTCCGCCGCGACCACGTCGTGGTGCTCGCCGACCCGACCACCGCCGCCGGCGCCGAACAACTGGCCGACGACGCCGAGGAGGCCGCGCGCGCCGACATCGAGACATGGGCGGATGGCGGCCCACCCGGCACCGCCCCCGGCTTCGTCATCGTCCCGGTCGCCGACCGCGACACCTTCTACCGGCTGTACGGCGGGCGCACCGGCGAACACGGCGAGGAATCCGGCCTCACCTACGCGCTGCGCACGATCGACCCGGCCGGCAAGGGCCGCTTCGGCGGCTCGCGGATCGTGCTCGACACCACCTCGGGCTGGTTCACCTCGCCCAACCCCCGACGCCTGGGCGAACTGCTGCGCCACGAGATGGCCCACGCACTGGTCACCCCGCTGCGCACCGAGGTGCCCAACCAGGACCAACCCGTGTGGGTCGTCGAGGGCTTCGCCGACTGGCTCGCACTACGCGGCCGCACCCTGCTCGGCACCGACGAGCTGTACGAGGCCAGGACCTACGTCGCCACGAACCGGTTCACCGGCAAGCTGCCCACGGACAACGAGCTGTACCAGGCCGACACCGTCGCCAACGCCGCCGCCTACGAACTCGCCCACCTCGCGATCCGCCGGATCGAGGAACTCGGCGGCGGCCTGGCCGTGTACGGCTTCGTCACCGCCGTCTACGCCGACCCGGCGCCCGCCGCCGTGGACGCGGCGCTGGACAGGGCCACCGGTCTGTCCCGGGCGAAGTTCGAGGCGGACTGGGCGGCCCGGGTACGCGTGCTCCTGGACGCCTGACACCCGGGCCGCCGCCCGTCCCCGACTACGCGCGGACTAGAACCAGCCGCGGCGCTGACCGAGCTCCTGGAACCAGCCGTGCAGGTAGGCGTTCCAGTCGGTCTGCTGCGCCGTACCGTGATCGACGGTGAACCGCCGGATCGCGTCGCTCCCACCGGAGAGCGCGCCGCCCTTCTTGTCGATCTCCAGGATCACCTCGGTCGCGTGCTCGGCCGACACGAAGGTCAGCTCGACCTCGTTGATACCGCGCGCGTACGCCTGCGGCGGGGCGAACTCGATCTCCTGGTAGAACGGCAGCCGCTGATCGACCCCGCGGATGTGCCCCTGCTCCAGGTCGGCGGCCTTGAAGTGGAAACCCAGATTCCCGAACGCGTCGAGGATCAGCGCCTGCGCCGGGAACGCGTCCACCGAGACCGGGTCCAGGTCGCCCTTGTCGATCGCCCGGTCGATGGCCAACTCGGTCCGCACCCCGACCGTGGTGCCGCGGAGCTGCACCCCGCGGAACGTGGTCAGCGGCGTCTCCCACGGCACCGGCAGCCGGAACTGCACGTCGTGCGTCGTGCCCTCGCGCAGCTCGAACTCGCCGCCGATCTGCTGCCGGCCGAACTCCACGTTCCGCCGCTGCTCGCCGTCCTGGGTCTCCACCTCGACGACCGCCTGGAACCCGACATACAGGCCCTCGATGCGCTGGTCGACCTTGCCGCCCTGGATCCGGACGTGTCCCTCGACCACACCGCCCGGCGTGGTGTGCGCACCGTGCAGCTCGGTCTCGACCGAGGCGCCGCCCGCGCCCATGCTCGCCATCAGCTTCTTGAAAACCATGTGTCCTCCCCGATGATCGTCTCGGCCGCCCATTCCATCACGTGCGCCCGGCCGTAAGCTGGCTCGTCATGCGTGCCCCCACCGCCGACCCGAACGATCCGCTGCCGCGCTCCTTCTTCGACCGCCCGGTCCTGGCCGTCGCCGCCGATCTGCTCGGCCGAATCGTCGTGCACGAGACCGAGGCCGGGCCGGTCGAACTACGGCTGACCGAGGTCGAGGCATACGACGGCGCCAACGACCCCGGCTCGCACGCCTACCGCGGCAAAACCGCCCGCAACGCCACGATGTTCGGCCCGCCCGGCCACCTGTACGTCTACTTCACCTACGGCATGTACTACTGCGCCAACCTGGTCTGCGGCCCACCCGAGCGCGCATCCGGGGTACTGCTGCGCGCCGGCGAGATCATCACCGGGACCGCCCTGGCCCGGGCCCGTCGACCCACCACCCGCAAGGACACCGACCTCGCCGCCGGCCCCGCCCGCCTGGCCATGGCGATGGCCCTGGACCGCACCCAGGACGGCACCGACGTCTGCGACCCCACCGGCCCGGTCCGCGTCCTGTACGGGACACCCCCCGCCCGCACCGCGATCCGCACCGGCCCACGTACCGGCGTCGGCGGCGGCGGAGCCACCCAGCCCTGGCGCTTCCACATCGCGGGCGACCCGACGGTCAGCCCGTACCGAGCCCACCAGCCACGCAAGCGCACCACCAAGCCGGCCGCCGAGCCCGCCGCCGACCCCGACGCCGGCGCGGCCCGGCAAAGCGGTTAGCGCCGAGGGCGGACCGTCGGGCACCCTGTAACGGCTGCAACAGCCGCACTCGCGGCACACGCCGCACCCCCATGCCGCACATCGGCATCGATCGAGGAGACCAGGCACTGTGACGGACATCGTCGACGAGTTGCGGTGGCGGGGCCTGCTGGCCCAGACCACCGACGAGGACGCGCTCAAGAAGGCGTTCACGGACGGTCCCGTCACGGCGTATTGCGGGTTCGACCCGACCGCGGCCAGCCTGCACGTCGGCCACCTCACCCAGATCCTGACGCTGCGCCGACTCCAGCTCTTCGGCCACCGACCGATCGCCCTTGTCGGCGGCGCCACCGGCCTGATCGGCGACCCCAAGCCCTCGGGCGAGCGCGCGATGAACGAGGTCGCCACCGTCGAGGCCTGGACCGACCGGATCCGAGGCCAGCTCTCCGCGTTCCTCGACTTCGACGGCACCGACCCGAACACCGCCGTGATGGCGAACAACCACGACTGGATCGCGCAGCTCGGCATCGTCGAGTACCTGCGCGACATCGGCAAGCACTTCAGCGTCAACCAGATGCTCGCCCGCGAGACGGTGCGCTCCCGCCTCTCCGGCGAGGGCATGAGCTACACCGAGTTCAGCTACGTGCTGCTCCAGTCCTACGACTTCGTCGAGCTCTACAAGCGGTACGGCTGCACGCTCCAGATCGGCGGCAGCGACCAGTGGGGCAACATCACCGCCGGCCTGGACCTGATCCGTCGGATCACCGGCAACGACCCGCACGGCCAGGCGCACGCGCTGACCACCAACCTGCTCACCAAGGCCGACGGCAGCAAGTTCGGCAAGACCGAGGGCGGCACGGTCTGGCTCGACCCCGAGCTGACCACGCCGTACGCCTTCTACCAGTTCTGGCTGGGCTCGGACGACCGTGACGTCTCGCGCTACCTGCGCACCTTCAGCTTCCGCTCGCGCGAGGAGATCGAGACCCTCGAACGAGACAGCGAGGAACGCCCCGCCGCCCGGATCGGCCAGCGCGCCCTCGCGGAGGAACTGACCACGCTGGTCCACGGCGCCGACCAGTGCGTCGCGGTCGTCGAGGCGAGCAAGGCACTGTTCGGCCAGGGCGACCTGACCGCACTCGACGAGCCGACCCTGCGCTCCGCCGTCGCCGAACTCCCCAGCGCACAACTGCCCGAGGGCCCGACGGTGATCGACGCCCTGGTGGCCACCGGCCTCGCCCCGAGCAAGGGCGGTGCCCGGCGCACCATCAAGGAGGGCGGCGCCTACCTCAACAACGCCAAGGTGACCGACGAGGACGCGATGATCACCGCGTCCGACCTGCTGCACGGCCGCTGGGCCCTCCTGCGCCGCGGCAAGCGCAACCTTGCCGCAGCGGAGATCACCGCCTGACACAAGGCAGTTGATGCACCGTCAGCCACCCCGAAGGTTCACTCGTCGAGCCGGTTCCCGACCCGTTTCACTGGGTATAGGGGACCGGCTTGACCCGTCCAAGACGGTGGTTTAAGCTCGTACGAGTCGCAACTTCGGGAGATCCGGACAGGCGCGCCCTCAACACCGGCGCGATGGCCGATCCCATCGCGACTGACACCCCAAACGATCCATCCTGAAGCGGACGGCCTTTGGCTGCTCCGTCCCTGTGGTGTCTCCGTGGGTGTGACCCAGTGTAACCAGTTATCGACACAGCCCTTGTGAAGCGCGCGGAATTTGATCATCCAAATTCCGGGGGTTTTATTTGTGCTGCCATTTATTACTGGGAATCGCATTCTCGGAATGTGATTCGGCTTTACCGGGGAAACCTGCTAGGGTTGAAGCATCGAGTGCCGGAGAGATCCGGAGCACGACGCGCGGCTCGTCGGCCGCCGACATCGCGAGAGTGATCAAGCGAGGTCGGGGTAGGCGGGAAAACGGGTCTGCTAAGCTCAGCGGGCCGGAAGCGGAAGAAACGAGAGTTTCGAAAGCGGAAAGCACGAAGCAGCGGATGAAAAGCGGGTCGGAAGATCTGCTAGAGTCCGGGAGGCGGAAAACGCGGAAACGCGGTGGAAGCCGAAAGCGAGGAAAGCGAAGCCGCCGAAACGGTGTGCTAAGCTGGAAACGCGAAAGCGAAACACGGAAAACGAAAAACTGAAACACCTTGAACGTTAAACGCCCGGAGGGCGCGGTTGACTCCGCACCAAAGGAAGCGTCCGTTCCTTGAGAACTCAACAGCGT